>NZ_JBIVUQ010000001.1:251776-601223 GCF_044757265.1 Streptomyces sp. NPDC091292 | reverse complement strand
CGGCGGGAGGCCTCCGGCCGAGGCAGGGGCAAAGGATGGGGGCGGGCTCCCGTCCGGGGGCGCTTCCCCTGCGGGAGGCCTCCGGCCGAGGCCAGGGCAGAGGGTGGGGGGCGACTCCCGCACCGGGGGGCGCTTCCCCTGCGGGGGGCCTCCGGCCGAGGCCAGGGCAGAGGGTGGGGGGGCGATTCCCGCACCGGGGACGCTTCCCCTGCGGGGGCCTCCGGCCGGGGCGGGGGCCGGAGGTGACTCCCGTGCCCGGGGGCTTCCCCCTACCGGGCGGCCTCCGGCCGGGGCCGCGTCGGGGTCCACTGCCCTGCCGGGAGCTGCCCCTGCCAGGACCGGGCCGAGGTCCACTCCCCTCCCCGGAGTCGCCGCCCCGAAAATCCCGCCGCAGCGGTGCTCAGCTTCTCCTGCCGCTTCGGCGGTGCCGGGCCGTCCCTCAGTTGGGGTGGGTGGGCCCGTGGGCCCTGTCTCTCCCTGTGGCGCCCGGCACGGAGTCCTTGTTGTGGGGGGTTCGTCCGGCAGACTGGGGGCGTTCTTTGGAAAGTCCCGCCAGGGGGTGTTCGGCCGTGAACGACGATGACGATCTGTGGGGGCGCGCCCATGTCGACCCGCTCGCGGGGGTGCGCGCGGCCGGCGATCCGCCCTGGGACGTGTATCTCACCGGCACCGTCTTCCTGGACATCATCTTCACGGGCCTCGACTCGGCCCCCGTGCGCGGCACCGAGTCCTGGGCCCGGGGCATGGGCTCCAGTCCGGGCGGCATCGCCAACATGGCCACGGCCCTGGCCCGCCTGGGGCTCCGTACCTCCCTGGCCGCCGCGTTCGGCGACGACCACTACGGCGAGTACTGCTGGGACGCCCTGGAGCAGGGCGAGGGCATCGACCTCGCCGCCTCCCGCACGGTCCCGCACTGGCACTCCCCCGTCACCGTCTCCATGGCGTACGAGGGTGAGCGCACGATGGTGTCCCACGGGCACGAGCCACCCCCGGAGGAGCCGGCCCCGGACCGCCCGCCCCGCGCCCGTGCCGCCGTCGCCGCGCTCACCCCGGGCACGTCGGCCCCCTGGATCGCCGAGGCGGCCGGCGCCGGCACCCGGATCTTCGCCGACGTCGGCTGGGACGACACGGGCCGCTGGGACCTGGCGGGCCTCCCCGACCTGGAGCACTGCGAGGCGTTCCTGCCGAACGCCGAGGAGGCGATGCGCTACACCCGTACCGACTGCCCCCGCGCCGCCGCCCACGCCCTGGGCGAGCGCGTACCGCTGTCCGTGGTCACGCTCGGCGCGGAGGGCGCGTACGCCGTGGACGGCCGTACCGGCGAAGCCGCCGAGGTACCCGCGATCCGTGTCGCCGCGCTGGACCCGACCGGCGCGGGCGACGTCTTCGTGGCCGGCTTCGTGACCGGCACCCTCGCGGGCTGGCCGCTGGCCGACCGGCTGGCCTTCGCGGGCCTGACGGCGGCCCTGTCGGTGCAGGACTTCGGCGGCTCCCTGTCGGCGCCCGGCTGGTCGGAGATCGCGGCGTGGTGGCGGCGGGTCCAGCAGTACGAGGACCAGGACCCGACCGCCCTCACGCGCTACGCCTTCCTGGAGGCCCTGCTCCCCGCCACGTCCCGCCCGTGGCCGCTGCGCAGGGCGGTCCCGACGATCGGCTTCCGGCACTCGGCCTGAGCCTCCGAGGACAGCCCCGCGAGGACAGTCCCCGAGGACGTTGCTTCACCAGCGCGGGACCCGGGGCGCCGTCCAGCCCGGTTCGGCGACCCGCATCGCCGCGCCGTCGTCCCGGTCCCGCAGATGACGGTGCGCGTCGTCCCGCCACCGCGCGTGCAGCGCGTCGAGCCGGTCGCGGTCGAGCGTGACGCCGAGCCCCGGCGCGTCGGAGACCGGCACCGCGCCGTCCACGAAGGCGACGCGTTCGGTGAGGACGTCCTCGGACTGCCACGGGTAGTGCGAGTCGCACGCGTGGTGCAGATCGGGGACGGTCGCGGCGACGTGCGTCATCGCGGCGAGGCTGATCCCGAGGTGGGTGTTCGAGTGCATGGACACCCCCACCCCGAACGCCCCGCAAATCGCCGCCAGTTCGCGCGTTTTCCCGAGACCGCCCCAGTAGTGGTGGTCCGAGAGGACGACCTGCACCGCATCCCGCCGGAAAGCCTCCGCGATCTCCGCGACCGTCGTCACACACATGTTGGTCGCCAGCGGCACCGACGTCCCCGCCGCCACCTCCGCCATCGCGGGCGTGCCGAGCGCCGGGTCCTCCAGGTATTCGAGTACGTCGCCGAGTTCGGCGGCGACCCTGAGCGAGGTCTCCACGGACCAGGCCCCGTTGGGGTCGAGCCGCAGCGGGTGTCCGGGGAAGGCGCCGGCGAGTGCGCGGACGGCGGCGATCTCCTCGTCCGGCGGGAAGACACCGCCCTTGAGCTTGAACGACGTGAACCCGTACCGCTCGGTGAACTTCCTTGCCTGGGCGACGACTCCGGCCGGGTCGAGCGCCGCACCCCAGTCGTCGGCCTCGGCGGCGACACCCTCGGGGTGCGCGCCCCATTTGTAGAAGAGATAGGCGCTGTAATCGACCCGGTCCCGGACCTTGCCGCCGAGCAACGCGTGCACGGGCAGCCCGAGCGTCTTGCCCAGCGCGTCGAGACAGGCGACCTCGAACCCGGACACAACGGACAGCCGCAGCTTGTCGGCGGTCTGGACACCCCGCAACCCTCCGACGTCCACGGCACGATCGACCCGGGACGCGTCCACGGACATGTTGTTCATGAGTGTGAACAATCCATTTACGTCAGCCAGTCGATGGCCCGTCAGAGCAGAGCCGAACGGGCGGGCCAGCTCCAGGTACTTGGCGTCCCCGTACGTCTCCCCGACCCCCGTGACGCCGCCGTCCGTCACCACCTCGATGATCAGGCGGGGCGTGTAGGGCTGATGGACACCCTGGGTGTTGAGGAGCGGCGGATCGGCCACCAGGATCGGGGTGAGCCGCACCTCGGCGATGGTCAGATCCGTACCCGCGTACCCCTCCGTCGCACTCATCGGGCCGCTCCGACCAGGCCGAGCCCCGTCCCCACCAGGGTCTCCAGCTCCGCGAGATGGGCGGCGGACGGATCGGTGAGCGGCGCCCGTACCGGGCCGACGGGCCGTCCGCGCAGCCGGGCGGCGGCCTTGACGAGCGACACGGAGTAGCCGGGCACCCGGTCGCGCAGCTCGACCAGCGGCACATAGAAGTCGCGCAACAGCTTCTCCACGATGGCGTCGTCGCCGCCGTGCAGCGCGGCGAAGAAGGCGTCGGCGATCTCGGGCGCGAAGGCGTGGACGGCCGACGAGTAGGCGGGGACGCCGACGGTGGCGTAGGCGCGGGCCTGGATCTCGGCGGTGGCGGCGCCGTTGAAGAAGAGGAAGCCGTCGGGCGCCGCGAAGGTGAGGCGCTGAAGCCGGTCCAGGTCGCTGTGGCCGTCCTTGAGTCCGATGACGCCGGGTGTCCGGGCGATTCGGCGGACCGACGCGGCGTCGAAGGTGACCTGCCCGCGCTGGTACACGATGAGCGGCAGCCCGGTGCGCTCGGCGAGCCGCTCCACCTGCCCGACCAGGCCGTCCTGCGGGGCGTTCACGAGGTAGTGCGGCAGGACGAGCGCGGCGTCGGCGCCCGCCTCCTCGGCGATACGGGCGAACCGGGCGGCCTGCGCCCAGCCGTACCCGGTACCGGCGACCACCGGCATCCGCCCCGCCGCCACCTCGACGGCGGCCGTGACGACCTGCCGGTACTCGTCCTCGTCCAGCGAGAAGAACTCGCCGGTGCCGCAGGCGGGGAAGACGGCGCCGGGCGTGGAGTCGAGCTGCGCCGCCAGATACGTACGGAAGCCGTCGAGGTCGAGGGAGCCGTCGGCGTGGAAGCTGGTCAGCGGGAAGGAGAGGACACCGCGCCGCATCCCGACCCGCAGCCGCGCGGTGACGTCCGCCACCCGCCCCGCCACCCGCTCCGCACCACTTGCCGCACTCATTCGGCCCCCGTCTCCTCATGTAGATGCTGTCCACACATGAGAACTGAGCCTAGATACGCGAACAGGACCCGTCAATGGGCAACCCATGAACCTCCCGCCCCTGTGCGCCCCGGGCAACTGCTACCGTCACCCCCATGAAGCGCGCTGCCATGACGACGACGCCGGAGAGTGTCCCGGCGCGCTGACTGCTGACTGAGTCCGAAGCCCCGGGGCGAGTGCCCCGGGGCTTCGCCGTGTGGTCACTCGCTCCCCGCCCGCGAGGAGAGACCACCATGCAGGACAAAGACCACGACAACGGCCACAGCCACAGCCACGACCACCGCAGAATCGGCCGCGAACTGGGCCTGTTCGACACCGACCCGCTGATCGGCGCCGGGCTCCCGTACTGGCTGCCGGACGGCGCCGCGATCCGGCACGCCCTGGAGGAGTACATCCGGGCCGCCGAGCGCCGCGCGGGCTACCAGCACGTGTACTCACCCGCACTCGGCAAGCGTGAGCTGTACGAGATCTCCGGGCACTGGTCCCACTACAGCGAGGACATGTTCCCCCCGATGGACCTCGGCGGCGAACAGGTCGTCCTGCGCCCGAGCCTGTGCCCGCACCACGCGGTGATGTACCGGTCCCGTTCCCACAGCTACCGCGAACTCCCCCTCCGCATGGCCGAGTTGGGCGGCATGTACCGCGCCGAGCTGTCGGGTGTGCTCGGCGGACTGACCCGCGTACGGGCGATCCAGCTCAACGACGCGCACATCTTCTGCACCCTGGACCAGGTCGCCGACGAGGCACGCGGCGCCCTTGACCTGATCCGCGAGGCGTACGCGGCGCTGGGCATCACCCCGGCCCGTTTCCGGCTGTCACTGCCGGGCCCCGGCGGCAAGTACGTGGCCGACCCGGCGCTGTGGGACCGGTCGGCGGCGCTGCTGACCGACGTACTCGACAAGTCCGGAGTGGCGTACGAGGCCGTGCCGGGCGAGGCCGCGTTCTACGGTCCGAAGATCGACGTACAGGTCGCCGACAACGCGGGACGTGAGTCCACCCTGTCGACCGTGCAGGTCGACTTCCACCAGCCGGAGCGGTTCGATCTCCGGTACGTCGGCGCCGACGGCGCGAAGCACCGGCCCGTCATGGTGCACCGCAGCGTCATCGGCAGTGTCGAGCGGGCGGTGGCGTATCTGATCGAGCGGCACGGCGGCGCGTTCCCCGCGTGGCTCGCGCCGACCCAGGTGGTGGTGCTGCCGATCTCGGACGCCGAGGAGCCCCGGGCCGCCGCTCTCGTACGGCGCTGCGGTGACGCGGGGTTGCGGGCCCGGATGTCCGGGCCCGAGCACGGCACCCTGGGCGCCAGGATCCGGGCCGACCGGCTCGTCCCGTACCAGGCGGTGATCGGCCCGAGGGAGGCGGCGGACGACCTGGTCGCCCTCCGTCTGCGCGACGGCCACCGCCCGGACGCCCTGCCGGCCGGAGAGGCGGTGACCCGTATCGCGGCGATGGCCCGCCCGGACAGCGGCGGCTCCTTGTGGCCGACCGGGAGCTGAGCCCTGAGCCCTGAGCTAAGCCGCGTCCACCGCCGTCCGCCCCAACTGCTCCCGGTACTCACGCGCCACGGCCATCACCTCGTCCAGCGTGTCCCGGGTCCGTACCAGCTCGGCGATGTGCTGGGTGAGCCGTTCGCGTTCCTGGGCCATGCGCTCCAGGGCCGCGTCGGAGTGCTCCTCGCTCGGCGCGTCACGGCAGGGCAGCAGCGCGGCGACGACGCGGCTGGACAGGCCCGCCGCGTACAACTGCTGAATGAACTCGATCCGCCCGACGTCCGAGTCCTTGTAGTACCGCTGCCCGCCCGCGCTGCGCCGACTGGCGAGCAGCCCCTGCTCCTCGTAGTAGCGCAGGGACCGGACACTCACCCCGGTCCGTGACGCCAACTCCCCGATCCGCATACCGCCCGTCCTCCCGGCCGCAACCCACGCCTGTGACCCGCGTCACAGCACTTGCCTCTGACATCAATGTCAGCTTTTAGCGTAGCTCCCGTGCCCGGGATCCGATCCGGGCACGGGAGCTACGAAGGAGTCCTGACGTGACGACCCTCTTCACCAGCCACCGCCTCAGCGGGCTGACGCTGCCCAACCGGGTGGTCATGGCCCCGATGACCCGGGTCAGGGCCGCCGCCGGCGGTCTGGCGACGCCGTCGATGGCGGCGTACTACGCGCAGCGGGCCACGGCCGGGCTGATCGTGAGCGAAGGGGTGCAGCCGAGCCTCGTCGGACAGTCCAATCCGGGTACTCCGGGGCTGTACACCGATGAACAGGTCGCCTCGTGGCGGCCCGTGACCGACGCCGTGCACACCAACGGCGGCCGGATCTTCGCCCAGATCATGCACGGCGGCCGGGTCTCGCACCCGGACACCATCGGTACGCAGCCGGTGGGCCCCTCGGCCGTCCCGGCCGTCGGCGACGTGTTCACCCCGACCGGTCGCCTGCCCGCCCCGATGCCCCGCGCCCTGGACACCGCCGAGGTGCCCGAGCACGCCGCGTCGTACGCCGAGGCCGCCCGGCGCGCCATCGACGCGGGCTTCGACGGCGTCGAACTGCACGGCGCCAACGGCTACTTGATCTCCCAGTTCCTCTCGTCCAACGCCAACCTGCGCACGGACCGGTACGGCGGCCCGATCGCCCACCGCATCCGGTTCGCCGTGGAGGCGGTCACCGCCACCGTCGCGGCGGTCGGCGCGGAGCGGACCGGCATCCGGCTCTCGCCCGGCACCTTCTTCTGGGGCGTCGAGGAGACCGAGGTCCTGGACCTCTACACCGCGCTGTTCGCCGAACTGGCCCCCCTGGACCTGGCCTATGTGCACCTGGAGGCCACCGCCGACGAAGAAATCCTGATCGCCCTGCGCCGACTGTGGCCGGGCACCCTCATCATGAACCCGACGCTCCCGATGGGCCCCCGGCTGACCGGCCGCGACGACGCCGACCGCTGGCTCGGCCTGGGCGCCGACCTGATCGGCTTCGGCCGCGCCTTCATCTCCAACCCGGACCTGGTCGAGCGGCTGCGCGCCGGCCTCCCGATCGCACCCCCGGACGAGGCCACGTACTACGAGGGCGGCGACAGGGGCTATCTGACGTACCCGACCCATCAGTACGCGGCTCCGGCGACCGGGGTGGTCCCGCAGCCCCAAGCGGCCTGACCGGCCCGACCAGCCCGACCGGCCTAAGGGTGAACCGGCTCCTGCCGTCTCTTCGGCAGGGACACCCTCATCAGGTCCGCCGCCACCGTCAGTTCGCCGTCGAACCCCGCGTCCCTGGCCTCCTCCTCGAAGGCGGCCGGGTCCGGGTAGCGCTGGCTGAAGTGGGTCAGGACCAGATGGCGGACCCCCGAATCGACGGCGACGCGCGCCGCCTGATCGGCCGTCAAATGACCGTGGTCCGTGGCCAGTTGTTCGTCCTGGCGGAGGAACGTCGACTCGATCACCAGCATGTCGCAGTCGGCGGCGAGCGCGTACACGCCGTCGCACAGCCGGGTGTCCATGACGAACGCGAACCGCTGGCCCCGGCGGACCTCGCTCACCTCGTCCAGCGTGGTGCCCCGGAGCACGCCCTCGCGTTGCAGGCGGCCCACGTCCGGACCCGTGATGCCGTGCTCGGCGAGCAGGTCGGGCAGCATACGGCGGCTGTCCGGCTCGACCAGGCGGTAGCCGTACGCGTCGACCGGGTGCGAGAGGTGTGCCGTCTCCAGGCGGTATCCGGGCGCGGTGGCGAGCGGCCCTTCGGCCGTGACCGGGGCGTCCGTCAGCGGGACGGTCTCGCGGTACGCGGTGGCGTACCGGAGGCGGTCGAAGAAGCGCCGGCCCGAGACCGGGTAATGGACCGTCACCTCGTGCGGCACCCGGTCGAGGTTGATCCGCTGGATCACCCCGGCGAGCCCCAGCGCGTGGTCACCGTGGAAGTGCGTGACGCAGATCCGGTGGATGTCGTGCGCGGCGACCCCGGCCCGCAGCATCTGGCGCTGGGTGCCCTCGCCGGGGTCGAAGAGGATGCCCTCGCCCTCCCAGCGCAGCAGATAGCCATTGTGGTTGCGGTGCCGGGTGGGCACCTGGCTCGCGGTGCCGAGGACGACGAGTTCCCGTACGGACAAGGCGGTTCGCCCTGCTCAGCCGGGGGGCCACTGGAGGCCGCGGCCCCCGAGGACGTGCGCGTGGGTGTGGAACACGGTCTGGCCCGCGCCCGAACCGGTGTTGAAGACGATCCGGAACCCGGTGGCGTCGACCTTGTCCATCGCGGCGACCTCGGCGGCCTCGCGCAGTATGTCCGCGGCGATCTGCGGTTCGGCGGCGGCGAGCGCGGCGGCGTCGGCGTAGTGCACGCGCGGGATGACCAGGACGTGGGTCGGCGCCTGGGGGTTGATGTCGCGGAAGGCGACGGTCGTCTCGGTCTCACGGACGACGGTCGCCGGGACGTCACCCGCGACGATCTTGCAGAACAGGCAGTCGGCCTGCGGCTCTCCGGCCACGGTCACGCCCTCCTCGACGGTCGGAACGGTCTCTCGATCGGTCTGTCGGCATGCTATCCGCCGCCGGGTGCCCGCCCCTCGCGGGCGCGGGCACCCGACCCCTGTCATGGCTCAGCCGAGCGGCGGCAGCTCCGGTGGCGTCTTGGCCGGGTTCTCGGCGAGCGCCGCAAGCGCGATGCGGATCGCCTCGTCCAGCTGAGGATCGCGGCCCGCCGCGTGGTCCTGCGGGGCCTGGACGACCTCGACGTCCGGGTCGACGCCGTGGTTCTCGACGTCCCAGCCGTAACCCTCCAGCCAGAAGGCGTACTTGGGCTGCGTGACGAGCGTGCCGTCGACCAGGCGGTAGCGGCTGTCGATGCCGATGACGCCGCCCCAGGTACGGGTGCCGACGACGGGTCCGATGCCGAGGGCCTTGATCGCGGCGTTGACGATGTCGCCGTCGGAGCCGGAGAACTCGTTGGCGACGGCGACGACGGGCCCGCGCGGGGCGTCCTGCGGATAGCTGAACGGCTGGAGTCCGCGCGGCAGGTCCCAGCCGACGATCCGGCGGGCGAGCTTCTCGATGACGAGCTGCGAGGTGTGACCGCCGCGGTTCTCGCGGACGTCCACGACCAGCCCCTCGCGGGCGACCTCGACCCGCAGGTCCCGGTGGATCTGGGCCCAGCCGGGCGCCTGCATGTCGGGCACGTGGAGGTAGCCGAGGCGGCCCCCGGACTTCTCGTGGACATAGGCGCGCCGGTCGGCGACCCAGGCGTGGTAGCGCAGGGGTTCCTCGTCGTCCAGCGGGACGACCACGACATGCCGGGGCTCGCCGCCGCCCGCGGGCGAGATGGTGAGTTCCACGGCCTTGCCCGCGGTACCGACGAGGAGCGGTCCGGGGCCGGTCACCGGATCGACGGGCCGGCCGGCGACGGCGACGATCGCGTCCCCGGGGCGCACGGCGACACCGGGTGCGGCGAGCGGCGAGTAGGCGTGCGGGTCGGAGGTCTCGGACGGCAGGATGCGGTCGATCCGCCAGGCGCCGGGCTGACGCGTACCGTCACCGCCGTCACCGCCGCCCTCGCCGCCCGCACTCTCCGCGCCGTCCTCGTCGGCGCGCGAGTCGGCCCGTGAGATGTCCGCGCCGAGCAGCCCGAGCCGCGTGTCGGAGTGGCCCCACCCGCCGGTCGGCGTGATGTACGCGTGCGAGGTGCCGAGTTCGCCGTGCACCTCCCAGAGCAGGTCGACCAGGTCGTCGTGGGTGGCGACGCGGTCCAGGACGGGCCGGTACCGGTCGAGTACGCCGTCCCAGTCGACGCCGCCGAGGTCGGCCCGCCAGTAGTTGTCCCGCATCAGGCGGCCGGTCTCGGCGTACATCTGGCGCCACTCGGCGGCCGGGTCGACGGTCTGCCGGACCCGGCCGAGGTCGACGGTGATGTTGGTGTCGCTGTCGTCGTCGGTGGAGGCGCGCCGGTCGCTGGGGACGACCTTGAGCTTGCCGTCGGTCCACAGCAGGACCCGCTTGCCGTCGCCGCTGACGGAGAAGTGGTCGGCGTCGGACGCGAGATGCTCGACGCGCTTCTGGACGAGGTCGTACCGCTCCAGGTCGGTCTTGGGGTCCGGGTCGTCCGGGGTCGCGCGTGAGGCGCCGAGCACGCCGCGCAGCGGGTGGCGCAGCCACAGGAAGCCGTCCTTGGCGGCCCGCAGGGTGGTGTAGCGGGCGGCCTCGACGGGGAAGGGCACGATCCGGTCGGCGAGCCCTTCCAGGTCGATACGGGTGACCGGGGCGCCCTCGCTGTCGGGGGTCTCGTCCTTGTCGGGGGCCTCGAAGGGGCGGCCGTGGCGCTGCGGTCCGAACGGCGACGGGGTCGTCGCGGCGAGCGTGATCAGATGCGGGCGGGAGCCGCCGACGAAGGCGAGATCGAAGACGTGCTCGTCGTAGACCGGGTCGAAGGCGCGCGCGGACAGGAACGCGAGGTGTTTGCCGTCGGTGGTGAAGGCGGGCGCGTAGTCGCGGAAGCGCAGCGGGGTCGCCTCGGTGACGGACAGGTCGGCGGTGTTCGCGAGTTTGAGCTGCCGCAGCGGGCTGGGTCCGGCGTGCGACCAGGCGAGCCAGGCCGAGTCGGGCGAGAAGACGAGCCCGGTGGCGTCGCCGTGCTCCCCTCGGTCGACCTCGCGGACCTCGCCGGTGGCGCGCTCCACGAACAGGACCCGGCCGTCGTGCGAGGCGACGGCGGCGCGGCTGCCGTCGGGCGCCATGGCGAGCGAGAGGACGCGGCCGAGCTGTCCGGCCCCGAGGCGGCGCGGGGTCGCACCGGGCGCGGCGCCGGTGGCGGGGGCGAATTCGAGGGCGTCGTCGCCCTCGGCGTCGGTGACCCAGACGACGTGTTCCTCGCCGTCGGCGCGGAAGGTGCGGGGCAGCCGGGCGCGGACGCCGGGTTCGGCGGCGAGGGCGCGGGCGGGGCCCTCGCGGTGGGTGATCCAGTGGACGGCGCCGCGTACGGCGAGGGCGCTGCCGCGTCCGGTGTGGTCGGGGGCCCCGGCGCCGAACCAGCGGGCGGCGTTGACGGGGTGCGGCTGGAGGTCGGCGCGCTGTCCGCCGAGGCGGATGTCGAGGCGCCGGGCGCCGGTGCCGGGGGTGCCGTCGAGCGTTTCGGGGCCGTCGAGGGTGTCCACGATCCACAGTTCACCGGCGGACGCGTACACGACGCGGGTGCCGTCGGTGGCCGCGTGGCGCGCGTAGAAACCGTCCGTCGCGGTGTGCCGGCGCAGGTCGGAGCCGTCGGCGAGCGACGAGTACAGGGCGCCGACGCCTTCGTGGTCGGAGAGGAACGCGACGCGTTCGCCGACCCACATCGGGTACTCGATGTTCCCGTCGAGCCCTTCGTGCAGCCGGACGAACTCGCCGGAGCCGTCCCGGTCGATCCACAGCTTGCCCGCCGTACCGCCCCGGTACCGCTTCCACCAGGCGGCCTCGCGCCCCATCGGCGCGGACAGCAGCACCACTTGACCGCCGGGCCCGTACGCGACGCCGCCGACCGGTCCGTACGGGAGGGTCTCGGCGGGGCCGCCGTCGAGGGGGACGGCGCGGGCCCAGGAGCGGCGCAGCGATGCCTGGCCGACGGTGCTGACGGCGAGGACGCGGCCGTCGGGCGTCCAGCCGCGCACCGATGTGCGGTCGCTGCCCCAGTGGGTGAGCCGCCGGGACGGGCCGCCGTCGACGGGGGCGAGGTGCACCTCGGGCGCGCCGTCGCGGGTGGACGACCAGGCGACGGTGGTGCCGTCCGGGGAGATCCGGGGGTGGTTCACGGGGATGTTGTCGGCGCTGACCCGCCATGCGCGTCCGCCGTCGAGGGGGGCGATCCAGACGTCGTCCTCGGCCGTGAAGGCGACCAACTCACCGTGAACATGGGGAAACCGGAAGTACGCAGACTGAGTCACGTGATCACCCTAAGCAGCCCCACCGCCTGTGAACAGTGGTTCCGGTGAATGGCCGGGTCCCGCCCACGGCGCTCGCATACCGGACGCGGGTACGGTCAAGTACGGGACGCGGGTGCGGTCAGCCGCGCAGCAGCAGCCACTCCTGCAACTCGACCAGATTGCCCTCGGGATCCTTCAGATGGGCGACGCGCATCCGGTCGGTCATGGCGGACGGGCCCTGGAGGAGGGCGCCGCCGCGCGCGGTGACGTCCGCGCAGTAGGCGTCCAGGTCCTCCACGCGCAGCACGACGAGGGAGCGGTGTCCGACGGCGGTCCCGGCGAGTTCGCCGAGCAGTTCGGCCATCATGGCCCGGTCCTGGAGCGCGATCCCCGCCGACCCGGTGTGCGGGCTGAACTTCTCGTACGGCCCGTCAACGGCGCCCGACTGCGGCTTGAGGCCGAGCACGTCGGCGTAGAAGCGGTAGCAGGCGGGGAAGTCGGAGACGAGCAGCCTCACCTGGGCGAGTTCCAACGGGGCCTCCTTGGATGGCGGTTCTGGGCCGGTGGTTCGGGACCGGTGCTTCGGGACCGGCGTTCAGGACCAGCGGCCGGTGCGGCCGAGCAGCAGCGCCCCGGCCGCGGTCCCGGCGGTCGACGTACGCAGTACGGTACGCCCCAGTCTGTACGCTTTTGCCCCGACGCCGGTGAACAGCTCCAACTCCTCGGGCGCGATGCCGCCCTCGGGGCCGACGACGAGCACGATCTCGCCGCTTGCCGGGAGTTCCGCGCTCGCCAGGGGTTCGCTCGGGTAGTCCCGGTCCTCGTGCAGGACGGCCGCCAGTTCGGCGCGGGCGAGCAGGGCGGCGACCTGCTTGGTGGTCATCGGCTCGGCGATCTCGGGGAACCGGACGCGGCGGGCCTGCTTCCCGGACTCGCGTGCGGTGGCGCGCCACTTGCCGAGCGCCTTGACACCCCGATCGCCCCGCCACTGCGTGACACAGCGGGCCGCGGCCCACGGCACGATCGCGTCGACGCCGGTCTCGGTCATGGTCTCGACGGCGAGTTCGCCGCGGTCCCCCTTGGGCAGCGCCTGGACGACGGTGATCCGGGGGGTCTCCTCGGGTTCGTCGGTGAACGAGTCCATCTGGACCACGAGCCGGTCCTTGCCCTCGGCGGCGAGGACGACGCAGTCCGCCCAGCGCCCGCGCCCGTCGGTCAGGACGACGTCCTCGCCGGGCCGCAGCCGCTTCACGGACACGGCGTGCCGCCCTTCGGCGCCGTCGAGGACATAGCGCCCGGCGGGTCCCGCGTCGAAGTGCGCGACGACGAAGACGGGCGCGGTCATGACGCCCTCCGCAGCACCAGCGCGTCGCCCGCGGCCTCCAGCTCGGCGGTCAGTACCTCGACAAGCTGTCCGGCGGGCAGTTCGCGGGCGAGCCGGTGGCCCTGGCCCGCCCAGAGCGCCATGCCCTGCGGGTCGCCCGCCTTGGCCGCGGCCTTGCGCAGTCCGGCGGTGAGGTGGTGGATCTGCGGGTAGGCGGCGGGCGCGTACGGGCCGTGTTCGCGCATGAAGCGGTTGACGAGGCCGCGTGCGGGGCGGCCCGAGAAGGCGCGGGTGAGCCGGGTGCGGTTGAACAGCGGGTCGGTGAGCGCCTGTTTGTGCAGGACGTGGGCGCCCGACTCGGGGGTGATCAGGAAGGCGGTGCCGAGCTGGGCCGCGTCGGCGCCCGCCGCGAGGACGGAGGCGATCTGGGCGCCGCGCATCAGCCCGCCGGCCGCGATGATCGGGAGCTGCGCGGTCTCGCGGATCTGCGCCACGAGGGTCAGCAGTCCGAGCCCGGCGCCGTCGTTCTCGATGTTGTCGCGGTGGGTGCCCTGGTGGCCGCCCGCCTCGATGCCCTGCGCGATGACGCCGTCCGCTCCGGCCCACTGCACGGTCTGCGCCTCCTCGGGCGTGGTGGCCGTGACGAGGGTGAGGGTGCCGACCTTCTTGAGGGACTCCACGACCTCGCGGGTCGGGCAGCCGAAGTGGAAGGAGACGACCGGGACCGGGTCGTCCACGAGGATCGCCAGCTTGGCCACGTATCCGTCGTCCAGCCCGGCGTCCGTGTCACCGAGCCGGGTCTCGTACCAGGTGGACTCGCCGGCGAGCTGGTGACGGTAGACGGCGATGGCCGCCGGGTCGGCGTGGTCGGGCTGCGGCAGGAAAAGGTTGACACCGAAAGGGCGGGATGTGAGGCCCCGCACCTGCTTGATCTCCTCGTACATCCCGTCGGCGGTCTTGTATCCGGCGGCGAGGAATCCGAGCCCGCCCGCGTCGGAGACGGCCGCCGCGAGCTGGGGCCGGGAAACGCCGCCCGCCATGGGCGCCTGCACGATCGGGCGTGGGAAGAGATCGGTCAGTGCGGAGGACATGACGGCATGTTGTCACGTCCTCCGCACAAGTCCGAATCCAGCCTTACGCCTGGCATATTCCGCTGACCGTAAGGCTTTACCGACGGTAAGTCGGCACCCGTCGGCACCGGTTTCGACCGAAAGTCAGCCGTAATTCAGCGGCCGTTGAAAGCATCCTTCAGGCGGGAGAAGAGCCCCTGTTGTCCTGGCTGAAACTGGCCGGTGGGGCGCTCCTCACCCCGCAGTACGGCCAGCTCCCGAAGGAGCCGCTCCTGTTCCGGATCGAGCTTCGACGGGGTCTGCACCTCGACATGCACGATGAGGTCACCGCGCCCGCCGCCGCGCAGATGGGTCACTCCGCGCCCGTGCTTGGGGATGGACTGCCCGGACTGGGTGCCCGGTCTGATGTCGACCTCTTCGAGGCCGTCCAGCGTCTCCAGGGGCACCTTGGTGCCCAGGGCCGCCGCCGTCATCGGGAGGGTCACCGTGCAGTGCAGATCGTCGCCGCGCCGCTGGAACACGGAGTGCGGCAACTCATGGATCTCGACGTACAGATCACCGGCCGGGCCGCCGCCGGGGCCGACCTCGCCCTCGCCCGCGAGCTGGATCCGGGTGCCGTTGTCGACACCCGCCGGGATCTTCACGGTCAGGGTGCGGCGCGAGCGGACCCGGCCGTCTCCCGCGCACTCCGGGCACGGCGTGGGCACCACGGTGCCGAAGCCCTGGCACTGGGGGCACGGCCGCGAGGTCATGACCTGGCCGAGGAAGGACCGGGTCACCTGCGAGACCTCGCCACGGCCGCGGCACATGTCGCAGGTCTGGGCGCTGGTGCCGGGGGCCGCGCCCTCGCCGTTGCAGGTGGTGCAGACGACGGCCGTGTCGACCTGGATGTCCTTGGTGGTCCCGAAGGCCGCCTCGTCCAGCTCGATCTCCAGCCGGATCATCGCGTCCTGGCCGCGCCGGGTGCGCGAGCGGGGGCCGCGCTGGGACGCCGTGCCGAAGAAGGCGTCCATGATGTCCGAGAAGTTGCCGAAGCCACCGGCTCCGAAACCGCCCGCGCCGCCGCCCGCCTGCGAGAGCGGGTCACCGCCGAGGTCGTAGACCTGCTTCTTCTGCGGGTCCGACAACACCTCGTAGGCGGCGTTGATCTCCTTGAACCGCTCCTGGGTCTTCGGGTCGGGGTTCACGTCCGGATGCAGCTCGCGCGCGAGCCTCCGGAACGCCTTCTTGATCTCGTCCTGGGAAGCGTCGCGGCGCACGCCGAGTACGGCGTAATAGTCCGTGGCCACTTACGACTCCGCCAGGATCTGTCCGACGTAACGTGCCACTGCGCGTACTGCTCCCATCGTTCCCGGGTAGTCCATGCGGGTCGGGCCGACCACGCCGAGCTTGGCCACTGCCTCGCCGCCCGAACCGTAGCCCACCGACACGACGGACGTGGAGTTGAGTCCCTCATGCGCGTTCTCATGACCGATCCGTACGGTCATGCCCGAATCCTTGGCCTCGCCCAGGAGCTTGAGAAGCACGACCTGCTCCTCAAGGGCCTCCAGGACGGGCCGGATCACCAGAGGGAAGTCGTGCCCGAAGCGGGTGAGATTGGCGGTGCCGCCGATCATCAACCGCTCCTCCGTCTCCTCGACCAGCGTCTCCAGCAGGGTGGAGAGCACGGTCGAGACGATGCCGCGGTCCTCCGCCTCGAAGGCGTCCGGCAGATCCTGCACCAACTGCGGCACATCCGTGAAGCGGCGGCCCGCGACCCTGCTGTTGAGCCGGGCCCGCAGATCGGCCACCGACGCCTCACCGAAGGGCGCCGGGCAGTCGACCATCCGCTGCTCGACCCGGCCGGTGTCCGTGATCAGGACGAGCATCACGCGGGCCGGCGCCAGCGAAAGCAGCTCGACATGGCGCACCGTCGAGCGGGTCAGCGAGGGGTACTGCACGACGGCGACCTGCCGGGTGAGCTGCGCGAGCAGCCGCACGGTCCGGCCCACCACGTCGTCCAGGTCGACGGCGCCGTCGAGGAAGTTCTGGATCGCCCGGCGCTCGGGCGCCGTCATCGGCTTCACGCCCGCGAGCTTGTCGACAAAAAGCCGGTACCCCTTGTCGGTGGGGATCCGTCCGGCGCTGGTGTGCGGCTGGGCGATGTACCCCTCGTCCTCCAGGGCCGCCATGTCGTTGCGCACGGTCGCCGGTGAGACGCCGAGGCTGTGCCGCTCGGTCAGCGCCTTGGAGCCGACGGGCTCCTCGGTGCCGACATAGTCCTGGACGATGGCGCGCAGCACTTCGAGCCTGCGTTCACTGAGCATCGCGCGCACCTCCAGCAATGTGTGTTCCCTGCCCCTCTGGCACTCAGAGCAGGCGAGTGCCAGCATTCCCGGAGCCAGTGTACGGCCGGTGGGTACGCCGGTAGCAAGGCCGGGCGCGACCTATGTCGTAGCGTCGCGGTATGGGCATCGGTACGGGTATCCCTCCGGGGATCGCTTGGGAAGAGCCGGGGTGGGAACGGCTGGCCTCCGGGGTCGGCCGGCGCCGCCTTCCCGCCTGGGACTGCACGGCGGGTCTGGTCGCCGGGGCCGACAGCGCGCTGCTGGTCGACAGCGGCGGGACGGTACGCGAGGGGGCGGACCTGCGCCGGGACACCATGCGGCTCCTCGGCGCGGGCCGCCGGGTCACGCATGTCGCGCTGACGCATCCGCACTTCGACCATGTCCTGGGCACATCGGCGTTCGCGGGCGTGGAGGTGTACGGGGCGCTGGGCGCGGGCGAGATCCTCACGCGGGGCGCGGACGAGCTGCGTACGGACGCGGTACGGCACGGAGCCGACCCGAGGGCCGCCGCGGAGGCCGTCGAGCTGCTGGTCCGCCCCCGGTACGAGGTTCCCGTACCCGGCGAGTGGACGCTCGACCTGGGCGGCGGGGTGCGGGTGCTCCTGGTGAACCTGGGCGCCGCGCACTCGGGCCACGATCTGGCGGTCGTCGTGCCCGGCTCTCCCCGGGTCGTGTTCTGCGGCGACCTGGTCGAGGAGTCGGGCGAACCGCAGGCCGGCCCGGACGCGGTCCCGTCACGGTGGCCGGCCGCCCTGGACCGCCTCCTGGAGCTGGGCGGCGAGGACGCGCGGTACGTCCCCGGGCACGGTTCTGTCGTGAATGCGGAGTTCGTCCGGTCCCAGCGTGACCGCCTGACCAGGAGATTCGGCGTGTCGTGAGCCACGCCCGGCCCCTTCTTCCTATCGTCGGTCGAATGCGCCAGTACTCGCCGGACCTGACTCCGCCGTGGAAGAAGAAGCAGCCCGTACCCGAGGTACCGGCCGAGCCGGGGCTCGTGGTCGAGGAGCCGGGTACGGGGTTCTGCGGTGCGGTGATCCGGTGCGAGGCGGGGACGGTCACGCTGGAGGACCGGTTCGGCAAGCACCGGGTGTTCCCGCTGGAGCCGCGCGGATTCCTGCTGGAGGGCAAGGTGGTGACCCTGGTCCGGGCCGCCACGGGCGCCCCCTCGCGACCGGCCCGTACCGCGTCCGGTTCGGTGGCGGTGCCGGGCGCTCGGGCGCGGGTGGCCCGCGCCGGTCGGATCTACGTCGAAGGCCGGCACGACGCGGAACTCGTCGAGAAGGTGTGGGGCGACGACCTCCGGATCGAGGGCGTGGTGGTCGAGTACCTGGAGGGCGTGGACGATCTCCCGGCGATCGTCGCGGAGTTCGCACCGGGCCCCGACGCCCGGCTCGGCGTCCTGGTCGACCACCTCGTACCCGGCAGCAAGGAGTCCCGCATCGCGGCGGAGATCACCAGCGAGTACGCCCTGGTGGTGGGCCACCCGTACATCGACATCTGGGAAGCAGTGAAGCCGACCACCATCGGCATCCCGGAGTGGCCCCGGATCCCCCGGGGCCAGGACTGGAAGACGGGCGTCTGCAGGGCGCTGCGCTGGCCTGACCAGACGGGGATGGCGTGGCAGCGGATTCTGGCTTCCGTACAGAGCTACAGGGATCTGGAACCGGAACTTCTGGGGTCGGTGGAACGGTTGATCGACCACGTGACGGAGTGACGCTCCGCGGGTGGACCGGACATTCGGGTGCAGGTCGGATGCGTCCTGTTGCGCAGTTCCCCGCGCCCCTGAGGGGGGTGGCGAAGGCCGACTATCGACTGCGGGCCGTCGGCCGTTTTGCGCAGTTCCCCGCGCCCCTGAAAGAGACGGCTGACGCCCGTTGTCGACTGCCGGCCGCGCCCGCTTTCCAAGGGGCGCGGGGAACTGCGCACCCCGCCACACCCAACCCGCACCCCAACAACCGGCCCCACCACCCCCCTCAGGGGCGCGGGGAACTGCGCGACAAGCCACACACGACCCACGGGTGACCACCGGCCCCAGCCCCCCCTCTCCAGGGGCGCGGGGAACTGCGCACCCAGCCACACACGACCCGCACCCCAACAACCAGCCCCACCACCCCCTCAGGGGCGCGGGGAACTGCGCAACAAACCACACCCAACCCGCACCCGACCACCGGCCCCACCCACCCCCTCTTCAGGGGCGCGGGGAACTGCGCACCCCGCCACACCCAACCCGCACCCTCAGTCGACCAGATCCCGCACCACCGCATCAGCCAAAAGCCGCCCCCGCAGGGTAAGGACCGCCCAACCCTCCTCGTACGGGCCCGGTTGCAGAAGGCCGTCCTTGAGGGCCTGGCGGGACGCCGCGAGGCCGGTCGGCCTCAGGAGCGTCAGAGGGCAGCCGTCGCTCAGACGGAGTTCAAGCAGGACCCGCTCCACCCGCCGGTCCTCGTCCGACAGGACCTCACGGCCCGCACCGGGCGAGCGACCCGCCGCCAGGGCACCCGCATAGGCGCCGGGATGCTTCACGTTCCACCACCGCACCCCACCGACATGACTGTGCGCACCGGGCCCCGCGCCCCACCAGTCCGCGCCACGCCAGTACAACTCGTTGTGCAGACACCGACCCGCCTCGCTCGTGGCCCAGTTCGACACCTCGTACGACTCGAATCCGGCCATCCCCAGCACCTCGTCCGCGATGAGGTACCGATCGGCGTGGACGTCGTCGTCCGTCATCGGGACCTCGCCGCGCCGAATGCGGCGGGCGAGCTGCGTGCCCTCCTCGACGATGAGCGCGTACGCGGACACATGGTCGGGCCCCGCACCGATCGCGGCGTCGAGCGAGGCCCGCCAGTCGTCGTCGGACTCGCCCGGCGTGCCGTAGATCAGGTCGAGATTGACGTGCTCGAACCCGGCGGCGCGGGCCTCGGCGACGCACGCTTCGGGGCGCCCCGGCGTGTGGGTGCGGTCGAGGATCTTGAGCACGTGCTGCCGCGCGCTCTGCATGCCGAACGAGATCCGGTTGAACCCGCCTTCGCGCAGCGCCGCGAGATAGGCCGGATCGACGGACTCCGGATTCGCCTCCGTGGTGATCTCGGCACCGTCGGCGAGACCGAACTCGTCCCGGACGGCGGCGAGCATCCGGACCAGGTCACCGGCGGCGAGCAGCGTCGGCGTACCCCCGCCCACGAACACGGTCCGGACCGGCCGGGGATCGTCGCCCAGGACCTTGCGGGCGAGACGGATCTCGTCGACGAGGGTGTCGGCGTAGTTGTCGCGCGAGGCGAGTACACCGCCGGTGGAGCGGAGTTCGGTGGCGGTGTAGGTGTTGAAGTCGCAGTATCCGCAGCGGGTCGCGCAGTACGGCACATGCAGATAGAAGCCGAGGGGCCGGGCGGAGGCGCCGGCGAGAGCGGAGGCCGGAAGGCCACCGTCGTCCGGCACGGCCTCCCCCTCAGGAAGCACGGAGGGCATGGCCCCATTGTCCCCCGCCCACGCATTACCACCGCCGCCCCCACCTCACCCCCAGTTCCGTCACTCGCCGCATGCGCGCCCCGCCGGTCTGTCACTCTGTTGCGATGCGACGCGAGAGCGCGGTCCGGGCGGTGATCCCGCCGAGCCGTCGGCGGCGGCCGACGCCGCGCGAAGCCAGGACGTCCCTGCCCGGAAACCCGCAGTCCCCGGCCGCTGCCAGGCGATTCGTCCGTACGACGCTGACGCACTGGACGGGCCCGGTCGTCCTGGACCGGCTGGTGGACGACGCGGTGCTGCTCGTCAGTGAGCTGGTCACCAACGCGGTGGTGCACGCCGGCACGGACGTGGGGCTGCTGTGCCGCCTGGAGGACACGGCGGACGACGGCACGGCACTGGTCGTGGAGATCTCCGACCACCATCCCGCGCGGCCGATACGCGGCGGTCTGGCGCCCGTGGGCCAGGAGACCCCCGAGTTCGGCCACGGACTCCAGCTCGTCTCGGGGCTGGCCGCGGCCTGGGGCATCACGTACCGCCCGGGGACGAAGACGGTGTGGGCGCGGCTGCCGGTGGACTCCCGCGAGCAACCGCACCCGGCCCTCGGGGGACTCACGGCCGACGGCGACCACGGCGACGTCCTCGGGCCCCGCCAGGACCCCGAGGACCAGGACTGGGTCAACCGGGGCGCCCTCACCTTCCTCGCCGAGGCGTCCGACCTGCTCGCCGGACAGTTGGACGAGGAGCATGTCGCCGCGCTCGCCGGACAGCTCCTGGTGCCCCGGCTCGCCGACTGGTGCGCGGTCTGGCTCACCGACGAGGCCGACCGGCTCGGCCAGGGCGGCGCCGACGGCTTCGCCACCGGCAGCCGCCCCGCCCGCGTGTGGCACGGCAGCGAGAACCGGATCGAGGACCTCCGCCAGGCCCTGGAGAACGACCCGCCGGTCCTGCCGCTGCCGGCGAGCGATCCGGAGCGGTCGGGTCCGGTGCCCGTGCCCTGGCCGAAAGCCGCCTTCGGCGACGGCGATCCGACGGGGGCCGCACTGGCGTTCCGCCTGGCCGCCGGTGGCCGGCCGCTCGGCACCCTGATGATCGGGCGGGCCGGACTGCTCCGGTTCCCCGACGAGGTCACCGGCCTGGTCGAGGACTTCGGCCGCCGCGTCGCGCTCGCCATCGGAGCGGCCCGCCAGTACACGCGCCAGGCCACCATCAGCCGCGTCCTGCAACGCGGGCTGCTGCCCAGCGCCGTCGCCGAGATCCCCGGCATGCGCAGCGCCCTCGTCTACGAGCCACGGGAGGCGGGCGGACCCGGCGGCGACTTCTACGACGTGTTCCCGGCCGGGGACGGCCGCTGGTGCTTCGCGCTCGGCGACGTCCAGGGCAAGGGCCCCGAGGCGGCGGTCGTGATCGGCCTCGCCCGGCCCTGGCTGCGGCTGCTCGCCCGCGAGGGCTACCAGGTCGGCGAAGTGCTCGACCGGTTGAACCAGTTACTCCTCGACGACGCGACCGAGGCCGCCGACGCGGCGGCGCGCGCCCTGGCGGCGGCCGGCGGCCCCTCCGTACCGCCCGAGGGGCCGCTGCCGCGCTTCCTGTCCGTGCTGTACGGGGAGCTGGTGCCGGTCGACGGCGGGGTGCGGTGCACCCTCGCGTCGGCCGGGCATCCGCTGCCGCTGGTGCTCGGGGCCGACGGTGTGGTGCGGGCGGCGGCGAAACCGCAGGTCCTCCTAGGCGTGGTCGAGGAGGCCGCGTACCGCACGGAGACCTTCGACCTGCGGTCCGGTGAAACGTTGCTCTGTGTCACGGACGGCGTGACGGAGCGCCGGGCCGGGCGGCGGCAGTTCGACGACGGGGACGGGCTCGCCACCGCCCTCGCCGGGTGCGCGGGCCTCACCGCGCCGCTCGTGGCGGAACGTATCCGCACCCTGGTCCACGCCTTCGCGCCCGAACCGCCGGAGGACGACCTCGCCCTGCTCGTCCTTCAAACCGTCTGACCGGCCGCCCTCCGCCAGGTCCCGGACCGGCCGGATCAGGCCTCGCGCGTCCCCGCGTACATCTCCTCGATCAGATGCTGGTACTCCCGCTCCACGAACGGGCGCTTCAGCTTGAGGCTCGGGGTCAGTTCGCCGTGCTCGACATCGAGGTCGCGCGGCAGGAGCTGGAACTTCTTGACGGTCTGCCAGCGCTGGAGCCCGGCGTTCAGCTCCCTCACATAGCCGTCCACGAGGGCGACCGTCTCCGGCGCCGCGACGACCTCCGCGTACGACTTGCCGCCGAGGCCGTTCTCCTTGGCCCAGCCGAGGATCGACGGCTCGTCCAGGGCGATGAGCGCGGTGCAGAAGTTCCGGTCGGCGCCGTGCACGAGGATGTTGGACACGTACGGGCACACGGCCTTGAACTGCCCCTCGACCTCGGCAGGCGCCACGTACTTGCCGCCCGACGTCTTGATCAGGTCCTTCTTGCGGTCCGTGATCCGCAGATAGCCGTCCGGGGACAGCTCGCCGATGTCGCCGGTGTGCAGCCAGCCGTCGGACTCCAGGACCTCGGCGGTCTTCTCGGACAGCCCGTGGTAGCCCTCCATGATGCCAGGGCCGCGCAGCAGCACCTCGCCGTCCTCCGCGATCCTGACCTCGGTGCCGGGCAGCGGCTTGCCGACGGTGCCCGTGCGGTACGCCTCGCCCGGGTTCACGAACGACGCCGCCGACGACTCCGTGAGGCCGTACCCCTCCAGGATGTGCACCCCGGCGCCGGCGAAGAAGTAGCCGATGTCGGGCGCGAGCGCGGCCGAGCCGGAGACGGCGGCCCGCAGCCGCCCGCCGAACGCCTCGCGCAGCTTGGAGTAGACGAGCGCGTCGGCGACCTTGTGCTTGGCGGAGAGCGCGAACGGCGCGTTCGCCTGCCCGGTGCGCCGGAAGTTGTCCTGCGTCGTCCGCGCGTACTCACGGGCGACCCCGGCGGCCCACAGGAAGATCTTGTACTTGGCACCGCCCCCGGCCCGCGCCTTCGCGGCGACGCCGTTGTAGACCTTCTCGAAGATGCGGGGGACGGCGGCCATGTACGTGGGCTGCACGACCGGCAGATTCTCGATGATCTTGTCGATCCGGCCGTCGACGGCGGTGACATGGCCGACCTCGATCTGGCCCGATGTCAGCACCTTGCCGAACACATGGGCGAGCGGCAGCCAGAGGTACTGGACGTCGTCCGGGCCGACCAGACCGGTCGCCGCGATGGCCTTGGCCATGTACGACCAGTTGTCGTGCGGCAGCCGGACGCCCTTGGGGCGGCCCGTGGTGCCGGAGGTGTAGATCAACGTGGCGAGCTGCTCGGCGGTGATCGCCGAGACCCGCTCCTTGATCACGTCCGGGTGCTTCTCCAGATGCGCGGCGCCCCGCTTCTCCAGCTCGGCGAGGGTGAGCACCCACCCTTCGGGGTCGGCCGCGTCGGGCTCGTACCCGGCCGGATCGATGAGCACCACATGCGCCAGGTCCGGCAGCTCGGCGCGCCGCTCACGCGTCTTGGCGAGCTGGACGGCGTCCTCGGCGACCAGCACCTTGCTGTCCGAGTCGGCGACGATGAACGCGGCCTCCTCGGCGTTGGTCTGCGGATACACGGTGGTCGTCGCGGCGCCCGCGCACAGGATCGCCAGGTCCACGAGGATCCACTCGACCCGCGTCGCCGAGGACAGCGCGACCCGCTCCTCGGGCCGTACACCCAGCTCGACAAGGCCGGCCGCGATGGCGAAGACCCGCTCGGCGGCCTGCCCCCAGCTCAGCGACTTCCACTCGTCGGGGCCCTCACCGGTGGCCGCGGGCACGGGGTACCGGTACGCCTCGCCGTCAGGTGTGGCGGATACGCGCTCCAGGAAGAGGTTCGCCACCGACGGCGGCCGGTTCTCGATCAGGGTCTGTGTGTCGCTCACGACATCCTCCGGGCCCGCGACAGTGCGTGCTGGTAGCGGCTGTTGTTTAACTCACGAGTAACCATCGAGCAGAGATCAGAGTAAAGGCCCGCCGCCCGCCACGTAAGGGGCAACGGACTGTCACTTTCCTCCAGCCGGCAGTGACGGGAAGAACGGCGGCGGGGCGGGCCCGCAGCGCTCTCCGGCACCACGGTCCCGCCCCGCCCGCCCCGGCCGCACAGGACCGGAACCACTTCTCCCCTACTTCTTCCCCTTGCCGCCGCCGCTGTCGTCACTCGACAGGACGGCGATGAACGCCTCCTGGGGGACCTCCACGGAACCCACCATCTTCATCCGCTTCTTGCCCTCCTTCTGCTTCTCCAGGAGCTTCCGCTTACGGGAGATGTCACCGCCGTAGCACTTGGCGAGGACGTCCTTGCGGATGGCGCGGATGGTCTCGCGCGCGATGACCCGGGAGCCGATCGCGGCCTGGACGGGCACTTCGAAGCTCTGCCGCGGGATGAGTTCCCGCAGCTTGGCGACGAGCCGGACCCCGTAGGCGTACGCCTGGTCCCGGTGGGTGATCGCCGAGAACGCGTCGACCTTGTCGCCGTGCAGCAGGATGTCGACCTTGACGAGCTGCGAGGTCTGCTCACCCGTGGGCTCGTAGTCCAGCGAGGCATAGCCGCGGGTCTTGGACTTCAACTGGTCGAAGAAGTCGAAGACGATCTCCGCGAGCGGCAGCGTGTAGCGGATCTCGACGCGGTCCTCGGAGAGGTAGTCCATGCCGAGCATCACCCCGCGCCGGGTCTGGCACAGCTCCATGATCGCGCCGATGAACTCGGACGGCGCGAGGATGGTGGCCCTTACGACCGGCTCGTACACCTCCGCGATCTTCCCTTCCGGGAACTCGCTCGGGTTGGTCACCGTGAACTCGGTGCCGTCCTCCATGATCACGCGGTACACCACGTTCGGCGCGGTCGCGATCAGGTCGAGCCCGAACTCGCGTTCGAGCCGTTCCCGGATGACGTCCAGGTGCAGCAGCCCGAGGAAGCCGACGCGGAAGCCGAAGCCGAGGGCGGCCGACGTCTCCGGCTCGTACACCAGCGCGGCATCGTTGAGCTGGAGCTTGTCCAGCGCCTCGCGCAGATCCGGGTAGTCCGAGCCGTCCAGCGGATACAGGCCCGAGAACACCATGGGCTTCGGTTCCTTGTACCCGCCCAGCGCCTCCGTGGCGCCCTTGTGCAGGCTGGTGATCGTGTCACCGACCTTGGACTGCCGGACGTCCTTCACCCCGGTGATCAGATAGCCGACCTCGCCGACGCCGAGGCCGTCGGCCGGCAGCATCTCGGGCGAGGTGACGCCGATCTCCAGGAGTTCGTGCGTGGCCCCGGTCGACATCATCCGGATCCGCTCGCGCTTGTTGAGCTGCCCGTCGATCACCCTGACGTAGGTGACCACGCCCCGGTACGAGTCGTAGACCGAGTCGAAGATCATCGCGCGCGCGGGCGCGTCCGCGACGCCGACCGGCGCGGGGATCTCCGCGACGGCCTTGTCGAGCAGCGCGTCGACGCCGAGACCGGTCTTGGCGGACACCCGCAGCACGTCGTCGGGCTCGCACCCGACGAGATTCGCCAGCTCCTCGGCGAACTTCTCCGGCTGCGCGGCCGGCAGATCGATCTTGTTGAGTACGGGGATGATCGTGAGGTCGTTCTCCATCGCCAGGTAGAGATTGGCGAGGGTCTGCGCCTCGATGCCCTGGGCGGCGTCCACGAGGAGGACGGTCCCCTCGCAGGCGGCGAGCGACCGCGAGACCTCATAGGTGAAGTCCACGTGTCCCGGGGTGTCGATCATGTTGAGGATGTGCGTACTGCCCTGGTCCGGGCCCGTGGTGGGGGCCCAGGGCAGCCGCACCGCCTGGGACTTGATCGTGATGCCGCGCTCGCGCTCGATGTCCATGCGATCGAGGTACTGGGCGCGCATCTGCCGCTGCTCGACCACGCCGGTCAGCTGGAGCATGCGGTCGGCGAGCGTGGACTTGCCGTGGTCGATGTGCGCGATGATGCAGAAATTGCGGATCAGCGCCGGGTCGGTACGGCTCGGCTCGGGCACATGCTTAGGGGTCGCGGGCACGCAAGGTCCTGTCTCTTGAGGCTTCTCACGCCTCGGCTCGGATCGATACGTAGTCTCCATGGTCCCATGGGCGCGGCACTGCGATCGGTGGCGGGCGGGCGGGGCCTTGGTTTGGGTGGCGGGGGGCCTTGGTTTGGGGGGCTCTGAGGGTGGCTGGTAGCCTGACTAGCTGTGTCTCTTGCCCTCTCAGCGCGAGACGCGGACGCCCCCGGGTCGCCGGGGGCTCACCTGGAAGATCAATCATCGGTACGGCGCATTCTGTGCGGTACCAGAACCTGAAAAGGCTCATTCGTGGCGAACATCAAGTCCCAGATCAAGCGGATCAAGACCAACGAGAAGGCTCGGCTGCGCAACAAGACCATCAAGTCTTCTCTGAAGACCGCGATCCGCCGCACCCGCGAGGCTGTTGCCGCGGGTGACGTCGAGAAGGCCAACGCCGCCGCGCGCGAGGCTTCGCGCAAGCTGGACAAGGCCGTCTCGAAGGGCGTCATCCACAAGAACAACGCCGCCAACAAGAAGTCGGCTCTGGCTTCCCAGGTGGCGACGCTCAAGGGCTGAGCCCCCGGGCTCCTTCCCTGAACCTCTCCGTACGGTCCGCATCCGCGGGGCCGGCGAGGTTCTCCCCCACCGTGAGGTATTCCGGGCCCTCTACCCCGGATCGCGGACAGACTTTCGTGGTCGCCACGCCACGTGAATGCCCCCGGACCCACTCCGGGGGCATTGCTGTGTTCGGGCATTGCTGTGTTCGGGGGAGGGTGGGGGTGGCTCCGGACGGGTGGTTCTGGGGGGTGGGGGTGGCTCCGGGGGTGCGGGTACAGGCTCAGGGCCTACGCCCACCGTCCGTCACGCCCGGCGCGAACGTGCCGCTCGCGCGATCACCACCACGGCCTTCTCCAAGGCGTACTCCGGATCGTCCCCGCCGCCCTTCACACCTGCGTCCGCCTCCGCCACGGCGCGGAGCGCCACCGCGACCCCGTCCGGCGTCCACCCCCGCATCTGCTGCCGCACCCGGTCGATCTTCCACGGCGGCATCCCCAGCTCCCGCGCCAGATCGGCCGGCCTGCCACCGCCCCGCGCGGACGACAGCTTCCCGATGGCCCGCACCCCCTGCGCCAGCGCACTGGTGATCAGCACCGGCGCCACCCCCGTCGACAGCGACCAGCGCAACGCCTCCAGCGCCTCCGCCGCCCGGCCCTCCACGGCCCGGTCCGCGACCGTGAAGCTCGACGCCTCGGCGCGGCCCGTGTAGTACCGGCCGACCACCGCCTCGTCGACCGTGCCCTCCACATCCGCCACGAGCTGCGACACCGCCGACGCCAGCTCCCGCAGATCACTGCCGATCGCGTCCACCAGCGCCTGGCACGCCTCGGGCGTCGCGGCCCTGCCGACCGTACGGAACTCACCGCGCACGAACGCCAACCGGTCCGCCGGCTTCGTCATCTTCGGGCACGGGACCTCCCGCGCCCCGGCCTTGCGCGCCGCGTCCAGGAGCGCCTTGCCCTTGGCGCCGCCCGCGTGCAGCAGCACCAGGGTGATCTCCTCGGCGGGCGCCCCCAGATACCCCTTCACGTCCTTGACCGTGTCGGCCGACAGATCCTGCGCATTGCGCACGATCACGACCTTCCGCTCGGCGAACAGCGACGGACTGGTCAGCTCGGCGAGCGTCCCCGGCTGCACCTGGTCCGAGGCGAGGTCCCGTACATCGGTGTCGGCGTCGGCGGCCCGCGCCGCCGCCACCACCTCCCGCACCGCGCGGTCGAGCAGCAGGTCTTCCTGCCCCACGGCGAGCGTGACGGGGGCGAGCGGGTCGTCGTGTGCGATCTTCTTGGCCATCGCCGTCAAGCATCCCACGCACCACTGACACCGCCGCCCGAGCCGATGCCCATCGGGTTACGGAGCCTCGCGCCAGCCGTCCCACTCCGCAGCGAACGCGTCGAGCCGCCCGGCGTCCAGTCGGCCCTGCGCGTCCTCGACGACCACGAGCCACTGGGCGTCCTCGGCATCGTCCTCGCCGGCCAACGCGTCCCGTACGAGCTGCGGTTCCTCCGCCACCCCGAACCGGTCCCTCAGCTGTTCCGCCGCCTCCTCCGCCGCTCCGCGGTCGGGCAGCACCAGCACATGTCTCACATCACTCACCGGGACATTCTCCGGCACCGGGTCAGCTCTTCGGGACGATCTGTATGTCGAGGGCTATCTCGATGCTCGGCCCGACCACCGCTATCCCGCGGGCGAGCATCGTCTGCCAACTGACCGTGAAATCGTCGCGGTGCAGCTCGGTGACCGCCCGGCAGGCGGCCCGCGTCTCACCCTCCATACCGTTGCCGATGCCCAGATACTCCACGTCGAGCGTGACCGTGCGTGTCACACCGTGCAGTGTCAACGCCCCGGTGACCGCCCACCGCACCCCGCCCTTGTGCACGAACCGGTCGCTGTAGAACTCCAGCGTCGGGAACCGGTGCACATCCAGGAAGTCCCCCGACCGCAGATGGTCGTCCCGCATCTGCACATTGGTGTCGATGGACGCCGCATCGATCACCACATGCATCGCCGACTGCTCCATCGCGTCGGCTATCCGCAGCACCCCCGCGAAGGTGTTGAACCGTCCGTGCACCCGCGCCAGCCCGATGTGCCGCGCCGTGAACGCGATCGACGAGTGCGTCGGCTCGATCTCCCAGTCCCCCGGATCCGGCAGGGCGGGCGGCTGCGCGACCTGGAGCGTCACCTCACCGATCGACGCGTGCCCACCGTCGCCCACGGTCGCCGTCGCCCGATACGGCGTGTACCCCTCGGCCGACACCGCGAGCCGGTACTCCCCCACGGGCACCGTCGCCACGAACGACCCGAACGGGTCCGTCCCGCCGCTGACCACCTCACGGCCCATCACATCACTGATGGCCAGCTCCGCGTTCCGCACGGGCTCGTTCACCGGGTCAAGGACCCGGCAGGTGAGCACCCCCGCGCCGGGCGGCATCACGGCGGCCGACAACGGGCCCACCCGCCCCGCATGCGTACGCTTCTCCCGCCAACGGCCGAACATCCCCGAAACACCCCAGTCCGAAATGACATCAGTTGTATCGAGAATGCATTCGACCACCCTTGAGGCTTTCGAGGCAACACGGGCCCACATCGCGGGAATCCAGCCCTTGATCCACCCCTGCGCCAAGTACCCCGAATTACTCATCCCCATCACTGTTTCAGCAGTTCAGCACCAGTTTCCTGCGGTAACAACCTTCCGTCTCCCTTCGTTGACCGGTCACCCCGGCACACTCACCACGGTTCCGTGACCACCCCCAGCCCATCCGCCCCGCCGACCACCGCCACCGGTCCGTCCCGGTCCGTACGCAGCACCCTCGCCCCCGCCGCTCGCAGCGCCCCGACGGTCCGGGGCGACGGATGCCCGTACGAGTTGTCCGCTCCGCACGAGATCAACGCCAGCCTCGGCGCCACCCGGCGCAACAGCTCCGGATCCTGATACGCCGACCCGTGATGGGCGACCTTCACCACATCCACCCTCGGCAGCCCCACCCCGAACGCGCTCGTCAACAACCCCCGCTGCGCCGGAGGTTCCAGATCCCCGAGCAGCAGCAGACGCAGTCCGGCGGTGCGCACCAGGAGGGTGACACTCGCGTCGTTCGGCCCCTCCGCCGCGATCGGCCCCGGCATCCCCGGCATCCCCGGTACCGGGGACGAAGCGCGCGGCGGCCACAGGACCCGCCAGTCGAGCGCTCCCGTACGCCGTCTCTCCCCCGCCACCGCGCGCCGCACCGGAATGTTCCGCCCGGCCGCCGTCCGGTGCACGAGCGCGGCCTGGTCCGCCGGCTCCCGCAACGCCGTCGTCTCGATCACCCCCACCGATCTGCCCCGCAACACCCCCGGCAGCCCCGCCACATGATCGGCGTGGAAGTGCGTCAGGAGCACGAGCGGAACCCTGGTGACACCGAGTCCCCGCAGACACCGGTCCACGAGCACCGGGTCGGGACCGGCGTCCACGACCACCCCCGCACCGTCGCCCGTCGCGAGCACCGCCGCATCGCCCTGTCCCACGTCGCACATCACGAACCGCCAGCCCGGCGGCGGCCATCCCGCGATCACCCGGGTGAGCGGCGGCGGCTGGACCACCACGAGCAGCAGCACCGCCGCCCCCGCAGCCGCCACCCACGGGTACGTCAGCAGGCGTCTGCCGACCAGCACTACCACGGCCGTGACCCCCGCGAGCAGCAGTCCCCCTCGCCAACCGCCCGGCCAGTCCACGCCGTTGCCCGGCAGCGCCGCGCCCGTCCGGGCGATGTCCGCGATCCAGCCCGCCGGCCAACTCGCGCACCACGCCAGCCCCTTGGCCACCGGCAACGCCCCCTGAGCCGCCGCCAGCGCCGCGAACCCCAGCACCGTGGCCGGCGCCACCGCGAACTCCGCCAGCAGATTGCACGGCACCGCCACCAGACTCACCCGCGCCGCCATCATCGCGACGACCGGGGCGCACACCGCCTGCGCAGCCGCCGCGGCGGCCAACGCCTCCGCCACCCGCGCGGGCACCCCACGCCGCCGCAAAGCACCGCTCCACCTCGGGGCGACCGTCAGCAGCGCACCGGTGGCCAGCACCGACAGCACGAAGCCGTAACTCCGCGACAGCCACGGGTCGTACAGCACCAGCAGCAGTACCGCAGCCGCCAGCGCCGGGATCAACGATCTGCGCCGTCCCGTGACGATCGCGAGCAGCGCGATCCCGCCACACGCGGCGGCCCGCACCACACTCGGCTCCGGCCGGCACACCACCACGAACCCCAGCGTCAGCGCCCCGCCCAGAACCGCCGTCGTCCGCAACGGCAACCCGAGCCTCGGCGCGAGCCCCCGCCGCTCCACCAATTGCGCCGTCCCCGCAGGTCCGACCAGCAGAGCCAACAGGATCGTGAAGTTGCCTCCTGACAATGTCGCTAAGGGAGGTTTTTCGCTACCCTCGAACCATGCCTGTCGCGCCCGAATACCTGCACCTGGTCTATCCGGACATCGTCTTCCACGCACTGCTCTACGGCCGGGCTTCCCGCGACCCGAAGAAGAAGGGCCGCTCGGTCGCGGACCAGATCACCTCCGGCCGCGACCTCTGCGAAAGCCATGACTGGCCCGTTGCGGAAGTCTTCGATCAGGACATCGATCGCTCCGCATCTCGCCACGCCCGACGCCAAAGGAAGGACTTCGAGTCGCTCCTCGCAGCGATCGAGGCTGGCAAGGGACGAATCGTGGTCGCATGGGAGGCGTCCCGGTACTACCGCGACATTGAGGCGTACATCCGCCTCCGCAATGCCTGCATGGCGAACAATGTTCTCCTTTGCTACAACGGCCAGGTCTACGACCTCAGCAAGCGCGAGGACCGCAAAGCCACGGCGCAAGACGCCATCGCCGCTGAAGACGAGGTGGATGGCATCCGGGACCGCATCCTTCGCACCACCCGCTCACAGGCGAATAAGGGGCTCCCTCACGGTCGGATCCTGTGGGGCTACGCCCGCCGTTACGACCCGGAGACAGGCGACCTCACCGAGCAGTACGAGCATCCGCGCCACGGGCCGATCGTCAGAGAGATCTTCGAGCGGGTCGCTGCGGGTCAGACCGAGTACTCGATCGTCCAGGATCTCAAGACCCGCGGTGAGCGACTGCCAGGCATCGCCTGGGACTACTACCACCTGCCCACGATGCTACGGAACGTTGGATACAAAGGGCGGCGAGTCCATCAGGGTCAGGAGATCGGTGGTGCCACCTGGCCCGCCATCGTGAGCGATGAACTCTTCGACGCAGTGCAGAACATCGTGAGGGACGAATCGCGTGCGACGACCCGCGATTGGGCTGTCAAGCACCTCCTGTCGGGGATAGCGCGGTGCGGTAACTGTCCCGACCGGCCGCACATGAAGTTGGGGAAGTCACGCGACCGCAAGGTCTACCACTGCTCGAAGGCGTTCGATGCCCAGATGGCTGAGGCCAAGTTGGATGCATACGTCGAAGAAGCGGTCATCGCCTGGCTGGCCTCGAAGGCCGCCGTGGCAGCCTTTCAGTCAGACGAAGAGGAGAAGAGGGCTGCTGCCGCCCGCGCGCGTAAGAAGGCGCTGGAACAGCAGTTGGCGGAGGCCCGGGAGAGAGCCGGACGGCTCCGGCCCGACAACACGCCCGAGTTGTCGATCGCCTCCCTCGCTGGCATCGAGGAACGGCTCTTGCCACAGATTGAGGCTGCCGCTCTGGAGGCTCAGGTGAACACGGCACCGCCGGTGGTGCGTAGGCTCCTCGGCTCTGCACACGTGGATCACATCTGGAACGAGGAGTTGTCCATCGAGCAGCGGCGAGCGGTACTGCGCGCGGTGGTGAACATCGTCGTGCACAAGGCGCGTGCACGTGGCGTGCGAGCGATCGAGCCTGGTCGTGTGACGCTGACGTTTGTGGGGCAGGACGGCTTCAGGGCCCAACCACGCCACGTTCGCGCGAGCGCGAGTGCTCCCCAGATCGCTCCGGCTGCTGAGTCGGGAACTGGATGACGACCTCGCTCTTGACCGGCTGGTCGTCCAGTTGGCCGTGCCGCACCATCTGAACCGCTGCCTCGAATGTCTCGCAGACGAGCTTGGCCCGCTCTTCCTCGAACGCAATCTTCATCGCTTCGCGTTCGGCAGCGAGGCCGGCGCGGGCACGGGCGCGTTCGGCGGCGGCGTCTCGGTTGAGGCGCGCTTGCTCGTTCTCCAGCGCGGCCTGCGCGGCGATGTACCGGGATCGCTCTGCCTGCGCTTCCCTCTGCACAGCGGCAAGGATGATGCGCTCGCTGCGGGTGTCGGTGACCCATCCGTGGATTACCGACAGGATGATCGCGGTCAGGCCCACCAGAGTGCCGGCCAGGCCACCGAGAGAATGAGCGGCTTGGCCGCTGGTGACGCCGTACAGGGTGAGTGCTGCTCCCCCGAGCAGAATCGTTCCGCCTGCGGTAGTAGTGGCCCTTGCTCCGCTCGCGCGTTCCATCCGTACCCCCGCGTCACATCTGCGCTGCCGCCCCGCCGTGGTCAGCGTTGTGATCGTCGGAGGCGTCGTCTTCTAGACGCTTGAGACGCTCGATGGTTGCGAAGAACATTTGGCGCCCCACGTCGTCCCTGATTCCGAGCCGGTCAGCCGCTTCCTCCGGGGTAAGCGCAGAGCCTACCTGCGATCGGTCAGTTTCGGACAGTGACTGGAGGGATTCAGGCGACAGAACGCCACCCTCAACGAGGAGGGTTCCCAGGTTGACGCCAGCCGCGTCGCTGATGGCGCGGTAGAACCGGGCATCCGGGAGGGCGACCCCTTGCCACATGCGCGTGACGCTGCTGTCGGTCATGCCGGTGTCACGGGCGAAGCGCGCTTTGGCGCCGAACCCGGTATAGCCGGCGCGTTCCGCGGCGGGCACGACGATGGCGGCGAATCGTTGCGCGCGCGTGGGGGTCCCGTCTGTCATGTCCCGGAACTGTACCTCCCTACCTAGGGAGTAGCCACAGAATCCCTCACGCGCAAGAGTGGCCATTAGGTCACTGACCTGCATTAACACTGGTCACAGACGTAATCGAACAAGCGTTCGCATAGAAATTCACCCCTCCCTCACACGCAAGCACCCTTGCTAGGGAGCAATAGATATGCCAAAGTCTCCCTCGTGAGCAAGGAACACCCTGCTACCAGCGACAACGGCATCGGGAGGAGTGAGTACGTGTTCCGCCTGGACATCCCCAAGCTGCTGGAAATCACCACCGCACGCGGCGACTCCACCGGCTACAAGATCAACCGCCGGACCGGAATCCCTGAGTCATCCGTCTACCGCTACCTCAGCGGCGAGGCACAGCCTGACTTGAACTCGGCCATGCGGCTCGCCGAGGCATATGACTGCGACCTGCGCGAGGTCATCAAGCGCGTCCCGATCGAGGTCGCCGCGTGACCCGCGAAGAGCGCCGTGCGCTCCTCGGCGACGAGGTCATCTCCCACATTCACGCGCTGGTCGCAGCGGCACCGGAGCCGAGTCCTGAACTCGTCGACGAGCTGCGCCGGATCCTCACCCGGCCCGCCGGCCGCGTGGTCAAGGCTCCGCCGTCGACCGCTGCCGCCGCCGCCTGATCTCCCCCATGTAAGCGGGGCCGCCCGGACCATGCCCGGTCCTGACAGCCCCTCGGCAATCCACCACACCAACGAAGGAAGTGGATCACCTTGAGTACGAATCCTATCGATCTCCCCGGGCGGACCGTCGCGGTCCTGTCCCTGGCGGAAGCTCCACTGCCGGACGCTCTGCCGTTCGAGAGCGTTGTCCGCGCGTGGGAGGAGCACGCCCGGCAGGTCGCTGCTGTGACGCGTCGCCTCCTCGCCATGGCTGCTACCGGCGAGCTGCCCGAACTGATCGCCGTTCGCCCGAGGGTGACGCGCGATGAAGTCCATGTGGACATTCAGTCCGACCCGGAGGGCGTTGGCCCCTGGGCGGTGCGGCTCGGCGGTGAGGTCTCCGCTCGTACCAAGGCCGCTTCCAGGGGCGGCGACGGCTACGAGTACCTGTCCGCGACGGTGGTCATGGACGGCGTGACGGTGCGTCTGTGCTCGTGCCGGTGGATTCCGGCTGCTGAGTGGGCTGCGATGCAGGCGGACGCGTCGGCGGTGGCGCTGTGACCGAGTCGATCAGTGTCCGCGTGAAGCTGGACAGCTACAACATCGTCCGTCCGCAGGAGAAGCAGACGCAGGTCGTCGTGAGCATCCCCGACGTGGCGCGCGCCTTCTATCTTCTGCCCGCCGGTGAGTACGAGGAGTTGCAGGACGCGCAGTGGAGCGACGCTCTGAAGCGGGCGATTGAGTACACCGACGAGCAGTCACGGCGGGGTGGTTCGTCTGTCGCAGAGTCGCTGAAGGCGGCGCGCAAAGCGGTCCGTGAGTGGCTGGTCCTCGATGAGAACTGGGACGCGATGAATGTGGCCTGGTTCGAGGATCGTGCTCGGCGGGATCCGGTGTCGCGGTCTCTGCTGAAGGACCGGGAGCGGTTGTCGGCGGAGTTGGAGCAGCGGTCGCGGGATCTCGCGGATGTGGGTGCCGATCGGGGGCGGCTGAAGGCTCGGGTCGCCGAGTTGGAGGCTCAGCGGGAGCGTCGGCGTGGTCGGCTCGTCGCGCTCCAGAACGATGCGTTGAGCATGCGTGGCGTGCTGTCCCCGAACGGCGAGGAGCGCAAGGTTCCGTTCGCGCTCGGGGAGACGCTGACTCCGGCTGTGGAGTGGCTGGTTGCCCGGATCGCGGAGCTGGAGGCCGCGTCCACCTTCGTGTACCGCGCGGAGCACCCGGACTCCGGGATCGTCCTCGGGACCTACTCCACCCGTGACGCCGCGGTCGAGCACTGCGAGGCACTGGCCACCCGTGAGGGAGCGACCGGCCTTGTCTCATGGGTGCCCGATGACGGCGACGCTCTCAGCCCGGAGGAGCTGACGTACTTCGACGTCGAGTGCTGCGACGGCGACGACGTGCCCGTCCAGGAGTGCACCGGCTACGTGGTGACGCCGCTGGAGGTCGCGGCGGCGTACGACCCGGACGGTGACGAGTGATGACGCCGTTCCAGATCGTCGACTACAGCGCCAGCGCGTACCTCGTGCTCGCCGTCACCGTGAAGGTGGCCGCCGACGCCAAGGAGCTGCACCTGCCGGAGTGGCTGCGTCGCGCGCCCGGCGTGGTGGTGGCCCGGGTATCCGGGCTGGTCCTCGTCGTGGTCGACGCGGCGACCGCCCGCCTTCACGAGATCGCGCTCGCCCACTCCGTTCACAGGGGAGCCACCCGATGAACGGGCCGCAGCACTACCGCGAGGCGGAACGCCTCCTCGGCTTGGCGCACCACTTCACGTACGGGGACGGCGCCGACTCGGCCGCCGGGCTCGCCCTCGCGACCGAGGCGCAGGCCCACGCGACGTTGGCGCTCGTCGCCGCCTGCGAGGCCCGCCGACCGTGTGCGGAGTGCCCGACGCAGGTCCCGGCCGGGACGACGTACTGCTCGGCCGGCTGCCGCAACGCCGCCGACCGCCACGACGAGGGGGACCCCGATGCGTGACTGTGACTGCGGTACCTGCTGCGACCGGTGCGGTCACCTCGACCGGTGCGTCCGGTGGGACTTGACCGGTGAGCAGCCGGATGTGGCCGCGCAGGTCGCGGCTGAGGACGGTGCCCGATGAGCGCCCGTCGTTACCTCATCGCCGCTCTGTCCTCGGACAGCCTCGGCGGGATCGCCACCCTCCAGGACGTGGCCCGCGCCGAGCAGTTGGTCGACGCGCACCGCACCGAGGTACTGCGCGAGGCCAAGGGCGAGGTCGTCGCCTGGCTGGCGAAGAAGGAACGGGAGTACCGGTCCACGGGCAGCGCGCAGCATGCGTTGCAGGCGGACGTCATCGGGGTCCTCGCCTCCAAGGTTGACCGGGGCGCGATCAGGCTGTTCCTCGGCGTCGAGGAGAAGGCCACCGCCACACCGGCGGCGACGGCCACTCCCAACTTCTTCCAGCCCGGACACGTCTACACACGGACCCACCACGGCCACTGCATCGAGTTCCACGTGCAGCACATCGACACCGACCCGGGCGGCGATCAGCGCGTCGCGTTCGGGTGGCGGGCCGACGACCGCAGCACCTGGGAGCCCGCCGACTCCGACGACATGGACGGCTGGTCTGACGTCACCGAGGGCGGTGCCTGATGCCGGACACCTTCGGCGGCACCTGGAACCGCCCGCGTCAGGACGGCACCGGCCGTTCCGCGCGTGACCTCCAGGACCGCGCCAGCTACGACAACCAGCCGCAGTCCGGCTGCGGCGCGGTGCTCCTGCTCCTCGTCGCCGTGGTCATCGGGGCGGTGATCTGCGGATGAACACCACTACGCGCGAACAGCGGGGTCCCGTCCCCGATCACATCCCCAACGGACTGCTGGTGCTGGATCTGTGCTGCGGCGCCGGCGGCCTGTCCATGGGCTACTGGCTCGCCGGGTTCGACGTCGTCGGCATCGACCTCCACCCGCAGCCCCGCTACCCGTTCGAGTTCCACCAGGCCGACGCCTTGGAGTACCTCGCCTCCATCACCGCCTCCGGGGAGATCGAGCGGTACGCGCTCGTCCACGCGTCGTGGCCCTGCCAGTACTTCGCCAACGTCACCCAGTGGCGTGGCAGCCGCGACGACCACGAGGACCTGCTCACCCCGGGCCGGAAGCTGATGGCCGCGAGCGGTCGGCCCTGGGTGATCGAGAACGTTCCCGAGGCGCCGCTCCGTCCGGACTACCTGCTGTGCGGTTCGCAGTTCGGCGTGAACGTCCGCCGCCACCGCGTGTTCGAGACGTCGTGGGGCGGCGGCGGGGAGCTGTTGCCGCCGTGCTGGCACCACAAGGGGCTGCTGCCGTTCATGCACAAGGCCGAGAGGGCCTACGCGGACGCTATGGGCTGTACGTGGATGAACAAGACCGAGGCCCGCCAAGCAGTGCCTCCGGCGTACAGCGAGTGGATCGGCCGCCAGTTCCTGACCCACGGCGTCAGGGGGCCCGTATGACCGCCGCCCCCGAGCCCGCCCGCGCCCTGCCGCAGATCGCCGTCGCCTGCCCCACCTGCGGCGCCGAGCGCGGCGAGCTGTGCACCAGCCACAGCGGCACCCGCACCCGCCGCCACAACACCCACCAGGCCCGCACCAAGGCGTGGGCCAGCACCGAAAGCAGCACGTCATGACCACCACCGTGCAGGCCGGGGCCACCAGCGCCCCGGCCGCCGGCCGACGGGTCACACCCACCGGCCGACTCATCCTCCCCGCGGACGCCGACCGTGCCGCCTGGCTCACCGCCCGCCGCTCCGGCATCGGCTCCTCCGACATCGCCGCGATCCTCGGCATCAGCCGCTACGGCAACGCCCTCTCCGTCTGGCACGACAAGACCGGCGGCCTGCCACTGGAGTCCGACGACTCCGAACCCGCCCTGTGGGGGCGCCTCAACGAGGAAACCGTCGCCCGCGAATGGGCACGCCGCAACCGCAGCGTGGTCCGCCGCGTCGGCCTCGTCGCCCACGCCGACCGGCCTCACGAGATGTGCACCCTCGACCGCCGAGTCCTGGAATGCCCGCTCGCCGACGGCCGCGAGAAATGTGCCGTGGAGATCAAGTGCCGCGACAAGATGAAGGCCGGACAGTTCCGCAAGGGCGTCGCCGACGACGTCCTCGTGCAGACCCTGTGGCAGGCCATCGTCTGCGGCTTCGACCACATCCACGCCGCGGTCCTCATCGGCGGCAACGACTACCGCCAGTACGTGATCCGGGTCGCCGACCACGCCCAGCTCGTCGCCGACCTGCGGGCCGCCGGTGAGCGGGCCTGGCAGCAGATCACCACCCGCCGCGCCCCGGTCCTCTCCCATGATGCCGACCCCGATGTGCTCCTCGACCTGTACGGCCGCCTCCACCCGGAGCGCGCTGGCACGGTCGACGTCACCCGCGACGTCGACACACAGGTCGCCGTTGACGACTACCTCGACGCGCACGCCGAGATGGCCGCCGCCGAGAAGCGGAAGAAGGCCGCGAAGGCCCGCATCCTCGCCGGTCTCGCGGGCGCCGAGGCCGCCACTGTCCTGGACCGGATCCTCGTATCGCTCGACGAGCGCACCAAGCGGAACACCGACTTGGCGCGGCTGGCCGAGCGCTGGCCGGACGCCTACGCGGACTGCGTGGAGGACCGCACCCATTACCAGCTGAACATTCCCCGCTCTGTCCGTGAGGAGCACGCCGCATGACCACGATCGCTGAGCGGGCCGCAGCCGCCGCCGGCCGCACCGACACCGAGGCGTCCGCACCGCAGGACGCGGCGCCCGCCGAGGAGTTCACCCCGGTGCCGGACCCGATGGCCGACTACGAGCCCGGCGACGATGACCCCGAGATGGTGCCCGTCGGGGTCGCGTGGCTCCGCGTCCGCCGCGACATCCGCGCCATCAGCAAGGACCAGCTGTACAACCAGGCCGGGACCCGCTTCAACTTCCGCGGCGTCGACACCGTCGTCAACGTCTTCGGCCCGGTCACGCTGAAGCACGGCGTCAACGTCATGTCCTCCAAGGTCGAGGCCAGCTACGGCGAGAAGACCACCGCCAAGGGCACCAAGATGCGCGAGTGCTCCGTCCTCGTCACCTGGACGATCATGGGGCCGCTGGGAGACACGCTCACCCTCCAGACGATGGGTGAGGCCCTCGACACCGCCGACAAGGCAACGACCAAGGCGCAGTCCGTCGCGCTGCGGACGCTGCTGCTGGGCTTCGGCCTCACGCCGACGCACGACAAGGACCCGGACGCCGACCGCATCGAGCGCGGCAACGACGCGTCGCCCCGCTCGGCCGAGTCGTACCGCGACGAGATCCTCGACAAGAAGACGTCACAGGGCCGGTTGCAACAGATCGGCTACGAGCTGGGCAACCTGCGGATGCTCAACACCAAGGTGGCGAACGAGACCGGCGAGATGGAGACGCTTGACAGTCTCGGGCGCCGGATCTACGGCGAGCGCACGGGCGGTGGCTCATGAGCTGGCATCTTGGCCGTCTGGCCGGATTCGACCTGGAGACCACCGGCGTCGACACCGAGACCGACCGCATCGTCACCGCGTGCGTCGTCCAGTGCGGCGGCGGTCAGTCCACTCAGTCCGCGACGTGGATGGCCGACCCCGGGATCGAGATCCCCGAGGAGGCCGCGAAGGTCCACGGCGTCACCACCGAGAAGGCCCGCGCCGAGGGCCGTCCGGCGGCCGAGGTCGTGGAGCAGGTCACCGCGGCGCTTGCCGAGGTCGTCCTCGCCGGGGTCCCGGTCGTCGCGATGAACGCGAGCTTCGACCTGACGATGCTGGACCGCGAGGCCCGCCGTCACGGCGTGCAGCCCCTTATCGACATCGTCGGCGACGACCTGCGCGTCATCGATCCCCGCGTCCTCGACAAGAAGATCGACCGGTTCCGGCGCGGCGGCCGGAAGCTCGAAGACCTCTGCCGGACGTATCGAGTCCCGCTCGACGGCGCACACAATGCGGACGCCGACGCCATCGCCGCATGCCGAGTGGTGTGGCGGATCGGGAGCAGCTTCCCGGACCTGCCGCGCGTCGCCCTCGACGACCTGCACGCGCGGCAGATCGAGTGGGCGCGGGAGCAGGCCGAGGGGCTGGCGGACTACTTCCGGCGGACGCCCGGCAAGGAGCACCAGGCCGACGGCGTAAGGGCCGAGTGGCCCATGGTCCCTGCCCCGCGTGACGGCGGTGACCAGTGACCGCCACCCTGCACACCCCGGCCGCCACCACGGCGGTCGGGCCCCGCCCCGACATCACCATCACCGTCCACGGCGCCCCCGCCCCCCAGGGCAGCAAGCGGCACGTCGGCGGCGGCGTGATGATCGAGTCGTCGAAGAAGGTCAAGCCGTGGCGCCAGGACGTCAAGGCCGCCGCGATCGAGGCCATGCCACCCGCACCGCTCGACGGACCCCTCGCCGTGTCCATGGTGTTCACGGTTCGACACCGCCCCGGGGGACGGCCGACCTGGTGGCCGACCGGAACTCGCTGGTCGAAGTCCTTCATGTGGCGACCGGCCAGTACCCCGGACTTGTCCAAGCTCCTGCGCGCCACTGAGGACGCACTGACCGGTGTGGTGTGGAAGGACGATGCCCGTGTCGTCGAGTACGTCCGCCTCGCGAAGTACTACGTCGCCGACAAGTCCGGCGGCTCGGATGTCCTGAGCACGCCGGGCTGCGTGATCCGCGTGTGGCGCCTCCCCGAGGCGGTGAGCCTGTGAAGCTCCCCGACCACGGCACCTACTCCCGCTACCACGGCGGATGCCGCTGCAAGGAATGCTGCGACGCCGGGCGCTCCTACCGGCTACGCCTCAGCTACGACCGCATCAACGGCGTGGCGCGCCGCGTCGACGCCACACAGGTGCGTGTCCACCTTGAGCGGCTCATCGCACGAGGTTGGACGCAGTACCAGATCGCAGCCGCCGCCAGCCTCCATCAAGCCACAGTGTCCGTCGTCCTCGGCGGGTCTCCGATGGTCTACCGCAAGACGGCGTCCGCCATCCTCGGCATCCGCCTCGACCAGGCCCCGCCGGTACCGCGCGGAATGGTCGACGGCGCCGGCACCAGGCGTCGCCTTCAGGCCCTGATGGTCCTCGGCCACTCCCTGGCCGACGTCGCCCGCAGAGCCGGAGCCCCGCCGAGCAGCCTGCAACAAACCGCCGACGGACGGTGGACCACCATCCGGGCGGCGACCGCTACCTCGGTGGCACGCGTCTACAGGCAGCTCTCGACCAGCCCCGCCCCGCCCACCCGGGCCGCCGAGCAGGCCCGCAACCACGCGCAGGCACACGGCTGGCACGGCCCGATGGCATGGGCTGACATCGACGACCCCGCGTGCATCCCAGACCCCGACAGCCCCAGCGCTCCCCGTCACCTCCATGCCGCCGACGTGGCCGAACTGGTTACCCAGGGCCTGGACGACGACGCCATCGGGCGGCGCCTCGGGGTGTCCTCTCGGACGGTCCTGCGGGCCCGTGCCGCGCACGGCATCCCCTCCGCCCGGAGCGCGGCATGACCCGCCGCCCGCGCCCGCAGCCCCCGCCCACCGGACTCCTCGACTGGCGGGACCCCTCGCACTGGTCCTGGACCGAGAAGCCCTGTCGGTACTGCGGCGTCCCCACCCAGCTCCGCGACTCGAAACGAAAGCCCGCGCACAAGACCTGCGCTGAACAGGCCCTCGCCCAGCAGGCCGCCGACGCGGCCGACGCCTACCAGAACGGAACCCTTTGATGCCCAAACTGCCCGCCCACCAGACCCCCGAGGCCAAACTCGACACGGCCGCCGGACACATCGACGTCGCCCTCAACCGCGACCAGAAGCGCGGCGCCTTCGAGAAGCCGGGCACGGTCGTCTACGCGATCGTCGCCCTCACCTCCACCTCCTACACCGGCCACGCCGACGGCGAGGAGAAGCCCCCGCACGTCAAATTCCGCATCACCGAGTGCGAGGTCGCCGCCAGCGACGAGGAGGCCGTCACCCTCGCCGAGGCGAAGCGGGCGATGTGGCGCCGCCGTCAGATGGAGGGGACGTTCGACGAGGCCGGTCCCGGCCCCACGAAGCCGGACGACATCCTCGGCGCCGGGCTCTCGGGATACCCCACTGAGGACGAGTACCGCGAGCACCAGCGTGCCCGGGAGGACCGCCGCCGCGCCGAGTTCGTCCGCTAACTGTCCCGCCCCGCAGCACCGTCCGGGGCGGCCGGCCCCGAGCCCCGCCCCGGACGGGACACACAGCACGAAGCCCCGCACCAGCACGGCGCGGGGCCCATGGAAAGGACACAGCTTGATGACCAAGAAGGTCGGCATTCACGAGATCAAGGCAGGAGACCGCGCTCGAACCGACCTCGGCGACCTCACCGACCTGATGACATCCATCGAGGCGTTGGGACTCTTCCAACCGATTGTCGTCACGGCCGAGAACAAGCTGATCGCCGGAGGGCGTCGCCTCGAAGCGTGCCGCCGTCTCGGCATGGACGAGGTGCAAGTCGTCGTCGCCGAGCACATCCACGACGCCGTCGACCTCCTGAAGGCCGAGCGCGACGAAAACATCTGCCGGAAGCCGATGACCGCCTCAGAGCTGATCGCGCTCGGACGGCAGATTGAGGAATTGGAGAAGCCCCGAGCCGCCGAGCGTAAGGCCGCCTCGCAGTTGGCCGGTCGATCGCCAGGCGGCAGCCCTATCGGTGCCGTACTGGCGAACGGAACCGAAAAGTACGACTCCCGCGAACGTGCCGCCGAGGCGGTCGGCCTCTCGACAGCCACATACTCCCGCATCAAGCAGGTCGCCAACGGTGCGGACGGCTACGAGATCAACAAGGGCCAGCGGACAGCGGTTTCACCGGAACGGCAGGCCGCCTCCAAGACAGCCCTCGACCTCATGGACCGGATCACGGCGGGCGAAGAAGTACGCCCCACCGACGGCGGCCGGCCCCTCACCGTCACCGCGGTCTACGAGCACTGGAAAGGTCGCAAGACCAACCGAGGCCCCGAAGCCCCCACAACCCGCAGCCGCCCCGAACCGGCCGCACCCGCCGCGCCCCTCCTCGACGCGGGCGGTAGGCGCATGCCCCAGCGCTCCCAGCGCAAGTCGATCACCGACGGGATGGCTGCCCTCTCAGGACTCTGCGTCGGATTCGCCGGCATCAACGAGCTGGATGAGTCCATCGACGCAGAAGAGGCCGCGCTGTGGCGGCGCGACCTCGACCAAGTGCTGCGTGTGCTGCGCAGCTTCAACAACAAGCTGAAGGAACACGTCCATGCTACTCACTGACCTCATCGCCTCGGGCCAAATCACCGTCACCATCGAATGGCTGCTTGTGTCTTCGGTCGGACGGGACCCTCGCGTCAACACCCGCCCCGTCGACTCGGCTTGGGTGGAGAAGAAGCTCCGCGAAGGCTTCGACCCCAGCCTCCTCGGAGTCCCGGACGTCTCCCGGCGCCCCGGCGGAGAACAGGTCTGGCTCGACGGACAGAACCGGGCAGACCTCATCCGCAAGGCGGGATGGGCCGACCAGAAGATCGAGTGCAGGGTCTTCACCGGGCTCACGCTCGCCCAGGAGGCTCAACTCTTCCTCGGCCTTAACGACAACCGGCAGGTCAAGAGCATCTACAAGTTCCTGGCCCGCGTCACCGCCGGAGAGCCGGACGCGGTCAACATCACCGCCATCGCCGAAGCTGCCGGCTGGACCATCGCGGACGCCAGCGCCGAGAAGTGCATCACCGCTGTGCGCAGCCTGGAACGCGTCTTCCACGGCGACCAGGGACGTGACACCACGATGCAGCCCGGCCGGGCTCTCCAGCTCACCCTCCGGGTCGTCTCCGAGGCATGGGGCTATCGCAGCGAGGCGGTCAACGGCGACGTTCTCCTCGGGATCGGTGCGGTCTTCAACCGGTTCGGAAACGTCGTCGACCTGCCTGCGCTGGTAAAGAAGCTGGCCGAGTACCCCGGCGGGCCCTCCGGTCTCCTCGGCAAGGCTCGGGGCGCCCGGGACTTCCAGGGCGGAACCGTCGCCCACTGCATCTCTGACGCCATCGTCCGCGCGTACAACACCCGCCGCCGCAACGGCAGCTTGCCCGACTGGCGCTAGCCCACCCGCGGGGCCGCCACCACGCGGCCCCGCCCCTCCCTGATCAGGACGAACGAGAGAAGCCCTTCATGCCCTGGGTCAAGTTGGACGACCGCTTCCCTTCCCACCGGAAGGTCGCGCTGTTGTCCGATCGGGCGTTCCGGCTGCACGTATCCGCGCTCTGCTGGTGCGCCGAGAACTTGACCGACGGGTGCATCGCCGAACGCGAGCTACCGCTCGTGGCCAAAGTCCGCGCAGTGAAGGTGACCGCCAAGCAACTCGAAGACGCCGGGCTGTGGGACCGCGTCGACGACGGATGGCAGATCCACGACTACCTGGAGTACAACCCCTCTCGCGAGCAGGTCCTCGCCGAGCGGAAGAGGAACGCCGCTCGGCAGGAGGCATTCCGGCGCCGGAAGAACGGCAAGCCGATCCCGCCCGACGGGTCGGACGCCCCCTCGAATAACGGGCGCAGTAACGGCGTTACGGATGCCAGCGAAACGCACGACAACGACACGACGGCGACACGAACGCAGCACGACGGCGACACGACAGCGGCCGGAAAGTGTCTCGTTTCGGAGACAGAGTCGCAGGTCAGCGCATTTCGTCACGCCGTTACTAACGGCGCCCCGACCCGACCCGACCCGACCCCAACCCCTAGTAGTGGTTCAGGTAGAGAGAGAAGTACCGGTAGTAGCGCGCAAGGCGACCTGCCTCACTCTCTGATCAACGCCGACTGGCAGCCCACCACAACGGACCGCGCGGCCGCCGCTGCCGATGTCCGCCGCCTCGGCTCCGCAGGCACCGCCAACGCCACCGCCAAGTTCGTACGCCACCACCAGACCCGCGCCACCCGCGCCGCCGACTTCGGCCCCGCATGGGTCACCTGGCTCACCCGCGAACGCGCAGAAACCCCACAGCAGGGCGCCTTCCTCGTCGGCCTCCCCGGCGGCGACCAGACCACCCCCACACCCACACCACCCTCGTACGCCCAACGCATGGCCGAACTCAACGCCCGCGCCGAAGCCGACCGCAAACGCGACCGACAACACGGCGACACCGCCTGACCGCCCATCCGGATACACCGCCCGCGCGCCAACAAGACCGCCACCCAACAGGAGAAATCATGCGCAGCACCCGAAACACCACCACCCAGACCACCTGCGACTACGAGGCCAGCGACTGCACCCGCTGCGACACCTACATGATCACCGCGTCCCAGACGCTCACCGCCGAGACGCGTGCCGCCCGACACCGGGAGGACCTGGCCGCCGACGGGTGGACGGACCACGAGGGCCGCGATTACTGCCCCGACCACCCGGTGGGCAGCGGTCCCGCCTCTGCCGTTCGGCCGTGACCGCCCACCCCACCCGCAACCGGCCCGGCGACTGCCACCGTCGCCCCCTACCGTCACAAAGCGCCGTAAAGCAGAAGGAATTGACCATGACCGACCGCACTTTTCCCCACGACACGTACATCACCGCCGTCGTCAACACCCTCACCGACGTCGGCCTCGACCCCGCCGACATCACCCTCGACGACTGCGACACCCGCGGCAGCGACTGCTACCTGCGAGCCTGTCTCCGCTTCGCCCCCGAGGACACCTACGGCGTGGATGCGGTGCGCTGGCCGGACGGGCTGCTGCTGATCTGGGAGTGGCACCCCGGCATCGAGGAGGGCGAGGCCGAGCGCGGCCCGGTGTGGCTGTGGGCGAAGTGCCTGCCGGACGGCTCCAACGGTGAGCCGGCAGCGATGCCCGTCCCGGGGGCCGCCAATCCGGTCCAGGTCGCGTTCGCCCTGGCGGAGCTGATCAACAGGGGCGAGCCGGGGCGGCGGCGGATCGGGCTGTGGAACGGCGCCGCCGTGCTGGACGCGGCGTGCGAGGCGTGGGGTACCGCCGAGGGCTCCGAGTAGCTACCCATGACCGCCCTCAACCGGCCCGGCGGTGTCGATACCACCGCCGGACCGGCGCCCCGACCCTCCCACACCCGACCTGGAGACGACCATGACCACCGAACCGACCCGCTACCGCAAGAAGCCCATCCCCGTCGAAGCCCGCCAGGTGCCACCCAGCAGCGACGGCCGGCCCGGTCTCGACCTCGCTGCCTGGTGCGGTGGGTCCGTGTCCGGTACCTACGCCGAACCGAAGATCTTCGTGCCGACGCTGGAGGGCGAGCTGGTGGCCCGGGTCGGGGACTGGATCGTCAAGGGCACGCGTGGGGAGTTCTGGCCCGTGAAGGGCAGCATCTTCGCGGAGACCTACGAGCCTGCCGACACCGTGCCTGCGGACCGGGCCGGCCTCCGCGACCGCATCGCCGCGGCCCTCGACAACGCGAACCACACCCACCCGTGCCCTGTCACCGGCAGCACCTACTGGACCGGCTGCTACCACCCCGATGGCACCTCCGTCTCGTGCCACACCGACCGGCGCACCGCTGCGGTGCTGTCGGTGCTGCCCGCCGGCGCCGAGTGGGACTCCCTGGTCCGCGAGACCGGTCAGCTCCGCCGTGAGGGCGCGGCTCTCCGAGACCGCGCGGCAGAGGTCGACGCCCGGGTGGCTGGCTTGCAGCGGCAGGTCGACGCCGACCGGGCCGCCGTGCTGAGCTGGGCTGCCTGCATCGCCGAGCAGATGATGGACGAGCGCTACGGACCCGACTGCTCCTACGCCATCGGCGGTCTGGACGTGGCCCGGGAGCTGCGCCGTCTGGCTGGCGAGGCGCAGCAGCCCAGGAAGTCCACCGCCGAGAAGGCCACCAACCTCGGCCTGACCGACACGGAGTACCGGGCACGCTCCCACGCTGCCGCCGTCGCGACGATCCGGAGTGCGATCCCGGGCATGTACGCATCCGTCGGATTCCGGCTGGACGACATCCTCAACGAGGCCGACGAGGCGCAGCAGGCCGCCGCGGCGACCGCCGAGCACCACACCGGGGACCACTACTGCCCGCCCGGCACGCGCCCGGCTGGCGAGGCAGGCGACACCCCACAGACCGACCCATGGCCGCCCGTTACCGACTTCGCCCTGGAGATTCAGGAAGCGGACATTTGGGTCGGCATCAGCTTCAAGTGCAAGACGTTGGACGAGGCCCGTGAGCGCCGCGAGTCCTACCGTCGCCGCGTTCCGGACCGCAGGTTCCGGATCGTCCGGTGGGAAGAGACGTCCACCGTCGTGGAATCCGACCCCGTGTCCGGGGCTGATGCCGCGCCCGCGAAGGAGGCGTGACCGTGGCCACTGTCGTTCTGCGCGCCGAGATCGAACTCGGCGGAGTCCTGTACACGCACCACTACGGCATCCCGGCTCGCTCCTGGGCGGTCGCCGACGACCACATGCGCGAGGCATTCCGGGAGGGCGCCCGCGAGGGGCTGGCGCAGCACCTCGCCGAGACGCTGCCCATCACGATCACCGTGGTGGGCGTGGCGGACGGGGCTGACTCGTGATCGCTGACGAGGACCCGCACACCGTCTGCGGTCGACTCCTCTGCGACGCCTGTGACCCCGACAGCAACGACAACTTCGTCTGTAAGGAGTTCGAGGCCCTGTGAGCAGCAACGGAGGATTCACCGGGATCAGCCTGGCGGGAACCTGGGAGTGCGGCAACTGCGGCGCCACCGGCGACGGCTGGTACGACGCGACAGACGACGAACTTGTCCTGCACGACGAGGACGGGCAGCCCTTCGCCGCCGACGACCACGTCTGCGGGGAGCCGTCGTGATCGCCGACGCGGTCGATACCGCGATCGCCGTCGGCTGGGCCCTCGCCGCGTGGATCGCGGTGCTCGCGGCGGTCGGCACGATCGTCGTCCTCGCGGCTACCGCGACCGGGGCGTGGGCGTGGCATGCCGCCAAACGGCGCCACACGGGCCCCTCCTGGGCCTACGGGACGCTCCGGGCACGGATACGCGCCACACGCCGCACACGGGCCGCAGACAGCCACACAACAGCGCACAGCCACCGGGAGGCAGCGTGACCGCCGCCCGCATCCTCGGCACCGCCATCAACAGCGGGAGCCCGACATGATCCCTCTCCGCACCCGCCGCGACCGCACCCTGCGCCGCCTCCACACCCGCCACCCCCACTACACCCGGTGGGACGCCTGCCGGACCGGCTCACACACCGACTGCGGCGCCGCCTGCTCCGGCAACCCCCAAGGCCGCTGCTGCGCCTGCTCCTGCCCCTGCCACACCACCGGAGACCAGCCGTGACCTACCTCCTCACCGCACTCCTCGCCCTCGCCCTCGGCTGGTGCTGGGGCCACCGCACCGCCCGCATCCAGATCATCCACATCGGCAGCAGCCCCGCCCAGGACAACGCGGCGTTCCTCGCCTACGAACGCGCCCGCTTCGACGAGATCGTGAACGGCCTCGACCTACCCGGACCCGACGAACCCCGGAACGCGGCATGACCGGCCCGACGTCCGCGCCCCGGGGCGAGCGGGCCGGCACGCCCGGCGCCCACTGGGAACACGTCCTGGTCACGACCGAGGTCGTGGTCGACACCGACACCGACGGCGAGTCCCCGTTCGGCTGGCAGGAACTGCCCGTACCCAACAGAGCCACCCGGCGCGCCATCGCGCGCGCAGCACGGAGAACGAAATGACCGACCTCGAACCGCAGCGCCAACTCGCCGCCGTCATCAGGGCCCTGGCCGCATCCGAGACGGAGACCCAGACGCTCCGCCGCACACTCCGTGACGTCCTCGGCCGTTTCGAACCCGCGTGGCCCGACGCTGAACCCATGCGATACCGGGCCACCGTGACCGTGGCGGACCACGCCCGGTGGAACACCACCCTCAACCCGACCAAGGAGCAGCGCCCATGCACTGCCGAGTCGCCGCCGCAGAGATCGCCCTCGCCCTCACGGCCCGAGGGCACAACAACTCCCTGACCGGGCCCGCCTGGCAGCCCGGCCACCGCGCCACCCAGGCCAGCCCCACCACCGTTCGCGCCTTTCACGACGGACCCGACGAAGCCGCCCAACTCTCCCGGTACGCCGCCGTGCTCAAGGTCGCCGGCTACACCGTCACCATCGAACGGCCAGCGGGCAAGCGGCCATCCATCCGGATCACCCAGCAGACCAAGGAGAAATGACCATGCCCCAGCAACCCACCCCCGACTACGAGGCCACGATGAACATCCGGTACGTGGTCGGCACCACTGAGCGCACTGTCGAAGTACTCACGGGCGGCTTCTCCCTGGCCGACCACGTGGCCAGGCTCGACCCCCGCAACAGCGGCACGCAGTGGGTGACATTCATCCTCGCGGCCGGCGGCGGGATCGCGCTCCGGGGCAGCGCCATCATCGCCATCGAACAGCACGGGAACGACTGACCCACGACGCGGGGGCGCGCCCACAGACCTCCCCAGGCCAGGCACGCCCCCACCGGTGGCCTCACCGTACCGCCCCACCAGCACCACGGGAGTCACGATGACCACCACCGCCACCCACCTCCGCACTGTGGCCCTCCACTGGGCCGACCTCCACGAAGCCGCCGGACAGCCCGTCCAGGTCGGCGCCTTCGGCCTCGGACTCCGCGGCTACCTCGCCCGCCTCGACGAAGCCGACGCCGAACAACTGGAATACGAACTCCACCAAGCCGCCCACCTCCGCACCCTGGAGCGCGACCCGATCCAGCTCGGCGAACGCCCCACCCCCGTAAGGCTCCACGTGCTCGACACCATGCGCGCCATCGAGGCCGCACTCGTCGCCTGCGCCGACGACATCGCCCACGCCGCACAACGCGCACCGATCAGCGTCCCGGCCGCCCGCAAAGCCGACTACCGCACCCTCCGCGAAGCCCGCATCGCCGCCGCCGACCGGCGGCGCCGCACCGAGCTGGCCCACGCTGACGCGTACGACCCGCGCCGATGGCGGTACACCGGCCGCCGCACCGCCCCGTACGCCGCGCTGTGGCTACTGGCCCGCATCGAGCGGGCGCCCGGACCATGCCGACGCCTTACTGACACCGAAGCGAAGCAGGTCGGAGCCGTCGCGGCCGGCGCCGCCGAACGGATCGAGCGGGCCCTCGACATCGCCGCGCAACGTCGCACACTCGGACGCCCCTGCGGCTGCGGCGGCCAGATCGATGTGCACGGTGGGGAGGGGCGTGCGCCGGTCGCGCACTGCACGGGGTGTGGGCGGATCTGGACCGACGGTGGGATGGCGGTCGCATGACGCCCCTCGCGCTTCAGGCCCGCTTGTGGTTCCGCAGACTGCTGGGCATCCGTGACATGAGGAGTTCCCGTCTCCAGTCGGAGACCGCGCAGTTGAAGGCTCGGCGTAATACCTGACTGTGCCAATCTGAAGTGGTCGACATTGGGAAGGGGCATCATGAGGGAAGCCATTGAGGCAATCGGGGGCACATCTGTGCACGTCTTGTCCGGCAACGACGTTCCAGCTCCCTTTCCCGAAGACGGCATCTGGCTTGCCATTCCGCAGAACAGAGGAGGCGAGCGCGAGTCTGCGGCCGTGCTGGAGCCGGTGCACGCCCGTGCACTTGCTGCGCTCCTCGTTCGCGCAGCCGGTGATCTGGAGTTGAGTCGCGAGCGCGAGCAAGAGGGTCGCCGTCCCTGATAGGTGCGGGCCGATCTGGACCGATGCGGGAGTCGTCGCCGCGTAACATCGCGACCGGACAACTCGAACGCCCCGCCGCATCTCGACTGCGGCGGGGCGTTCACTGTGCCGAGCGTCAGCCTGCACTGCCGGTCCAAACCACTTCGGAGCCGGACTCGCCGCAGGCGTCACACTCGTAGTCGACGATGTCCTGCTTGCGGCCGTCGCCCGTTGTCTCACGCCGGGTCAGCCCCCAGCGCATGAGCGACTGATCTTCATTGCGGCACTTCGGACAGGGCCATGTGCGATCTCGCATTTCCGTCATAGCGCTCAGTCTCCTCCGACGCACTGACAACCGTGCGCGTTCACCCGAGGTAGCCGAGTGGGGCTCTGCCGTGTTCCGCTACGGGGTCGGCGCCCATTCCTGCCGGTAGCCGGGCCGGTCCGCGTAGGGCAGGGCGAGCAGGTGGAAGATGTCCGCGAACATCCGGTCGCCGCCTTCCTCGTGCAGGGTGTTAAGGACCCGCCGCTTGGCGTCGATCTCGCGCAGCACCCGCGCCGGATCATGCTCCGCGATGTGCAGGGCCACACCCTCGTCGGCGGACGCCTGCGGGTCGACGGTCGTGACCACACCGTCCTCCATCGAGTCCTCGACGTACCAGCGTGGCCCGCCCGGACGGGCCGGGGTTCCGTACTCTGACACAGCAGCACGCCATGTTGCAGCGTCGTCGCACCAGGTCGCGGCCTGCGCGATCCGCTTATCCTCGTCAAGCTGGGCGCGCAGCCAGTCCACCAGGTCATCCATCCGACGCCCCCGACTCCTCGATCACGTTGTCGACAAGGTCCCGCAGATCCCGGACCAGCGTCGGGTGGACATCTGGCCACCGTGCCTCGATCAGGTCAGCCGTGGCATGCAACTGCTCGCACGTCTCGGCGTCTTCGCGACTCAGGCCGCCCCGCTGACGTCCGCCCAATGTCGGCTCTCCTTGCTGCTTGGCGGGAAGGTCCGTCCGCTTCCCGGGTGTCGGCGGGTTCGCCGCGAAGAACGTGGCCACCTCATCGGCCCGGAACCGGGGCCGCGTGCTGCCCTCGCCCTCAACGGGGGCCGGGAAGGCGCCGCGCTTGCGATGCGCGTGCACCGTCTGGCGGCTGACTCCGTGCTCCGCCGCGATCTCACTGGTGGTCATCAAGCGCGGGCTCCCCTCTGCGTCAGGGCTCTTGGGCACGGCAACATCCTTCCCGAACCCCTTGACGTTGTAAAGAGGTTCCTGCCAGTCTGGCAACGCGACAACGAGAACGGCCCCGGTCGGTGTGTGAGAGCCCGGCCGGGGCCAGCCGAATCCCCTGAACCACCAGGAGAAACGACCGTGGAACACCGTATCCGCACCACCGGCCAGCAGCCGAGCCCCATGGCCCGAGCCCTCACCTCGATCGCCACCGCACTCGATCTGCATGCCACCCGCACCCACCCCCTCGGCGGCACCTGGCAGCCCTGCATGACCACCGGCTGGCTCACCACCCTCACCCCCACCATCATCAGCGCCCACCTGCCCGGCGTCCCCTACCGGGACCGGGCCGGTTTCACGGCCGCCGTGAGGCTCGCCCTCCCGCCCGTCACGGGCACGATCGCCGAATACGCCGCCCGCCTACGGGCGACCGCAGCGACCGCATGAACACCCCCACCTGCTGCGGCCGACCCATGGCCCGCGACGACCAGCAGTACGTCTGCCGCAAGTGCCGCTCCTGGGTCGACCTCGGGAACACCTGACGACGGCTGACCCACCACCAGACCGCCGGTCCCCGCGCCCACCCCCCGCGGGGACCGGCCCCGCCACCAGGAGCCCAGGTGCGCCCCTCCTTCACCAGCCCCCTCGCCCGGTGGGGCTTCACCACCCTCGCCGCACTCGCCATCGCCACCGCGCAGCCCGGCCCCACCCTCGTCTGCACCGTGCTCGCCCTCTACTCGTGGAAGGTCCGCCGGCCGTGAAAACCCGCACCGCCGACCGCACACGCCTCGTGCCCCACACCGTCAACGGCCGCACCGAGATGGTCCTGGAGCGCTACACCGTCGACCTGCCCGTCCCGCCCCGCGACTGGGACCGCACCGTCCTCACCGCAGTCACCGCCGCCGCAGCCGTCCTCGTCGCGGTCGCCGTCGTCTGGTCCACCGCCTCGATCGGTGACCTCCTCGCCCGCGTCACCATCGCCCCCGCCGCGTACGCCGCCGCGATCGCCTTCGACCTCGCATGGATCCTGTGCATGGCCGTCGAGTGGCTGTCCCGCTACGACCCCGCCCGCGCCGCACTGCCCCGGTGGATGGGACACGGCGCGCTCGCCGTCGCGATGGTCGCGGTCGGCGCACACGGCTGGCTCGCCGGACAGGCCGCAATCGGGATCATCGGGGCCGTCGTCTCCGGGATCGTCAAAGCCCTGTGGACCATCGTCCTGCGCCACCACGCGAAACCCCTCGACGACAAGACACAGCAGTGGGTCGACCTTCAGCGCGCCGAGGCCGGCGGGGAGCTGGCCATGGTCGCGATCAACCGCGAACTGACCCGCGCCCGAGGCCTGGTGGCAGCCGAGGAGGAAGCACTCCGGATCGATCCGGACGCCGATCCGGACTGGTCCGGACCGGATCCGGACGCCGGTTCCGAGAGTCCGCTGCCGACGCTCACCGGGCCGAGGACCGTGAAACAGGCGGTCCGGACCGCCTTGGACTCCGGGATCCACAGTCCGGACGCCGTGCTCCGCTACGTCCACCAGGTCGCCGACGCCAACGCGAAGCAAGAGACCGTCAACCGCTACCTCCGGGGCGCGTGATGGTCGTCTGGCTCATCCTCTGGATCCTTCTCGCCCTCCTCGGCGCCATCGCCCTCCACACGGTCGCGCCCCACCACTACCGCGGCGCATACCTGCTGCCCGCGGCACGCACCGTCGCCGTCATCACCACCGCCATCGCGTTCATCACGGCCGTCTGGAGCCACTGACCATGCCGTACATGGCCATCAACCTCGGGGGCGTTGCCCTCGGCGTCGGGATCGTCCTCGCGTTCCTCATGCGCTGGCACCTGAAGGAGAAGCGACGGTGGGGCGCCCTCGTGCCGTTCGCCCTGTCGCTGCTGTACGGGATGCTCGCAGCGCTCGCGGCACTCGGCTCCTGGTCGCTGCTTGGCGCCACCGCTTGGGTCGCCCTGTGGGCCGGGAACGTGGCCGGATACGCGGGCCTCGTCTGGGGCGTCGGCGGTAGCGCGCCGGATGTGACCCGCGCTCAGCAACTGATGCTCACGCCCGGCGGGTACGTGATCGTGTTCCTGCTGACCATCGTCCTGTTGGGCCTGCTCAAGTGGGGGCCCAAACAGTCCAAGAGCAAGATCCTGCTCGGTGTCATGGCCGGGGTCCTTGTGGCCTTGTCCGGGAACGTGGCCGGTGTCGCAGCGATTCCCCTGGGCAGCGGCGTGAACCTCGCCGGGATCGGGTTCACCGGGGTGTTCGGTGAGTGAGGCGGAGGCTGCCGAGGCGGCAGCCGAACAGGTCGCTGAACCACGCGAGATGAGCGAGCGGACCGCGAGGGTGATCCTCGTCGTCATCGTGTGCGGGGTGATGTGGGGGATCGTGGCCGCGTTCCCGTGGGTGGCGTACGTGATCGTGGGTGTCCTGGGCACGCTCGGCTGTCAGGCGCTGAGCCGCTGGACCGGCCGCAGGCGGGAGAGCGGCGCCGCACCGGAAGATGCGGTGCCTGAGCCGATCAGCGCACTGGACATCGTCGAGGCCCTGCACGAGGTGTCCGCACCGCACGCTTTCCTCGCGGACCTGGCCGCCGCTCTCGACGTGCCGAAGGAGACCGCGCGGGCCCTGGTGGAGAACCTCGGGATCCGCGTACGCCGGGCCGTACGCAATGGGGATGACACAGCGGTAGGCGTACACAGGGACGACCTGCCGCCCCTCCCCCGACTCTCCCCAGAAGACCCAGAAACCGGTGTTGACCAGGGACAACCAACCAACCAACGCGTGACCGTCGAGGAGTTGGGCCTCGCGGGGAGGCTCGTCAAGGACGGCAGCGAGACGACGCGCCGGCACCGCGTCCAGTAACGGCCTCGTCGCATACCGGCCCGCGGCGGGACCCTGGTACGTCACCATGGCCGTATGCCTGCCACGCTGAAGTTCTCCGGCGACGAGAAGGACATGACGCTGGACGAACTCGCGGCCTTCGTCGAGGAAGCGAGGAAGATCGGCGTCCGGGGTGACAATCCGGTGCGCGCTGAGTTGTCAATGTCGGGAAAGATCAAGCAGGTTGAGGTAGCGCTCGGCAAGGCCGACGACTGACCGGCCTGCCACACTGGTGGCTGCGCGCCGGGTAACGCCCGGCATCCAGGCCCCGCCGCTCACATCCCCCGGAGCGGCGGGGCCTTCCCGTACCCGCCCGTACACCACCCGGGGTACGCCACCCTGGGACCCATGCCCACTACCGACGTCCCCCTGCATCGCGGACGGCTGCTGGCGGTGGCAGCGTGACATTCCGTGGGAGGCCCTGTAGTCGCCGTGGTGCGCCCACTACACCCGTAGTTGCTTTCTGCTGGATCATGCCCCACACTGGCCGCAGATCTGGCATGCCCGGAAACGATCACCCCCCGCGCGGCATGATGCCCCCACAGCACACAGTCCAGGGGGGACACATGCGCATCCGCACCACCATCGCCGTAACGATCGCCGCTCTCGCTCTCGTCGGCTGCTCCAGCAGCGCCGCCAGCGACAAGCCGGCCGACCCGAAGAAACTCGACGACGCCGCATCCTTCGCCTGCGACGACTTCGCGAAGGACTACAAGGCCGCCGACACCCGTCAGGAACGCCTCGACCTCGCCCACAAGGTCAACAAATGGGCGCCCTCGTCGAAGACGAACCGCATCGCAGACAGCGGCAAGGTGCTCGCCAACGGCGCGGCAGGCAGCGCCAACGCGTGGCAGATCGCCGCCGACACTTTCGCGCAGGCATGCCTCGACGCCGGGTGGAAAGCCTGACGTCTCGTGATCCCGGCCCGGCCGCAGCCCCGAGCACGGCCGGGCCGACGCACACCCTCAGGAGGTGACATGACCCTCCGCCCCGACTACAAGCCGGTCACCGACGAGGAGAAGCAGCGGGTCTGCGAACTCCACGCACAGAACATCGGCCGCAACGAGATCGCCCGGCAGCTCGGCCGCGCGCCCCGCACCATCAGCCTCATCGCCGCTGAACTGGAGCTGGAGTTCGACCCCACGATGACCGAGGCCGCCACCCGCGCAAGGGTGGCCCAACTCGCCGCCCTCCGCTCGCAACTCGCGCTCGACCTCACACACGACGCAATCCGCCTCAGCGGCGCCATCTGGGAACCCGCCACGGTCTACAACTTCGGCGGCAAGGACAACGTCTACCGCGCCAAGCAGGTACCGGAACCTCCCGCTGACGCGAAGCGCAACCTGATGACCAGCGCCGGGATCGCCATTGAGAAGAGCCTGCGGCTCGTACCGCCGGAGACCGACACCGAGGGCCTTGCAGCGGTCGACGCGTGGCTGAGGGGGATGATGCCCGGCCAGTAAGGGGGCAGCATGTTCTCTCCTTTGGCCGGCAAGGCACTCCGCGCAACCCAACTCGCGGCAGCACGCGGGAATCTGTGGGAGGGCGCGGTCCGGTCGGGCAAGACGATCGGTTCGATCATGGTGTGGCTGCGGTACGTCCGCACCGGCCCGCCGGGCGCACTCCTCATGGTCGGGAAGACCGAGCGCACGCTGAAGCGGAACATCATCGACGTCATCGTGCAGATGATCGGCAAGCGGCGCTGCGACTACCGTGCAGGCGCGGGCGAGGTCGTCATCTTCGGCCGCACGATCTATGTGGCGGGCGCCAACGACGAACGTGCCGCCGACAAGATCAAGGGCCTGACGCTCGCGGGCGCGTACATGGACGAGGTCACCACCTACCCGCAGACCTTTTTCCAGATGCTGGAGACCCGGCTCAGCGTGGAGGGCGCGCAGTGGTTCGGCACGACGAACCCCGAGGGCCCCAACCACTGGTTGAAGAAGCAGGTCCTCGACCGAGCCCGGCTGCACCTGCGCCGCGACGGCACGCTCGCGGAGACCCAGGACCCGGACGCCTTGGATGTGCACCGGTTCTCGTTCGTCCTCGACGACAACCCGAGCCTGCCGGCCGCGTACGTGGCCTCGCTGAAGCGGTCGCACCAGGGCCTGTTCTTCCGTCGGTACGTCCTCGGCGAGTGGTGCCTCGCGGAGGGCGTGATCTACGACGCGTTCGACGAGGCTCGCCACGTCGTGGACCTGGTGCCGGAGATCTCACGATGGATGTGCGTGGGCATCGACTACGGCACGGTGAACCCGTTCGCCGCGCTGCTGATCGGGATCGGCTCGGACAACCGCATGTACGTCGCCTCGGAGTACCGGCATGACTCGCGTGTGGCGAAACGGCAGTTGACGGACGCGCAGTACAGCGTTGGGGTGCGGCGCTGGCTGTCGACGTATGAGCACCGGGGCACGAAGGGCGTGGCCCCGTCGTGGATCTTCGTGGACCCCTCGGCGGCTTCGTTCATGACGCAGCTGTGGTCGGACGGCGTGCCCGGGGTGGCGAAGGCCGACAACGAGGTGAAGGACGGGATCCGCAGCGTCAGCTCGGCGTTCGGCGAGAACATCCTGTCCATCCACCGATCGTGCAAGGGCCTGCTGGAGGAGCTGCCCGCGTACGTGTGGGACTCGAAGGCCGCGCTGAAGGGCATCGACCAGCCGCTCAAGGTGGATGACCACTCGGTGGACGGGCTCCGGTACGGGCTGCACAGCTCGGCGAACGAGTGGCGGCATCTGCTGCCCGCGACATCACTGGAGGTGGCGGCCTGATGCCCGTGCAGCTCGCGAAGGTCCGTCTCACCCCCGGAGGCGGCAGTGTCTATCTGGACGGGCAGCGTGTCCCAGCAGTCCAGTCCGTGAGGACCCACGTTGAGGGTGGACTCGTCATCCTCACCTTGGAGATCCGGGCCGCAGAGGTCGAGATGGTCCAGCGCGACGCAGGCGAGGGGGTGCCCGGTGCCGCTCCCTGACAAGAACACTCCCTGGCCGCCGATCCACCCAGCGATCCGCGCCGACATGGAGGACTGGCGCGCCTGGTTCTCCGCGAACCCCGACCGCCTCACCTACCGGTACATGAACCGGCACCGCGACGCATCCCGCTACGGCCCGCCGATGAATCGGCCGAGCACCTACCGCGGCGGCGTAGTCGGCCGTGTCGCCCGCTGGTTCTGGGGCCAGCCTGTCCCGCTCGGCGAGAAGCGCGCGAACCTGCACATGCCGCTCGCCCGGGACATCGCCCGCACGAGCAGCGACCTCCTGTACTCCGAGCCCCCGACCCTGAAGGTCGACGACTCGGGCACGCAGGAGCGCCTCGAAGACCTGATGGAGTGCGGGCTCAAACGGACGCTGATCGCGGCTGGCGAGACTGGCGCGGCGCTCGGCGGCGCCTACCTGCGCATCGTGTGGGACGACGCGATCCGGGACCGGCCGTGGATCAGCATGGTCCAGGCGGACAACGCGGTCCCCGAGTTCGCGCACGGCGATGTCCTCTGCGCGGTGACGTTCTGGACGGTCCTTGTCGTCGACGGGCAGCGGATGGTCCGGCACCTGGAGCGCCACGAGCCGGGCCTGATCCTGCACGGCGTGTACGACGGCTCGGAGACCGACCTCGGCAAACTAATCGACCTCAAGGCGTTCGAGCAGACGAAGAATCTCCTGCCAGTCCGTACCCTGCCGATCGGCAAGCGGCTCGCCGTCTCCTACATCCCGAACAGCATGATCGCCCCGGACTGGGACGACATCCCCGGCGCCGCCGGCCTCGGCGCATCGGACTACCAGGGCGCGGAGACGTTCCTGTCGGCGATCGATGAGACGTACACCAGTTGGATGCGGGACATTCGCCTCGCGAGGAGCCGGATCATCGTCCCGGCGATGTACCTGGACTCCAACGGTCCTGGCATGGGCGCCACATGGCAGGACCGTGACGTGTACGCGCCGATGAATGTGCCGCCAAATGCCGACCAGTCGATCACCCTGAACCAGTTCGCGATCCGGCACGAGGAGCACCGTGCCACGATCGAGGAACTGGTCGGCAAGGTGATCCGCAACGCCGGTTACTCCGGGGGGACGTTCGGCGATGATTCCGGCGGGGCTGCGGTCACCGCGACGGAGATCAAGGCCCGCACCGCGCGGTCGATGTCCACGCGGGCCCGGAAGGCAGAGCTGGCGGCGACGGGGGTCGCGGACATCGTGGAGACCCTCCTCGCCCTGGAGGCGTCCGGCATGTTCCCGGGCGTGGCCGGGGTCGAGGTCGAGAGGCCCAACGTTGTGTTCCAGGACTCGGTGCAGGACGACATCAAGACTCTCGCTGAGACTGCCGAGTTGCTCCGCCGTGCCGAGGCCGCTTCCACGGAGATCCTGGTGCAGACGGTGCACCCGGACTGGGATGAACGGGAGCAGCGCGAGGAGGCCGCCCGGATCCTGAAGGAGACTGGCCGGCTCGTCGAGGACCCGTTCACCCTCGGCGCCGACCGGCCCGTCTTCGACGAGCAGCCGCCGGCCGACGGTCAGCCCGACCCGACTGTGGTCCCGGCCACCGAGGACACCACGGCCAGCGAGTAACGGGGAGGCGCTATGCCGGTCAGCCCCGACATGGCCGAAGACCTCGCCTCGGCGGTCGCCTCTCTGTACGAGCAGGCCGAACTTTCCCTCATCGAGAAGGTCGCGAGCGCGCTCGCGGAGGGCCTCGGCAGCCCTCGGTGGGCCGTGCTCCGGATACAGTCGATCGGGAGCCTGCGCACGGCGATCGAGGACATCATCGCCGCCCTCCAGACCGCTTCCGTACCTGCGATCCATCGGGCGGTCGCCGAGGCGTACAACCGCGGGGCGCAGGCGGCCGTCGTCGAACTGGGGGCGCTCGCACCGACGGTCGCGACGATCCCGGCCGGGACGCAGGCGGTGGACCAGCTCGCGGCGGCGCTGGTGCAGGAAACCGGGGCGACGCATCAGCGGATCCTCCGGCAGGGCCTGGACGTGTACCGGCAGGTCATCGCCGAGGCCACATCTGCGCCGCTGCTCGGCGCGACGACCCGCCGTGAGGCTGCCGGGCGGGCCCTCGCCAGGTTCGCCGGCAAGGGCGTAACAGGCTTCGTGGACCGAGCCGGACGCGCCTGGAACCTCACCTCCTATGCGGAGATGGCTACCCGTAGTGCGCTCGGCCGTGCGGCTGTGGACGCGCACACGGATCGGATGGCGGCGTCCGGGATCGATCTGGTGATCGTGTCGGACGCCCCGGAGAAATGCGCCCGCTGCAAGCCGTGGGAGGGCAAGGTGCTGCGGCGCGAGGGCCCGTCCGGTGCCGGGATCGTGGAGGTTGAGCACGCTACCGAGGACGGCCGTATGGTCCGGGTTCGGGTGGCTGGCAGTCTCCTGGAGGCTCGGGCGGCCGGGCTGCTTCACCCGAACTGCCGTCATTCCGTGAGTAGTTATCTGCCTGGTGTGACCCGGGCGCTGCCGTCGAAGGTGGATCGGACGCGGGCGACGTACGAGCAGTCGCAGCAGCAGCGGTACTTCGAGCGCCAGGTCCGCAGGTGGAAGCGCGAGGCGGCCGGGGCGATGGACGAGAAGAAGAAGGCACAGGCGAACGCGCGGGTGCGCGCCTATCAGGGGCGGATCCGTGAGCTGGTCGCCGAGAGCGGACTTCCGCGCAAGAGCCACCGCGAACAGCTCACGGGACCACGCTGACTACCCCTCGGATTGATCTCCGTGTTCCTGGTCCCACTGCTCCAGTTGGGACCCAGTGCACGACGGGCAGAACGGGGCCGATCTGTCGACCCGGACGGCGCTCTGCCCCATCGCGTCTAGCTCAAGGACGTTTCGGACCATCGGTCCCTGACAGCGGCGGCATGCGCCGGGCGCGTTCTCGCGATATCTGGCCATCTCGCGACGGTACTCCCCCCTACCGACAAGCCCTCCAGAATTCCGGCCGCCGCACGGTGGCTGGGCACCCCGAAACGGGAGAACACCATGCAGGTCCCTTTCACCCACTCGCAGTTCAGGCACCCCCTCGCAACGCACGCCGCCCTGGACGTACTCGGCTACCGCCGCAACGGCGCACCGATCTACGCCATCGCGGGTGGCAACGGCGAGGGCGAAGGCGGATCCGAGTCCACCGAGTCCGGATCCGAACAGTCCGGGCAGGGCGCGGACGGCAGTAACCGTGACAGCTCAGAGCAGGGCGGACAGTCGTCCGGACAGGAATCCGGCGAGTCCGGATCGCAGTCCAGTGAGAAGGACTGGAAGTCGCACGCTCGTGAGTGGGAGAAGCGCGCCAAGGCTCATGCCAAGGAAGCCGAGGCCGGGGCGAAAGCTGTAGCCGAGCTGGAGAAGCTCCGCAAGGAGAAGCTGACCGAGCAGGAGAAGGCCGTCGAGGAAGCCGAGACACGGGGCCGCACGGCCGCGTCCGAGGAGTCCGCGAAGGAGATCGGCGACCGCGACGCGAAGATCAAGGATCTGTCGGGCCAGCTCGCCGTGTACGGGCGGGCCGAGAAGCTCGGTGCGAAGGTCGCCCCGCTCCTCAACTCGCGTTCGTTCTACGACGCGCTCGCCAAGCTCGACCCCGACTCGAACGGGTTCGGAGACAAGGTCGACGGCCTGATCAAAGCCGAGCTGAAAGCCAACCCGACCATCGCCGTGCAGACCGCAGGGAAGTCCGGCGGGGACCTGTCCGGCGGTACCGGCGAAGGCGCCGCGAAGAAGCGCACCGGATCGCTCGCAGGGGCGATCACGAACCACTACCAGACCTGACCACCAGGGAGAACCCCATGCCCGTGACGCTCGCCCAGGCGCAGCTCAACACCCAGGCGGACATCGACTTCGCCGTCATCGACAATCTCCGCCGCAACAGCTGGCTTTTCAACAACATGGTGTGGGACGACACCGTCACCCCGGGCACGGGCGGCGACAGCCTGACTTACGGCTACACCCGGCTGCTCGCCCCCTCATCGGCATCGTTCCGCCGCTTCAACGAGGAGTACGCCCCGAACCAGGCGACTCGCGAGCGGAAGAGTGTGGAACTCCACCCGCTGGGTGGCGCGTTCAACGTCGACCGCAAGCTGGCCCGGCTCGGCCCGGCCGCCTCGAACGAGATCAGCTTCCAGCTCGCACAGAAGCTCACCTCGATGCGGACCCGCTTCCAGCAGGAGCTGATCCTCGGCGACACCGCCGTCGACGACACGGGCTTCGACGGCCTCGACAAGGCGCTGGTGGGCCAGTCGACCGAGTACCTGCCGGTCAACGAAGGCATCACCTCGGGCTACCTCGACTGGTCCCCGGCGACGGTGACCACCGAGGACATCGCGATGAGCGTGTTCGACGCCTTCGACGACTTCCTGTCCAGGATCATGGGCTCCCAGACCGGCTCTGGCGACACAGGCGCGGACGGCTCGATCCCGGCGGGCGTGAAGGCGATCCTCGGCAACACCAAGAGCATCGCCCGAATCCAGTCCCTTGCCCGACGGGCCAACCAGTACACGTCGGAGAAGGACAGCTTCGGCAACCAGATCATGCGATACGGCAACTGGGTCCTCGTGGACCTCGGCGACCGTGCCGACGGGTCGGCGCCGATCATCCCGATCCAGACCCGGGACGCCGACGGCGCGGGCGGTGGCGGCAACATCACCGGCCTCACCGACATCTACGCCGTGAGCCTCGGCCTGGACGCCTTCCACGGCGCCTCCATGGCCAGCACCCCGCTTGTGGAGACGTTCCTCCCGGATTTCTCCCAGCCTGGCGCGGTCAAGACCGGTGAGGTCGAGATGGGTCCGGTCGCGGCCGTCCTCCGTAACACGAAGAGTTGCGGCGTCCTGCGCAACGTGAAGGTGCGGTGACCAGCATGACGAACAAGTACAAGATCGAAGCCCCCGTCCGCTCGTTCAGCGGCGACTCGGTCGGCGTCCAGTTCACCAAGGGCACCGGATACGTCACCGACGACGACAAGGCCGGCCGCGCAGCCCTGGAGTACTTCCGACGGCACGGCTACGGCGTCGCCGTCTCGGACGGCCTGACCGACGAGGAGCGTGCGCAGGAACTCGTCACCGGCGTCCCGACGCAGCGCGACCCGATCGTCCCGGTCGAGCCGTTCGACCCGGCTAAGCACGACGCGGCCGACGTGCTCGCCTACCTCGACTCGCTCCTCAATGACGACACCGCCGACCTGGCCGAGTTCGACCGCGTCATCGCCGCCGAACGCGACGGTAAGGCCCGCAAGACCATCCTCGCCCGCAGCGAGCAGAAGAAGGAGGGCGACCAGTGACGCTCCTCGGCGCATTCAAGGGGAATCCCCGCAACGACCTCGGATACCTCAACAGTTCGGGCCGCCCCGACCCGGAGGCGGTTTTCCACCGGGCGAACTTGCCGCGCGCGGGCCTGGACGACATCGCCACAGCGGCGACCGGCGTCATGTGCTCCGTCGCCCTGTACCTCCAGGACGGCGACCTGATCTCCAACCTGACGTTCATCAGCGCGGGCACGGCCGGTGCCACGCTGACCAACCAGATCGCCGCGCTGTACAACCCGGCTGGCGCTCTGCTGGCGCAGTCGGTGGACAAGACGTCGGAGGCGTGGGCGGCGGACACGGCGAAGACGTTCGCGCTGGCGTCGCCGGTACGAATCACCAAGAGCGGCGTGTACTACGCGGCGCTCGCGGTGGCCGCGTCGACCGTCCCCACCCTGATCGGCTCGACCGGCGCGAAGCCGTTCCTCACCGGCGAGGGCAACCTCGCGCAGACGTCCGGCTCCGGCATCGGCGCCACGGCCCCGGCAACGATCGCCACGCCCGCCTTCAAGCGGGCCGTGCCGCTCGTCATCGCGACCTGATCGGAGGTAGAGCAGATGCCTCTTTCCAGCACGCTCGCGATCAGCGCGTTCGCGGAGCTGTCTCAGACCGCCGGGCTCGGCACGGGTCGGGTTCCTGCTGGCCTGTCCCGAGCGGTGACACTCGCCTCCGGTACGGGCGCGGGCAAGGCCGACCGGGTCTATCAGGCCCGCCGTACGCTCGCCGCGTCGGCGACCGAGGACCTCGACCTGGCCGGTGTGCTCCTCGATGCGTTCGGGGCGGCCATCACGTTCCTGCGGGTCAAGGGCCTGTTCATCTCGGCGGCCGTGGGCAACACGAACAACGTCGTCGTGGGTGGCGCAGCCAGCAACACGTGGACGACGCTCCTCAATTCGACCGGAACGCTCACGCTGCGGCCCGGGGCGGCCGTGGGTGCCCTTGCCGGGCAGGCGGACGCGACGGCGTACGGCGTGACGGCGTCCACGGGCGACCTGCTGAAGGTCGCCAACTCCGGCGCGGGGTCGAGCGTGAGCTACGACATCGTCATCGTCGGCGCGAGCGCGTGAGGGGGCGGGCATGGCTGACCTGGTGAGCAACATCAGCAAGGGCCGCTTCGTCCACTACGGCGCGGTGGCGCAGGCGGGGACGGGCGGCGCGAAGCTGGTCGCGATCGTCCTCTCGGCGGCGGGGCTGGGGACGGACGATCAGCTCCAGGACGCGGCGACGGTGACGGCGATCCTCGCGGTCGCGACGGAGCAGACCACGATGGGCCGCAAGACCCTGTCGGGTGTCACGGCCACGGTCAACAACACCGCGAACACCGCGAGCCTCGACGCGAACGATGTGACGTGGACGTCGGCGGCCGGGTCGGCTACCGGGAAGCTCGTCATCGCGTTCGACCCGACTGGCAGTAGCGGAGATGGGGCACTGATCCCTCTCAGCGTCCACGACTTCGCTGTCACCCCGGACGGCACCGACATCACGGCGCAGATCAACGCGGCGGGCCTCGCGGTCGCGGAGAACGCACCGTAGCGGGAGGGGGGCGGCCGTGGCTCGACTCTGGACGTGCGGGTTCGAACTCCAGTCGACCGTGGCCCTGATGGAGGTACTGGCCGTCACGGGCACGCCGTCGATCTCGACGACAATGGTCCGTGGCGGCGGCGCCTCCCTCCGCTCCAACCCGACGGCCGCGACGGCGTACGTGGAGCAGCAACTCGACCCGAACGGCGTCAACGGCCGCTCATACCACCGGCTGTACCTGCGCATCGCCACGCTCCCCTCGGCCACGTGCACGGTCTACGCGGTAGGCCAGAGCGGGTATTTCCCGGTGGCCGTGCAGCTCACGACCACGGGCACACTGCGACTGCGCGACACCCTCAACGCCGTCGACGTAGGCACGGCGTCGGCAGCCCTCGCCACGGGCACCTGGTACCGGATCGAGCTGGACGTGGCCGAGTCCGGCGCGACCGGCACCACCCGGGCCGTCATCGGCTACCTTGACGGCGCCAACTTCTCCGGCACGGCTTTGATCGCGGGCAGCACCGGGTACTCCCGGGTGCGAGCCGGAGTCCAGACCACCGCGACGGCGGACATCTACATCGACGACATCGCGGTCAACAACCCTTCGGGGACGGTCCAGAACGGACTCCCGGGCCCTGGCCGCGTCGTCCACCTGCGACCTGCGGGCGCGGGTGACGCGAACGGCTGGGCAACGGCGGTCGGCGGGACTGCGGGCGCCGCGAACAACTGGACGCGCGTGAGCGAGACACCGCCGGACGACGCGACCTCCTACAACCAGAGCACGACCACCGGCACCACGACGGTGGACGAGTTCGCGGTGTCCTCACCGACAACGGCGGGCATCGGCGCGGACGACACGATCAGCGTGGTCCACGTCGGCGGCCGGATCGGCTCCGACGCGACCACCGCGGCGAGCATCGTCTACCGGCTGAAGAGCCAGTCCGGCGGGACCGTCGCCGAGTCGCCCTCGGTGTCCGTGGCGATCGCCGGGTGGCGCACGCACAAAGCCGCGATGCCGTACGTCCCCCAGCTCACCTCCTACACGGACCCGCAGACAGGGACGGCGTGGACGCGAGCGCGGCTCGCAGGCGCACAGATCGGGTACCGAGGGGATGTCTCGCAGACCACGGTGCGCAGGGTGTCCGGGCTGTGGGCGACAGTGGAGTACCAGCCGCGAACGGTGGTGCAGATCGGCCTTGCTCGGGAGAAGTCCTCCGCTAAGTCCGTCAAGCGGATCGGCATCCTCGCCGGCAAGCTCACTGACGACTTCGCGGACGGTGTGGTCGACTCTGCCCGCTGGCCGGAGTCGTACGGCGGCGTGACCGAGACCGGCGGCCGGGCCCGCGTGCCGTGCGGCCTCGACTACGCGGCCTACGCGTCCGGCAAGGCGTACCGTCTCACCGGGTCGCAGGTGTTGTGTCGGCTCTACCCGGCCACCGGGCCCGGCGGTGTCGCAGAGGCGTGGTCGCAGGTCCTCATCACCACGCTGACCGCTGGTACGGACGCGGTAATCGAGTACAACGGGATCGCCGGCACGCTGGCGATGTCGTCGCGTGTCGGCTACTTCGACCCGGACTATCTCGCGATCCCGTACGACCCGGTCGCGCACGCGTGGGTGAGGATCCGCGAGTCCGGCGGTTCGCTCCTGTGGGAGACCTCCCCGGACGGCGTCACGTGGACAACACGGCGCACGTCCGTCTCCCCCGGATGGGTGTCGGACGGCACGCTTCAGGTCCAGCTCATCGCCCACCGCGACGGCGGGACACCGGACTTCGCGGAGTACGCCTCCTTCAACGCGGCGCCCACGACGACCGTGATCCCGCTCGGTATGGCGGTCGAGACCGGCACCACCCGGCCGATCGGTCACGCTCGCACCGCACACATCGCCGCGGCACCCGCGCGCACCCGCGCTCACTCCGTCGGTCACACGCGCACGATCCACGTCAGCACAGGACGTACCAGCGACCATCCGCAGACGGTCAAGCATGCGCGCACGTTCCACGCGGGCACGGCTCGTGAGGACACACAGACCTTCCCCCTGGCGGCGGGTAGGGCGCTGCGTCTCGGCGCGGCACGGGTGGCGGACGGCGCCCGGCCAATCCAGGCCGGGCGCCTCACCCCCCTCGCCCCAGCGGACACCTCCGAGGCGGCGCACTCGGTCACAGCGGCCCGCCGGATTCGCCTCGGGACTGCGGCCACCGTCGACACGGCACGAGACCTCACTGTCTCGGGCGCCGTCCTCATCGGGGCCGCCCACGAGACCAGCGACGCGGGTCCGGTCACGGCACGCAAGGCCCTCACGCTCGGGGCAGCACCGGCAGTCGAGCGCGGCTCCTCCCTGCGGGGGCACAAGACGGCGACCGTCGGCGTCAGTGCAGTTATCGGCTCCGCGCAGCCGCTGTCGGCGCACAGGCTGATCCCCGTCACGACGTCCGTGGAGTCGACACGCGCTCTGGCCGTGGCCACAGCTCGAACGGTGCGGCTTGGGGCTGCGGTTGAGGCTGCCGATGCACGGGCGCTCATGGTGTCGGGCGCGCTGGTCCTGGGCGCGGCACGGGTACGGGCCGCCGGATGGGCGCTCGTCAGCGGGAAGCGCAAGGCCGTCGGCACGACACGAACCACCGAGTCCGCGAGGACGCTGGTGACGAGCCGCACGGTCGTCATCGGCGCGGCACACGAAACCACCGACGCCCTCACCGTGCTACTCGTACGACGAGCCCAGCTCGGCGTAGCAGGCAGCAACGACACCGCACTGCCGGTCGTCGGCTCCAGCACCCTCAACGTCACAGTCGCACCGGCGGCTGAAGCCAGTCACCCGCTCTCGGTCGGCAAACTGGTCCACCTCGGCCCCGCCCTGGAGGCCGAGGCCACGTGGCCAGCCCGAGTCCGACGGGGAGTCGACGTCGCCGCCGCGCGGGAGTCGGACGCGGCCACCGTCATGGGGCAGGCACGTACGGCCCGCCTCGATACCGCGCGGCTGGGAGAGATCGCAGCATCGCTGGCCGGTCGGTCCTCCGCTCGGCTCGGGACAGCCCGGCAGGCCACCGCCGCCACACCCATGCATCCGGGCCGGATCCTCCGTCTCGGAGCCGCGAGGCAGACGGCACGGGCGGTACTGCTCACTGCTGGGCACGTCGTCGGCATCGGAGCTGCGCGCTGCGCCGTGACGGCCGGGCCGGTGCGGCAACCGTTCCAGACCCGCCTCATCCGTACCGCACGCTGCTCCGACACCGCGCGCGCTGTGCCACCTGAGCGGCAGCGACCGGCCGACCGGCTCACCGCGGCGACTCACGGCCCGGTGCTGACCCCGGCGGCGGTAGGCCCGCGGCTGTCCGCAAGCACCGCAGGGCCTGCACTCAATACGTTCTCTACGACGGGAGGGTGACGGCATGCCCGATGTGGGCGATCAGGTGACCGCAACGCTGACGGTTTCACCGTACGACGGCACGACCGGGGCCACCCTGACGGTGACGGCGCCGGATGGCACGGCCACCGTGCCGGTCGTCGCCACCGACGATGACGGTGCGACGTGGACGGCGCCGGTGACCTACACCGCGGCGGGCCTGTGGCGACTGTCGTGGACGGTGACCGGGACCGGCGCGAGTGTCGAGCACGAGGTCGTGTCCGTCGCCCCGGCCCCGGCAATCACCAGGTCGGGCCGTTCGTACGCGACGACGACGCAGCTCGCCGAGTACCTGCACGCAGCGCCGCCCCTGGATTCGCCCAAGCTTTTGGATGACGCGTCCAGGGCCCTGGACGACGCGCTGAAGACGGCGGTGTACGACACCGACGACCAGGGCCTGCCCACGCATCCTGCGGTCGAGGCAGCGTTCGCGGAGGCGGTGTGCGCGATCGTCGAGTGGTGGGGCGAAACCGGCGATCCGATCGGTGCTGACGGCGGCTGGGACAGCGTGTCGGCCGGACCCGTGTCCCTGTCACGCAGCTCGGGTAGTACGGCGGCGACGCCGATCGCAGCCGGAACACTCCCACCTCGCGCCGCTGCCGCCCTGGGCAGGCTCGACTCGTGTCTGTTCCGGCTCGGGGTGGTTGGTTCCGGATGGTCAGGGGGCGGGCGATGGTGAGACAGGTCCCCGGGTTCCTGCTCCGGCACCGCGTCACCGTCGAGGCGTACCTCGGATCGTCGAGTAAAGGCGACCGGTACGGGGCGCCCGAGATCGTGCGGTGCCTGCTTGACGAGCGCACCCAGCAGGTCACGACACCCGGTGGCCAGGAGGTCGCCTCCAGCTCCTCGTACATCACCAGGCCCGGCCACCGGCCGCCGTTGAACTCGCGCGTGACGCTGCCGGACGGCCGGATCACGAAGGCCATCGCGGTCGGCCGGGTAGACGGCGGCGCCTTGGCGGTGCCGAGCAACACGCAGGTCTTTCTCCAGTAGGAGGTCGTCATGGCGCCGCGCTTCCGGCTCACCTTCAACGGGGCTCCGGTGGCGCGGGAGATCCACGCCGCTGCGGCCCGCGGACTGTACCTCGCCGCCGAGCACGTCCTCACCCAGTCGCAGGCAGTTGTCCCGATCGATGAGGCCGCGCTCCAGCGGTCCGGAACGGCGAGCGTAGATCCGCCGTCGCTGACCGCGGCGGTGTCCTACGACACTCCGTACGCCGTGCGGCAGCACGAAGAGCTGTCATACCGGCACGCGCCGGGCCGGACGGCGAAGTACCTGGAGAGGCCACTCAACGCGTCCCGTACGGAAGTCCTTGCCCTCATCGCCGCGCAGGTGAGGCGGGCCCTGCGGTGAGCGGCTACACCAGCAGCCTCTTGGACGGGATCGCCGGTCTCCTCGCTGAGGCCGGCGTCGGTGTGTTCCGGCCGGGTGGCGCGATCGGTGACGGCGAGACCGGCATCTTCCGCGCGGTGATGCCCGATCAACCGGACCGGGCGATCGGCCTGACCGCGTATCCGGTCGAGGACACCGACCTGACGGACGCGATCACCGGCGTCCAGATCCGCATGCGCGCGGGCCGAGATCCGGACGCGATCGACGACATGGCGGACGCTCTTTGGGACGCGCTGCACAACCGCCAGCACTACGAACTCGGCGGCATCCACGTCGCGCTGTCGTGGCGGCAGTCGCAGGCGTGGATCGGGCAGGACGCGCACGGGCGCATGGAGCTGACCTCGAATTTCTACTTCCGGACCACTCGGCCCGGCTCTCACCTGATCGATTAGGAGGACCGTATGTCCACTCCCACGCCCACGACTGCTCTCGCCCGCAGGTGGCGGCTGGAGATCGACGTGGCCCCGGCCAAGGATGGCTCGGACTGGCAGAACGTGGTCGGTATCACCGACTTCAGTCCGGCGGCCGAGCCGAACATCGAGGACAGCTCCAGCTACGACAGCGACGGCTGGGCCGAGAACACCAAGACGGGCCAGTCCTGGGAGCTGGGGGTGACGATCAACCGGAAGATCAACGACCAGGTCAAGGTGTACCACCCCACCCACGAGGTGTTCCGCGCCGCCGCGTTCGCGTTCGGTAGCGCCTCCGAGGTGCACGTCCGCTACATGGACCGCAACGGCCTCCCCGAGGCATACGAAGGCACCGCCCTCGTCACGTGGGCCCCGTCGGGCGGCGAGTACACCGCGCTGGACCAGGTCGAGATGACCCTCACCGGATCCGGCCCGCTGGTCCCGATCACGAACCCCCTCGCCTGATGGCCGCCGACTTCCAGGCGCTCGATGACTTCCTCGGCGACGGACTCGAACTCCCGGTCCGCGGCCGGGATGGTGTCGAGCGGATCTACCACATCGAGGACCCGTCCGCCGAGGACGGCATCAAGATCGAGCGCATCACCTCACTCGCAGCCCGGCTCGCTGCCGGCGGCGCCGCGCCGGAGGGCAAGGTCCTCGACGACGAGGGGGAGATCGACCTGTACCGGCTGTGCCTCGGCGCGGCGTACGAGCCGCTGCGGGCCGAGGTCTCGTGGTCGATGTTCAAACACGTCGCCCTTACGGTCATGTTCTGGGTGACGACGGACTCCGAGACCGCGCAGCAGTACTGGGCCACGGGCCAACACCCGGGAAAAGCACGGAACCGGGAGCAGCGTCGCCAGGCACAGCGCGGCTCCTCGGCGTCGGCTGCGGCGAATACGACGAGCGGACCGGCCTCTACGAGTGGTACGAGGGCGGCCTCAAAGCCCCGAAGGCGTCGCGGGGGTCAGCGCCCGACCTGAGTTGGGACCGGTTCCTGGAGCAGTGGCCCTTGATCGAGGCCGACCTGCACCAGGCGTACGGCATCGACGTCGAGTCCGGTGTCCTGCGCGAGCGGTCGTGGCGCTGGCTCCAGGTACGCATCCTCGGCCTCCTCTCCACTGAGTCACGTATCGCGCAGCACTTCTCACCACCTCCCGAAACACCCCGCACCCCCAGGAGGTGAGCCGTGGCGCTGACCGTCGGCGAGCTGACCGGATTCATCACGATCGACGACCGGGCCGTCACGCCGGCACTGCGCCGCGCGGAGGGGGCGCTCCGGGCGTCGGGCCGCCGTATGGGCTCCGACGCTGACGACTCAGGGCAGACCGCCGGGCAGCGGCTCGGTGACGGTGTCGTGCGCGGCGCGGACGGGCGACTCCGCAACGCGCGGGGACAGTTCGTGGCTGCTGGGCGGCGTTCTGGTGACGCTGTCGGTGACGGTCTGACGGACGGTACGACCGCAGGTGCCGGCGACGCGGCTGCGGCGGGCGAGTCCGGGCTGAGCAAGCTGAAGATGGCGGCGGCCGGAATCGGTATCGCGGCGGGCGCGGTCCTGATGGACGGCATCACGCAGGCGCTGGAGCAGGGCCAGATCACGGGCAAGCTCGCGGCGCAGCTCGGACAGACCCCGGCGGAGGCACAGCGGTACGGGAAGATCGCGGGGCAGCTTTACGCGAATGCGGTGACGCAGGATTTCCAGGGCGCGGCCGATGTGATTTCGGCGACGATGCGTGCCGGTCTGCTGCCGCCGGATGCGACGAATGCTCAGATCGAATCGATCGCGGCAAAGGTGTCCGACCTTTCGTCCACATTCGAATTGGATCTCGGGCAGTCGGCGAATGCCGTCGGGCAGATCATGAAAAACGGCTTGGCGCCGAATGCTCAGGTCGCGCTCGACATCATGACCAAGGGCATGCAGGCCATGGGTCCACGTGCTGACGACCTGGCCGACACTTTCAACGAGTACTCGACCATTTTCCGGTCGATGGGATTGTCCGCACAGCAGGCAACGGGGCTCCTGAGCCAGGGTATGCAGGCGGGCGCGCGTGACACGGATGTCGTCGCGGACGCCATCAAGGAATTCCAGATCCGCGCCACCGACGGCAGCAAGGCGTCCGCCGATGGATTCGCCGCTCTAGGCTTGAATGCCGAGAAGATGACCGCCCAGATCTCGAAGGGTGGCACGGATGCGTCCGACGGCCTACAGGTGGTCCTCGACAAGCTGCGCGGCATCGATGACCCGGTGAAGCGGAACGCCGCCGCCGTTGGCCTATTCGGTACGAAGGCTGAGGACCTCGGGCAGGCGCTCTTCGCACTGGATCCGTCGAAGGCGGCCGGTGACCTGGGCAAGGTCGGCGGCGCGGCCGACAAGATGGGCAACGCTCTCCGCGACAACGCTGGCGTCGCCGTCGAACAATTCAAGCGCCAGGCGATGCAGAAGCTCGTCGACTTCTTGGGCACTCAGGTCATCCCCGCTTTCCAGAAATTCGCGGCCTTCCTGAGCGAGCACAAGGGTGAAGTCATGGTGGTCGCGGGCGTGATCGCAGGGGTTCTGATTCCCGTTCTGATCACTCTGGGCGTCCAGTCGCTGATTGCTGGCGGGCGGATGGCGGCAGCGTGGTTTATGGCACTAGGCCCGGTCGGCTGGGTGATTCTTACGATTGCCGCTATCGCGCTGATCGTGTGGCAGAACTGGGACAAGATCAAGGCGTGGACACTGGCGGCTTGGGATTGGGTCTGGGGAAAAATCAAGTGGGTCGGAAATGCCATCTGGCAATTTTTCCTCAACTGGACTCTGCCCGGCCTGATCATTAAGCATTGGGACAAGATCAAGTCCGGTGCGACGACCGCATGGAATGCCATCATCGGATGGTTGAAAAAAGTTCCGGGCTGGATCTATCAAGCGTTCCTCAACTTCACCCCCATCGGCCTAATGATCAAGCACTGGAATTCCATGAAGGACGGTGCCATCTCCAAGGGGAACGCACTCCTCTCGTGGGTGCGCGGCTTCCCCGGGGCGATCGGACGCGGCATCGGATCCCTCGGCAGTCTCCTGTACGACAAGGGCCGGAACGTCGTCCAGGGCCTGTGGAGCGGCATCCAGTCGATGGGCGGCTGGATCAAGTCCCAGCTCATCTCGTGGGCCAAGGCTTCGATCCCGGCACCGATCGCGAAGGCCCTTGGGATCGCGAGCCCGTCCAAGGTGACCAAGGCGCAGGGCCGTTGGATCGCGAGGGGCTTGGTCGACGGCCTCACCGGCTCTTCGAAGCAGGTCAAGAGCGCTGCGACCAAGCTCGCTGACATCGTCCGCGACAGCCTCAAGCCGGGCAAGAAGAGGTCCAACGCACTCGCCCGAATCGGCGCCGACTCGAAGAAGCTCCAGAAGCTGGCCAGTCAGGAGGAGAAGCTCGCCGGGCGGCTGAAGACCGCATCGAAGAAGCTCGCCGACCTGATCAAGGCCCGAGACAAGGTCGCCGCGGACGTGAAGAAGGGCGTCCTCGACTCGGCGAACATCACGACCCAGGACACCGGCGGGTGGCCACAGACCGCCGAGTCCATCCTCGCCGGGCTCAAGTCTGATCGGGCCGCCGCCGAGAAGTTCGCGAAGGATCTCGCGCAACTGCGGAAGAAGGGCGTGCGCTCGGATCTGATCGCGCAGATCGCACAGGCCGGAGTCGAGCAGGGCTCCGCAGCTGCCGCAGCGCTCGCGAACGCGACACCCGGTCAGATCAAGCAGATCAACAAGGAGCAGGCCGCGCTCGTCACGGCGGCCGGCAACGCCGGGACCACTGCGGGCAACGCGATGTACGGGGCCGGAATCGCCGCCGCTCAGGGCCTCGTCAAGGGTCTGAAGTCCCAGCAATCGGCGATCGAGCGGCAGATGGAAAAGATCGCTAAGAGTATGTCCAAGGCGATCAAGAAGGCCCTCGGCATCAAGAGCCCGTCGAAGGTGATGGCGCAGGTGGGTGCCTACACCGCGGAGGGCCTGCGGCAGGGCATCGAGTCCGGACGCGGCGCGGTCAACCGGTCGATGGAGTCGCTGGTGTCGACTCCGCGTCCCGGCGAAACGGGATGGGCGGCCAGCGCGCGGCGGGGCGCGGCGGGGCAACGCGTGGTGTTGGAGCTGCGGTCGTCCGGCAGGGCCGAGGACGACTACTTGATCGAGCGGATGCGCCGCGGGGTCCGCACCAAGTCGGGCGGCGACGTGGAGCTGGCGCTAACAGGAAGGAGGGCCTGATGGCGTTTCCCGAGGATGCGCTGGGTGCGACGACGGAGTTTCAGATCGGTGGCGTGTGGACGGATGTCACCGAGTACGCGCTGACGCGTGACGTCATCACGCACAGGCGCGGGCGTTCGGGCGAGGGGCAGGCGGTCGACCCGGCCTCCTGCTCCCTCACTCTCAAGTCGCCCAACGGCCTATTCTCGCCCCGGAACCCACGCTCGCCGTACTACGGGCTGATCGGCAGGAATACGCCGATGCGCGTGTCCGTCAGAGCGGGCCAGCAGCGGCTACTTCTGCCCGATGAGTCCCCCAACGCGCGGGCAACAACCCCGAGCAGCAGCGCCCTCAACATCGCCGGGGCTCTGGACGCCAGGGTCGAGGTAGCCCTCCTCAACTGGCAGATCGGGACCGAGGTCGAGCTGTTCGGCAAGTACATGCCGACCGGCAACCAGCGCTCCTGGCAACTGTCCATCAGCGCCACTGGCGGCCTCAGTCTGCGTGTTTCCACAGACGGCAACGCCGTCGGGCCATCTGTGTCCACAGCCCCGGTGCCGGTCCCACCTTCCGGGCGACTCGCGCTGCGGGTGACGCGCGACAACACGACCGGGACCACGACGTTCTACACAGCGCCGTCGATCAACGGCACGTGGGTGCAGCTCGGCACCACGGTCACCATGCCCACTGGTGCGATCTACGCGTCAACCGCACCGCTGACCGTCGGCGACATCGAGGCTCTGGAGTACACGGCGCCGTCGGGCAGCGTGTACGCGGCCCAACTCCGCAACGGCATCGGCGGCACCGTCGTTGCCAGCGTCGACTTCACCACCCCGGCCATCGGCGCCCCCAGCTTCGTGGACACCACGGGCCTCACCTGGACCCTGTCCGGCGGCGCCGCCATCAGCAACAAACGGACCCGTTTCTACGGCGAATACTCCGACTGGCCGCCCCGCTGGAGCGGCGGCGGCAAGCTCATCACCGTCGAGGGCGAAGGCGCGGGGATCCTGCGGCGCCTCAACCAGGGGAAGAAGCTCCTCTCCTCGACGTTGCGCCGCAGGATCCCCGCGTACAACCCAGTCGCGTACTGGCCCATGGAGGAGGGCTCGGAGGCGACGCAGGCGTACAGCCCCATCCCTGGGGTGAAGGTGTTGGCCGCGTCGAATTTCGCCTGGGCGGCGGACGACACCTTGCCTGGCTCGTCGCCGCTTCCCGTGGTGCAGGTCGGCGCGTCCTTCGTGGCGCCTGTCCCGCCCACGCCTCCCGGACCGTGGCAGGTGGAGCTGGTCTACAACCTCGACACCATGCCTGTTGCCCAGGCGGTCCTCTTGGAGGTGCGGACGACGGGCACCGCGCGCCGTGTCCGCCTCCGCGTGGCCACCGGCAGCGTCCAACTCGATGGCCTGGATGCCGACGACGTGCAGGTGTTCAATACGTTTGTGACCGCCCCTCAGTTCACCGGAGGCTGGACCCGCCTACAGATCAAGGCGGTCCCTGCGGGCACCACGGTTGTGTACGCGATCCGCTGGATTGTCATCGGCGGCACGGGCTTCGGCGCCACCTCAACAATCACGGCCGTGCCTGGGTATGTCACCGACGTCCGGTCCAGCTTCGGCACGGGCCTCGACGGGCTGCGCTTCGGACATCTGGCCGTCTTCAACCGTGAGACAGACGCGCCCTTCAACTCGGCCGACCAGGCATTCAACGGGGAGACCGCTGGCACCCGGATGCGGCGCCTGAGCGGCGAGGAGGGGCTGCCCATACTCGTCACCGGGGTCATCGCCGATCAGGCCCAGGTCGGGCCCCAGCGGCCGGCGACGCTCCTGGAGCAGGTCGAGCAGGCTGCGGAGGCCGACGGGGGCATCCTCGTCGAGGACCGCGAACAACTCGGACTGCGCTACAGGGGCAGGGCGTCGGAGTACAACCAGGCGCCAGCCCTGACGCTGTCGTACCGGTCGCGGGCACTCACGGGGATGGAGCCGACGGACGACGACATGGGCGTCCGCAACGACGTCACCGTGACCAGGACCGGCGGGAGCAGCGGCCGGGCCGAACTCACCTCTGGCGCCCTATCCGTGCAGGACCCACCGGCGGGAATCGGCCGGTACGACGACAGCATCGACCTCAACCTGTGGTCGGACGCGCAGACCCAGCCGATGGCGTACTGGCTGATGCACCTCGGTACCTGGGACGAGGCCCGTTACCCGACGATCACGCTCCGTCTGCACAAGGCGCCGAACCTGATCCCGGCGGTTCTCGATCTGGTCGAGGGCGACATGATCCGCATCACGGATCTGCCGGAGTGGCTGCCGCCCGGTCCGCTTGATCTTCTGGTGCAGGGCTGGACCGAGCGGATCGGGACGCGTACGTGGGAGATCGATCTCGTGTGCGCCCCGGCCGGACCGTACCGGGTGGGTGTGGTCGGTGATGCGGTGCAGGGGCGGGTTGATGCGAACCCGGGCGGTACGGTCCTCCAGGCGGCGGCTGCGGCCGGGGACACGACGCTGACAGTGCATACTCCGGCGGCCGACGCGATGGGGCCCGCCCCGTGGATCACCTCGTTGGGGCCGTCGCCGACGTATCCGAGCGAGTTCCCGCTCGACGCCCGGCTCGGTGGTGAGGTCGTACGGGTCACCGCGAACCGGCCATGGGCCCATGACGCGTTCAACCGAACGGTGGGCGCTGGCGGCTGGGGTACGTCAACCGGCGGGCAGGCGTGGTCGCTGGTGGGCGGGGCGACGTCGGACCGGTCTGTGAACGGTGCTCGCGGTGTCGTGGCCCTGCCGTCGACACCGCCGACGGTGCGGTTCCAGACGGTGCCGGGCGCGGTCGGGGACTGCGAGGTGCGATGCCGGGTGTCGGCGTCGGCGGTGGCCACGGGCGCGCCGCTCATCCCCAGCGTGCTGCTGCGGTATGTGGACGCGTCGACCTACTACCGGGCCAGGGTGCATTTCGCACCCGCAGGCGAGATGTACGTGTCCGTCGCCCGGGATACGACGCAGGTCGGAGCGACTCCGCAGCTCCCGTACTCGTACACGCCCGGCGACGAGTTCGAGGTGCGGGTGCGGTTGACGGGGCATCTGGTGCAGATCCGGGTGTGGCCGGTCGGCGCGCTGGAGCCGTCGGTGTGGCACACGTCGGAGACCGTGGTGACGACGCCGATCGCCAGCGGACTGGTGGGGCTCACCGCGTCCGCGTTCGCTGGGAACACCAACGTGAGTCCGTCGTTGTTGTTCGACGAGTTCGTGATCGTGACCCCGCAGGCGATGACCGTGCAGCGCGCGGTCAACGGAGTGTCCAAGTCGCAAGCTGCCGGCGCGGAGGTGCGCGTCGCGCTGCCTGCCGTGGTGGCCCTGTAGAGAGGGGGCGGTATGGCGTACGAGCCGTGGCAGCCCGGCATGATCATGACGCAGGGACGTCTGGCGCAGTTGTCGCCGACCTGGGCGGACTGGACACCGGTGTGGACCACCAACACGGGCGCGAACATGCCCAGTTTCGGGAACGCGACGATTACTGCGCGCTGGGCGCAATCCGCGCTCACCTGCTTCTTCCGGCTGGAGATCACGTTCGGCAGCACAACCAACTTCGGCGGTGGCGGAACGTCCGACAACTGGCGCGTCAGCCTTCCGGTTCCTGCGGCGACTCTGATGCTGACCGTCGGGATGGGTGAGATCCAGGGGTCGGCGGCGGCGGAGCGGATGCCTGTGCGTGGGCGGATCACAACGGTGACAACGATGGAGATCGAGACGTCCGGCCGGAACTACAACAACACCGCCAACAACAGCAGCGGCTTGATTGACGCGGTGACCCCGTGGACGTGGGCGAATGCGCATGCGATCCGCCTGAATGGCCAGTACGAGACTGCGTCCTGACCGCACCATCCACCCCGCCCCGGAGCCGCCCGGCCCGGGGCTCTGTCATGTCTGGAGGCCCGCTCGTGAAGCTCGTTACCCGCAAAACCCTCGGCTGGCCCGCATCGGCCGCACCCACCCAGACGTCCACCAAAGGCGTCAAGGTCCACTACGAGGGCACCCCGGTCAGCACCAAGCTGCTCAAGGACCACGACGCCTGCGTTGCCGAGGTCAGAGCCATCCGCGCCTCCCACCTGGCGAACAAGAGGGAGAACTACTCGGACATCGCCTACAACTACCTGGCGTGTCCGCATGGTTACCTCTTCGAGGGCCGTGGCATCGGGAGGCGCACGGGCGCCAACGGCAACCAGGACCTCAACCGGGCGCATTACGCCATCTGCGGGCTGGTCGGCAGCGAGGGTTTGACCCAGCCGACCGACGCGATGCTGTCGGCGATCCGCGACGGCATCGAGCTGCTCCGCAAGCACGGCGCGGGCGACGAGATCAAGGGCCACCGCGACGGGTACGCCACCGCCTGCCCCGGCGGCCCGCTGTACGCCTGGGTCCAGAAGGGTGCCCCCCGGCCTGATGGCGGCATCCCGCCCGTCAAGCCGCCCACGAAGCCCCAGTACGAGCCCTTCCCGGGCGCCAGTTGGTTCGCCATGGGCCGCAAGTCCCCGATCGTGCTGGCGATGCGGAAGCGGCTGATCGCCGTCGGGTGCGGGCGATACCAGTCGACCAAGAACCCCGACGTCATCGGCTCCGGCGACAAGGCGTCCTACGAAGCCTGGCAGCGCAAATGCGGCTACACCGGCACCGCGGCGAAGTGGCCGCCCGGACCCACCACCTGGACCAAGCTCCGGGTCCCCAACACCTAACCCGAGAGGAACGATCCATCATGAAGATCTCCAGCATCACCAAGTCCATCGTGGCCGGGCTCGCCGCAGGCGCCACGGCTGCGGTCACCGCGGTCCAGGACGGCGTACTCGATACCGGCGAGGGCGTCACCATCGTTCTCGCTGTGCTCGGCGCCTGGGGCATCACCTACGCGGTGCCCAACCGGCAGCCGTCCGCGCACCCGTCTACGGACGCCTGATCCTGCCCTTACTGCGCGCACGGGAGGTGGCATGGATGCCGCCATGGTCACGGCCGTAGCTGCTCTGGTGGCGGGGCCGGTGGCCGCGGCGGCAGCCATCTACGGCCAGCGCGGCGCGAATCGGGCAGCCCGGGAGGGCGGAGTCATTGGCGGATACGACACCCTGACGGCGCGTCTGGTGGCCGAGCGGGATAAGGCGGAGGCGGACCAGGCACGGGCAGAAGCAGAGGTGCAGACGCTGGAGTTGGAGATCGCGCGGCTTCGGCTGTTGGTCACGCAGCTCGGGGGGTCACCGTGACGCGGGCCGAGTCGGTGCTGTACCGGAGCAGGCACCTGCTGTGGATGGTCGCGGGCCTCCTCATCCTCGGCGGCGGGGTCGCCCTGTCGCTGCTGCTGATCCACCGCGAGGCGGATGCGCGGGCGGAGGTGGCGCGGGAGGCAGACCTGCGTGGGACTGCGGTGTCGACGCTGGCGGGCGACGTGCGGGCGTTGCGGGCGCAGGTGAAGGCCGCGGGCCGTACGCCGGTAGCTCCGGACCCGACGCGTGCGGTGGACGACTTGCCCGCGCGGACGGCGGTTCCTGTGCCGATCCCGGGCCCGCGGGGCGCGGTCGGCCCGGCCGGGACGCCGGGTACTCCGGGGCCGTCCGGGGCGCCGGGCCCGACCGGTGCCGATGGGATACCGGGGAGCGCGGGAGCGACCGGGCCAACCGGCCCGACTGGCCCGTCCGGGGCGCCGGGAGCGACCGGGCCCGCAGGACCGCCAGGACCCGCCGGAGCAACCGGACGAGACGGAAGGGACGGGCAGCCCTGCCCCGACGGTTACTCGCTGCGGGCGCCCTCGTACGACCCGGGCGCGCTCGTCTGCCGGAGGAACGGTGCGCCTGACCCGTCCTCGTCGCCGGGCGGGCCGCAGGCTGCGGGGCTGGATCCGACACGCAGACAGTACGTATGACGCCCCCTCGCCTTCGGGTGGCGGGGCCCTACTTCTTGGTGGTGCGGCTGACGCCCTTGGTGATCTGTGAGACGCGCGGCTGTGAGACTCCGAGGGCGGCGGCCGTTTCGGCGAGGCTCATCGTCTCGCGCATGGTGGTGACGGCTTCCTGTCGTACGGCGCGGAGTTCGGCTTGGAGGTCGGGGACTGCGTCGAGGACGGTGCCGGTGGCGCGGGCGCGGTCGGTGGGGTCGGGGATGGCGGCGAGGGTGGCGATGACGGCGCGGATGGCGGTGGTCGCATCGGGGGTCTCGGTCATGGATTTAAGGGTACCCCTTGACATTGATTTAGGGGTACCCCTAAACTAGTACTACACCGAGAGAGGGGAGGGGAGAAAATGACTCAGACTGTGACCACCATCATCGGACTGGCTCTCAGCGCCATCGGCGCCGCAGGGTCCGTTGCGTGCGCGTGGTACGCCCGCGAGGCTGTAAAGCGTCGCGGACGTCACCGCCGCCGGTGATGGCGGCCGGAGGGGCGCGAAGGTAGCGCGCCCCTCCGGGGTCACAGTCTCTCAGACCACAGCACCGCCCGCCAGAAAGAACCCAGACAGGAAGGAGACCCACCGTGCACCCGATCCTCAAGTACAGCGACGTGATGGGCGTCGCGGGCGGAGGAATCATCCTCGCCGCCGTACAGCCCGCGTGGGGCTGGTGGATCGCGTGGGGCGTCATGGCCGCGACCGTCGTCGCGTCCCACCTGTACCGGCGCCAGCTCGCCCGACGACACTGACGCCGGCACCCGGGGCCCCCTCTCACATCGCGCGAGAGGGGGCCTTCGCCATGGCGTAGTTCAGTGGAGGGCGTCGATAGCTCGCACGATCAGGGCACGGGCCTGCGCGCCGTACACCGCCATACTCCGCAAGCGCTCGAACGTCTTCGAGTACAGGGCGATCTCCGAGGGCTGGGTTACGTCCACCGACGCCGATACCAACTCCACCGAGGCGAGCTTGTCGTCGTAGATGTGGAAGGTCTCTTCAGGCCACTGCGTCCGATCGGGCACCGCCAGCGGAACGATGCCCAGCGATACGGCCGGGAGCGCACCCACGGTGAGCAAGTATCCGAGTTGGGCCGCCATCGCGTCCGCGTCCCCGATCTGGTAGCGCAAGACAGACTCCTCAAGAAGAAACGCGAAGCGGTGTCCTGGCTCGTGGATGACGTGCGAACGGCTCATGCGAGCGCGGGCGGCTTCCGCGCTGTCATCGGTGGGGAGGCCGTGGAAACGGGCAGCGATGCGGAGAACGGCGGTGGCGTAGCCCTCGGTCTGGACCAGCCCAGGCACGACCGTGGACGAGTAGATGCGGAACTGCTCCGTCTCGCGGTAGAACGTCACCAGGCCGTCCTGCAACTGCTTCAACCCGCCTCGGACGTGGTGGCGCCACTCCTTGTACATCGACTCTGCGTTGAGGGACTGAGCGATGAGGTCTTGCGCCTGCTCCTGGTCGCGCGTGGCAGCACACCATTTCCGGATGTCCGTCGCCGTGGGACCAGTGACCGCGTTCTCAATCCGGGACGTCTTCGAGTAGTGCCAGCCGCACTGGCGGGCCAGCTCGACGATAGTCAGCCCCGCCTCCTTGCGCAGGTCGCGCAGCCGTCTGGCGACGGCCTCGCGCGCGGCCTGCGCGGACGATGACGGGGAGCCGGGCATGAACTCTGACCTACCAGCGCTTTCCTGCTAGCGGATCTTGTACTCGTCGTGCGAAATGGCGTGCGCCCATACGGTTGCGAATGCCTCGGAGCACAGCTTGGCCTCGCCGGGGTCATCCGAGATCCGCTGCCCGGCCCACTCTCCGTCACCGGTGAAGTGGTTCCAGCGGATCACGCTGTCATCGAACAGCCAGAAGTCGTTCCCGGGCAGGGCGATACCCGAGGCATGGCGACGAGGGAGCCAGCGGACATCCTCGCCGGCGTGGATGTTGACGACGGTTCCGGAGTGCTCCCAGCGAATGTAGTCGGTGACGGGCTCGGACACGATGCGGGCCCGGCGGACGATCACACCGCGCGCGCCAGCCTCAGAGATGAGGTCGACCCATGATGCCCAGTTCTCTGACGCCGGGTCCGTGTCCCGTTCTCCGGTGCTCAGCCAGAGGGCGAAGTCTTCGGCCTCGTCGCTGACGGCGTACTGGTCTCTCATCTCCAGGTGCACGGCCGAGCGCGTGCACCTGGCCAGGAGATCAGCGAACGTCGGCTCGTTCAACGGCATCGCACGCCTCCCTGATCATGCCCACCATTCGGGCAGGAATACGGATCACGGCCTCGTCGTCCGGGATCCCCGTCGCATGGCCCGGCACCTCGAACGCGGCACACTCCGCTTCCAGTTCAGGGCTCGGCTTCATGCCCTGGAAGATGAGTTCGTTCTGGACCTGATCGACCCACACGGTAGGGCTCTTGTCCTTCTGTGTGCCGGGGTCGATCCCGATGAAGAGTAGTGACATGGCAGCCTCCATCAGTGAGATGGCTTGCATTCTTTGCGTCACGGTGTCGCGGGGTGACGTCGTGGTCAAGGGCGCTAACGCGCCAAAGCCTCAGTGAGTGAGGTGATTTGCAAACATCTGCACATCGCTGGAGGTGGCGTACATGAGGCTTCTAACGTCGACAGGTACGACGAAACCCCGGCGACCGTGTGACCGGCCCCGGGGCGTGGCCGACACTTCCAAGGAGCGCCGACATGGGGAACCGTACAGTCGAAATTCCGTCCTCTGAAGCCGCAGCCCCGGACGCAGCGCTACTGACGGACCGTCTGACCGCGTGGGTGCGGGGTCAGCCGCCGTGTGAGCGGATCGCTGTGGCCGCGCTCATCGAGGAGGACGAGCTGCTGGCGGACGAGTGGGTCCGCGGCCTCCTGGTCACCGAGCACGACGACGGAACGGTCTCGTGCGACTGGCTGCGGTTCGAGGCCCGGTACACCCACGCTCCGGGCCTGACCCCGGCCGACGAGGCGTTCCTCGGCTACATCGTCGCGATCCGCTTCCCCCGCAAGGTCACCTTCTGCGACACCGAGCTGCTGGGCGACCGGCGGCTCGCGATCGTGCTGCGGGCGATGGCCAAACTCGCCGGGTCCGACAGGATCGCCGTGGGGACACGGGTATGACTAGGAGCCTGTTCGCCCTCACCGAGGACGGCGACACGGTGATGTACCCGGACGCCGCCATCGCCTACGAGGCACTGCTCCAGCACACGATCACCTGCGCCCAGTGCAACACGGACCAGAGGAAGTGCGAGCCGGGTACGGCCCTGCGCCGGGCGCTGCGGGAGACCCGCCGGTGACCGCCGCCGGCGAGGACGAGGACCTGACCGACGTCCAGTTCTTCGAGATCCCCGACATACGACTGCTCAGCACCGAGCAGAACGAGGGCACCACCTGCGTGTGGTGCGCCGATCCCCTCGCACCCGGCGTTGGAGTCGACCTGTGCCCCGGCTTCAGATGGGCACCGCGCGCCTGCCTGTCCTGCTACCCGATCCGCGCCGCAGTCGCGAGCACGTACAGGGACCTCTACGCCCACTGGACCACCTGCAAGCAGTGCGAGACCGCCGCCCTGCTGGGGGAACGACTGTGCGACGAGGCCATGCCTGGACAGGCGGCACTCCTACGGGCGCGAACCGCGGCCGACAAAAGCGGACCGGTGTGCTTCTCCTGCCACGACCCCATCACCGACCAGGAACTGACCGGCGGCGTGTTCGCGCCCCTCGAATGGACGGGACCCAGCGCGACTCACAGAGGGTTCATCCACACCGGGGCCTGCATGTGGCGCGAGAGCGCGCTGTGACCGCTGCTGGCGCTGGGCTGGCGTGCCGCGGCTCAGGTCGCGGCGGGTACCTGCCCGTAGACGCTCACCCACCGGTCGCCGCGCATCACGATGTCTGCGGTCTCGACGGGGCGACCGGTGGCCTGGTCGTAGTAGGTCCGCTCGATCGTCATCACCGGGCCGGGCGGGGTCATGCCGAGGGCCTGCGCTTCCTGCCTGGTTGCCATACGGGCACTGACCCGCTCGACGGGATCGCCGACATCGACGGACAGCACCCGCATGCGCGCGGCCACGCCGACGCCCGCGTACGGCCCGACCTCGGGAAGCGCGATCAGCGACTGGCCGGTGAGGGCGAGGGGTTCCCACGATTCGGCGAGCTGCACGGGCAGGTCGTCGGCGAGGTAGACGTACGAGGTGTGCATGATCGGGGCGCCGTGTTCGATCCCAAGCCGAGCGGCGACTCGGTCAGCGGCCTGCTCGGTCGTTGACTCGTGCCGCCAGCTCCCGACCGCGCCCTGCTCAGCCACGCCCTCGGCGAAGGGGCTGTCCTCCGAGCGACGGCGGTGACGCCGGATGAGGAGCGCGGGCATTTCGGAGCCGCGGACGTAGTGTCCGGCGCCGTGACGAGAGATCACGAGGCCCTCGTCTGCGAGGAGTTTGTACGCACGCGTGGCGACGCTGTTGCTGCACGACCACTCGGCGGAGATCTCCGCGACCGATGGCAGGCGCGCACCGGGCGCCAATTCCCCGGACTCGATCCGGACGCGGAGCGCGTCGGCGACCGCCAGGTACATGGGCGTTTCGTCCGTCACGTCCGCCTCCCTTTCGTGTGACCTGCGTGACAGAGTAGTGCCCCGATCGCTACTCTCGTACGAGAGTAAATCTCTCGCACGAGACTTAGGGATGCCGTGCCGTCGATCAACCTGCGCGCAGCCGCATTACGCACCGCGCTGGAGCGCGCCCTCGACGAGCCCGTCCACGTGCTCGTCACACCGGGCGGCATCCGCATCCACGCCACAGCCCCACCAGGAGACGACACCGCCACCTGGACGGCGGTCGTCACCGCCTTGCAAACGGCTGACCGGTGGGGCAGCAGCGACTCGACGGGCGCCCCGGAAATCTGGGCAGAGGTGGACACCCAATGACGAAGAGAGACGTTCCCCGGCTCTGCGACTGGTGCGGCAAGTACGCCGGCGGCACGATCCTCATCCAGATCATCGAGCAGTGCTCCGGGCCTGGCTGGAGCCGGTACGCATGCGCGAGGTGCCGCACCACGTATCACCTCAAGTCGTACCGCCCGGTGGTGTACCGACATGCCCGGTAGCGAGCGGGCCCCGGAGTGCCGCTTCGGCATGCACTGGCTGTGTGCGGGTCGCGGGGCGATACGGCGCGCGGGCGCTCCCGCGTGGGAGGCCCCGCTTCAGACGCTGCACTGTGGCTGCGGCTGCCACGACAAGGCGCCCGCCCCCCAGAGACAGGGCCGTCCGCGCCTGCATTAGACAAGATCGCGGAGGGGTGTGCCGAGGACGTCCGCGATGACGAGCAGATGATCGATGAGGGTCGCATGGGTGCCCTGCTCGATCCGGTTGATCGTCTTGCGGTCGAGGCCGGTCAGTTCACCGAGGCGCTCTTGAGAGATCTGGCGTTCGGTGCGGACGGCGCGAACCCGGTCCCCGATGGCCTGGCGGGCGGCGGGCACCCAGTCGGGCAGGGGATCGGTCGGCACGCGTCCACGCTGGTCGCGTCGATGATCTTTGTCTGTACCATCGTTGGTACATTTACTGCGGACGATCCTGCCGTGAAATAGGACACACGTTCGAGTGACAATTCCGGTTGACCATTGTCCAGCACCGGAATCCGGACAATCATTTACGTGTGCCCGACACGAGTCACCCAGCCCAGCCGCCCACGGCCGCCACGCGCGAGCCCCACACGCTCCAGGCGCCCCGCACATGAACGATCAGGAAGACCACTCGGCGGCCCGTGCACTAACAACCCATCAGGTCGCTCGCCTCGACTACGCCCGCCGCGACCTCGAAACCGCACGGGCAGCCGACCTCGCCACCCTCGAACCGGCTGCGCTCATCCTGATCATCGAACGACTCCGCGCCCGTCTGGACGATGTCCTCCAACTCATCGACGAAACCGATGGGGCATAGCTGCACGTCACAACAAGAAACCCTGTCTCGCGAGCAACGATGATCCCTATTCGTAACCCATCTCTCTTGCCAATATTCGCTCCGCTGACCGCCAGCAAGTGCGTGAGGTCCGTGGCCGCGAACGCGTCGTGCAACTCCGGCGTCACCCGCGACGTGTCACCGACGACCAGCCCCGGCAGCAACGCCCGCGCATCCGGCGCCAGGTCCTCCGTCGCCGCCCGCAGCCCACCCCGCAACCTTCCCGCGAACCGCTGAGTCCCCGACGGCCCCGCCACGACCTCCGGCCCGTCCCGCCCCTTCACCCGCAGCACCGCCGCGATGTCGTCGCCACTCTCGAACGGAGGCGCGAGCCGCGCCGCCACCCGCAACCTCGTCGACGGCAACAGCGCCAGCCAAGCGGCGTCCCGAGCCTGCCCCCGCTGTCCTTCCTCCTTCCCTGCACCAGAGCCCGCCCGGCCCGTCGTGTCCCTGCCCGTGTCGACAATCACCAGCACCGGGGTCCTGGTCGCCGTCACCGCCCCGTCCGCCGTCCTGACCCGGCGCACCTCCGCGTCGATGAGCACGGCCACCGGACCCGCCCGGTCCCCCGTGACCCGGGGCCGCGTACGCCGGGGATCCCCGACCACCTCCACTTCGGCCGTCACCTCGGCGTACTGACGCGCCGCCCCGGGAACCGGCCCACGACGCAGGTCGGCCGTGTGCAGCGCCGCCGAGGTCGCGGAAGCCGCGACGCAGAGCAGCACCGTGGCCCCGGTGACCCGTCCCCACAGCGGCACCCCACGCCACCGGACCCCACCACCGGTGCCCGAACCGCCGCGGCCCCGACCCTGGAATCCGGCGCCCCTGAGCACCTCGGGCACAAGGAGCGCCAGCGCTCCCGTCACGCCCACCGCCACCACGGTCACCGACCATCCGGGCGAGGCCCCGACGACCAGCGCCGCCGTCGCCCAGGCCGCCAGCGCGGGCCCTACCAGGCGCAGGTCGACCGGGCCCTCGCGCCGGGGATGCGACGCCCCGGGACGATTCCCTGAGCCGTCGTGCGCGGCAGTCCGACGCGGTTCCCCTGGTGGGCCCGCCCTGGACCGCACCCCCTCCGGCGCGCTCATGGCCGGACCAGATTCCGCAGATCGGCGAAGCGGCGGTCGCCGATGCCGTTGACCTCGCGCAACTCCTCCACCGAACGGAAACCCCCGTGCTCCGTGCGGTAGTCGATGATGTGCTGCGCCAGAACGGGCCCCACTCCGGGCAGGGTGTCGAGCTGCTGAGCGGTGGCCGAATTGAGCGACACGGGTCCGGTGACCGCGCCCCCGGCGCCCCCGACCGCCGTACCGGTCACGCTCCCCGCACCCGCACCCGCACCGGACGCGCCGGGCGGTCCGCCGACGACCACCTGCTCGCCGTCGACCAGAAGCCGCGCCTGATTCACGCCGACCAGGTCCGTGCCCGGTCGCACCCCGCCCGCCGCTTCCAGTGCGTCGGCCACCCGTGACCCCGCCGGCAGCCGCAGGAGCCCCGGCTCCCGCACCTTCCCACCGACGTCCACCACGATCCGCGCCCCAGCCCCAGCCCCAGCCCCGGCACCCGCACCACCACCCGCCACCGCGCCGGGCACACCACCCGCCTCAGCACCGGCCCCCGCACCCGACTCCGAAGGCGCCGCCCGCACGATCTCCGGCGCCCGCACCGGCTGCGTACGTCCCGTCCAGAAGTGCTGCATCGCCAGGACGGCCGCGACGACCAGGACCACCCCGAGCGCCATCAGACCGCGCCCCTCCAGACCGCACCGCGACTGAAGCCACAGCGGCAGCCGATCCCGGACGGCGAGTGCCGCCCGAGCGCGCCACGAGGGTTCGACCGGCCGGGACGGAGCCTCCGGTGCCGGCTCGTCCCCGGTCTCGCCTCGCACAACCCGGTCGGACAACGGCGGCGGATCCCCACCCACCGGCGCCCTCGGCGGATCGAGCCCCACCTCACCCCGCCCGCGCACCCGCCCGGGTTCGGCGAACAGCGCCTCGGCCCGTCGGCGCAGCACGTCCCCTGCCATGGGACGCCCCCTGCCGTACCCAAGGCCCCGGCGCCCACGGACTCGGCCGTCGGAACCGTGCGCCCGCCCGGGACCACTGGACACTCGGGCTCGCCTGGGCCGCGAAGAAGAGGAGGTAGGAGAAGAGGAAGGCGAAGTGGAAGAGGACAAGGAAGAAGCAGGTCGGGAAGCAGCAGATCGAAGAGTCATGTCTGCGACGGTAGGCACAATCCGCCCACCGCGATGATCTTGCTCAATTCCCGTGGATTACTCGCCAGTTGTGGAAAACTCCGTCACCCGAACCGGTGCCACCCACTTCCGGTAAAGCCGCCCGACGCCGCGCCCCGCACCCTGCGCCCCGCGCCCCGCAGCCCGCATACCCCGCCCTCACCAGGGCGAGACAACGGCCCCCAACAACCCAGGCCCGGTATGCGCCCCGATCACCGCCCCCACCTCACTGACATGCAACTCCTCCAGTCCGGGCACCCGTTCACGAAGACGCTCCGCGAGCGCCGACGCCCGCTCCGGCGCCGCGAGATGGTGCACGGCGATGTCGACACGGCTCGCACCGGCCCGTTCCGCGACGATTTCCTCAAGCCGGGCGATGGCCTTCGAGGCCGTCCGGACCTTCTCCAGAAGCTCGATCCGGCCGCCGTCGAGCTGGAGCAGGGGTTTCACGGCGAGCGCCGAGCCGAGCAGCGCCTGGGCCGCGCCGATCCGGCCCCCGCGCCGCAGATAGTCGAGTGTGTCGACGTAGAAGTAGGCGGAGGTGCCCGCGGCGCGCTTCTCGGCCGCGGTGACGGCCTCGTCGACGGTGCCGCCCGCGTCCGCCGTCTCGGCGGCGGCCAGCGCGCAGAACCCGAGGGCCATGGCGACCATGCCGGTGTCCACGACACGTACCGGCACCGGAGCCCCGCGGGCGGCGAGCACGGCCGCGTCGTACGTACCGGAGAACTCCGAGGACAGGTGCAGCGAGACGATGCCCGTGGCACCGGCGGCGGCGACCCTGCGGTATGTCTCGGCGAAGACCTCGGGGCTGGGCCGCGACGTGGTCACCGGGCGGCGCTTCTGGAGGGCCTGGGCGACGGAGCGGGCCGAGATCTCGGTGCCCTCTTCGAGTGCCTTGTCGCCGAGGACCACGGTGAGGGGCACGGCGGTGATGCCATGGTGCTCCATCGTCCGCTGCGGCAAGTAGGCCGTGGAATCCGTGACGATAGCGACATGGCGGGACATGAGCTGGAGATTACCCGCCGGAACCCCTGGGCGGCAGCCCGGCCCCTGGAGGCGGTACGGACATCACCCTACGGGCAGGACGCCCGCCCCGCGGCCCACTCGGCACGAGGCCCGCGCACCGGCCGTCCGGTCAAGTCGTGCTCTCGGGACGGGTCTTCTTCTGCCACGGGTAGGTGGGCTGCCGTACCGGCGGGGAGATCGCCGGGCGGGCCGGCTGCTGTGCGTCGGGCGACGGTGCGGACGCGCGCGGGTCCGGTGCCTGGGGCTCCGATGTGTGCGGATCCGGCCAGGTCTGGTGGGGCGCGGCGCTGTCGGCTGCCGGGGCGTCGGGCCACGCGGGCGTGGGCGTCGGCGAAGCCTGGGAGTGCGTCGCTCCCGGTGTCGCTCCGGGCGCCGGCTCCGTCGTCGTCCAGTGCCGCAGCGCGCCCGCCTCCATGTCGATCTGGGTGCTCAGCGACTCCAGGTCGTCGTCGGCGAACCGGCGGGCCCGGTCGCGGGCGGCCCAGCGCAAGGAGTCCGCGGCCTTGGTGATCTGCTCGGTGCGCTCGCGCAGGCCGGACAGCCGCTGGGTGAGTCGGATGCGGTCCGGTTCGGTCTCCAGGCGCTTCAGCTCGTGGTCCAGCTCATGGCCGTGGGAGCTGAGCCGGGCGAAGAGGGCGAGCGACTCCTTCAGGGACTCGTCGTCGGCCACGCCCTCCTGAAGCGCGTCCTGCGTGGCCCGCATCGAGGTGCGCAGACGCAGTCTGAGCTGGGCCAGCTCGCCGGCGGGACCGGGCTGGGCGAAGGTCTTGGCCCGCAGAGTGGTGTCCTCCACCGTCCGCCGCGCCTGAGTGATGGTGCGGTCCACGCCCCGCTTGGCGGCGCCGACGACCTTGACGGTCGCATAGACGCCGAGTGCGACGAACAGGACGAAGAGCAGCGCCACGACAGCGATCACGGCTTCCATGACGCTCCTCTCAGGTGGGACACGACCGGGTGGGACACGACCGGGTGGGGCACGAGCCCCTTCCACCGTAAACGGAAACGGCAGGCCGAGGGTTCCAGCCGAACCCCCAACCTGCCCGTAGGGGACTACCCCGAATCGGAGACTGCCCCGGATCCTTACGCGGGCACGATGTTCACCAGCTTCGGTGCCCGGACCACGACCTTGCGGATCCCGGCGCCGTCCAGCGCGGCCCGCACCTTCTCGTCGGCCAGCGCGATCTTCTCCAGCTCCTCGTCGGAGATCGACGGGGAGACCTCCAGGCGCGCCTTGACCTTGCCCTTGACCTGGACGACGCAGGTCACGGTCTCGTCGACCACGTACGCGGGGTCGGCGACGGGGAAGTCCTGGTGGACGACCGAGTCGGTGTGGCCCAGCTTGTGCCACAGTTCCTCGGCGATGTGCGGGGCCAGCGGGGCGACCAGCAGGACCAGGGGTTCGGCGATCGCGCGCGGGATCGCGACCGCCGCCTTCGTCAGGTGGTTGTTCAGCTCGGTGACCTTGGCGATGGCGGTGTTGAAGCGCAGGCCGTCCAGGTCCTGACGGACGCCGTCGACGGCCTTGTGCAGCGCGCGCAGGGTGGCTTCGTCGGGTTCGCCGTCGACCACGGTGACCTCGCCGGTGTCCTCGTCGACGATGTTGCGCCACAGCCGCTGCAGCAGTCGGTACTGGCCCACCACCGCGCGCGTGTCCCACGGCCGTGAGACGTCCAGCGGGCCCATCGCCATCTCGTACAGGCGCAGGGTGTCCGCTCCGTACTCGGCGCAGATCTCGTCCGGCGTGACGGCGTTCTTCAGGGACTTGCCCATCTTGCCCAGCAGCCGGGAGGCCTGCTCGCCCTGGTAGTAGTAGGCGCCGTCGCGCTCCTCGACCTCGGCGGCCGGTACGGCGATGCCCCGGCTGTCGCGGTAGACGTACGCCTGGATCATGCCCTGGTTGAACAGCTTGTGGAACGGCTCGGCCGAGGAGATGTGCCCCAGGTCGAACAGGACCTTCGACCAGAAGCGCGCGTACAGCAGGTGCAGTACGGCGTGTTCGGCACCGCCGACATACAGGTCGACGCCACCGGTCGGCAGCCCCGCGCGCGGGCCCATCCAGTACTGCTCGATGCCGGGATCGACCAGCTTCTCGCTGTTGTGCGGGTCCAGGTAACGCAGCTCGTACCAGCAGGAGCCCGCCCAGTTGGGCATGGTGTTGGTCTCGCGCCGGTACGCGCGCGGGCCGCGTCCGTCGCCCAGGTCCAGGGTGACGTTCACCCACTCCTGGTTCCGGGACAGCGGGGTCTCCGGCTGGGTGTCGGCGTCGTCCGGGTCGAAGGTGCGCGGCGAGTAGTCGTCCACCTCCGGCAGTTCCAGGGGCAGCATCGAGTCGGGCAGCGCGTGGGCGGTGCCGTCCTCGTCGTAGACGATCGGGAAGGGCTCGCCCCAGTAGCGCTGGCGGCTGAACAGCCAGTCGCGCAGACGGAAGTTGACGGTGCCCCGGCCGATGCCCTTGCGCTCCAGCCACTCGGTGATGCGCGCCTTGGCGTCGACCACGCCCAGGCCGTCCAGGGTGACGTCGTCGCTCGCGGAGTTGACGATGGCCGCGTCATAGGAGGCGAACGCGTCGTCCCAGGTGGACGGGTCGGTGCCGCGGTCGTCGCTCGGCGCCACGACGCAGCGCATCGGCAGTTCGAAGGCGCGCGCGAAGGCGAAGTCGCGGGTGTCGTGCGCGGGGACGGCCATGATGGCGCCGGTTCCGTAGCCCATCAGGACGTAGTCGGCGATGAAGACGGGGACCTGTTCGCCGCTGACGGGGTTGGTCGCGTACGCGCCGGTGAAGACGCCGGTCTTGTCCTTGGCCTCGGCCTGGCGCTCCACGTCGGACTTGGCGGCGGCCTGCTTGCGGTAGGCGGTGACGGCGTCGGCGGGGGTGGCGTGGCCGCCGGTCCACACGTCGTGCGTGGACTCGGGCCAGGTGGCCGGGACGATCCGGTCGACCAGGTCGTGTTCGGGCGCCAGAACCATGTAGGTGGCGCCGAACAGAGTGTCCTGGCGGGTCGTGAAGACGGTGATGGCCTCGGAGTCGCCGACGGGGAAGTCGACCCGTGCGCCTTCGGAGCGGCCGATCCAGTTGCGCTGCTGCAGCTTGATGGCCTCGGGCCAGTCCAGGGCGTCCAGGTCGTTCAGCAGCCGGTCGGCGTAGGCCGTGATGCGCATGTTCCACTGGCGCAGCTTGGCCTTGAAGACGGGGAAGTTGCCGCGCTCGGAGCGACCGTCGGCGGTGACCTCCTCGTTGGCCAGGACGGTGCCCAGACCGGGGCACCAGTTGACGGGCGCGTCGGAGGCGTAGGCCAGGCGGAACTCGCTCAGGACGTCGGCGCGTTCGGTGGCGGTCATCTCGTGCCACGCGCGCGGGGAGCCCGGTACGGCGCGGTCGCCGCTCTCGAACTGGGCGATCAGCTGGTCGATGGGGCGGGCCTTGCCGGCGTCCTCGTCGTACCAGGAGTTGAAGATGCGCAGGAAGATCCACTGGGTCCAGCGGTAGTACTCCGGGTCGATCGTCGCGATCGAGCGGCGCTGGTCGTGTCCCAGGCCCAGCCGGCGCAGCTGCCGCTTCATGTTGTCCATGGCGGCCTCGGTGGACACGCGCGGGTGCGTGCCGGTGGCGACGGCGTGCTGCTCCGCGGGCAGGCCGAACGCGTCGAAGCCCAGCGTGTGCAGGACGTTGTGACCGGTCATCCGCTGATAGCGGGCGAAGACGTCGGTGGCGATGTACCCCAGCGGGTGGCCGACGTGCAGTCCCGTGCCGGACGGGTACGGGAACATGTCCATGATGAACTTCTTGGGGCGGGCCACGACGGCCGGGTCGCCGGCCAGGTCACCCGTCGGGTTGGGCGCCTCATAGGTGCCTTCGGCGTCCCAGAAGTCCTGCCAGCGTGCCTCGATGTCGGCCGCCATGGCGGCCGTGTAGCGGTGCGGCGCTGCCACGTCGGCAGCGGAATTCGTCTCGCTCATGATCCCTAAAGCTCCATCGATCGTCATCTGCCAGCGGTCCGGGACCTGTTGGGAGCCCGTTCGGAAATGAAAAAACCCCTCGCACAGGAGGGGGCGCCGCGCCGATTCCGACCGGATCTCTCATCCGTCGGGACTGATCAGCGCGGCCCGCTAAGCAGAAGGCGTACGGCACGCATGGCGCCAGGGTACCGCAGGGCCTGTACGGGCCGCGACGCAGTTGGGTGCCGCCCCCGCGCGCGTGGGGGACGACAGGCGGTGAACCGCCTCGAACGACCTCGACCCATTTGTGAACGATCGATGGCGACGGTGTGAGCAGTCACACACAACAAGCGTTGGCCAACGATTACCGCGCGTACCCACCCCTATCGGGACAACGCCAAGATCATGTCGCCCTTTGATAACAACGCAATAACTGAAAGCCCGTACCCCTCGGTATGGAGCGACCTAGAGTGCCGCCGCGGGACCACTTTGCCGCGTCATTCGGAGTTGCCCCATGAACCCTCGTCGCACAGACCGTCCGTACAGCGCCCCGAGCCCCTGGGCCCGGGGAGGTATGGCGGCCGGCGTCATGTTGCTCATACCCGTGATCGTCCTCATCGGAGGTGATGGTTTCCGCGACTTCCTGAACTTCGGCGCGGGAGTCCTGTCACTGGTCTCGCTCACCTGCTCGGTGATCTGGGGCCTCGTCGCCACGGACCGGCTGTTCCTCAGTACTCGGCAGCGTCTGATCGCGCAGGCCATCCACCGCTCGACCGCGGTCGCCTCGATCGCCTTCCTCTTTCTGCACATCACCGTCAAGATCGCCCTCGACCACACCACGGTGCTCGCCGCCCTGGTCCCCTTCAGCCTCGGTGTGAGCGGTACGGCGGCCCTGATCGGCTTCGGGTCCCTGGCGGCGCTGCTCATGGTGGTGACCGGACTGACGGGCGCCCTGCGCAGCGCGTTCGCCTCGCCCGCGCCGGTCGCGGCCCGCTGGCGTGCGGTGCACACGCTGGCGTACCCGGCCTGGTGCTCGGCCCTGGTGCACGGGCTGTTCGCCGGGCGTCCCGCGAACGGGTGGGTCGTGGCGATGTACTCCCTGTGCCTGCTGGCCGTCATCGGCGCCATCTCGCTGCGCTCCGCGCCCCTCCCGGTGAAGCGGAGGGTCGCCGCCCAAATCCTGGCGGTCCTCCAGCCAGGCGGACGCCCCGGGGACCGTGAGCGCCTGCCGCGCCGGGACACCACCGAGATGCCCCTGCCGGGCGTGGCCGCCCCCGCGCGCGGTGACACGCGCGGTGACACCGGTTCGATGCCGTCCGTCCCCACCGGGCCCCCGCGCGACGAGCGCGACCGGCGCGCATCGCAGGCACCGCGGATGCCCGCGCCGAGCCCGCCCCTGTACGAGGCTCCGCGCCGCCCCTCCGAGCCCCGCCAGACCGGCGCGAGCCTCGGCATGGCGGCGGCCTATCGCGCGGTGTCCATGCCCCCGCCCCCGTACCCCGAGGAGCTGCCGGGGACCTTCCCCGACGACTTCCGCGCCGCACAGGCCTCGTACGGGCCCGCGCAGCCGCCGCCGGACGTCCGGCCCACCGAAGTCCTCCCGCGCGCCGACGAGGGCCTCACCGGCCGCTGGCCGGCCCCTTCCCCGCCGCCCCCGGCCGAGGCTCCCGCGTCCGCGTACGACCCCGCCGACGAGACCCCGTACGCGGGTACCCAGGGCTACGGCGCCCAGACCGCCCAGAACGCCCAGACCTACGGCACACAGGCGTACGCCGGCCCCACGTACGACACCCCCACGTACGACACCCCCTCGTACGGCGCCCCCGACTACGGCACACCGACCCGCGACCCGGCCGCCTACCCGGCCCCCGAGTTTGCCGAACGCCCGAACGATCCCGCCACCGAGCCGCTGCCGGGCCCTTTCCAGGCACCCAGCTCCGGTGAGCCCTGGAACGCTCCCACCGGAGGATTCAAGTGAACGGCGCACTGCCCGACGTCCCCGAGGTCCGTGTGGTCGGCCTCCCTCAGTTGACGTCGGGTTTCGACCTCGTCGAGCGGCTCGACCTGGGCATGCATCTGAAGGTGCACGGGCCGCTCGAACCCATCGGTGGTGAGCAGTTGGCGGCGCTCGCCGAGCGGATATCGCTGAAGGGGCGCGGCGGCGCGGGCTTCCCGTTCGCCAAGAAGCTGCGGTCCGTGGCCGACTCGGCGATCCGCAGGGGCGTGCGCCCGGTGGTCGTCGTCAACGGCAGTGAGGACGAGCCGGCGTGTCGCAAGGACACCGTCCTGATCAACCGCGCTCCCCATCTCATCCTGGACGGCGCCCTGCTGGCCGCCGAGGCGCTGGGCGCGCGCACGCTGGTGATCGGGGTGACGCGTGACTCGACCGAGCGGTCGATGCAGCAGGCGCTCGCCGAGCGCGGGCTGTCCAACCGGCGCGGATCGGCCCTTCGCGCGCGCGTGCAGCGCAATCCGGTACGCATGGTCACCGGCGAGTCGTCGGCGCTGATCCGTTCGGCCGACGGCGGTCCCGCGATGCCGCCGGGCCGCAAGGTGCGGGCGTCGGACTCGGGCGTGGGCGGCGCGCCGACCCTGCTGTCCAACGCGGAGACGTTCGCCCAACTCGCCGTCGCCGCCCGTATCGGCGCCGACCGCTACCGCAACACCGGCCTCCAGGACGAGCCTGGCACAGTCATGCTCACCGTCTCCGGGGCTGTCGCACGGCCCATGGTCCTGGAGGTCCCGTCGGGCGTTCCGCTGCGTTACGTGCTCCAGCTGGCCGGCGCGCCGCCGCTGCCGCAGGGTGTGCTGACGGGCGGCTATCACGGCAAGTGGATGGACGCGACGGCCGCGCACGACGCCGTCGTCTCGCGCGCGTCGATGGACGCGGCGGGCGGTGCGCTCGGCGCGGGCGCGATCCTGCCCATCGGCCAGGACACCTGCCCGCTCGGTGAGGCCCTGCTCGTGGCGCAGTGGCTGGCCGCCGAGAGCGCCGGCCAGTGCGGGCCCTGCTACCTCGGGCTGCCGGCCGCCGCGCGCGGTCTGGAGGACATCCTGAACGGCGGTGGACCGGCCGCCCTGGAGGCGCTGCGGCAGATCACGCAGGCCGTGAAGCGGCGCGGCGCGTGCAAGCATCCGGACGGTTCTGCGGCCTTCATCGAGTCGACCGTGTCGGCGTTCACGGACGATCTCGCCGCGCACGTCCTGGGCAGCGGCTGCGGCCGTCCCGTACAGGGGGTCCTGCCGCTCCAGGACGAGGCGGCGCCGACCGCCGGAGCCGGGGGCGGGGACACCGGGCCGAGCGGTCAGCGGCTGGCGGTCGACTGGACGCTGTGCCAGGGACACGGGCTGTGCGCGGACATCGTCCCGGAGCTGATCCAGCTCGGCCCCGACGGGTATCCGTCGGTCGCGGAGGCGTCGGTGCCCAGGTACTCGCAGGCGCGCGCGGTACGCGCCGTGCGGCGGTGCCCCGCTCTCGCGCTGCGCCTGGAGGAGGACCCGTCGAAGCCCGCCGCGCGGCCGTCGCTGCCCGTGCTGCCTCCGGGCCGTGGCCGCAGGGCGCTCGGCAGCGGCCGGGACTGACCCGGACGACCGGGAAACGGGGGAAAACACCAACGGGGGAACAAAGGCGCGCACGAGAAGAGGGCCACCCGTCCGGGTGGCCCTCTCAACCGCTGTGGAGCTAAGGAGAATTGAACTCCTGACCTCCTGCATGCCATGCAGGCGCTCTACCAACTGAGCTATAGCCCCTTGTGATGCGATTCCGCCCGGTTGTCGCGGCGGCGACGCCAACAGTACACGGTTGGCCGGGGGCACCGCCAAATCGTTTCTGGTCTGTGGTGATTAGGCCGGTACTGTCAGCTTTTGTGACTCTGCTCGCCCTCCCCCGTGTCCGCCCGCGCACGGCCCTCGCCGCGGTCATCTGCCTGCTCTCCTTCACGGCCTTCTGGTACGCCCAGCGCGCGGCCGACGTATCCATGATCGACGTGATGGTCTACCGCGCGGAGGGGGCGACCGTCCGGGCCGGCGGCGACCTCTACGCGCTGCGGGCCACGCCGGTCGGGCTTCCCGCGACCTATCCCCCGTTCGCCGCACTGCTGTTCACGCCGTTGACGCTGGTGAGCACGGAGACCATGCGGACGCTCGCGACCTTGGGGAACCTCGCCCTCGTCGTCGTTCTCGCGCGCTACTCCCTGCTGTTCGTCGGCCACGCGCGCGTGGCGGCCGTGTGGTGGGTCGCGGCGGCGGCCGTCTGGTCCGAGCCGGTGTGGGGGACGCTCCGCTACGGGCAGGTCAACCTGCTGCTCGCGGTCCTGGTGCTGTGGGATCTGACCCGGCGCGGAAGGCACCCCCTCGCGGGCGTGGGCATCGGGATCGCCGCCGCGATCAAGCTGACCCCGGGCCTGTTCATCGCGTTCCTGCTGCTCACCGGCGTGGCGGCGGCCGTACGACAGGGCGGGGGCGTACGGGCCGCGTTCCACGGTCCGGCCGGGGTCTGGCTGCGCCCCGCGCGCGTGGCCGTCGCCACCTTCGCCGGCGCGAGCCTGCTGACGGCCGTCGTCCTGCCGTACGACTCACGCCGTTTCTGGACCGAGGTGATCTTCGATACGAGCCGGGCCGGGCACACGGAGCAGACCGCGAACCAGTCGCTGCGCGGGGTGCTGGCCCGGCTGCTGCACACCGCGGACCCGGGGGCCGTGTGGCTGCTCGCCGCCGCCGTGGTGGGGGCGGCGGGGCTCACGGTGGCGGTGGCGTCCGCGCTGCGCGGGGAGCACGCCTGGGCGGCCGTCGCCTGCGGTACGACGGCCCTGCTGGTCAGCCCGGTGTCGTGGTCGCACCACTGGGTGTGGTGCGTGCCGATGGTGGTCCTCCTCGCGCGCGAGGCGCACCGGAGGGGCGGAGCGGCCCGCTGGGCGGCCGTGTGGACCACGGCGGCCGTCTTCTACTCGTTCGCCGTGTGGTGGGTGCCGCACGGCCCCTGGCGCCCGGAACTGCACCAGAACGCGCCCCAGTTCACGCTGTCGGCGCTCTACACGCTGACCGGGTGCGCCTTCCTGGTGATCGCCGGGCTCCGCGCCCTCAGGAGCGCACCACGGCTCGGCGCCGCACCACCGCCCCCGCGGCGCGCTCAGGCCGTCGCGAACGAGTAGAAACGCTTCAGCGTGCAGTGCTCGTCGAGCAGCCGCCCGTAGATCGGCTCGCCCTCCAACTCGCGGTACGTCTCGATGGGGTCGCCTTTTATGATCAGCGCGCGTGCGCACTCCTCGCACCAGTACTGGTAGTCCGGATTCACCGGTTCCATGTCGCGGACGATCGGCGTACCGCCGCCGCACCAGTCGCACTTTCGCCTGTGTGCACCCATCGATCAGCTCCAGCTGTGGCCGCAGGCCGTGCACACGTAGGAGATTCCGCCGTTGTCGCCGAGCACTTGCGCGACATGGGCAGAACCGCAGGACGGGCAGGTGATGAGGGTCCGGGAGGGGGACTCCGAAGGAGCGGCTTCCGTGCGTGGCTCCGCCACGCCGAGGAGGTGGTCGTCCTCCTCGTGGATGCTCGCAGGCATCACTGCTCCCTCCCGTCGGGCCGCGCTCCCTTCCGGCCGTCCGATTCTGCCACGGTCGGAGCGCCACGGTCAGCGACGCATGCGTACCAGTCCGGACACGGCACCCAGCACACCCGCCGCGGCCAGCGCACAGGCGCACACCAGGAGCGCGTCCCCTGATGTATACGCCCCCGGAGCCCCAACTTCCTCAAGCCGGTTCAGAAAAAGTGTTCCGAAGACCGCGACACCGCTCACCTGACCGAGCTGGGTGACCGTCGTCAGCAGTCCTCCGGCGTCCGCCGCGTCCTCGGGCCTTACCGTCGCCAGTGCCCGCGTCAGGGTGGGGCTGAAACCGAGCGCGAGCCCCGCACCCACACCGCAGTACGCCACGAACACCCACACACCACCGCTTCCCCCGTCCCGCAGCAGCAGCCCCACGGCGAGCGAGGCGAGGGCCGTGAGCGTGAACCCGGCCGGGGCCAGGACCGGTTGCCACCGCGCGGGCCAGCGGCGCCAGGTCAGCCCCACGGCCCCGAACACGAGCGCCGTCGGCACGAACGTGAGCCCCGCGCGCAGGGCGCTGTATCCGAGGGCGCCCTGGAAGTGCAGGGTGAGCGCGAACAGGAAGCCGCTGTTGATCGCCATCACGGTGAGGATCCGGAACACCGCGAGGCCCATCCCGGGGTGCCGCAGGACGTGCGGGGCGATGAGCGGGGTGCCGCCCCGCCGGGCGAGCCGGGACTCGTAGCCGCAGAACAGCGCGAAGAGCACCGCCGACGCGGCCGGCGACAGCCAGGACCACAGCGGCCAGTCGTACTCCTGGCCGAGCACCAGCGGGACCGTGAACAGGGAGACGGCTCCGCCGAGGAGGATCAGACCGGGCAGGTCGAGGGCGCGCGTGCGCCCGCGCGCGTGGGTGTCGTCGCGCGGCAGGACCCTGCGGCCGACGGCGAGCAGGGCCAGACCGACGGGCACGTTCACCAGGAACACCGGCCGCCAGCCGGTACCGAACAGGTCGGCGCTGACCAGGACGCCGCCGACCACCTGCCCGGCGGCGGCGCCGGTGGACAGCACCGCCGCGTAGGCGCCGAGCGCGCGGGCCCGGGACTCACCGGTGAAGGTCCGCTGGATGAGGCCGAGTACCTGCGGGATCATCAGGGCCGAGCCGGCGCCCTGGACGAGGCGGAAGGCGATCAACTCGCCCGTGCCGCCGGCGAGTCCGCACGCCAGCGACGCGGCCGTGAACACCGCGAGCCCCACGAGGTACAGCCTCCGGTGCCCGTACCGGTCGCCGAGACGTGCCCCGGTGATCAGCAGCACGGCGTACGTGATGGTGTAGCCCGCCACGACCAACTGCAACGCGGCGCCGGACGCGTGGAGTTCGGCCCGCAGCGTAGGCGCCGCGACATTCACGATGAACACGTCGAGCAGCGCCATGAACTGGGCGGCGAGCACGACCGCGAGCAGCCGTCCCGGCCTGCTGCCGGACCCGCTGCCAGGCCCGCTGCCGGACCCATTGTCAGTGCCAGGGGTTCTACTGGATGCGGGAGACGATCCCGTCGGGGTGCCTGTCGTCATGGCACCGAGCGTGGGGGCGTCGGGGTACGGGTAACGAGAGCCGGTCGATGCTGGTACCCACAGCACCCGGCAGGGGACGGGACACGGGACGGAAGAGGACCGAGCATGGGGGATGTGACGACTTTGGCCACCACACAGCGCCGTAGGCCGGAGCTGGCCGCCTTCCTGCGCGGGCGCAGGGCGCGGGTGACACCCGAGGACGTGGGCATGCCGCCGGGCCCGCGCCGCCGCACTCCGGGGCTGCGCCGTGAGGAGGTCGCGCAGCTCTCGGGCGTCGGCGTCACCTGGTACACGTGGTTGGAGCAGGGCCGCCCGATCAACGCGTCAGCGCACGTCCTGGACGCCGTGGCGCGAACCCTGCGTCTCGATCCGCCGGAGCGCGAGCATCTGTACCACCTGGCGGAGGTGCCGTTCGAGCCGGACCGCGAGACGGCCGTGCGGACGGCCGGGCCGGAGATCCAGGGCATCATCGACGCGCTGGACCCGCACCCGGCGGTCGTGTACAACGCGCGGTACGACATCCTCGCGACCAACCCGGCCTATCGCGACCTGTTCTTCGTGCCGGAGACCCTGGAGATCGGGATACCCAACGCGCTGTGGATGCTGTTCACGGTGGCCGAGAAGGACTGCCCGGTGGTGTTCCGCGCGTCGGAACTGCCGTTGATGGTGGCGACCATGCGCTCGGCGTACGGGCGGCATGTGGGCGAGCCCGGCTGGGAGACGTTCGTGCGGAGGCTGTCGGCGGCCAGTCCGCTCTTCGCGGAGCTGTGGGAGAGCGGTGACGTGGTGCCGCCGGGCCCGCGCGTGAAGACGTTCCGGCACGCGGCGGTGGGCGAGCTGCGGATGACCTCGGTGTCGCTGTCGATCAACGGGATGCCGGAGTGCCGGATCGTGGCGTACACCCCGGACGACGAGGAGAGCAGCCGACGGGCGGCGGTGCTGCGGGGACTACGGAAGAACGCGAAATCCCGCCCCTGAAGGGACGGGATCGGTGACCGGAATGCTGGTCGGTGGTGCGGGGAGTGGAGCTAAGGAGAATTGAACTCCTGACCTCCTGCATGCCATGCAGGCGCTCTACCAACTGAGCTATAGCCCCGCGTGTTCCTCCCGCTCGGCGGGCGAACAAGAAGAACTTTAGCCTGCGTGGAGCCGGAAAGTGAAATCCGCCGGGGGCGGACCCGGCACCCCGTTCACACGCCCCTGGCCAGGGGCTCAGTCGTCGTCGCCGAGGACCGGTTCCGGCAGTGTGCCCGCGTTGTGCTCCAGAAGTCGCCAGCCCCGCGCGCCCCGTCCGAGCACCGACCAGCAGCAGTTGGAGAGGCCGCCCAGGCTCTCCCAGTGCTGGGTTTCGAGGCCGAGGAGCCGCCCGATGGTCGTACGGATGGCGCCGCCGTGGCTGACCACGACGAGGGTGCCGTCCTCGGGCAGCTTCTCGACGTGGGCGAGGACGACGGGCGCGGCCCGGTCGGCGACCTCGGACTCCAGTTCGCCGCCGCCGCGCCGCACGGGTTCGCCGCGCTTCCACGCGGCGTACTGCTCGCCGTACCGCTCGATGATCTCCTCGTGCGTGAGGCCCTGCCAGACTCCGGCGTAGGTCTCGCGCAGGCTCTGGTCGTGGGTCACGTCGAGGCCGGTGATGGTCGAGAGTTCGGCGGCCGTCGCCGCGGCCCGTTCGAGGTCGGATGCGATGATCGCGTCGGGCCGCAGCGAGGCGAGCAGCCGGGCGGCGCGGCGGGCCTGGCCGAGGCCGGTCTCGGTGAGCGGGATGTCCGTGGAGCCCTGGAAGCGGCGCTCCACGTTCCACGCGGTCTGGCCGTGCCGCCACAGGATGACGCGGCGGCCCTTGCCGGACCGCTGCGCGGGCGTGGAAGCCGCCTGCACATCGGTCACGGCACCGGGCTCCGACCGGTCAGGGGCGCTGCTCAACGCAGCTCACCACCCAGTTCCCGCATCTCCAGGGCCGCGTCGGCGGCCTGCTCCTGGCGTACGTGCTCCGCGCCCTTGCCGCGGGTCGCCTTCGCGTCGGCGGGCAGCTCCAGCTCGGGGCAGTCCTTCCAGAGGCGCTCCAGCGCGTAGAACACCCGCTCCTCGGTGTGCTGGACGTGGACCACGATGTCCACGTAGTCCAGGAGCACCCAGCGGGCCTCGCGGTCGCCCTCGCGGCGGACGGGCTTGACCCCCAGCTCCTTGCTCAGCCGCTCCTCGATCTCGTCGACGATCGACTTGACCTGACGGTCGTTGGGCGCGGAGGCCAGCAGGAAGGCGTCCGTGATCGACAGGACGTCACTGACGTCGTAGGCGATGATGTCGTGCGCGAGCTTGTCGGCCGCCGCCTGGGCGGCGGTGCTGATCAGCTCAAGAGAGCGGTCCGTGGCGGTCACTACGCGGCTTTCGTTCGGCGGGCAGTAGCCCCAAGGGTCTCACGGACCGCCGACGTCAACCCAAACGATTACGCGCTGCCACCACCGACACACTCCTCATGGGCTGCTCCGGACCTACTCCGGGGCTACTCCGGCTTGAAGTCCTGGCCGAGTACGACCGAGACGTCGGCGTTGGCTGCGGGCTCGCCCTTCTTGACCGCCGATGTCGGCAGACCGAGCGTCTTGGCGACCTCGACGGCGTCCTGCTTGCGCGCCGTGTCCCCGTACGTGACCCGGGTCGCCGTCTGCGCGGGTGTCCCGGTACCGGCGTCGACGAAGGTGTAGCCGCCGTTGACCAGGATGATCCGCGCGGACTCGGTGGCGCTCTTGCCGCCCGTGGCGTTGCGGATGCCGACGCGGACGGCAGCGCCCTTCTCGGGGCTCTTCACGGTACCTCCGAGAACGTCCTTCACGACACTGGCGGTGGCCTGCTCGGTCAGGTTTCCGTCGGCCTGGAGCGGAAGGAGCGCCGTCTTGTAGTCGCCGCCCTTGGCGCGGTCGGCGAGCTTGGCGAGGAAGGCGCCGAGGTCCTTCTCCTTGAGCGACGGGTCGAGGATCTGTGCGAGCGACTGGACCGTGGTGGTCGCGGCCGTCGCGTCCGACGACAGCTTGCGCAGCACGCCCTGCATGACCTGCCCGAAGCGGGTGAGCTGGGCGTTCTCCGACTCGTCCGGCGCGCGGTAGGTGGCGTACGCGACGGCCATCGGGCCGCTGAGGGTCTGCTGCTCGCCCTTCTTCACGAGGGGCGCGTCGCCCTTCTTGGCCTTGTCGGCGGGCACGTCGGTGTCGGTGTCGATGTCGATGTTGCCGACGAGTTCGACCAGGTTGTTCAGGTACGGGGTGTCGAGCCGCCAGGTGCCCTCGATCGCGGTGCCGAGGAGGGTGTCGATCGATTCGCGGGTGCCGGTCGAGCCGTCGTCGTCCACGGACTTGCCGAGCGTCGTGGCGGTGCCGTTGTCGTCGGTGACGGCGAGCGCGTTGGGCAGCAGGACCGTACTGCCCTGTTTGGTGGTCGTGTTGTCGACCAGGAGGGCCGTGGAGGTGCCCTTCTTCTTGGTGTTGTGCAGATGGACGACGATCACGTCGCGGTTCTGCGGCCCTGTGGCGTCGGGGGTGCCGGACTTGCTGTCCGACGACAGGCCGGGCAGCTTGCCCGCGTACCAGAGGTAGCCGACGCCGCCGGCGGCGATCAGGGCGAGGACCACGACCAGGGCCACGATCCGGCTGCGGGCGCGGCGCTTGGCCTCCTCGCGGCGCTCGGTCCGGTTCTCGGTGAACTGCAGCCAGTCGATGACGTCTTCGGAGTCGCCGTCGGGCTCCTCGACGAAGGCGAACTGCTCGGTGCGGTAGTCGCGGGGCTCCGAGGGATCGGGGTCGGGCTCAGGACCGCCGCCGGGAGCGGAACCAGCACCAGGACCGGCACCAGGTCCCGCCTGGTACCCGGACTCGTGCGGAGCGGTCTGCTGCGGGATGTACGCGGTCTGCTCGGCGACCCGCGGCTGCTGCCCGGTCCCGGCGGCCTGACCGTAGGGGTCGTACGCGGGCATGGTCCCGGTACCGGGGCCGTCCTGACCGCCCTGCCCCTGCCCCTGCCCGTACGGGTCATACGTCCCATAACCGTCGTACGGAGACGGAGGCACCACAGGCTGCTGCCCCGTGCCGTACGGGTCGTACCCGTAACCCTGCTGCCCTTGCTGAGGCTGCTGAGGCTGCTGGTTCCCGTACCCCCCGTACTCCGGCTGCTGCGGCTGCTGCGGCTGCTGGGGTGGCTGCTGGCCCTGGGGCGGTGGCACCTGGCGGTACACGGGCTGCCCGAACTCGTCGTAGCCGACAAGCTCGTACTGGTCGCCCGTATAACCGTCGTATCGATCGTTCACAGGTGCCCCTCTCGGCTCACTCGCCGCGGTACAGCTCGCGCTTGTCGATGTAGCGGACCACGCCGTCCGGCACCAGATACCAGACCGGTGCGCCCGCGGCGACCCTCGCACGGCAGTCTGTGGAGGAGATGGCCAATGCGGGAACCTCGACGAAGGAGACACCCCCTGCGGGCAGTCCCGGGTCGGTCAGGGTGTGTCCGGGCCGTGTGACCCCGATGAAGTGCGCCAGCGAGAACAGCTCTTCGGTGGAGCGCCAGGTAAGGATCTGGCCGAGGGCGTCGGCGCCCGTGATGAAGAAGAGGTCCGTGTCCGGGTTCATCGCGCGTAGCTCGCGCAGCGTGTCCGTGGTGTACGTCGGTCCGCCGCGGTCGATGTCGATACGGCTGACCGAGAACTGCGGGTTCTCGGCGGTCGCGATGACCGTCATCAGATAGCGGTCCTCGGCCGGGGAGACCTTGCTCTCGCTCTTCTGCCAGGGCTGTCCGGTCGGCACGAAGACGACCTGGTCCAGGTGGAACTGCGCGGCGACCTCACTGGCCGCCACCAGGTGCCCGTGGTGGATCGGGTCGAACGTTCCGCCCATGACGCCGAGGCGGCGCTTGCCCGTACTCACGGGTCCCGGCGCCGGGCCGGTAGGCATGTCCTGTTCTCCCATGCGTGCAGACCCTACCGGCCCGTTCGACGGGCTTTCAGCGGTCCCGGTTGAAGCGGGTGGTCACCCACAGGAGCAACAGCAGTGCCACGAGGGCGCCGCCGCCGGTGAGGTACGGGCTGAGGCTGTTGTGGTTGCCGCCCTTCTCGCCCTCGGCGGCGAGGGTGACCAGCTGGGCTGCGGTGTGGTGGAGGCTCATCTTCGGCAGGACCTATCCGGAGGTGGGATGGGGCAACTGAGGGCCATCGTATGTGGGGGCCGGGCGGGCGGCTCGGTACGGGGGTGCCGAGGGCGGTTACTTGTTGCCGTTCACCTGTTGCCGCTCACTTGTTGCCGTAGCCCCTCAGCAGGAACCACGCCACCAGACCGATGCCCACCACCGACACCAGCAGGACGACCCGGAGCAGGTTGCCCGGTCCCTGGTCCGCTGCCTTGGCTGATTCCGTGATCCACGCGGACGCGGGGAAGTGCTCCATGGCGGTCGACTCCTTACGTGCGCAGCTCTGTCACGTTCCGTGTGCTGCCCTGTCACGGTATCTCCGCCTAGGCTGGACCCGACTTCGGGGGGCGGCCGGCGCGGCCGGACGACAACGCAGACATGGGGGCGTCATGACCGACGACAGCAGGGGCAAGGGCAAGAACAAGGGCAAGGGCAAGGAGCGGCCCGAACCGCAGGACACCGTGCCGAGCAGGCAGCGCCGGCGCTTCCCGGGAATCTCGTCCCGGACCTACGAACACCCGGCCGACCGCTCGGCGCTGGTGGCGCTGCGCAAGCTCACCGGCTTCGACACCGTCTTCAAGGCGCTCAGCGCCCTGCTGCCCGAGCGCAGTCTGCGGCTGCTGTTCCTGTCGGACTCGGTCCGGGTCTCGGACGCGCAGTTCACGCACCTCAACGACATGCTGAAGGACGCCTGCCAGATCCTGGACCTGGAGAAGGTCCCGCCGATGTACGTCAACCAGGACCCGCAGCCGAACGCGATGTGCATCGGCCTGGACGAGCCGATCATCGTCGTCACGACGGGTCTGGTGGAGCTGCTCGACGAGGAGGAGATGCGGGCGGTCGTCGGGCACGAGGTGGGGCACGCCCTGTCGGGGCACGCGGTGTACCGCACGATCCTGCTGTTCCTCACGAACCTGGCGCTCCGCGTGGCGTGGATCCCGCTCGGCAATGTCGCGATCATGGCGATTGTGACGGCGCTGCGTGAGTGGTTCCGCAAGTCGGAGCTTTCGGCGGACCGCGCGGGGCTGTTGGTGGGCCAGGACCTCCAGGCGTCGATGCGGGGCCTGATGAAGATCGCGGGCGGGAACCATCTGCACGAGATGAACGTGGACGCGTTCCTCGCGCAGGCCGACGAGTACGAGGCGGGCGGCGACCTGCGGGACTCCGTACTGAAGATCCTGAACATGCTGCCGCGTACGCATCCCTTCACGACCGTGCGCGCCGCCGAGCTGAAGAAGTGGGCCGCGACCCGCGACTTCCAGCGGATCATGGACGGTCACTACCCGCGCCGCGACGAGGACAAGGACACCTCGGTCACGGACTCGTTCCGGCAGTCGGCCTCGGCCTACGCGAATGACGTCCGTACCTCGAAGGACCCGCTGATGAAGCTGGTCACGGACATCGCGGGCGGCGCCGGGGACCTCGGCGGCAAGGTGCGCAGCAAGTTCGGCAACTTCGGAGGCTCGGGTTCCGGCGGCAGCGGCGGCGGAGACGGTGGCGGAACCGGTGGCAGCGGCGGAGACGGCGACGGCGGCAAGGGCGGCGCTAACGGTTCGGGGGAAGGCTCGGCTGAGCGCTAGCCGCCAGCGTCCCGCAGAGATTCGTCGCACTCCCGGTCGCGTACGGGTCGGTGCCGGCCGGGCCGCCCGCCTTGGCGGTCTGCCCGGCGAGCAGCGGGTGCAGCCGGTCGACGGAGTCGGTGGCGCAGGCGAGTGGCCCGGCCTGCACATAGGAGTTGGCCACCTCGGCCTGGTGCATCCGCAGATCGTCGCGGTCGAAGCGGAACAGCAGCTCGCGGCGGACGGTGAACAGGGACGCCTTCGCGGAGGGTTCGCTGCCGGTGGGGCGCAGCGCGTAGACGAAGGTGTGGTCCGAGGTGACCTCCAGCGTGTCCGCGTTCGTCTCGGTGACGTGCAGGGTGCCCTCCACGCGGATCTGCGTGTCGGCGAGCATGGCCTGTGACGGGTCGAAGCGGACCAGCCAGCCGGTGGGGGCGTGCCGCCCGTCGGACGCCGGCCGGGTGAAGCTCTGGTCGAACTGGTCGAGCTGCTGGGGGTCGAGCAGCAGCCGTACGGGCCGTACGGCGCCGCCGGTGAGGACGTCCGGGTCGAGCGAGGACTCGACCAGGAAGTCCTTGGCGGTGGTCAGGGCGGTGACGACCTGGCTGTCCGAGAAGTGCGCGGTACGGCGGGCCGGCGGCAGGGTGATCCCGTTCGCCCCGATCCGGAACTGGGCGGCGGGGCTGTGCGCGACCAGGTCGCCCGCGCTGCCGCCGGGCACCGGTGAGGTCGGGGCGAGCGGGATGACGGTGATCCGCAGCGGCTCGGCCGCCCTCGCGAGCGGGGTCGGATAGGGCTGGCGTACACCGAGGTAGATCGCGGTGCCGAAGGCGAGGGCGATCAGCAGGACCAGGATCAGCGCCTGCCGGGACATTCCGCGGCCCAGGCCGGGGCGCCGCCGGACGGCGGGGGTGTGGTCGGTGACGCGCTCCTGCGCGGAGTACTCCTGGAGCCGCGCGGCGCGCACGAACGACTCGTCGAACACGACGGATCGGTACTCGTCGTCATTGCCACCGGGAGCGCCCTCGGGTGTCCCCTGCGGTGGGTCTCCTGGCCCGCTCATACCTTCAGGGTAGGTCTCAGGGCGGCTGGGTAAACGCGGGGGAACGCGTCAAGTTCTGTCAGGTTCGCACCAGGCGAAGGGGCCCCGGACGGGTCCGGAGCGGTGGTCAGGGCGTACGCGGTACGGCGGGCACCGGTGACCGTGAGGAGTCGGCGGAGCCGGTGGTTCCGTGGGTTCCGGTGGTGCCGTTGGCCGGGCCCGCCGAGGGGGCGCCCGGAGCGTTCTGCTCGACCTCTGTGCTGGCCGGCGGCGGAACCTGGTCCTGGCGGCCCGACGAAGCGCCCCGATAGACCGCGGCGAAGGCCAGGGCGACCATGCCGACGCCCATCACCAGGGCGAGCAGCCAGGCCAGGGGGCGGTGCCAGCGGGCGTGCACGAGGGGGCCGCCGCCGTGCCGTGCGTAGCGGTCCTCGACGAGGTCCGGGTCGTACAGGTCGTCGTCGAAGCCGTGGTCATGGCCGTACGGGCGGCCGTCGTCGGGGCCGAAGCCTTCGTCGTCGCGTCCGGCGCCCCGGGCGCGGGCCCGGCGGGCCTCCGCCTCGGACGCCTCCGCGCGGGCCTCGGCCGCCGCGAGCAGCCGCTCGACGGCGGTGGGCTCATGGACGCGCGCGGACCTGACGAACTCCTCGTCGAAGACCACGGAGGCGAACTCTTCGTCCGCGCCCCCGCGGTCGTGGTCGTCGTCGGGCTCCCTGCCGTCCTGGAACGGCGTGCCCCCCACGTCGTCCGGCACCTCTCCAGAGTAGACCGGAGGGGGCAATTTGGGCAGACGGTCCGGACATTCGTCTCACCGGTCCGGGCGCCCCTGCCCTTGGGGCACGTCAGCCGCGGATGTGTCCGTCGCCCGTGACGATGTACTTGGTGCTCGTCAGCTCCGGCAGCCCCATCGGCCCCCGGGCGTGCAGTTTCTGCGTCGAGATGCCGATCTCCGCGCCGAAGCCGAACTGACCGCCGTCCGTGAACCGTGTGGAGGCATTTACGGCGACCGTCGTGGAATCGACCAATTGGGTGAATCGGCGGGCGGCCTGCTGCGAGGTGGTGACGATCGCCTCGGTGTGCCCGGAGGACCAGAGCCGGATGTGCTCGACCGCCTTGTCGAGGGAGTCGACCACGGCGGCGGCGATGTCGTACGACAGGTACTCGGTGTCCCAGTCCTCGGCGGTCGCCTCCACGACGGTGGCCTTGGAGCCCTCGGCGTACGCCTGGATCCGGGCGTCGGCGTGCACGGTGACCCCGGCCTCGGCGAGCGCGTCGAGGGCGCGCGGTACGAACGCGTCGGCGATGTCGCGGTGCACGAGAAGGGTCTCGGCGGCGTTGCAGACGCTGGGCCGCTGCGCCTTGGAGTTGATCAGGATGGCGACGGCCATGTCGAGGTCGGCCTGGGCGTCGACGTAGACATGGCAGTTGCCGGTGCCGGTCTCGATGACGGGGACCGTGGACTCCTCGACGACCGCGCGGATCAGCGCGGCGCCGCCGCGCGGGATGAGGACGTCGACCAGGCCGCGGGCGCGCATCAGTTCGCGGACGGACTCGCGGCTCTCGCCGGGGACGAGCTGGATGGCGTCGGCGGGCAGTCCGGCGCCGCCGATGGCGTCCCGCAGCACCCGGACGAGCGCGGTGTTCGACGCGAAGGCCGAGGAGGAGCCGCGCAGCAGGACCGCGTTGCCGGACTTGAGGCAGAGGGCGGCGGCGTCGACGGTGACGTTGGGCCGGGCCTCGTAGATGATCCCGACGACACCGAGCGGGACGCGGACCTGGCGCAGGTCGATGCCGTTGGGCAGCGTGGAGCCGCGGACGACCTCGCCGACCGGGTCGGGCAGCGCGACGACGTCCCGTACGTCCGACGCGATGGCGCGGACCCGCTCGGGGGTGAGCGTGAGCCGGTCGATGATCGCCTCGGCGGTACCGGCCTCGCGGGCTCTGTCGATGTCCTGCGCGTTGGCCTCGACGATTTCCCGGGTACGGACCTCCAGCGCGTCCGCGATGGCGAGCAGCGCGTCGTCCTTGGTGGCCCTCGGCAGCGGCGCGATGTCGGCGGCGGCGGCCTGCGCGCGGTAGGCGGCGCGGGCGACCGGGGACATGTTGTCGTACGGCGAGGCGGCGGAGATGGGCGGGAGCGACGTCATGCGGGAAGCGTAATGCGGCGCCGTGGGACGGTCCGCCGTTGTCCCACACCCCGAGACGGCTGTCAGAGGGGTGGACAGCCTTCCAGGGGCCGCCCGGGTCAGTACGGGTGGACTCCCACGGGCGTCGCCGGGAGCGGGCCGTACCCCTCCGCTATGCGCTGGTGGTAGGTCTCGCGGTCGATCACTTCGAGCCCGACGATCTCCCAGGGCGGCAGCTGCGCGGTCTGCCGGTGCTCGCCCCACAGGCGCAGCGCGACGGCGGCGGCGTCGTGCAGGTCGCGGGCCTCTTCCCAGTAGCGGATCTCGGCGTGGTCGTTGGCGTATCTGCTGGTCAGCAGGAAGGGGTGGTCGTGGGCGAGCTGTTCGAGGCCGCGCCTGACCTCCTTCAGCGGGGCTTCGGCGCCCGAGACGCTGAGTGTCACGTGCCACAGCCGCGGGGCGGCGTCGGTGTCCTCGCCGTCGAAGGTGTCCCCGGCCGCGACGCTCGTCAGGACGCGTTCGTCCCCCACCGCCTTGAGCGTGTGGGAGGTGCTTCCACCGCGGGACGCCGCCCCCTGGCGTACTCGTCTCACGACGGCCTCCTTTACGCAATGGTTGTGCCAATTCCCTGCAACAAAGTTGAGCAGGCCAAGGGTCCCCTCGGGGGCGCTTTTGCAGAACGTCCACCGCTGGGGCGGGCCCGGCGTGCGCCCAGGGCGGCCGTTTCGGCGGCTATGGGTGGAGGAGTACCAGATCGTCCCGGTGTACGACCTCGCGCTCGTACGCCGGGCCCAGCTCGCGCGCCAGTTCGCGGGTGGAGCGCCCGATCAGTTGCGGGATCTCCTTGGCGTCGAAGTTGACGAGGCCCCGGGCGACCGCGTGGCCCCGGGTGTCGCGCAGTTCGACGGGGTCGCCGGCGGTGAAGTCGCCCTCGACGGAGGCGATTCCGGCGGGCAGCAGGGAGGTGCGGCGCTCGACGACCGCGCGGACGGCGCCGTCGTCGAGGGTGAGGGAGCCGCGGGGTGTCGAGGCGTGCTGGAGCCAGAGCAGCCGGTCGGCTGAGCGGCGTCCGGTGGTGTGGAAGTAGGTGCCGGTGTCGCGGCCCGTCATGGCCTCGGCCGCGTGCACGGCGGAGGTGAGGACGACGGGGACACCGGCCGCGGCGGCGATCCGCGCGGCCTCGACCTTGGTGACCATGCCGCCGGTACCGACGCCCGCCTTGCCCGCGCTGCCGATCTCGATGCCGTCGAGGTCGGCGGGGCCGCGCACCTCGGCGATCCGGGCGGTGCCGGGCCTGCCGGGGTCGCCGTCGTAGAGGCCGTCGATGTCGGAGAGGAGGACGAGGAGGTCGGCGTGGACGAGGTGGGCGACGAGGGCGGCGAGGCGGTCGTTGTCGCCGAAGCGGATCTCGTCGGTGGCGACGGTGTCGTTCTCGTTGACGACGGGCAGGGCGCCCATGGCGAGGAGTTTGTCGAGGGTGCGCGAGGCGTTGCGGTGGTGGGCGCGGCGGCTGGTGTCGTCGGTGGTGAGCAGGACCTGGCCGACGCGGACGCCGTAGCGGGCGAAGGACGCCGTGTAGCGCGCCATGAGGAGGCCCTGGCCGACGCTGGCGGCGGCCTGCTGGCGGGCCAGGTCGCGGGGGCGGCGGCGCAGCCCGAGCGGGGCGAGTCCGGCGGCGATGGCGCCGGAGGAGACGAGGACGATCTCGCGCTCGCCGCCGCCCCGGGTCTTGGCGAGGACGTCCACCAGGGCGTCCACACGGTCGGCGTCGAGCCCGCCTGCGGCGGTGGTCAGCGAGGACGATCCGACCTTGACGACGATCCGGCGGGCGTCCGCCACCGGCTGCCTGACGCCCTGCCTTGCCCCTGACACCTGATTCCCCAATGCCGCTCATGTGCCGTGTACGTGTGATGTGCCACTTACGTTGATGCAATCTACGGGAGGCCCGGTGCCGGGCGCCGCCGCGTTTCGAGGGGCGGACGGGCAGCGAACCGGGGCGGGCGGTCCAGCGGACCCGGGCGACCGGAATGCCACGTACCGGTGACCGATGTCCGACCAGCGGACGGCGACGAGGAGAACACCCCCAGAGTTCCATGGCTTTCGTCCCATTTAAGGTGATTCAAGTCACCCAAGATTGCTAGCCGGTGGGCCGAAGTCATACCGTCAGTGGTCGACCTCCTTGCTCGCAAGCGGAATCTCCCGAAGCACCCCCCACCGCACACCCTCACCGCGCACCCTCACCACGCACCCTCACCCATCCGACCCTTCGCCAGGAGCCCAGCCCCGTGCCCTCCGCCGGACTCGCCCCCCGCCGCATCGTGCAGCTCTCCGTGCTGTGCGCGATGTTCGCGTTCTACACGGCCCAGCTCGTCGGCGCCCTGGTCCCGTACGTTCCGGTGTTCGTCACCGCGAGCGTCGCGGGCCTCGCGCTCGACATCTACCTCCAGTACCGGCAGCCAGGGCTGCTCTCGCTGCTCGGCAAGATCCGTCTGGACGTCACGGTCCGCCAGTTGCTGCGCGACATGCTGCTGCTGCTCGGTCTGTTGCGGATCGACGGCATCGAGCCGCTGGAGGAGCAGTCGCCGCTGACGATCGCGCTGCTCGTGTTCTACCTGCTGCACTTCGCCTGCCAGGCCACCGCGGTCATGGTGCGCCGGGTGCGGACGCTGCCGATCATCACGCGCAACATCGACGCGTCGAAGCTGCACCTGACCAAGGCGCCGCCGCGCATCCTGGCCCGCCGGCAGGCGCACCGGCTGCTCATCGGCTCGATCCCGACCACGGTCGGCCTGCTGCTCACCGCGGCCACCGCGGACGCGTACTGGGGCGGCATCGGACTCGCCGTGTCCATCGCGCTGCTCGCCGGCGGCACGCTGTACCTGGCGACCTGGCTGCTGCCGAAGAAGCGCGCGAAGAACGACCAGAAGGTCATGCAGTGGCTCGACAAGTGGCTGGCGAGCTACAAGCCGACGGTCGCCATGTACTTCTCGGGCGGTACGACCTCGGCGTACCAGGCGAACATGTGGCTCTCGACCCTCTCCGACCTCGACGCGAAGCCGCTGATCGTGCTGCGGGAGCGGTTCATGGTGCAGAAGATCGAGGCGACGGACGTACCGATCGTCTGCTTCCCGAAGGTCACGACCCTGTTCTCGCTGGAGAGTTCGACGCTGAAGATGATGCTGCACCCGGCGAACTCCGGTAAGACCTCGCAGGTGCTGCGCATCCCCACCATCAAGCACGCGTTCATCAACCACGGCGAGAGCGACAAGCTGTCCTCCTGCAACCCGTACGCGAAGGCGTACGACGAGGTGTGGGTCGCGGGTCCCGCGGCGCGTGAGCGGTACGCGCTCGCGGAGGTCGGCGTCGAGGACAAGGACGTCGTGGAGGTCGGCCGGCCGCAGCTCGCGCCGATCACGCCCTACGCGGGGCCGCCCGCCGGGGAGTTCACGACCGTGCTGTACGCGCCGACCTGGGAGGGCTGGGACGGCAACCCGGGCAATACGTCGGTGGTGCTCGCGGGCGAGAACATCGTGCGGCGGCTGCTCGCCGACCCGACCGTGCGGCTCCTCTACAAGCCGCACCCGATGACCGGTTCCGTCGAGGCCCGCGCGGGCGCGGCGAACGACCGGATCATGGCGATGATCCGCGAGGCGAACACCAAGCGGTCCGGTGCCCGGCCAGGCGCGGACGCGACGGCCGAACTGGCCCGCCGCACCGCCGCGCTGGACAAGCTCACCTACGCCGAGTTCCGTACCAGCGCGGACGAGATGGAGCGGATGCTGCTCCAGGGCGCGCCGAGCGGCGACCGCGAGGCCGAGATCGCCGAGGCGACGGCGGCGTGGGAGGCGGCGTACTGGGCGTCCCTGCCGGAGTGGGAGCACCAGATCGTCACGGACGTCCGCCCGGCGATCTTCGCCTGCTTCAACCGGGCCGACCTGCTGATCAGCGATGTGTCCTCGGTGGTCTCCGACTGGCTGAGCAGCGAGAAGCCGTACGCGGTGGCCAACACGTCGGGTCTGGGCGAGGCCGCGTTCCGCGCCGGCTATCCGACGGTGTCGGCGGCGACCATCCTGACGCCCGACGCGGAGGGGGTGCCCGACCTGCTCGCCGCGGTCCGCGCGCCCGAGAAGGACCCGTACGCGACGACCCGCGCCGAGCTGAAGGAACACCTCCTGGGCCCGTCGGACCAGCCGTCCCTGGACCGCTTCAACGGCGCCGTACGGGCGCTGTGCGCGTCCGCCGACGAGCGCCAGGTCCGTATGTCGTCCCGCCTCGCGGCGGAGATCCCGGGCCAGCGCTCGGCGACGGACGACCTGGACGCGGACCAGCCGACGGCGGACGAGTCGGACGCGATCACCGCGTAACTCCCTTAGAAACAAAAGCAGTCGGGCCCCGGAAGAAATCTTCCGGGGCCCGACTGCTTGAGCGATCAGGTGCCGTCAGAACGGCTCGAAACCGTCGAACTCCTCATCCGACTCATCCCGCTCCGCCTGCTTGTCCCGGCGCCGCTGGGCGGCCGGACGCGGCGCCTCGAAGCGGTGAGCTGAACCCCTCGATGGCCACCCTCGCACCGCCCGGCCGCAAGCGGCCTCCCAGGCAGCGGGTGACCGCGCCGGACTCCGTCCGCCGACCCACGCAACCCCGCGCCCGGCAAAGACACCCACCTAAAACGGCTCGAACCCGTCGAACTCCTCATCCGACTCATCCCGCTCCGCCTGCCTGTCCCGACGCCGCTGGGCGGCCGGACGCGGCGCCTCGAAGCGGTGGTCCTCGCCTCGGCGGCCGAGCATTTCGGCGCCCGTCATCATGGTGGGTTCCCAGTCGAAGACGACCGCGTTGTCCTCGGGGCCGATCGCCACGCCGTCGCCCGTGCGGGCGCCCGCCTTCATGAGCTGTTCCTCGACGCCGAGGCGGTTGAGGCGGTCGGCGAGGTAGCCGACGGCCTCGTCGTTGTTGAAGTCGGTCTGCCGTACCCAGCGTTCGGGCTTCTCGCCGCGCACGCGGAACAGGCCGTCCTCCTCCCGCACCACCGTGAAGCCGCTGTCGTCCACGGCCTTCGGTCGGATGACGACCCGGGTCGCCTCCTCCTTCGGCTTCGCGGCGCGGGCGTTCGCGACCTGCTCGGCGAGCGCGAAGGACAGCTCCCGCAGCCCGGTGTGGGCGACCGCGGAGACCTCGAAGACGCGGTATCCCCGCTTCTCCAGGTCCGGCCGGACGAGGTCGGCGAGGTCCTGCCCGTCGGGTACGTCGATCTTGTTGAGGACGACGATCCGGGGCCGGTCGTCAAGGCCGCCGTACTGCTTCAGCTCCTCCTCGATGGTGTCGAGGTCGGAGACGGGGTCGCGGTCCGATTCGAGGGTCGCCGTGTCGAGGACGTGGACCAGGACCGAGCACCGCTCCACATGCCGCAGGAACTCCAGGCCGAGGCCCTTGCCCTGGCTGGCGCCGGGGATGAGGCCCGGTACGTCGGCGATGGTGTACACGGTCGAACCGGCCGTCACCACACCGAGGTTGGGGATCAGGGTCGTGAAGGGATAGTCGGCGATCTTCGGCTTGGCGGCCGACAGGACGGAGATCAGCGAGGACTTGCCGGCGCTCGGATAGCCGACGAGCGCGATGTCCGCGACGGTCTTCAGCTCCAGGACGATGTCCTGCGCGCCCCCCGGCTCACCGAGCAGCGCGAAGCCGGGCGCCTTGCGCCGCGCGGACGCGAGCGCCGCGTTCCCGAGGCCCCCGCGACCGCCCTGCGCGGCCACGTACGAGGTGCCGTGGCCCACGAGGTCGGCGAGGACATTGCCCGCGCGGTCGAGGATCACGGTGCCGTCGGGCACGGGCAGGACCAGGTCCTGCCCGTCCTTGCCCGAACGGTTGCCGCCCTCGCCGGGCTTGCCGTTGGTGGCCTTGCGGTGCGGGCTGTGGTGGTAGTCGAGGAGCGTCGTCACGGCCTGGTCGACCACGAGGGTGACATCGCCGCCACGGCCGCCGTTGCCGCCGTCCGGGCCGCCGAGCGGCTTGAACTTCTCACGGTGGACGGAGGCACAGCCGTGGCCTCCGTTACCCGCGGCGACATGCAGCTCGACGCGGTCCACGAAGGTGGTCATGGTTCAGTGCCTCCAGTTACGTACGGAAATGGTGCCGCGCGGCCCGAAGGGGAAAGCCCTACAGGGAAAGCCCCACGGGAAAAATCAGGGGCGGCGCGGACAGTGCCCCTACAGGGACAACACGCGAAAGGCGGACCCGCTTCCCGTACGGGAAGTGAGGTCCGCCTCGCGAATCGAGCAGGTCAGACTGCGACCGGGACGATGTTCACGACCTTGCGCCCACGGAACGTGCCGAACTCGACCGCGCCCGGCTGGAGGGCGAACAGCGTGTCGTCGCCGCCACGGCCGACGCCGGAGCCGGGGTGGAAGTGGGTGCCGCGCTGGCGGACCAGGATCTCACCGGCGTTGACGACCTGACCGCCGAAGCGCTTCACGCCGAGCCGCTGAGCATTGGAGTCGCGACCGTTCCGAGTGGACGATGCGCCCTTCTTGTGTGCCATCTCTCCTCAGTCCCTTACTTCGCAGCCGCGGGGATCTCAGTGACCTTGATCGCCGTGTACTGCTGGCGGTGGCCCTGACGACGGCGGTAGCCGGTCTTGTTCTTGTAGCGCAGGATGTCGATCTTCGCGCCCTTGTGGTGGTCCACGACCTCGGCCTGGACCTTGATGCCGGCCAGCACCCACGGGTCGCTGGTCACGGCTTCCCCGTCGACCACGAGCAGGGTCGAGAGCTCGACCGTGTCGCCCACCTTGGCAGTGGAAATCTTGTCAACCTCAACGATGTCGCCGACAGCAACCTTGTGCTGGCGACCACCGCTGCGCACGATGGCGTACAAGCGGATCTCACTCTCTGTACTCGAAACGGGACCTCTGAAGCCAGCCGCTCACACGGGTCCGGGGACCCGATGATCCGGAGGACGAGCGGCCTCTCCGGCCCGGCCTGACCGGCCCGACCTGGAGGGAGATGCTCAGAGGGGTGGCGCACAAACGCCGACAGCCCAGGTTACGGGGCCCGGTGTGACTGGGTCAAACCGGGCCCCGTCGCCCCTGGAGGCGGTGGAGAGGGTGGAACAGGGCGGGTCAGGCTTCGTCGGCGGTGGCCGTGACGGACGGGGGTGTCGACTCCGCCGCCGCGGTCTTCTTCGCCGTCTTCTTTGCCGCCGTCGCCTTCTTGGCGGTGGTGGCCTTCTTCGCCGTCGCCTTCTTCGCCACGGTCTTCTTCACGGCCGTCTTCTTGGTGGCCGCCTTCTTCGCGGTCGCCTTCTTGGCGCTCTTGCGCGCCGCGGCCTTCTTGGCCGGGGCGGACGTGTCGGCGGCGGCCTCTTCCTCCGCCTCCTCGTCGCGTCCCGCGGCCTCATTGGCCTCGACGGTCCCGACCGGCTCCTCGGCGCGCGCGGGCTCCGGGGCCTCGGCGGCGGGGACGACCACGACGGCCGCTTCCTCGGACGCGGTCGGCGCGGTGGCCTTGCGCACGGCACGGCGGCGGGGGCGGGCCGGGGCCGCGTCCTCGTCGGAGACCGGCTCGGGCGCCGCCACGGGCTCGTCGGCGACCGGCGCGGGCGCCGTCGGCGCGGCGACGGGCACCGTCACCTCGGCGGCCTCGTCGGACCCTTGCGGCGAACCGGCCGGGGCCGACACCTTGCGGGTCGCCCGGCGGCGCGTACGGCCCTTGGGCGCGGCGTCGTCCACCACCGGGGCGGCGGGCGTCTCGTCCACCACGGGGACCGGGTCGGCGACGACGGCCGGGGCGGGTGTGGCGTCCACGACGATCTCGGCGTCGGAGAAGGCGGGCGCGTCGTCGGCGGCCCGCTCGAAGCGCTCGGCGCGCTCCGCCCGCTTCGACGGACGCTCGGCTGCCCGGGGCGCGCCCGCGGGCGCGGACGCCCGGCGGGTGGCCCGGCGCCGCGAACGGCCGCGGCCCGCCGCGGCCTCCGCCTCGGCGACGCTCCCGTACAGCTCCTCGTCGGGCGCGAAGTCGGGCGCGGAGAGCGCGACCGGCTCGGCGACCTCGGCGGCGACCTCCGCCTCGGTCTCGTGATCGTGGTCGCGGTCGTGCTCGTCGCCGGAGATGACCTCGACGGCCTCGTGCTCGTGCTCCGCGCCGCTGCCGCCGCGCCCGCGCTTCTTGCGCTTGCCGCCGCCCCCGGTCGAGGTCGGCTGCTCCATGTGCACGATGACACCGCGGCCGTTGCAGTGGACGCAGGTCTCCGAGAACGACTCCAGGAGGCCCTGGCCCACGCGCTTACGGGTCATCTGGACCAGGCCGAGCGAGGTGACCTCGGCGACCTGGTGCTTCGTACGGTCCCGGCCCAGGCATTCGAGCAGCCGGCGCAGGACGAGGTCCCGGTTGGACTCCAGGACCATGTCGATGAAGTCGATGACGACGATGCCGCCGAGGTCGCGCAGGCGGAGCTGGCGCACGATCTCCTCGGCCGCTTCGAGGTTGTTCCTCGTCACGGTCTCTTCGAGGTTGCCGCCCTGCCCGGTGAACTTGCCGGTGTTGACGTCGATCACGACCATGGCCTCGGTCTTGTCGATCACCAGCGAGCCGCCGCTCGGCAGCCAGACCTTCCGGTCGAGCGCCTTCATCAGCTGCTCGTCGATCCGGTACGTCGCGAAGACGTCGACCTCGGACGTCCAGCGCTGGAGCCGGTCGGCCAGGTCGGGCGCGACATGGGCCACGTACCCGTGGATGGTCTGCCATGCCTCGTCGCCGCTGACGATGACCTTGGAGAAGTCCTCGTTGAAGATGTCCCGGACGACCCGGACGGTCATGTCCGGCTCGCCGTAGAGCAGCGTGGGGGCGTTGCCGCTCTTGGCCTTCTTCTTGATGTCCTCCCACTGCGCCTGGAGCCGCTCGACATCGCGGCGCAGCTCGTCCTCGCTGGCGCCCTCGGCGGCGGTGCGCACGATGACGCCCGCGTCCTCGGGGACGATCTTCTTGAGGATCGTCTTCAGCCGCGACCGCTCGGTGTCGGGGAGCTTGCGGCTGATACCGGTCATCGACCCCTCGGGGACGTAGACCAGATAGCGGCCGGGCAGCGAGACCTGGCTGGTGAGACGGGCGCCCTTGTGGCCGATGGGGTCCTTGGTGACCTGCACGAGGACGGACTGCCCGGACTTCAGGGCGGTCTCGATCCGGCGCGGGCCGTTGGCGAGGCCCAGCGCCTCGAAGTTGACCTCACCGGCGTACAGGACGGCGTTGCGGCCCTTGCCGATGTCGATGAAGGCGGCCTCCATCGACGGCAGTACGTTCTGGACCTTGCCCAGGTAGACATTGCCGACGTACGACGTCGACTGCTCCTTGTTGACGTAGTGCTCGACGAGCACATTGTCCTCAAGGACGCCGATCTGGGTGCGCTCGCCGTACTGGCGGACGACCATGACGCGCTCGACGGCCTCGCGGCGCGCCAGGAACTCGGCCTCGGTGATGATCGGGACGCGGCGGCGGCCCTGCTCGCGGCCCTCGCGGCGGCGCTGCTTCTTCGCCTCAAGACGGGTCGAGCCCTTGATGGACTGCACCTCGTCCGACGGCTGCTTCTCGTCCTTCTTGCGCGGCTCGCGGACCTTGACGACGGTCCGCTCCGGGTCGTCCTGCGTCGGGGCCGTGTCGGTGGACGCGTCGCCCGCCCGGCGCCTGCGCCGACGGCGGCGACGGCTGCTGCTGGAACCGGAGCCTCCGGCCTCGGCGGCCTCGTCGTCGTAGTCGTCGGCGTCGGCGTCCTCGTCGGCGGCGCTCTCGTCGCCGTGCTGTCCGGCGCTGTCGTCGTGTCCGGAGCGCTCGGCTCCGTCGTCGCCGTGTTCGGCGGACTCGGCGCCGTCGGCGTCGGCGGACTCGCCCCTGCGGCGGCGCCGGCCACCCCGGCGGCGGCGCCTGCGGGCGCCCGTCTCCTCGGTGTCGTCGGCCTCGTCGGCGGCGTCTCCGTCGTACGCGGCGCTCTCGTCGGCGGCTTCCGGCTCGTCGGTGTCGGCGGGCTCGGTCACCTGGGCGGCGGCGGGGGCCGCGGGCTCGTCGTCGGCGGCCCTGCGGCGGCGCCGGCGGCGTCCGCCGGTCTCCTCGGCCACGGGGGTCTCGTCGGCGGGCTCGGGGGTCTCCTCGGCGGCCTCGGCCGCTGCCGCTGCGGCGGCGCGCTCGGGGGTCTGGAACATCGGCTCGGTGAAGACCGGCGCCTGGAAGACGGCGACGGCGGGCCGTGCACGCCGGTTCCCGTCACCCTCGTCGTCCTGGTCGCGCACGGCCGGAGCGGGCGCGGAGAACCCTCCGGCGGCCTTACGGGCGACCCGGCGCCGGCCACGGCGCGGGGCCTCGTCCTCGTCGGCGCCGTCGGCGGGCGCCTCGACGGGGGTCTGGGTCGGGGTGCGGGGCGCCACGCTCTCGGCGGGGGCCTCCACGGCCTCCACGGCCTCGACGGCTTCGGCGGCCGGGGCGGCGGCACGGGTCGCGCGCCGGCGCGTGCGCCGGGGGGCCGCGTCCTCGGGCGTGTCGGCGCTGTCGGCGGCGGCCGGGGTGTCCTCGGCGACGGCGGGCGCCTCGGCGGGGACGGCCGGGGCGGTCGCACGGGTGGCGCGACGACGCGTACGCGCGGGGGGAGCGGCGGTGTCGGCGGGGGCCTCGACGGCTTCGACGGCCGGTGCGGCCGCGGCCTCGGTGGCCGACCCCGCGGCGCGGGTCGCGCGGCGGCGGGTGCGGCGGGGCGCCGCGGACTCGCCGTCCTGGGCGGTAGCGGCGGTTTCGGGCTGGTCGGGGGTGGACACGGCGGCCTCCTCGAATGCGGCGACCTGGTCGGTGCCGGGTGTGGCCTGCACGGTCAGTTCGGCGGCGGTCGGCCGGGCGTCGGCGGGCGCGGACACCCGGCGCGTGGCGCGACGGCGGGTGCGCCCGGCGGGCGCGGAGGCGTCCACCAGGGGGGCGGACGGCTCGGATACGGCCGGTTCGGATACGGCCGGGGCGTCGGTGACGCTCTCCACGGCCTGGGTCGGATCGGCGACGGCGTCCTCGTCATCCTCCGTGAGGACGGCCCCCGGGGTGTCATCGGCCGGTATGGCCGGTGCCACCGCGGTCGGTGGCCCCGCCGGGCGGGACGCCGCACGGCGCCTGCGGCGGGGCGGCAGAGTGTCGCTGGGGGTGGAATCGGTGTCGGAACCCTCGGCGGGTTCGATCGGTTCGAGCATGCGGGCGGTTCTCCCGTCAGGCTCCCGGGCGCCACGCCGAATCCGGTGACATCCGCGGCTCGCGCGTCTCGCGCGGCGCCGCCGTCCGGGGCGCGGGCGCCGCACGGGAGCTTTCTGTGTCCGTCTCGCCGGTTCCGTACGCCACGTATGCGTACGGCCTGGCGAAAGTCTTCTGGTCGGTGCGCTGCCCGACCCAGGTGGCTCCCGAGTACAAGGGCTGCGCTTCGACGACTGTCCTTACGCGGGGCCTTCCGGCGTCGACGCCGTCGCGATGGCGGATCCGGCGACCCCGACGGCCACTGTTTCGGCGGCCGTGGCCGCTTTTGCAACGGCCGGGGTGGTCGGGACTGCCTCGCGGTCGGGCGCGAGCGGGTCGGTCACCGTGCCGGTCTCTTCATCGAAAAGCCCCTGCGCCAGCCTGGTCACCGCTGCGGGGACCGGCGGCGCCAGGTCGGCCACAGCTCGGAGACCGGACAGGACGTCGTCAGGTCGAACGGCAGGTGTCACGTGCCGAACAACCAGCCGCAGTATCGCACAGGGCCGGTCGGTCGGCCTATCAGCCTCGGTGATGGCCTCGGTGGTCGCCTCGGCCAGGTGTGCCTCCAGGCTCGCGACAGCCGCGCGGGCGTCGAAGGTACGCATGCCGTTCTTGGTTCTGCGCTGGACCTCGACGGTGTCCGCCGCCTGGAAGGCGTCCACGGCGCGCCGCGCGTCACCAAGCTCGACGCCGTCGAGCCGCAGCTCCCATACGGAGGCCGTCAGCCGGTCGGCGAGGCCCGGGGTGTGGGCCTCGACCGCGTCGACGATGTCGATGCCGGTGGGCAGCGACTCGTCGAGGAGGTCACGCAGCTTCTGCGGGTCACGCGCCTCGGTGAGCGCGATCTCCAGATACTCCGCCTCACTGCCCGTGCCGGTGGGTGCGGCATTGGCGTACGACACCTTCGGGTGCGGGGTGAACCCCGCCGAGTACGCCATCGGCACCTCGGCGCGGCGCAGCGCCCGCTCGAAAGCGCGCTGGAAGTCACGGTGGCTGGTGAACCGGAGGCGGCCTCGCTTGGTGTAGCGCAGTCGGATGCGCTGCACCGCCGGTGCGGGCGGTGGGCCTTCGGGCTGTCGCTTGCCCAGTGTCGTCAGTCCTTCGTGAGAGCGGTCGTACTGCTACCTAGAGTACGACTCGCGGGCGCTCCTGGTTCCCGCCGGTCCTTGTCGAGGGAGATCGGGGCGGGCGCGGGCAGCGGCTCCCGGTCCGGTTCCGCCGGGGCGACGAACATGAAGCTGCGGAGGTCGGCGCGGATCTGCCGGGCGCTCTCGCGCGCCGCGCCGAGGGCCCGCCGGACGCCGCCCGCGACCTCCCGGGCCATGCGTGCGGCCGGACGCCACACGACGTCCCTGATGACGTGTCCGACCGGCGTCAGAACCGTCCGGTACGCCCATCGGACCGGTTCGACCAAGATCCACCGGAAGAGGGTGCCGAGGGCGCGGCCGACGGCGAGCGAGAGGTGTCCGGCGATCCGCCAGGCGTGTCCGAGCGCGGTGCCGATCTCCCTCGCGACGACGGCGATGCCGCGCCCGACCGGCACCAGGACCCAGCGCCACAGCGCGCCGGCGGGCAGCACGAGCAGGATGCGCAGGGTCCAGTAGAGGGCGGCGCCGATCCCGGTGGCGATCATCCGTACGGTCCACAGGAGACCCCGGCCGACCCAGACGAGCGCCCGTCCGACGGGCGCCAGGACCCACTCGAAGAGCCAGACGGCCGGGACGACGACCAGGTACCGGGTGAGCCAGGTGAGGGCGTGGCCTGTCGGGGTGAGGAGGGAGGCGTAGATCCAGCGGGCGACCGTCGCGACGACGGTGGCGGTCCCCCGGGCGAGCCAGGCGATGCCCGCGCCGACACCGCGCACCAGCCAGGCGACGGCGTGCCCGATCGGTGTCAGCAGGTGGGTCCAGAGCCATCCGAGTGGCACCACGACCAGAACCCGGACCAGCCAGGCCAGCGCCTGTCCCACGGGTACGACGACCCAGGTCCACAGCCATCCGAGGGGGACGACGACGAGGACGCGGCCGAGCCACAGCAGGCCGCGTCCCACGGGCCTCAGTACCGAACGGTCGAGGAACCGCGCCGCCACGACGAGCGCGTCCCACACCAGCCGCACCGGCACGACAAGGACAAGAACGACGATCCGCACCGGAATCCGGATCGCGACGGCGAGACACCCCTCGGCCTGCCGCTCGGGCAGCTCACGGCGGGACAGGTCACCGCGGGGCGGCGGTTCGAACTGGTGGCGATCGGCGGGGTCCATGCAGCAAGGGACGCACAGGACCCGCCCCGCCGTTGCGGAGGGGTGCCACCCGTGATGAACCGGTTACGCCACCGCCGCCTATCCGTTGACGACGGTCAACGGCAGCAGCTTCTTGCCGGTGGGACCGATCTGGATGGACGTGTCCATCTGCGGACAGACACCGCAGTCGAAGCACGGGGTCCAGCGGCAGTCCTCGACCTCCGTCTCGTCGAGGGCGTCCTGCCAGTCCTCCCAGAGCCAGTCCTTGTCCAGGCCGGAGTCCAGGTGGTCCCAGGGGAGGACTTCCTCGTACGTACGCTCGCGGGTCGTGTACCAGTCGACGTCCACGCCGAAGGCCGGCAGCGTCTTGTCGGCGCAGGTCATCCATCGGTCGTACGAGAAGTGTTCGCGCCAGCCGTCGAATCGGCCGCCGTCCTCGTAGACGGCGCGGATGACGGCGCCGATGCGGCGGTCGCCACGGGAGAGCAGGCCCTCGACGATGCCGGGCTTGCCGTCGTGGTAGCGGAAGCCGATCGAGCGGCCGTACTTCTTGTCGCCGCGGATCTTGTCGCGGAGCTTTTCGAGGCGGGCGTCCGTCTCCTCGGCCGACAGCTGCGGCGCCCACTGGAAGGGCGTGTGCGGCTTCGGGACGAAACCGCCGATGGAGACGGTGCAGCGGATGTCGTTCTGCCCGGAGACCTGGCGGCCCTTGGCGATGACGTTGACCGCCATGTCGCCGATCTGGAGGACGTCCTCGTCGGTCTCGGTGGGCAGGCCGCACATGAAGTACAGCTTCACCTGGCGCCAGCCGTTGCCGTAGGCGGTGGAGACGGTCCGGATCAGGTCCTCCTCCGAGACCATCTTGTTGATGACCTTGCGCATTCGCTCGGAGCCGCCCTCGGGCGCGAATGTCAGCCCGGAGCGGCGGCCGTTGCGCGTGAGTTCGTTCGCCAGGTCCACATTGAAGGCGTCCACGCGGGTCGACGGGAGGGACAGGCCGATCTTGTCCTCCTCGTACCGGTCGGCGAGGCCCTTGGCGATGTCGCCGATCTCGCTGTGGTCGGCGGAGGAGAGGGACAGCAGGCCGACCTCTTCGAAGCCGGTCGCCTTCAGGCCCTTCTCGACCATCTCGCCGATGCCCGTGATGGAGCGCTCGCGGACCGGGCGGGTGATCATGCCGGCCTGGCAGAAGCGGCAGCCGCGGGTGCAGCCGCGGAAGATCTCCACGGACATCCGCTCGTGCACGGTCTCGGCGAGCGGCACCAGGGGCTGCTTGGGGTACGGCCACTCGTCCAGGTCCATGACGGTGTGCTTGGACACCCGCCACGGGACACCGGACTTGTTCGGTACGACACGGCCGATGCGGCCGTCCGGCAGGTACTCGACGTCGTAGAAGCCCGGCACGTACACGCCGCCGGTCTTCGCGAGGCGGAACAGGACCTCTTCGCGCCCGCCGGGCCTGCCCTCGGCCTTCCACGCGCGGATGATCTCGGTGATCTCCAGGACGGCCTGCTCGCCGTCGCCGATCACCGCGCAGTCGATGAAGTCCGCGATCGGCTCGGGGTTGAACGCGGCATGGCCGCCCGCCAGCACGATCGGGTCGTCGACCGTACGGTCCTTCGCCTCCAGCGGGATCCCCGCGAGGTCGAGCGCGGTGAGCATGTTGGTGTAGCCGAGTTCCGTGGAGAAGCTCAGCCCGAAGACGTCGAACGCCTTGACCGGGCGGTGGGCGTCCACGGTGAACTGCGGGACGCCGTGCTCGCGCATCAGCTCTTCGAGGTCGGGCCAGACGCTGTAGGTGCGCTCGGCGAGGACCCCCGCGCGCTCGTTCAGTACCTCGTAGAGGATCATGACGCCCTGGTTGGGCAGCCCGACCTCGTACGCGTCGGGGTACATCAGGGCCCAGCGGACATCGCACTCGTCCCACGGCTTGACCGTGGAGTTCAGCTCGCCGCCCACGTACTGGATCGGCTTCTGGACATGCGGGAGAAGCGCTTCCAGGCGGGGGAAGACGGACTCGACAGGCATCGCGGCGTCTCTCATGAGCGGGACGGGTGACCCTCAAGCCTAACGTGTCCTGCGGACTGCCCGGCTCCCGCGCTCGGTGGTCTCCCACGCCTCCGGAAGAGCCTCCTCGCACCAGTACGCGCGCAGCTCCTCACGCCCGTACAGGACCCCGTACGTGAAGGCGCTCTCCCCCGCGCCGTGGGCCTGGGCGGCCAGGTCGCGCAGCGCGAGCCGGGTCATGACGCTGTCCTGGTGGTCGCCGAGCAGGCTCTGGAGGGTCTTCATCGAGCGGACGAGATCCTTGGCGGGCCTGCCCAGCGCGCCGACGGCGACCTCAGCCGCGTACCGGACACGCTTGGCCTTCTTACGGGCCTCGTGCAGGGCGAGATCGCGGTCGGTGCCGGGGTCCGTGTCGAGGGCGTGCAGGACCAGGTCCGAGAGGGTGCCGAAGTCCCGGCGCAGCGCCTTGCCGATCACCTGGCGCGGCTCCTGCGCGGCGGCCTTGCGCAGCGGCGGTGCGCCGACGAGGGCGTCAAGGGTGTCCAGGAGGGTGAGGTACCGCTTTCCGTCGAGTACGGCGATCAGACGCCGCCGGGACCCGCTGCTGCGGGCGTGCGCCCAGGTGCGCAGCCGGGTGCGGACGGGTCCGGCGACAAGGGTGCGGGGCAGTTCGCCGAGGTGGGCGGTGAGCCGTTCGGTGAGGACTTCCTGGTCGCGGTCGACGCCGAGTTCCCCGGCGAGCCACTTCAGCTCGTCGCCGATCGGGTCGGTGACCGCGCGGTCGAGGACCTGCCGGTACGAGCGGAAGGCGCTGCGCATCCGGCGCGTGGCGACCCGCATCTGGTGCACGGAGTCGGGGGCGTCGCGGCGCACGGCGGGGTCGAGGGCGACGATGGCGTCCCGCTGGGTGCGGAGGTAGGCGAGGACGTACGCGCCTGCGGTACGGGGATCGGAGACCGCAGCCTTCTTGCCGGACGTGCCGTTCTTCTTCCCCCGGGGGGCTGTCTCGGCGAGGGCCCTGGCGAGCTTCGACGGGGACGCCGAGCGGCGCAGCCCCGCCTTGCGGAGCTTCTTCTCGACCTTGTCGAGGAAGGCGGGGTCCCCGTCGTCCGCGAGTTCCACCTCGATCTCGGTCCACGCGGCGGTGCCGCCCCCGGTGGTGAGCCGTTCGGCGCGTACGGCGTCGACGCTGACCTCGGCGAGCAGCGCGCCGTCGGCGTCGAGGAGGTGGCGGATGTCGCGGGCGGACAGCAGCCGGACGACGGGGGCGAGTTCGGCGCCGCGGATACGGGACCTGACGAGCCCGGTCAGCTCACGCGGAACGGTGTCCGACAGCGGCGACCGGACCTCGTCACGCACCCCTTCGGCGACCGGCAGCTTGAGATGCCAGCCCGCGTCGGCGCCGCCGGTGCGCCGCCGGAGGGTGATGGAGGCGGCGGCGAGCCGCTGGTCGACGGTGTCGTAGTAGACGGCGTCGAGATCGGTCAGCCCCCGCTCGGCAACATCGGCAACCCCGGCCACGGCCCCAAGATCCGGCACCCCGCCACCCTCACCGACCTCGTACTTCCGTTCGATCTCCCGCTTGATGTCCGCCATAGCCCGACATTAGACGCGAATCCCAAACTTGGGCAGCCCACACGTCATACAGGGGCGCGGGGCCACGGACGGCCCGCACCCGAACAACCAGCCCAGCCGATCCAACCAAGGGGCGCGGGGAACTGCGCACCCAACCACAACGGCCCCGCACCCGAACAACCACCCAAGCCCCCCAAATAAGGGGCGCGGGGAACTGCGCACAACCGGTCAAGCCGACAGCGGTCTCTGCACCTTGATCGACTGAAGCAACCCAATCGCCACCCACACCGCAAACATCGACGACCCCCCATAGGAGACAAAGGGCAGCGGAAGCCCCGCCACCGGCATGATCCCGAGGGTCATCCCGATGTTCTCGAAGGACTGGAAGGCGAACCACGCGATGATCCCGCCGGCGACAACCGTCCCGTACAGCTCCGTGGTCTCGCGGGCGATCCGGCAGGCCCGCCAGAGAACGACACCGAGCAGCAGCACGATGAGCCCGGCGCCCAGGAAGCCCAGTTCCTCACCGGCGACCGTGAAGACGAAGTCGGTCTGCTGTTCGGGAACGAACTGCCCGGTGGTCTGGGACCCCTTGAACAGGCCCGTCCCGGAGAGCCCGCCGGAGCCGATCGCGATCCGGGCCTGGTTGGTGTTGTAGCCGACGCCCGCGGGGTCGAGGTTGGGGTTGGCGAAGGCCGCGAAGCGGTTGATCTGGTACTCGTCCAGGATGTGCAGCTGCCATACGGCGATGGCACCGATCGCTCCGGTGCCGAGGAGCCCGAACACCCAGCGGTTGGACGCGCCGGAGGCGAGCAGCACACCGAGCACGATGATCGCCATCACCATGACCGAGCCCAGGTCGGGCATCAGCATGACGATCGCGATCGGGATGGCGGCCAGGCCGAGCGCCTGGACGACGGTCCGGTGGTCCGGATGGTCACGGTCGCCCGCGTCGACCCGGGCCGCGAGCATCATCGCCATGCCCAGGATGATCGTGATCTTCACGAACTCGGACGGCTGGAGCGAGAACCCGCCGCCGATGACGATCCACGCGTGCGCGCCGTTGATGGTCGCGCCGAGCGGGGTCAGCACCGCCAGCACCAGCAGCACGGAGAGGCCGTAGAGGATCGGCACGGCGGTACGCAGGGTGCGGTGGCCGATCCAGATCGTGCCGATCATCAGGGCGATCCCGATGCCGGTGTTCAGCAGATGCCGGAAGAGGAAGTAGTACGGGTCGCCCTGGTTCAGCTCGGTGCGGTTGCGGGTGGCCGAGTAGACGAGGGCGGTACCGATCAGGGAGAGCGCGAGGGCCGACAGCAGTATCGGCCAGTCGAGCCTGCGGACCATCGAGTCCCGGGCGAGCAGCCGGGACAGCGAGGACCGCTGGGGCCCGTACCCGGAGACGGAGAAGCCGTTCCCACCCGCCATCAGTCACGCCTCCCGAGTGCGGCTGTGCCGGCCGGTCCCGCGAGCTGCTGCTCGGCCGGCGGCTCGTCCTTCTTGGGGTCGTACGGCTCGATCTTGGGCGCCTCGATGGAGCCGTCGCCCTGGATCTTCGGCAGGCTCTTCTGCGGCTGGGACAGCAGGGCCTGCTTGCTGTCGATCTTGCCGTCCGGGCTGACGCCGTACAGCGCGTTGTAGAGCTTGCGCACGGCGGGGCCCGAGGCGCCGGAGCCCGTACCACCCTGGGCGATCGTCATGACGATCGTGTAATCGTCGGTGTAGGTCGCGAACCACGAGGTGGTCTGCTTGCCGTAGACCTCCGCGGTACCCGTCTTGGCGTGCATCGGGATCTTGTCCTGCGGCCAGCCGCCGAATCGCCAGGCGGCCGTACCGCGGGTCGCGACTCCCGCGAGGGCACCGTCTATCTCGTCGCGGGTCTTCTTCGTCATCGGCAGCTTGCCGTGCGACTTGGGGGCGATCTCCTTCACGGTCTTGCCGTCGGGGCTGACGATCGCCTTGCCGAGGGTGGGGTTGTAGAGGGTGCCGCCGTTGGAGATGGCGCTGTAGATGGTGGCCATCTGGATCGGTGTGACGAGGGTATCGCCCTGGCCGATCGCGTAGTTGACGGAGTCACCGGCGCGCAGCAGATTGCCTTCGAGGCAGTTCTCGTAGCTCAGCTTCTGGACGTAGTCGCCGTCCCTCTTGCCGGTCTTGCACCATGCGGTCTTGTTGGCCTTCCAGAACGACTGCTTCCACTGGCGGTCGGGGACGCGTCCGGTGACCTCGTTGGGGAGGTCGATGCCGGTCTCCTTGCCGAGGCCGAACTGGTGGGCCGTCTTGTAGAACCAGTCCGCCGGGTCCTTCTTCGGCTTGATGCCGCCGTCCTTCTTCCACTCGTCGTGCGAGAGCCGGTAGAAGACGGTGTCGCAGGAGACCTCCAGGGCCTGGCCGAGGCTGATCGCGCCGTACCCCTTGGACTCGTAGTTCTTGAAGACCTGGTTGCCGACGGAGTACGAGCTGGAGCACTCGTAGCGCCCGTCGAAGGGGTAGCCCGCGTTGACGGCGGCCGTCGTCGGGATCACCTTGAAGATGGAGCCGGGGGCCGCCTGGCCCTGGATCGCCCGGTTCAGCAGCGGGTAGTTGGACGTCTTGCCGGTCAGCTTGGCGTAGTCCTTGCCGGAGATCCCACCGACCCAGGCGTTCGGGTCGTACGACGGGTTGGACGCCATCGCGACGACCCGGCCGGTCTTGGACTCCATGACGACGACGGCGCCGGAGTCGGCCTTGTAGTTCTCGTTGGTGTTCTTGTCGAACGCCTTGCGCGCCTCCTTCATCGCCTCGTTCAGCTCATACTCGGCGATCCGCTGCACGCGCGCGTCGATGCTGGTGACGACATTGGCGCCGGGTTCGGCCTTGTCGGCCTTGGCCTGGCCGATGACGCGGCCGAGGTTGTCCACCTCGTAGCGCGTGACGCCCGCCTTGCCGCGCAGCTCCTTGTCGTACTCCCGCTCAAGACCGCTGCGGCCGACCTGGTCGGAGCGCAGATACGGCGACTCGGTGTCCTTGGCCTTCGCGATCTCGTTGTCGGTGACGGGCGAGAGATAGCCGAGCACCTGCGCGGTGTTGGCCTCGCCGGGCGCGGCGTAGCGGCGTACGGCGGTGGGCTCGGCGGTGATGCCGGGGAAGTCCTCGGAGCGCTCCCGGATCTGGAGGGCCTGCTTGGGCGTGGCCTCGTCGGTGATCGGGATCGGCTGGTACGGGGAGCCGTTCCAGCAGGGCTGCGGTGTCTTGGAGTCGCAGAGCCGGACCTTGTCGGTGACTTCCTTCGGCTTCACGCCGAGGACGTCGGCGAGCTTGGTGAGGACGCCTTTGCCGTCGTCCTTCATCTTCATCAGGTCGGTGCGCGACGCGGACACGACGAGACGGGTCTCGTTGTCGGCGAGCGGGACGCCGCGCGCGTCGAGGATGGAGCCGCGTACGGCGGGCTGGACGACCTGCTGCACATGGTTGCCCGACGCCTCTTTGGCGTATTCGTCGCCGTTGCGGATCTGGAGGTACCAGAGGCGTCCGCCGAGCGTGAGCAGGAGCGAGACGACGAGTACCTGGATGACGACGAGCCGGATCTGGACCCGGGGTGTGCGCCCGGTCTCCGGAATGTTGGTCACTGCTGCCTCCCCACAGGCGGTGCCGAAGCCGGTGTCGGTGCCAATGCCGGTGCCAATGCCAATGCCGATGCTGGTGCCGGTGTGTGATGCCGTGCCGGATGCCGTGCGGTGCGGAGCCCCCCGTTCACAGCCGCTTGACCCCCTTGAGGCGTGGCGTCTTGGCCACCTTCACCCGGCCGGCCCTGGCCACCCGGGCCTTGGTCACCTTGCCGCGCAGCCGCCCGCGCTGGTTGCCGATCCGCAGTCCGGTGCCCGACGACAGCCAGCCGGACGCGACATCGCTCTTCGCCGCGGCATTGGTCTCGGCGAGTGGATCGTTGTCGGCGCGTCTGGCGAGGGCGATGATGAACGGCACCGTGAACGGCGCGAGCAGCAGATCGTAGAGCGCGGCCGTGAACAGCAGGCTGACGAGCCCCACATGGCGCGCGGCGGTGTCGCCGACGAGGGCGCCGACACCCGCGTACAACAGGGTGGAGCCGATGGCGGCGCTGACCACGACGAGCATCGGGCCCACGGCGGACTGGAGCCGTCCGTTCTCCGGCTTGGCCAGGCCCGCGAGGTAGCCGATGACGCAGAGCACGAGCGCGTACCGCCCGGCCGCGTGGTCGGCGGGCGGCGCGAAGTCGGCAAGGAGTCCGGCGCCGAAGCCGACGAGGGCGCCGCCCACATGGCCGTAGACGAGGGCGAGTCCGAGGACGGTGAGCAGGAGCAGGTCGGGCACGGCGCCGGGCAGTTGCAGGCGGGCGAGGACGCTCACCTGGATGACCAGGGCCGCCACCACCAGGGTGCTGGAGAGCAGCATCCGGTTCAAACGCATGGGTCCAGCTCCTACTGCTCTTGAGGCTGGCCGGCCTGGCCGGGCGCCGGTGCGGACGGGGTGACGGTGACGGTCACGGTCGGCGTGGGCGTGGGCTTGGGGGCGGGCGGGAGCACCGCGTCGCGCGGGTCCTCACGCGGGGCCTCGACGACGACACCGACGATGTCCAGCTTGGTGAAGCCGACAAAGGGCTGCACATAGATCGTGCGGGTCAGATCGCCGCCGGACGGGTCGACCCGGGTGACGATCCCGACCGGAACCCCGGGCACGAACGGCTTGTCGGCCTCCGAGCCGAAGGTGACCAGCCGGTCGCCCTTCTCCACCTTGGCCTTGCCGTTGAGAAGCTGCACGCGCAGCGGCCGGTCGCCGCCGCCGGACGCGAAGCCGAGTTCGTCGGTCTTCTCCATCCGGGTGCCGACGGTGAAGTCGGGGTCGTTGGCGAGGAGCACCGTGGAGGTGCTGGGGCCGACCGTGGTGATCCGGCCGACGAGTCCGTCGCCGTTGAGGACGGTCATGTCGCGCTTGATGCCGTCCTTGGCGCCGGCGTCGATGGTGACGGTCCAGGAGAAGCCCTGGGCCGCTCCTATGCCGATGACCTCGGCGCCCTTGATGCCGTACTGCCCGGCGCCCGCCGTCTTCAGCATGGTGTCGAGCTGGCGGACGCGGCTGCGGTTGCGGTCGTCACTGCCGAGCTTCGCCTTCAAAGCGGCGTTGGCCTTCTCCAACTGGGCGATGCGGTCGTGCCGCTCCCCCGAGTCGCGGACCGCGCCGATGGCGTTGCCGACCGGGTTCACGGCCGCTGATACGCCGTTCTCCACCGGTCCGAACACGGTGGCGGCGACCTTCCGGGCACCGTCGACCGGTGAGTCCTGTCCGCCGCGGATGTCCACCGTGATCAGTGCGAACGCGATGGCGATCAGCAGCACCAGGAGCAGCCGGCTCTCTCGTGTGTCCCTCACGTGCGGCGGCCGTGCCTTCCTCGTCGGAATTGTCTGGGGCTCATGCCTCTATATCAACGATCCGGCGCACACGAAGGCACATGCCCCGTACGGCGGATGAAGGGCGCGTGTCGTCCGGAAGGAAAGCAATGACTTCCCTCCGTACTGCTTCCGTACCGCATCGGTCGCCCGATGTCCGGTACGCGGCGGCACGCGCCCTTACGTCATCTGCGCGGTGAGGCGTCCAGAACCTGCTGGAGCGCTTCGAATTCCTCGACGCATTTGCCGGAGCCGAGGGCGACCGAGTCGAGCGGGTCCTCGGCGATATGGATCGGCATGCCGGTCTCGCGGCGCAGCCGCTCGTCGAGACCGCGCAGCAGGGCGCCGCCACCGGTGAGCACGATGCCGCGGTCCATCACGTCACCGGACAGCTCGGGCGGGCATTTGTCGAGGGTGGTCTTCACGGCGTCGACGATCGCGTTGACGGGTTCTTCGATGGCCTTGCGGACTTCGCCCGCGGAGATGACCACCGTCTTGGGCAGCCCTGACACGAGGTCACGGCCACGGATTTCGGTGTGTTCGTCGGAGTCCAGATCGTACGCGGAGCCGATCGTGATCTTGATCTGTTCGGCGGTGCGCTCGCCCAGCAGAAGGCTGTACTCCTTCTTGATGTGCTGGATGATCGCGTTGTCCAGCTCGTCGCCCGCGACGCGGATCGACTGTGCTGTGACGATTCCGCCGAGGGAGATGACCGCGACCTCCGTCGTACCGCCGCCGATGTCCACGACCATGTTGCCGGTGGCCTCGTGGACGGGAAGACCGGAGCCGATGGCCGCGGCCATGGGCTCCTCGATGATGTGCACCTGGCGCGCGCCGGCCTGTGAGGACGCCTCGATGACCGCACGGCGCTCGACGCCGGTGATACCGGAGGGCACACAGACCACCACGCGCGGACGGGCGAGATAGCGCCGCTTGTGGATCTTCAGAATGAAGTAGCGGAGCATCCGCTCGGTGATCTCGAAGTCGGCGATGACGCCGTCCTTCAGCGGTCGCACGGCCACGATGTTGCCCGGCGTGCGCCCGATCATCTTCTTCGCTTCGGCGCCGACCGCGAGAATGCCACCGGTGTTGGTGTTGATCGCGACGACGGACGGCTCGTTGAGAACGATCCCCCGGCCTCTGACGTACACCAGCGTGTTGGCGGTCCCGAGGTCGACAGCCATGTCACGGCCGATGAACGACATAGTGTTCCCCATGAGGATGCGTCTGGCCTTCCCAAGTGGAGCTTTTGATGGCTTTTCAGGTAGGCGAGTGAGTGCTGTGTGGCGTGAAGGCTTCCATCGTAGTCTCGCCTGCACGGACACGGCGCGAGGGTCTTCGCCATTGTCATCAGATGAATCCCCGCCCCGCTAATGGGGACGTGCCGATGGGGGGATGCGTTCCCCCGATCGGCGCGCATATGCCAAGGAGTGGCTGGATTTCTTCGGCTTTCCCCGGCCTTCTTCGGCCACCCCTCGGTGGGAACTGCCTTCCGGTCAGACCAGTCCGGGGAAGAAAATCTTCAGTTCCCGCTCGGCGGATTCCTCGGAATCGGATGCGTGGATCAGGTTCTCGCGGGTGATCGTGCCGAAGTCGCCGCGGATCGAGCCGGGCGCGGCGGAGATCGGGTCGGTGGGTCCGGCCAGTTGGCGGACGCCCTCGATGACGCGCTCGCCCTCGACGACCATCGCGACGACGGGCCCGGACTGCATGAACTCCATCAGCGGCTCGTAGAAGGGCCGGCCGACGTGCTCGGCGTAGTGCTGCTCCAGCGTGGCGCGGTCGAGGGTGCGCAGTTCGAGCGCGGTGACCCGCCAGCCGGCCTTGCGCTCGACGCGGCCGACGATCTCGCCGACCAGTCCCCGGCGGACGGCGTCGGGCTTGAGCAGGACGAGGGTGCGCTGGCTCACGGTGGTGGCTCCTTCGATCACGAGGGGGTACGGCACGGGTGTTCGTGCACGGGACGGGTGTACGGGCACGAGAAGTAGGGCACGCCGTGCGGCACAGGGGGTGCGGCACACGAGGTGCGGGGCTCAGAGGCTACAGGGCCCGGCCGGACGCTCGTTACGCAGCGTCAGGCCCTGGGGTAGGTCCGGGCGGCACCGTCGCGCCTTCCTCTGCGGCCTCTGCGGCCTCGGCGGCCCGCTCGGCGAATCGGGCCTTGGCCACGTCGATCTGCCGGCCGAAGTGCACCGACGCCCACCACAGGGCCGCGAAACACGCGCCGAGCAGGAACATCATCGGGACGACGAACCCGCTCGCGATCAGGGCGACCTGGAACGCCCAGCCGAGCGCGATGCCACCGGGCCGGGTGATCACGCCGCACAGCAGGACGCTCAGCAGCATCGCGATCCCGCAGACCGTCCACACCGTCCCGGTCGACAGATCGGGGTCCTTCATCGCGACGAGCCCGGCGAACCCGATGACGAAGAACTCGCCGATCAGCGTCGAAGCACACAGCGTCCGCACGGGTCAGCGCCTCCCCAGGAGCAGTCGGGCCTCGCCGACGGTGATGACGGAACCGGTGACGAGCACGCCCGCGCCGCTGAACTCCGCCTCCTCCTCGGCGAGAGTGATGGCCGCCTCGATCGCGTCGTCCAGGCGGGGTTCGACCTGGACCCGGTCCTCGCCGAACACCTCCACGGCGACGGCGGCCAGCTCGTCCGCGTCCATCGCGCGGTGGCTGGAGTTCTGGGTGACGACGACCTCGTTGAAGATCGGCTCGAAGGCTTCGAGGATGCCGCGCACGTTCTTTCCGTCACTCGCGCCGACGACACCGATCAGTCTGCTGAACCCGAACGCCTCGCTCATCGCCTCGGCGGTCGCGCGCGCGCCCGCCGGGTTGTGCGCCGCGTCCAGGACGACGGTCGGCGAGCGGCGTACGACCTCCAGGCGGCCCGGTGAGGTGACGGAGGCGAACGCCTTGCGGACCGTCTCGCCGTCGAGCCGCTGGGCGTGGCCCGCGCCGACGCCGAAGAAGGCCTCGACGGCGGCGAGCGCCACGGCGGCGTTGTGCGCCTGGTAGGCGCCGTGCAGCGGGAGGAACAGCTCGTCGTACTCACCGCCGAGCCCGCGCAGGGTCAGCAGTTGGCCTCCCACGGCGACCTGGCGGCTGACGACACCGAACTCCAGGCCCTCACGGGCGACGGTCGCGTCCACCTCGACGGCCTTCTTGAGCAGCACCTGCGCGGCGTCCACCGGCTGCTGCGCCAGGATCACGGTCGCGCCCTGCTTGACGATGCCGGCCTTCTCGGTGGCGATCTCGCCGGGCGTGTTGCCGAGCCGGTCGGTGTGGTCCAGGTCGATCGGGGTGACCACGGCGACATCGCCGTCGATCACGTTCGTCGCGTCCCAGGTGCCGCCCATGCCGACCTCGACCACGGCGACATCGACGGGCGCGTCCGCGAAGGCCGCGTACGCCATGCCCGTGAGCATCTCGAAGAACGACAGCCGGAAGTCCTGCTGCCCGTCGACCATCTCGACGTACGGCTTGATGTCCTGGTACGTCTCCACGAACCGCTCCGGCGCGATCGGGGCGCCGTCGAGGCTGATCCGCTCGGTGATCGACTGCACATGCGGCGAGGTGTACCGCCCGGTGCGCAGGTCGAAGCCGCCGAGCAGCGCCTCGATCATGCGGGCCGTGGACGTCTTGCCGTTGGTCCCGGTGATGTGGATCGAGGGGTACGCGCGCTGGGGGTCGCCCATGATGTCCATCAGCGCGGCGATACGGGTGACCGACGGATCCAGCTTGGTCTCGCCCCACCGGGTCGCCAGCTCGGTCTCGACCTCACGCAGCGCCCTGTCCACCTCGGGGTCGGCGGGCCGCGCCGGCACCTCGGACCCGGCGGCCCCGCCCTGCGTCCGCAGGGTCCGGCTGCCCGCCTCGATCAAGGCGAGATCGGGATCACGCTCGGTCTCGGCGTCCACGATGTCGTCGAACAACTCAAGCGGATCACGTTCCGGCTCACCGGGAGGGTACTCACTCACCCTCCCAGTCTACGGAGCCCCGGGGACCGGCAAGCACCCGTACCACCGCGAGCGAAACCAACCTGCCGTTCCCGCCGTGACCGGCGCCCCATCCGCCCAGCCGCCCGATCCTGCCGGTCCCGCAGTGGGCAGGCGTTCCACACACCCCGCCCCACCCACACCGCCCATCCGCCCAGCCACCCGATCCTGCCGGTCCCGCTGTGGGCAGGCATTCCACACACCCCGCCCCACCCACACCGCCCAGCCACCCGATCCTGCCGGTCCCGCAGTGGGCAGGCATTCCACACACCCCGCCCCACCCACACCGCCCATCCGCCCGATTCTGCCGGTCCCGCTGTGGGCAGGCATTCCGCACACCCCGCCCCACCAGCCCACCCCATTCAGCCGGTCCTGCTGTGGGCAGGCGTTCCGCACGGCGGAACGGGTGGGCACAGCCCCAAGACCACGGCCACCCGTACAAAGAACCTAAGCCGACGGCAACCGATCAAGCTGCGCCTGAATCCGCGCAATATCCTCATCGGCCTTCACCAGCCGCCCCCGAATCTTCGCAACAACGGGTTCCGGCGCTTTAGCCAAAAACGCCTCATTCCCCAACTTCCCCACAGCCTGAGCCTTCTCCTTCTCGGCCGCCGCCAAATCCTTGGCAAGCCGCTTACGCTCGGCCCCCACATCAATCGTCCCGGAGAGATCGAGCGCCACCTCCACCCCGGACACGGGAAGCGTCGCCGTGGCCACGAACCCCTCCCCCTCGGGCTGAAGCCGCAGCAACTGCCGAATCGCCGCCTCATGCGGAGCAAGCGCGGACCCGCCCAGCGAAACCCGCGCCGGCACCCGCTGCCCCGGCTGAAGCCCCTGCTCGGCCCGGAACCGCCGCACCTCGGTGATCACCGACTGAAGCGTCTCGATCTCCCGCTCGGCCCCCGCGTCCCGGAACCCGGAGTCGGTCGGCCACTCGGCGATCACGACGGACTCACCCCCGGTGAGGGTGGTCCACAGCGTCTCGGTCACGAAGGGAACGATCGGGTGCAGCAGGCGCAGCGTCACGTCGAGGACCTCACCGAGCACCCGCCCGGAGACCTCGGCCGCCTCACCGCCGTCCATGAAGGTGGTCTTGGACAGCTCCAGATACCAGTCGAAGACCTCGTCCCACGCGAAGTGGAACAGCGCGTCGGAGAGCTTCGCGAACTGGTAGTCGTCGTACAGGGCGTCGACCTGCGCGACGGTGGCGTTGAGCCGGGACAGGATCCACCGGTCCGTCGCGGACAGCTTCTCGGCGGGCGGCAGGTCGCCCTCGACGGTGGCGCCGTTCATCAGCGCGAACCGGGTGGCGTTCCAGATCTTGTTGGCGAAGTTACGGGACCCCTGGACCCAGTCCTCGCCGATCGGCACGTCCACGCCCGGGTTGGCGCCACGCGCGAGGGTGAAGCGGAGGGCGTCGGAGCCGTACTTGTCCATCCAGTCCAGCGGGTTGACCGCGTTGCCGAACGACTTCGACATCTTCTTGCCGAACTGGTCACGGACCATGCCGTGCAGCGCGATGGTGTGGAACGGCGGGGTGCCGTCCATCGCGTACAGGCCGAACATCATCATCCGGGCGACCCAGAAGAACAGGATGTCGTAGCCGGTGACGAGGACGGAGTTCGGGTAGAACTTCGCGAGGCTGTCGGTCTGTTCGGGCCAGCCGAGCGTGGAGAAGGGCCACAGGCCCGACGAGAACCAGGTGTCGAGGACGTCGGTGTCCTGCGTCCAGCCCTCGCCGGTGGGCACCTCGTCGTCGGGTCCGACGCAGACGACCTCGCCGTTCGGCCCGTACCAGACGGGGATGCGGTGGCCCCACCACAACTGCCGTGAGATGCACCAGTCGTGGAGGTTGTCGACCCAGTCGAAGTACCGCTTCTCCATCTCCTGCGGGTGGATCGCGACGCGCCCGTCGCGGACCGCGTCACCGGCGGCCTTCGCGAGCGGACCGACCTTGACCCACCACTGGAGGGACAGCCGCGGCTCGATGGTGGTCTTGCAGCGCGAGCAGTGGCCCACGGAGTGGACGTACGGGCGCTTCTCGGCGACGATCCGGCCCTCGGCGCGCAGGGCGCCGACGATGGCGCTGCGGGCCTCCAGGCGGTCCAGGCCCTGGAAGGGGCCGGGGACGGTGATGACGGCGTGCTCGTCCATCACGGCGATGGCGGGCAGGTCGTGGCGCCGGCCGATCTCGAAGTCGTTCGGGTCGTGCGCGGGCGTCACCTTGACGGCGCCGGTGCCGAACTCGGGGTCGACGTGCGTATCGGCGACGACGGGGATGAACCGCTCGGTGAGCGGGAGGCGGATGTTCCTGCCGACGAGGTGCTTGTACCGCTCGTCATCAGGGTGCACGGCGACGGCGGTGTCACCGAGCATGGTCTCGGCCCGGGTGGTGGCGACGACGATGGACTCGTCCCCGTCGCCGTACCGCATCGACACCAGCTCGCCGTCGTCGTCCTGGTACTCGACCTCGATGTCCGAGATGGCGGTCAGACAGCGGGGGCACCAGTTGATGATGCGCTCGGCGCGGTAGATCAGCTCGTCGTCGTAGAGCTTCTTGAAGATGGTCTGAACGGCCTGGGACAGACCCTCGTCCATGGTGAACCGCTCACGGGACCAGGCGACACCGTCACCGAGGCGGCGCATCTGCCCGGAGATCTGCCCGCCGGACTCGGCCTTCCACTGCCAGACGCGCTCGACGAACGCCTCGCGCCCGAGGTCGTGCCGGGACTTGCCCTCCTTGCCCAGCTCGCGCTCGACGACGTTCTGCGTGGCGATGCCGGCGTGGTCCATGCCGGGCTGCCACAGCGTCTCGTAGCCCTGCATGCGCTTGCGGCGGGTGAGGGCGTCGATGAGGGTGTGCTCGAAGGCGTGCCCGAGGTGCAGGCTGCCGGTGACGTTCGGCGGCGGGATGACGACGGTGAACGGCGGCTTGTCGCTCTTCTCGTCGGCCTCGAAGTAACCGCGCTCCACCCAGCGCTCGTACAGCTTCCCCTCTACCTCGGCCGGCGCGTACTGGGTCGGCAGTTCGGTGGTGGTCGCTGGGTTCTGCTGCTGAGTGTTCTCGGTCACGGGGGTCAGTTTAGAGGCGTCACGGTCGTGTACTGAAACCAGCGGGTTTCGTAACGGTGGGAGCCCCGGCGGCCCGCGCGCGCGGGCGTTGGGCCAGGATGTCAGGAACGCATAAACATCGGAGGGGAACCCACGCATGAGCTACAACCAGCCGGGCCCGTACGGCGGGCAGCCCCAGCAGCCCGGACCGTACGGTCAGCCGGGACCCTACGGCCAGCCGCCGCAGGCACCCCAGCCCGGCTACGGCTACCCGCAGCAGGCCCCGCAGCCCGGCTACGGCTACCCGCAGCAGCCCCCGCAGGGTGTACCGCCCCAGACTCCCCCGTACGGCCAGCCCGGCCAGCCCGGCTACGGCCAGCAGCCCCCGCAGGCCCCCTACGGCTACCCGCAGCCCCCGGCCCCGGGCAGCGGCAAGAAGAAGACGGGCCTGATCATCGGTGCGGTGGCGGTGGTGGCGGCGATCGGGGTGGGCGCGTACTTCGTCCTGGGCGGCGGCGGGGGCGACGGGGGCCTGGCGGACGACGGCCCGCACAAGCTGACGACGCCGGAGTCGGTGATCAACGGCGAGTACAAGCGCATGGGCCCGGAGAAGCCGCCCGAGGACGCCTCCTCCAGCGACTCGGCGGATCTCGCCAAGGGCGGGATCAGTGACGCCAAGGGCGTCCAGGCCGTCTACTCGACCGTCGATCTCAGCGACCCCAGCAAACTGGACCCGGCCACGATCGCGTCGTCGAAGGCCGTTTCGTTCCTGGGCCTCTACGGCAAGGTGAAGGACCCGGAGGCCGCGATCGACAGCGCCTTCGCGAGCATGAAAAAGAACAAGGACTACGAGCAGCTGACGTTCGTCGGCGACGCGAAGTCGGTCAGCCCGGACGGACTCGACGGCGCTGTCATGAAGTGCCAGAAGGCCGAGGCCGACAACGCGCAGACGGGGAAGACCGACACCCAGTACATGTGCATGTGGGCCGACTACAGCACGATCGGCCTGGCGGTCCCCGCCGCAGGCGGCACGGGCATCTCCCTCGACGCCTCCGCGAAGGTCTCGGCAGACCTGCGCAAGGACATACGCGTCAAGATCTGACACACATCCTGACGACGAAGGGGCCCAGTCACCGGACTGGGCCCCTTCTGTGTCTTCGCCATATGGGGCGTCGTTACGCCGTCTTCTGCTCCCCCGGTCCCCGCCCGCGGGCATCGCGGGGGATCAGGGTCGGGTTGACGTTGGAGTGGACCGCTTCGGCGGTGATGACGACTCGGGCGACGTCCTTGCGGGACGGGACCTCGTACATCACCGACTGGAGGACCTCCTCCATGATGGCGCGCAGGCCGCGCGCGCCGGTCTGGCGGAGGATGGCCTGGTCGGCGATGGCCTCCAGGGCCTCCCGCTCGAAGTCCAGCTCCACACCGTCGAGTTCGAAGAGGCGCTGGTACTGCTTCATCAGCGCGTTCCGCGGCTCCACCAGGATCTGGAGCAGCGCCTCACGGTCCAGGTTGTGGACGGATGTGATGACGGGGAGGCGGCCGATGAACTCCGGGATCATCCCGAACTTCACCAGGTCCTCGGGCATGACGTCCTCGAACTGGTCCTTGGCTTCGATTTCCCGCTTCGAGCGGATCGTCGCCCCGAAGCCGATGCCCTTGGCGCCCGCCCGGGACTCGATGATCTTCTCAAGCCCCGCGAAGGCACCGCCCACGATGAACAGGACGTTCGTCGTGTCGATCTGGATGAACTCCTGGTGGGGGTGCTTGCGCCCGCCCTGCGGCGGCACCGAGGCCGTCGTGCCCTCCAGGATCTTCAGCAGCGCCTGCTGCACGCCCTCGCCGGAGACGTCACGCGTGATCGACGGGTTCTCGCTCTTGCGGGCGACCTTGTCGATCTCGTCGATGTAGATGATGCCGGTCTCGGCCTTCTTGACGTCGTAGTCCGCGGCCTGGATCAGCTTCAGCAGGATGTTCTCGACGTCCTCGCCGACATAGCCCGCCTCCGTCAGCGCCGTCGCGTCGGCGATGGCGAACGGGACGTTCAGCATGCGGGCCAGTGTCTGCGCCAGCAGGGTCTTGCCGGAGCCCGTGGGCCCCAGCAGGAGGATGTTGGACTTCGCCAACTCGATGGCGTCCTCACGCCCTTGGCCCCCGCCGTTGCTACCGGCCTGGACTCGTTTGTAGTGGTTGTACACAGCGACCGAGAGGGCTTTCTTCGCGGCCTCCTGGCCAACGACATAGCCCTCAAGGAACTCGTAGATCTCGCGGGGCTTGGGCAGTTCCTCCCAGCGCACCTCGCTCGTCTCGGCGAGTTCCTCCTCGATGATCTCGTTGCAGAGGTCGATGCACTCGTCGCAGATGTACACACCGGGGCCTGCGATGAGCTTCTTGACCTGCTTCTGGCTCTTGCCACAGAACGAGCACTTGAGCAGATCGCCGCCGTCACCGATGCGTGCCACGAGGTGCTTCCCCTTCGCCTGGGAGACGCTCGCGTAAGCGACTCCTGGTGCCTCATATCCGACGGTACCTTGCCGGGCCCCCCGTTCGGGCCCCCCTTGGCGCGGTTCACTTTGACGTGCGCCACGCCAAGGGGCGGCAAATGGTGTCGTGGTGGGTCAGACGACCGCGCCGTTGTTCATCTTCCGGGTGGAGATGATCTGGTCGATCAGGCCGTAGGACAGGGCGTCCTCAGCGGTCAGGATCTTGTCACGCTCGATGTCCTCGCGGATCTTCTCGATCGGCGTGGTCGAGTGCTTGGCGAGCATCTCCTCAAGCTGCGCACGCATCCGGAGGATCTCGTTCGCGGCGATCTCCAGGTCGGAGACCTGACCGCGGCCCGTCTCGCTGTACGGCTGGTGGATCAGCACGCGCGCGTTGGGCAGCGCCATGCGCTTGCCGGGCGTACCGGCGGCGAGCAGGATCGCCGCGGCCGACGCGGCCTGGCCCATGCACACCGTCTGGATGTCCGGCTTCACGAACTGCATCGTGTCGTAGATCGCGGTGAGCGCCGTGAAGGAGCCGCCGGGGCTGTTGATGTAGACGGAGATGTCACGGTCGGGGTCCATCGACTCCAGGCACAGGAGCTGTGCCATGACGTCGTTGGCCGACGCGTCGTCGATCTGCACCCCGAGGAAGATCACCCGCTCCTCGAAGAGCTTCGCGTACGGGTCGTACTCGCGCACGCCCTGCGAGGTGCGCTCGACGAAGCGCGGGATGACATAGCGGGACTCGGCCGTGGGGCCGGTGTACTGGGCCTGCGGACGGTCGTAGAGGCCGCTGCCGGGGAAGTCGTTCACTGTCTCTCCTGAAAGGGGCTGAGGCGGTCGGCTGTGGCTTCGGGGGCCGGCGGGACGGGTTTCCCCCGTCACGCCGCCCCGGTGCCGCCGCCGCCCGGCATACCGGCCGCGGTGGGCATGATGTCGTCGATCAGGCCGTACTCCTTGGCCTCGATCGGGTCGAACCAGCGGTCGCGGTCCGAGTCGCGAGTGATCTGCTCGACGGACTGGCCGGTGTGGAAGGAGGTCAGCTCCGCCATCCGCTTCTTGGTGTGCAGCAGCCGCTCGGCGTGGATCTTGATGTCCGACGCGGAGCCCGCGAGGCCGGCGGAGGGCTGGTGGATCAGGATCTCCGCGTTCGGCAGCGCGAAGCGCTTGCCGGGGGTGCCCGCGCTCAGCAGGAACTGGCCCATCGAGGCCGCCATGCCCATGGCGATCGTCACCACGTCGTTCTTGATGTACTGCATGGTGTCGTAGATCGCCATACCCGCGGTGATCGAGCCACCGGGGCTGTTGATGTAGAGGTAGATGTCCTTCTCCGGGTCGGAGGCAAGGAGCAGCAGCTGCGCCGTGATCTTGTTGGCGATGTCGTCGTCGACCGCCTGGCCGAGGAAGATGATCCGCTCGCCGAGCAGCCGGTTGTAGACCTGGTCGCCGAGGCCACCACCGATGGGGTCGCCGGCGGCTGAGGGCATCAGATTCGTCACGTATCCACCTGCTCGTCTTACGACGGCGCCGGGCCGTCTCACGTCTTCTGCTGGGGCGTGGAGCCCCACGTCCGCGCCGCCCCTCGGCGACCACGGGGACTCCCCTGCCCTCGTATTCATGGACCCTAACGCGCAGGCGGCCGGGGGCCATCCCGCACAGGGAACTGTTCGCTGTGAGCGCATGACGCGGCGCTTGGCCTGACCGGATACCTTGGCCCGCTGTTGCCTTGAAAACTGCCGTCGACTCGGTGCTGTGCCCACCCGTGCCGCCCAGCGGCACGCCTGCCCACAGCGGTGGGGGCGCGACTGCTTACAGCGGTGAGGGGCGCGCGACCGCCCCCGCGGCCTGGTCCTGTGCGGATACCGCTGTGGGCAGGCGTTCCGCACGGCGGAACGGGTGGGCACAGCCCGGAGTACCGGTGCGCTGGAAGGGGCGGGGGGGGGTACGCCGAGGGGCCCTGGCGCGGTTTTGTCCGGTCCAGGGCCCCTCAGGTTTACGCGTGGATCAGGCGTCGGCCTTGGGCGCCGCGGGCTCCTCGGAGGTGACGGCGTCGGCGACGGTCTCCGCCGCCTCCTCCTCGTCGTCCTCCAGGTCCACGGCCTCACCGTTCGTGTCCTTGACGGTCGCGGCCTCGACCACGACGGCCAGCGCCTTGCCCCGGGCGACCTCGCCCACGAGCATCGGCACCTGGTTGCCCTCGACAACCGCCTGCGCGAACTGGTCAGGGGACATGCCGGAGGACGCCGCACGCCGCATGAGGTGCTCGGTCAGCTCCTCCTGGTTGACGTTCAGCTTCTCCTTGTTGACCAGCTCGTCCAGGACGAACTGCGTCTTGATGCCCTTGACCGCCGCTTCCTTGGTCTCGGTCTCGAACTCCTCGGCGGTCTTGCCCTGGATCTCCAGGTACTTGTCGAGGGTCAGGCCCATCTGACCGAGCTGGTGGTGCTCCAGGTTGTGCTTGCGGGTGTTGATCTCGTCTTCGAGCAGCTTCTCGGGGACGGGCACCTCGACCAGTTCGAGCAGCTTCTCCAGGACGCGCTCCTGCGCCTGCGTGGCCTGGTCGTACTGCTTCATGTTCTCCAGGCGCTTGCGGCTGTCCGCCCGCATCTCGTCGAGCGTGTCGAACTCGGAGGCGAGCTGCGCGAACTCGTCGTCCAGTGCGGGCAGTTCACGGGCGGCGACCTGGCCGACCTTGACGGTGACCTCGGCCTCCTTGCCCTCGGCCGTGCCGCCCTTCAGCTCGGAGGTGAAGGTGGCCTCGCCACCGGCCTCCAGGCCCTTCACGGCGTCGTCGATGCCGTCGAGCAGCTCACCGGAGCCGATGGTGTAGGAGACGTCCTTGGCGACGCCGTCCTCCAGCACCTCGCCGTCGACCTTGGCCTCCAGGTCGATCGTGACGACGTCCCCGTCCTGGGCGGCGCGCTCGACCGGCGAGGTGGACGCGAAACGCTCGCGCAGCTCCTCGACGGCCTTGTCGACGTCCTCTTCGGTGACCTCGACCGCGTCGACCTCGACCTCGATGCCGGAGTAGTCCGGAATCTCGATGGCCGGGCGGACGTCGACCTCGGCGGTGAAGTTCAGCGTCTCGCCGTCCTTCAGCTCCGTGATGTCGACCTCGGGCTGGCCGAGCACGTTCAGCTCGGCGTTGTTGACGGCGTCGGTGTAGAACTTCGGGAGCGCGTCGTTGACGGCCTCCTCCAGGACGGCACCCCGACCGAACCGCTGGTCGATGACGCGGGCCGGAATCTTGCCCTTCCTGAACCCCTTCACCGTGACCTGCTGGTTGATCTTCTTGTACGCCGCGTCGAGGCTGTCCTTGAGCTCCTCGAAGGGCACCTCGACAGTGAGCCGAACCCGGGTCGGGTTCAGGGTCTCCACGGCGCTCTTCACGGTTCGGTCTCCTTGTGGCTGACTTCTTGGGGTTCTGCCGGCCGCTCCCGGATCGGAGAGCCTCGGCGGATTCGCGCCCTGAGAGACGTTCGGAAACGTGCGGACATACGGGCGCGCAGTTTGCATAGTAGCCGCAGGCGGTACACGCCCCAAAAGGTGATCTTGACGCTGGTCGGGGTGGCGGGATTTGAACCCACGGCCTTCCGCTCCCAAAGCGGACGCGCTACCAAGCTGCGCCACACCCCGTCGGTGCGACACGTAGGGTACATGCCCACAGGCAGTGCGGCTCCCGCATTACGCGACGCCCCGCCGGGGGCGGGAATGCGGTGTGCGGCGAGAGGGTCCGACCCGCTACGATGCTGCCTGTGCCGCGGTCCGTGACCTGCGGCGCGACGCATGCGGGCGTAGCTCAATGGTAGAGCCCTAGTCTTCCAAACTAGCTACGCGGGTTCGATTCCCGTCGCCCGCTCCACAGCCTTCCGGCCCGGTCACCGCGCTTACCCGCGGGGACCGGGCCGAAGCCGTTCTTGTGGACCCGGGGTGGACTCTTGTGGACTCGGGGGCGGCTGCGAGAGGGCGCGCGGGGTCGCTCGCGGGTCGCTGCGGGGGCGCACGGGGGTCACTCCGGGAGCGTGGGGCGCATCTGACCGGAATCCATCGGTCCTGATCGCCCCAGCCGCCCCGCCGACAGCCCGTTCACCACGACGGCCGCGTCGACTCCTGTCCCCGCCGATCCCGGGTCCCCCGGGTCAGAAGCTGATCGAGTTGATCGTCTGGGCTATCGAGTCGAGGAACCGCTGGATCGACGGCGCCATCCCGCTCGACGCGAGGAAGAAGCCGAAGAGCACCGCGACGATCGCGGGTCCCGCCTTGATGGATCCCCCGCGGATCAGCACCACAAGGATGATCGCCAACAGCAACACCACTGACAGCGAAATGGCCACACTGATCACACACCCTCGGTCGGTCCGCTCTCCCGGCCCGGGGGTCCGCGCACGCACACCCCCGCCAGAACCATCGTGCCACCAACGCGCCCGCCCTATGCGACACGTGACGCATCGTCGGCCACGCGCGCGCGTGTGCGAGACACCGGCCGGACGGCGCCACCGCCCCCCGAGGGCCGCCGCACCCGTGAACTCAAGCCGCCCGCAAGAGAATTCGGCAAACCCACGCCAACCCTCTTTCGATCCAATCGTTTCCATGTCCACACATCACGTTCGCAGGTAATTCGAATTGTAATCGGCGACACATCACCGCCGCCTCCGACACTGCTTCGACGGCGGTACGTACGCCAACGAACCCGACATTTCACCAGAGTCGGCCGCAGGCGTTATGCGCCCTTTAAGGGGGATGAGAGTGGACGTAACCGTCAATATCGGTGCAGCGCAGAGGGATTCACGCCGGCAGGAGGACTTCCCCCCATCCTGGGTACGCGCACTACATGCAAGGAAATCCCCGGAATACGTCAGGAGAGGTTTTACGGAATCCCACCGCCGACGCTAAGGTGCCTCAGATGTTTCACATTGCCACGCCCCGAGCGGGTGCGGTGAGGTCCCGGCTCGTCTCCCCCAGCTCTTGGTGGGAGGGCCTGTGACGAACTCGCTGCGACCGCACGGCCACTCCGGCACACCGCTCCCCCAGGCCAGGGAGCCCGCCGCCGAAACGCCGGCCTCCCGCTCCCCCCGCTCCCCCCTCCCCGCATCCCCCCGCACGGCGGCCTCCGCCCCCGCCCCGGCCGCCCCCGAGCGGCAGCGCGACGCGTTCTTCGACAACGCGAAGTACCTCGCGATCGTCCTGGTCGCGATGGGCCACGCATGGGAACCCCTGACGGACACCGGCCGCACGGCCGAGGCGCTCTACATGACCGTCTACACCTTCCACATGCCGGCCTTCATCCTCATCTCCGGCTACTTCTCCCGCAGTTTCGACATGCGGCCCGACCGGCTGCGCCGGCTGATCACCGGAGTCGCCGTCCCCTACGTCCTTTTCGAGGTCGCCTACACCTTCTTCAAACGGTGGGCCGACGACGATCCCACGCAGCCCATCAGCCTGCTCGACCCCTGGTACCTCACCTGGTTCCTGATCGCCCTGTTCGTGTGGCGGCTCACCACACCGCTGTGGAAGATCGTCCGGTGGCCGGTGCCGCTGGCCCTCGCCATCGCCGTCCTCGCCTCGGTCTCCCCCGACATCGGCGACGACCTGGACCTTCAGCGCGTACTCCAGTTCCTCCCTTTCTTCGTCGTCGGCCTGTGCATGAAACCGGAACACTTCCAGCTGCTGCGGCACCGCACGGTCCGACTGCTGGCCCTGCCGGTCTTCGCCGGCGCGCTCGCCGTGGCCTACTGGGCCGCTCCGCGCATGAACACCGCCTGGTTCTACCACCGTGACAGCGCCCAGGAGCTGGGCGCGCCCTGGTGGGCCGGCGCCGTGATGACCTTGGCGCTCTTCGGCGCTTCCATCGTCCTCACCGCCTGCTTCTTCGCCTGGGTGCCACGGCGCCGGATGTGGTTCACGGTCCTCGGCGCGGGCACGCTGTACGGCTATCTGCTGCACGGCTTCCTCGCCAAGGGCTCCCGCTTCTGGGGCTGGTACGACGACTACGCCTGGCTGCGTGAGCCCTACGGCCAGGTGCTCGTGACCCTCGTCGCCGCCGTCGTCGTGACCCTCCTGTGCACCCCTCCCGTACGGCGTGTGTTCCGCTTCGCCATGGAGCCCACCATGGCGTGGGCCTTCAAGCGGGACGCCGCAGAACTGGCCCGCGACCGCACCGCCGACCGCTCCGTGAAGAGCCCCGTCTGAGTCAGAGCGGCGGCAGGCCCAGGAGGCGGCGCATCGCCGCGTACTTACGGGTCAGCCGGGCGCGGGTGTGCTCGTCGAGTACGGCGAGACGGGCCGGGTCTGCGTTGTGCGCGAGGTCCGACTCCTTGACCACGAGGGCCCCCGGGGTGTCCAGGATCCGCTGGGCGTACGACTCCGGGGGCTCGTCCTCCCGCTTGGTGAGCGCCAGGACGATGGTCTTGGTCAGCGCGGTGAGCGCGGCGCGGTCGAGCCACTCGGCGCTCAGCGCGTCGTCCTCCACGGCGTCATGGAGCCAGGCCGCCGCGATCTCCTCCTCGGAACCGCCCCGGTCCCGCACCCCGTCGGCCACCGCCTGAAGATGTTCGCTGTACGGGCGGCCCGCCTTGTCGGTCTGCCCGGCGTGCGCTTCCCGGGCCACCGCCTCGACCTCGGCCAGGGTCAGATACGGCTGCGGCATGCGAGCCCCTCTTCCGGTGTTCCGTGTCACTGCCGCCGACCCTAACGACGCCCGGCCCCCGGCTCCATGGCCCGGGGCACCGAACCCCCCTCCCTCCGCTCAGCCCCGTGCGTCCGCCGCGCGCAGGGCCGCCCGCGCCGGAAGCGTGGCCGCGGTGAGCCCGAGGACGAGGATCGCCGCCGCGAAGGATCCGTAGACCAGCGGGGGTATGTAAGGGCTCTCGCCGGTCAGGCCCTTCATCATCGGTATCAGGGTGGCGAGCGCGATGGCCGTGCCCAGGACGATGCCGGCGCCCGCGACGAGCAGGGCCTCCCAGTGGATCATCCGCATCACCTGGCTGCGGGTGGAGCCGATCAGGCGGAGGGTGCCCAGTTCGCGGCGGCGGGCGAGGACGGTCATCACCAGGGTGTTGCCGGCGGCGACGGCGGCGAAGCCGCCGAGCACGGCCGCCATGGTGGTGTTCGCCCAGGCGTTCAGCTCCCGGTCGAGGGAGGCCGCCGTGGTGTAGTCGCCCCGGTCCAGGACCGTGCCGAACCCGGCGAGGGCGTCGGCGCCGCCGCCCTTCGTCCATATCTCCGTGTCGGACGCGTCGGTCACATGGCCGGTCAAGTCCTCGCGGGGAAGGGTGACTTGGGAGAGGCCGAGGCCCCGGCCGTAGACCGCGGTGACCAGCGGGGACGCTTCGGTGCCGTCCGGCAGCCGCAGCTTCAGCCGGTCGCCGACCTCGACATGGGCCGAGCGCGCGAGGCTCGCGTCCAGGGCGATGCGGCCGGGCCGCAGGTCCAGGGCGCCCTCGCGGACGTCCAGGTCCTGCACCCGGGTCAGGTCGCGGACCGATGCGGTGACTCCCTGGGCGGACGCGGTCTGCAGCCAGCGGTCGCCGCCGGAGCCCAGGGAGACCAGGAGCGAGGTCTTCAGGAGGCCGACGGCCGCGGTGACCCCGGGCCGCCCGGCCACCTCGGTGACCGCGCCGGGTGCCGGGCCTCCGGCCGGTCGCACGATGTGGTCGGCGACGATGCCGGCCCGCTGCTGGCGCTCAGTGGCCCGGTCCTCGCTGCTGTGCATGAACACGAGCGTCGACGAGAAGGCCATCGCCAGCACGATCGGGGTGATCGCGGAGGCCAGACGGCGCGCGTTGGTACGGGAGTTGGCCGCGGCGAGCGAAGCGGACGCTCCCGCGCCGCGCAACGGCAGCCCGAACAGCTCCGCGCAGGCGCGGGCGACCAGGGGGCCGAGCAGGGCGACGGCGAGCATGAAGAGCATGACGACGCCCAGCGCGGCGTTGGCCGCGTCCTCGCCGGTCGCGGACGCGGCGAGCCCGGCGCACACACAGCCGCCGACGGCCGCCGCGACGCCCAGGGGCGTGCGGATCCAGCCGGGGCGCAGGCGTTCCGTCGCCGCCTCGGCCAGCGCCTGTCCCGGCTTGATGCGGGCCGGGCGGAACGCGGCCGACCAGCCCGCGAGGAGTGCGGTGACCAGTACCGTGCCGACGGCGGTCAGCAGGGGGATCCAGGACACGGTGAGGTCGACCGCGCGCGGGATCGCGCCCTTGTCCTGGAGCTGCCCGAACCACCAGGTGGCCAGGGCGATGCCGGGCAGACAGCCGAGCAGGCCCGCGAGGGGTGCGACGAGCAGGGCCTCGGTGGCGACGGTGCGGCGGATCTGGCGTGGTGTGGTGCCGATCGCCCGCAGCAGTGCGAATTCGCGGGACCGCTGGCCCACGGAGAGCGCGACCGTACCGGCGGCGGTGAAGACGGCGACCATCGTGGCGACACCGCCGAAGGAGCCGCCGATTCCGCTGAGGAGTTCCTTGGCCCCCGCCAGCGAGGCGTCCTCGACGGCGCCCCGGTCGTCGCCGGTGTGGACCTCGGCCCGCTTGCCCAGGGCGTCGGCGACCTGGGATTTCAGCGTGGCCGCGCTCACCCCGTCGCGGGGCAGGACGGCGATGGCGTCGATGGTGCCCGGGTGGCCGGAGGCACCGATCGCCTCGGAGTCCGTGAACCACACGGTGGGTGTGGTCTGTCCGTCGGTGGGGGTCACGAGCCCGGAGACCCGGACGGTGTGCGGGCCGTCGGCCGTGGTGAGGGTGATCCGCTCGCCCACCTGCGCCTGCCGCCCGGCCGCCGCGCCAGAGGCGCCGGTCGTCAGCACCACCTCGCCCCGGCCCGGCGCCCGGCCTTCCGTCAGCTTCTCGCCGGTGAACCCCGTCGAGCCCCAGCCGTGTCCCGTATAGGGGCCCTGGTCGGACCGGACCGGGAAGGTGACGTCGGCGATCGCCGCCCGCGCGCCCGGCACCGAACCGGCCTTCGCGACCAGGGAATTGTCCAGCCGGGCGCGGTCCGGGAGGGGCGTCGCCGTGTCGACGCGGCTCTCGCCCCGGCCGGTGACGAAGTGGGCCTGCTGGTCGGCCGCGGCCAGGACGGGGGCGCCCGCATAGCGCGCGGGCGGTACCGAGGCCCGTAGCCCCGTCTCCAGGAGGATGCCGCAGGCAGCCACGATCATGGCGGCCATCGCGAGCGCGACGAACGTACCGACGAAGGCCGCCGGTTTGAAGCGGACGGCCGCTCGCGCCAGGCCGTTGGGAGCGAACATCAGGCCGCCGCCCCCGCCGGGACACGGGCCGTCAGCGCGGTCATGCGGGCGGCGATCCGCTGGGCGGACGCGCGCTCCAGGCAGTCGACGATCGAGCCGTCGGCGAGGAACAGCACGCGGTCGGCCCAGGCCGCCGCCCCCGGGTCGTGCGTGACCATCACGACCGTGGCGCCCAGGTGGTCGACGGCCGAGCGCAGCAGGCCGAGGATCTCGGTCGCGGTCGTGGTGTCGAGGGCGCCGGTCGGCTCGTCGGCGAAGATCACGTCGGGCCGGGTGACCAGGGCGCGCGCGATGGCGACGCGCTGCTGCTGGCCGCCGGAGAGCTGACCCGGACGCCGCCGGCCCTTGTCTCCGAGGCCGACCTGGTCGAGGACCTCGGCGGCGCGGCGGCGGTCGGGGCGGTGGCCCGCGAGCCGCATCGGCAGCACCACGTTCTGCTCGACGGTCAGGGACGGCAGCAGATTGAACGACTGGAAGACGAAGCCGAGGCGGGCGCGGCGCAGGGCCGTCAGACGGTTCTCGCTCATGCCCGTGATCTCCGTGCCGGCCAGGTGGACCGTGCCGTCCGTGGGGCGGTCGAGGCCCGCCGCGCACTGGAGGAACGTGGACTTGCCGGAGCCGGACGGGCCCATCACCGCGGTGAAGCTGCCCCGGGCGAGGGCGACGTCTATGCCGCGCAGGGCGTGCACGGCGGAACTCCCCCTGCCGTACCGCCTGCGGACACCGCGCAGTTCCACGGCGCGCTGCTCGGGCACCGGAGCGCCCGCCGGAACCGGGTGGGGTCCCGTCCGGTCCGCGTGAGCCGGGCGCCGCGCCTCCCGCTCCGTCGACCGCGCGGCACTCTTCTTTCGCAGGGCCATGTCCGGGCCACCTTCCGTCCTCGTACGTCCGTGTTCGCATCCGTGATCGACTTCGCGATCGATGCTTCGACCGTACGGAGCCCAGGACCCCCCGGACCATGAGGTACACCGCCAAGTCAGGGTGGGGAGAACCCCACCTCCGACCCCACCCACTGGCCTCAGTCACCTCCCCGACCCCAGGCCGACATCCCTCCGATACTTTCTATGTCAATCATTTGGTAAGCTAACTATTGACGCTTTCTTGACACCCCCTTTGCCATGCTCACAAAGGAGAGAAGCCCATCGGACACGCAGACACCCTGATCGCCATGGGTGGGGCCTTTCTCGCCGCCGCCGTCCTCGCTCGGCTCGGCGGTCGTATCGGACTCCCCACCATTCCGCTCTTCATCCTGGCCGGGATCCTGCTCGGCCCGCACACACCCGGCATCGTGCTGGTCGCCGACCCGCACGACCTGGAGATGCTCTCCGCGCTCGGCCTGGTGCTGCTGCTGTTCTACCTCGGCCTCGAATTCCACATGGACGACCTCAAATCCGGCGGTCGCCGGATGGCGCTCGCCGGGGGCACCTACCTCGCGCTGAACGTCGGCGCGGGCCTGGGTTTCGGATTCGCCCTCGGCTGGGGCACGTCCGAGGCGCTGGTGCTCGCCGGGGTCCTGGGCATCTCGTCGTCCGCGATCGTCACCAAGGTGCTCGTCGACACCGGGCGCCTCGGCAACCCCGAGACCAAACCGATCCTCGGCATCATCGTCGTCGAGGACATCTTCCTGGCCCTCTATCTGGCCGCGCTCCAGCCGATCCTGTCCGGCGCCGACAGTCTCGCCTCCGCGGTGATGGACGGCGGCAAGGCCTTCGGATTCCTCCTGCTGCTCGCGCTCGCCGCCCGATTCGGTACGAAGGTCGTGGGCCGGCTGTTCGCCGTCAAGGACGACGAGCTGCTGGTGATCTCGTTCCTCGGCGCCGCCGTACTGGTCGCCGGGGTGTCGGAGTGGTTCGGCGTCGCGGACGCGATCGGCGCGTTCATGGTCGGTCTGATGCTCGGCAGTACGGCGTCCGGTGAGCGCATCCGCAAGCTGGTGCACCCGCTGCGGGACGCGTTCGGCGCGATCTTCTTCTTCGCGTTCGGGCTGTCCATCGACCCGGGCGACCTGCCGGTGGTGCTGTGGCCGGTGCTGGCCGCGGTGGCGCTGACGCTCGTCATGAACGTGCTGGCGGGGCTCGGCGCGGCGCGGCTGTACGGGTTCGGAGCCGGGCCCGCCGCGAATATCGCGACCACGCTTCTCGCGCGCGGGGAGTTCGCGTTGATTCTCGCGACGATGGCCGCAGGCGCCGCCGGGATGGACAGCCGGTTGTCGCCGTTCATCGCCGGGTATGTGCTGGTGCTTGCCGTGCTGGGGCCGATGGCTGCGGGGCGTTCGCACTGGCTCGCACGGATCTTGCCCGGCCGGAAGTCGGGGGGCGACGGTCCCAAGGGTGGGAGTCCTGTGCTGGCCGACGCTTCTGTGTGACCGCCGGTCGGTCAAGCCTCGCGGGAGATCAAGCCTCGCGGGAGATCAGAAGCAGTGCCCTGTCGTCGTTGACGTCCTTGGCCACCGTTTCGATCAGGTGCCAGGCCGCGCCGTGGAAGCCGCCCGCGACATAGCGGTCGGCTTCCCCGGTGAGGCGGTCCATACCCTCCGCGATGTCCCGTTCCGAGGTCTCCACCAGGCCGTCCGTGAACAGCATGAGAACGTCTCCGGGGCGCAGGGAACCCTTGATCGGGTCGAACTGCGCCCCGGCGTACACCCCGAGCAGGGGGCCCTCCGCGGCCTTCTCCTCCCAGCGGCCCGAACCCGCGCTGAGCTGGAGGCCCGGCGGGTGCCCCGCCGAGAACAGTTCATAGTCGCCCGACTCCAGGTCCAGGACCAGATGGATGGAGGTCGCGAAGCCCTCGTCCCAGTCCTGGCGGAGCAGATAGCCGTTGGCGGCGGGCAGGAAGGCGTGCGGCGGCAGGGAGCCGAGGAGTCCACCGAAGGCGCCGGACAGCAGCAACGCGCGCGAGGCCGCGTCCATGCCCTTGCCCGAGACGTCCGTGAGGACGACTTCCAGGGAACGGCCGCCGTTCGTACGGGCCGCCACGACGAAGTCGCCCGAGAAGGACTGGCCGCCGGCGGGGCGCAGCGCCATCTCGCGGTGCCAGCCACGCGGCAGGGTGGGCAGCTTGCTCTGCACTCTGATGCGTTCCCGCAGGTCGAACAGCATGGTGCCGCCGCGCCGCCAGGGCACGCCGACCCGGCTGCGGAACTGGGCTATGAGGAGTCCGAAGAAACCACCGGCGGCGACCACCAGGACGACGCCGGGCGTCACCCGGGACGGGCCCTCCGTGTACGGGCCGAGGTGGACGGACTCCACGATCAGGGCGGCGGCAGCCGCCGCGTACAGACCGAGCAGGCTGGCCGGGCGCAGCAGGAGGCCACCGGCGACGATCGGGAGGACCAGGGCGGCCGGTGAGCACCACACGGAGTTCACGAGCGTGCCCGCGGCGATCAGCGGCACGGTGAGCAGCAGCCCGGCGAGAGCGATCCAGTCGGAGCCGTCACCGCGGAAGTAGTCGACGCCCGATTTGCGCAGGCCGGTGCGGACCCGGTGCATACGCTTCTTCATCCGGGCCGTGAACGTTTCGGCTTCCGCTCGTCGTCGTGCCATTGCACGTGGACCCTATCCAGCGCACCAGCCCCTTCGCACGGGAGGTCCCACTTGTCCCCTGTTCGTGAGCCACCCGGACCGAGTCGAAATCCACTCGCTCATCCCGCATCGTCCTGATAGGCATGGCGACATGACGACTGAACTGCGGGTGCTGAAACCAGCCGAATGGGAAGCCTGGTACGGGAGGCTGGAGCTGGCCTTCGGCGGAGTCCGGGAGTCGACCGAGGAACGCAAGCTCTACAACGAATTGACCGAGATGGATCGTTCCATCGGCGTCTGGGACGGCGACGAGTGCGTGGGCACCGCCGGGGCGTTCACCTTCCGCATGGCGGTCCCGGGCGGCGCCCTGGTGCCCGCCGCCGGCGTCACCATGGTGAGTGTGGCGGCGACCCACCGCAGGCGCGGGGTGCTCACCTCGATGATGCGGCGGCAACTCGACGACGTGCGCTCCTGGGGCGAGCCCGTGGCGGTCCTGACGGCCTCCGAGCCGGTGATCTACGGCCGCTTCGGGTACGGCGTCGGGACGTACCAGATGTACGCCGAGATCGACACGGACCGGGTCACCCTGGCCGTACCGCCGGGCACGGACGACGTACGGCTGCGGTTCGTGGAGCCGGAGGACGTACGGGACGCGTGCGAGGGCGTGTACGCGCGGCAGGTGACCGGGCGCCCGGGGATGATGGCGCGGCGGCCCGGCTGGGAGCGGCTGCCGCTGCTCGACCCGGAGAGCGAGCGGCACGGGGCGTCACCCCTCCAGTGCGTGGTCGCGGAGCGCGGCGACGAGATCGTGGGGTACGCGCGCTTCCACAACAAGCCCGAATGGGAGCTGTCGGGCCCCAAGGGCACGATCATCCTGGAAGACCTGGAGGCCCTGGACCCTGCGTCGTACGCGGCGCTGTGGCGGTTCCTCTTCGAGATCGACCTGACCTCGACGCTGCGGGTGCGCAACCGGCCCGTCGACGATGCCTGGCAGCAGTTCGTGTCGGACATCCGCCGATGCAACGTACGCGCGCGGGACTCGCTTCACGTACGGCTCGTGGAGCTGGGGGCCGCGCTGGAGGCGCGGACGTATCAGACGCCCCTCGATGTCGTGTTCGACGTCGAGGACGCCTTCTGTCCCTGGAACGAGGGGCGTTGGCGGCTGACCGGCGACCACAAAGGCGCGTCCTGCAAGCGCACCGACGACGCTCCCGACCTCGCCCTGTCGGTACGGGAGTTGGCCGCCGCGTACCTCGGCGGTGTGAGCCTCACGTCGCTGGGCGCGGCCGGGCGGGTACGGGAGGTGCGGGCCGGGGCGCTGTCGGAGGCGTCCATCGCCTTCGGCTCCGATGTGGCGCCCTGGCTGCCGCACGGGTTCTGACGGCACCCGCACGCGCGTGCGTGCGTCACGCGCGCTGGCAGGTGGGGCACCAGAAGAGGTTACGGGCGGCGAGACCGGCGGTGCGGATCTCGCCGCCACAGATGTGGCAGGGCTGCGTCGCCCTGCGGTACACGTACACCTCGCCGCCGTGATCGTCGACGCGCGGCGGGCGGCCCATCGCCTCGGGGGTGTGCTCCGGCCGGACCGTGTCGATGCGGTTCTCGCGGACGCCCTCGCGCATCAGAGCCTTCAGATCGGCCCAGATCGCGTCCCACTCCGCGCGCGTGAGGTCGCGGCCCGCGCGGTACGGGTCGATGCCGTGCCGGAACAGCACCTCCGCGCGGTAGACGTTGCCGACACCCGCGACGACCTTCTGGTCCATGAGGAGCGCGGCGATCGTCGTACGGCTCCGCGAGATGCGCTGCCACGCGCGCTCGGGGTCGTCCGCGTCGCGCAGCGGGTCCGGGCCGAGGCGGTCGTGTATCGCCTGCTTCTCGGCGTCCGTGATCAGGGCGCAGGTCGTCGGGCCCCGGAGGTCGGCGTACGCGGTGTCGTGCGCGAGGCGGAGGCGGACCGTGTCCGTGGGCGGCGGGATCGGCGGCGTACCGAAGTCCAGTTTGCCGAAGAGGCCCAGGTGGATGTGGATCCAGCCGGATACGGCGAAGCCGAGGAAGAGGTGCTTGCCGTGGGCGTCGACCTCGGTGAGCGGGGTCTTGTCGAGGAGCGCGGCGCTGTCCGAGAACTTGCCCTGGGGGCTGGTCACGCGGACCGTGCGGTCGGCGAAGCGGGTGCGGTGGGCCGCCGCGAGGTGGTGGATGGTGTGCCCTTCCGGCACGGGACGACTCCTCTGCGGTTGGGCGGATCTTGCCGCCGCTGCGCGGCGGCGTTTCCCACCCACCCGCCCTATTGGTTACCCGGGGTTGCCCGGTGGACGCGCCGGGGGGGGGCGGTGGCGAGGGTGGGGGTGCGGGTGCCCGGGGCGGGTGGGTGGGTAGGAGAGCGGGTGCCCGATGCGGGTGGGTGGGCAGGAGTGCCGGTGCCCGGGACGGGTGGGTGGGCAAGAGAGCGGGTGCCCGAAAAGGGCCGGTGGGTGGGAGATCTCAGGGCTGGGGGTGGTGCGCCGGGATCGGGGGGACCGTGCCCGCGTCCTCGTAGGCCGACAGCATGTCGATCCGGCGCTGGTGGCGTGGTTCCGTCGAGAACGGGGTCGTCAGGAACGTCTCCACGAACTTCGTCGCCTCGTCCTGGGTGTGCATCCGGGCGCCGATCGAGAGGACGTTGGCGTTGTTGTGCTCGCGGCTCAGCGCGGCGGTCTCCTCGCTCCAGGCGAGTGCGGCGCGGACGCCCTTGACCTTGTTCGCGGCGATCTGCTCGCCGTTGCCGGAGCCGCCGATCACGATGCCCAGGGCCTCCGGGTCCGCGACCGTCCGCTCGGCGGTGCGGAGGCAGAACGGCGGGTAGTCGTCCTGGGCGTCATAGATGTGGGGTCCGCAGTCGATCGCCTCGTGGCCATGGGCCTTGAGCCATTCGACCAGGTGGTTCTTGAGTTCGTAGCCGGCATGATCCGAGCCGAGGTACACGCGCATGGCTACGAGTGTGGCATGGCGGCGGGTGGGCAGAAACGCTTGGGTCGACCACCCGAGAAGCTAAGGAATGTCCATGACCTCGCAGCCCCACCTTGCGAAGGCAGACGAAAACCCCGGTGAAGGCGCCGGGGATCCGCACGGCGACAAAGGCGGCGCCCCCCACGGCGACGGACTGAAAGCCGGGCTCAAGAATCGGCATCTGTCGATGATCGCCATCGGCGGTGTCATCGGCGCCGGACTCTTCGTCGGCTCCGGCACCGGCATCGCCGCCGCGGGCCCCGCCATCCTCGTGTCGTACGCCCTGGTCGGCCTGATGGTCGTCCTGGTGATGCGGATGCTCGGCGAGATGGCCGCGGCCCGGCCCGCGTCGGGGTCCTTCTCCGAATACGCCGACCAGGCGCTCGGCCGTTGGGCGGGCTTCTCGATCGGCTGGCTGTACTGGTTCTTCTGGGTGGTGGTCCTCGCGGTCGAGGCGACCGCGGGCGCCGTGATCCTCAACGGGTGGATTCCCGCCGTGCCGCAGTGGGGATGGGCGCTCGTCGTGATGGTCGTGCTGACCGCCACCAACCTTGTCTCGGTCGGCTCCTACGGGGAGTTTGAATTCTGGTTCGCCGGCATAAAGGTCGTCGCGATCGGCGCGTTCGTCGTGATCGGGCTGCTCGCCGTGTTCGGGGTGCTGCCCGGGTCGGACAATCCCGGTGCCGGGTTCGCGCATCTCACGGACACCGGAGGGTTCCTGCCGCACGGCTGGGGGTCGATCCTGACCGGTGTGCTCATGGTGGTGTTCTCGTTCATGGGCAGCGAGATCGTGACCCTGGCGGCCGGTGAGTCACGGGACCCGCAGCGCGCGGTGACCAAGGCGACGAACAGTGTGATCTGGCGGATCGCCGTCTTCTATCTGGGCTCCGTCTTCGTGGTGCTGACGCTGCTGCCCTGGAACGACAGGTCGATCGCCGAGGACGGCTCGTACGTCGCCGCGCTGAACTCGATCGGCATCCCGCACGCGGGGCAGGTCATGAACGTGATCGTGCTCACGGCGGTGCTGTCGTGTCTCAACTCCGGTCTGTACACGGCGTCCCGGATGGCGTTCTCGCTCGGCAGGCGCGGGGACGCACCGGGGGCGTTCGGGCGCACCACCGCGCGCGGGGTGCCGCAGTCCGCGATCCTCGGGTCGGTCGTCTTCGGGTTCGTGGCGGTGTTCTTCAACTACCGGTGGCCCGAGACGGTGTTCGCGTTCCTGCTGAACTCGTCCGGTGCGGTGGCCCTGTTCGTTTGGCTCGTCATCTGTTTCACGCAGTTGCGGATGCGGGGCATGATCCTGCGCGAGTCGCCGGAGAAGCTGGTCGTACGGATGTGGCTGTTCCCGTATCTGACGTGGGCCACGATCGCGATGATCTCGTTCGTCCTGGTGTACATGCTCACCGACGACAACGGGCGGGAGCAGGTGCTGCTGTCGCTGCTCGTCGCCGCTCTGGTGGTGGGCGTCGCCGTGGGCCGCGATCTCGTCCAGCGTGAGCGGACAGGATCCGCACGATCCGCCGGGAAAAGCTGACGGCGCCTGTCAGGTTATGCGGCCATCCTCCACCGGGTCGGAGTCGAAGAAGAGACGGAGGAAGTGCCGTGGGCGTCGTGGGCTCGGTGGACTTGGCGGACTTCAGCGCGGACCGGGTGGTGTTCATGCCGGGAGGCGAAACATGCGGGGCATATGAGGAGGAGACGGCCGGTTTTCAGACCGGGTTCGCGCAGCGGCCCGCTGTCGTGTTCGCCGCGTCGTCGGCGGACGACGTCGCCGCAGCGGTGGCTTATGGCGCCGCGGCGGGGCTGCCGGTAGGGGTGCAGGCGACGGGGCACGGGCTGCCCGGCGCGGTCGAGGGCGGTGTCCTCGTCAGCACGCGGCGCATGGACGGCGTCCGGATCGACGCCGGGGCCCGTACCGCCCGGATCGGGGCCGGGGCCCGCTGGGGCGCCGTCATGGAGGCCGCGGCGCCGCACGGCCTCGCCCCGCTCAGCGGCTCCGCGCCGGGCGTGGGCGCCGTCTCGTACACGCTGGGCGGTGGACTGGGGCTGCTGGGGCGGGAGTTCGGCTACGCGGCCGATCACGTCCGGTCCGTCGACCTGGTGACGGCCGACGCCCGGCGGCAGCGCGTGACCCCGGAGAGCGATCCCGAGCTGTTCTGGGGGCTTCTCGGCGGCGGACACACCCTCGGTGTCGTGACGGCCCTGGAGATCGGTCTGGTGCCCGTCTCGCGGCTGTACGCGGGTGCCCTGGCGTGGGACGGGGGCGCGGTGGATCCGGCGGCCGTGCTGCGCGCGTACGAGGCGTGGGCGGCGACCGTGCCGGACACGGTGACGTCGTCCTTCGCGGCGGTGGCACTCCCGGACCTGCCGATGTTCCCCGAGGCGGTCCGTGGGCGGTACGTACTGTCGGTGCGGATCATGTTCACGGGCGGTACGGCCGAGGGTGAGCGGCTGGTGGCACCGCTGCGGGCGGCGGGCCCTGTGCTGTCGGACTCGCTGCGGGAGATGCCGTACACGGAGACGGGCGGCGTCTTCACCGAGCCGGACGTCCCGCACGCGTACTACGGCGACAGCGCCGTGCTGCGGGAGCTGGACGTGCCGGCCGTCGCGGAACTCCTCGCGCTGACCGGCCCCGGGTCGCCCGTGATGTGCGTCGTCCAGATCAACCACCTGGGCGGCGCCCTCGCGAAGGAGCCCGCTGCGCCGAACGCGGTGCCGCACCGCGACGGGCGCTATCTGGTGCGGGTGCTCTCGGGTCTCGCGGGGACGGACGTCGCGACGGTACGGGCGCACTACGCACGCGTGCTGGCTGTTGTTGAACCGTGGACAACAGGGCGCTCGCTGAACTTCGCGTTCGGTGGGGCGGACCAGGGCGCGGAAGGTTTGTACGGCCCGGACACACGGAAGAGGCTCGCCGCGTTGAAGGGCCTCCACGACCCGGCGAACCTCTTCCGGCGGAACTACGGCGTCTGACGCGCCGAGCCGAGCCGCCCCGAGCCGCCCCGCGGCGTCAGCGCTTGACGAAGCGCCAGGCGGTGGGCAGCGCGCCCATCGCCAGCGCGGCCTTCAGGGCGTCGCCGATCAGGAACGGGGTGAGTCCGGCGGCGATGGTCTGCGAGACCGACATACCGGTGGCGACGGCCAGATAGGGCAGGCCGACCGCGTAGATCACGACGGAACCGGCGACCATGGTGCCCGCCGTGCGCAGCATCGAACGGTCGCCGCCGCGGCGGGCGATGGCGCCCACGAGGGTGGCGGCGAGCAGCATGCCCAGGACATAGCCGAAGGACGGCGCGGCGGTGCCGGAGCCGCCCTCGGCGAACCAGGGCATGCCCGCCATGCCGACGAGCGCGTACAGGGCCAGCGAGAGGAAGCCGCGGCCCGCGCCCAGGGCGGTGCCGACGAGGAGGGCCGCGAAGGTCTGGCCGGTGACGGGCACCGGGGAGCCCGGCACGGGTACCGCGATCTGGGCCGCGATCCCCGTGAGCGCGGCGCCGCCGACGACCAGCGCGACGTCCCGCACGCGGGCGCGCGCGACGGACGACGCGGGGAGCAGGTCGGCGAGGACCTGACTGGGACGGGTGGGGACGACAGCGGTGCTCATCGGGACTCCGCGGGATAGGGCGGCGGTGCGGGACATCGTGACGCTATCCCAGCGGGACCCGGGGTCTCACCGTCGGTGGTCGACAAAGCAGCCGCTCAGCCCTTGATGGACTTCATACAAAGGCCGCCACGAAATCCCCCGGTCGACGTGACGCTCGTCACTGAAGGACTGTGGGGTCTCACCAAAGGGGCCGGGGCCGCCGTCGCGTCGACCTCCGTACCCAAGTACGTGCCCCCGCACGCGCGTCGACTCTTCTGCTGCTAGCGTGCAGTTGCAAGTGCTTTGCAATAACAGGTCGGAGGGGACCGCATGGCCGTCTACACACTTCCCGAACTGCCGTACGACTACGCCGCGCTCGCACCCGTGATCAGCCCCGAGATCATCGAGCTGCACCACGACAAGCACCACGCGGCTTATGTGAAGGGCGCCAACGACACGCTGGAGCAGTTGGAGGCGGCGCGCGAGAAGGACCAGTGGGGCGCGGTCAACGGTCTGCAGAAGAACCTCGCCTTCCATCTCTCCGGCCACATCCTGCACTCGATCTACTGGCACAACATGACCGGTGACGGCGGCGGTGAGCCGCTGGCCGCCGACGGTGTGGGCGACCTCGCGGACGCGATCACCGAGTCGTTCGGGTCGTTCGCCGGGTTCAAGGCGCAGCTCACCAAGGCGGCGGCGACCACGCAGGGGTCCGGCTGGGGCGTCCTCGCGCATGAGCCGGCGAGCGGGCGGCTGATCGTCGAGCAGGTGTACGACCACCAGGGCAATGTCGGCCAGGGCGCCACGCCGATCCTCGTCTTCGACGCCTGGGAGCACGCCTTCTACCTCCAGTACAAGAACCAGAAGGTCGACTTCATCGAGGCGATGTGGCGGGTCGTCAACTGGCAGGACGTGGCCAAGCGGTACGCGGCGGCCAAGGAGCGCGAGGACCGGCTGCTGCTCGCCCCCTGAGCACCCAGGCCCCTCGAACGTCCCCCTCGTGATCGTCTTCTCACCTTTCACGTGGCGGGCGGATGAAACGGAAGGCCCCGCGAGGACGTGACTCGCGGGGCCTTCCGCGCACTCCCCACTCGCCCGAACACCGCCCGAACACCGCCCGTGCCCAGGTCAGGGCCGATTGTCAGACCCTCGTGCCACTCTTCGGAGCATGGACACCGAGACGTTCTGGCAGCTCATCGAAGACGCTCGCGCGGCCGAGTCCGCCGCGCCCACGTCGGGCTCCGGCATGGACGAGTCGCGCGCCGTCGCCGAGCGGGCCGCCGCCCTGCTCGCCACCCGGCCCGCCGAGGAGATACAGGGTGCGCAGCAGACGTTCTGGAACCTGATGGCCGCGTCGTACGGCATCAGGCTCTGGGGCGCGGCGTACACGATCAACGGCGGCTGCTCGGACGACGGCTTCGACTACTTCCGGGGCTGGCTGATAGCCCAGGGCCGTGAGGTCTTCGAGCGGGCCGTCGCGGATCCGGACACCCTCGCCGACTCGCCGGCCGTCCGGACGGCGGCGCGGACCTGGGACGAGCTGGAGTGCGAGGCCGTGCTCGGGATCGCCTGGGACGCGCACCGGCAGGCGACCGGCGAGGAGCTGCCCGCCTGCTGGAGCGTCCGCTATCCGGATCTCGACGACGCGGCTGCCTTCGATTTCGACGACAAGGAAGCGGTGGCGCGCCACCTGCCGAAGCTGGCGGCCCTCTACGCCGGCTGGCTGGCCGACTAGTCGAAGATCGGCCCCTGCGTCCGGGTGCGCTTGATCTCGTAGAAGCCAGGGATCGACGCGACCATCAGGGTGCCGTCCCACAGCCTGGCCGCCTCCTCGCCCTTCGGGGCGGGCGTGACGACCGGGCCGAAGAAGGCGATCTGCTCGCCGTCCGCGCCGGGCACGGCGATGACGGGGGTGCCCACGTCCTGGCCGACCTTGTCGATGCCCTCCTTGTGCGAGGCGCGCAGCTCCGCGTCATAGGTGTCGGAGTCCGCGTAGTCCGCGAGCGAGGCGGGCAGGCCCACGTCCTCCAGGGCGCCCGCTATGGCCTCCGGCGTCGGGCCCTCGCCACGGTTGTGGAAGCGGGTGCCGAGCGCGGTGTACAGGTCGCCGAGCACCTCGTCACCGTGCTTCTGCTGGGCGGCGATGACGACGCGCACCGGGCCCCAAGCCGCCTTCATGCCCTCGCGGTACTGCTCGGGCAGCTCGTCCATCTTCGGTTCGTTGAGGACGGCCAGGCTCATCACATGCCAGCGGACCTCGATGTCCCGGACCTTCTCGACCTCAAGGACCCAGCGCGAGGTCATCCACGCCCAGGGGCACAGGGGGTCGAACCAGAAGTCGACGGGGGTCTTCTCGGACATGTCTCTCCTTGTGGGGGCCCGGCGCCCTCGGGCGCCGACGACGGAATCCGCGTGCCATGTACATCAGCCACAACGTCAACGGTCGCACCGGCCATTCCCGGACGCGGCGGGCCATTCCCTGGTGTCCCGCGACGGAGCCCCGTGGGAGGATCGACCCCGTTCGAAAACGTCCCATACGTCCAAACAGTCATGCGAGCCACAAGGGAGTGCCGCCCGTGCCCGGTGAGAATCTGTCCCGCGACGAGGCCCAGGAGCGGGCCGCTCTGCTGTCCGTCGACGGATACGAGATCGCGCTCGATCTGCGGTCGGCGACCGGCGAGGGCGGCGCCGAGCCGACGACGTTCCGGTCGGTCACCACGATCCGCTTCCGGTGTGCCGAGCCCGGCGCTTCGAGCTTCGCCGATCTGATCGCGCCGAGCGTCACGGCGGTGTCGCTCAACGGCAGGGACCTCGACCCGGGCGCGGTCTTCGACGGCACGCGGATCACTCTGGAGGACCTTGCCGACGAGAACGAGCTGGTGGTCGACGCCCAGTGCGCGTACAGCCGCACCGGCGAAGGCATGCACCGGTTCGTGGACCCGGAGGACGGCGAGGTCTACCTCTACACGCAGTACGAGCCGGCCGACTCCCGCCGGGTCTTCGCCAACTTCGAGCAGCCCGACCTCAAGGCGCCGTTCCGCTTCGAGGTGACGGCGCCCGACGGCTGGACGGTGTGGAGCAACGGCACGGGTGAACTCACCGACGGTGTCTGGCGGTTCGCGGAGACCAAGCCGATCTCGACGTACATCACGGCGGTCGTGGCCGGGCCGTACCACCATGTGACCGACCACTACACGCGCGTGCTGGACGACGGGTCGACGCTGGAGATCCCGCTCGGCGCGATGTGCCGCAAGGGCCTCGCCCGGCACTTCGACGCGGACGACGTGTTCCTGGTGACCAAGCAGGGCCTGGACTTCTTCCACGACCACTTCGACTATCCGTACCCGTTCGGCAAGTACGACCAGGCGTTCGTGCCCGAGTACAACCTGGGGGCGATGGAGAACCCGGGCTGTGTCACGTTCCGCGAGGAGTACATCTACCGCGGCAAGGTGACGCAGGCGGCGTACGAGCGGCGGGCCAATGTCATCCTGCACGAGATGGCGCACATGTGGTTCGGCGACCTCGTGACCATGCGCTGGTGGGACGACCTGTGGCTGAAGGAGTCCTTCGCGGACTTCATGGGCTCGTTCTCGATGGTCGAGGCGACCCGGTTCACCAACGGCTGGATCACCTTCGCCAACAACCGCAAGGCCTGGGCGTACCGCGCCGACCAACTGCCCTCGACGCATCCCGTCACGGCCGACATCCGTGACCTGGAGGACGCCAAGCTCAACTTCGACGGCATCACGTACGCCAAGGGCGCGTCCGTCCTGAAGCAGCTGGTGGCGTACGTCGGGCGGGACGCGTTCCTGGAGGGTTCGCGGCGCTACTTCAAGCGGCACGCGTACGGCAACACGCGCCTCGGTGACCTGCTCGCCGTCCTGGAGGAGACCTCGGGGCGGGACCTGGCAGCCTGGTCGCGCGCGTGGTTGCAGACTGCGGGCGTCAACTCGCTTTCGCCGCAGGTCACGCTGGACGCCGAGGGCCGGATCACCGAGCTGTCCGTGTTCCAGGAGGCCGCACTCCCGGCCCACCAGCCCGCCGCCGAACCCGGCGTACTGCGCCCCCACCGCGTCGCGATCGGCCTCTACGCGCGCGAGGACGTCTCCGGGGCGCTCGTCCGGTACGCGCGCGCGGAGGTCGACGTCTCCGGGGCGCGTACGGTCGTCGGCGAGCTGGCCGGTGAGCGGGCTCCTGAGCTGGTCCTCGTCAACGACGACGACCTGACGTACTGCAAGATCCGCTTCGACCAGAACTCGCTGGACACCCTGCGCGAGCGGCTGGGCGATCTCACCGATCCGCTGGCGCGGGCGCTGTGCTGGTCCGCGCTGTGGAACCTCACGCGGGACGCGCTGATGCCCGCACGGGACTTCGTGGACCTGGTGCTGCGATTCGCGGGCCGCGAGTCCGACATCGGGGTGCTCCAGATGCTGCACGCCTGGGCGCGGTCGGCGGTCACGCACTACGCGGCGCCCGACTGGCGCGACGAGGGCGGGCGGCTGCTCGCCGAGGGCGCGCTGCGGGAGTTGCGGATCGCCGAGCCGGGCAGCCAGCACCAGCTCACCTGGGCGCGGTTCTTCGCGTCCGTGGCGTCCGGTGACGCGGATCTCCAGCTCCTGAAGGGGCTGCTGGACGGTGGCGCGAAGATCGACGGGCTCGATGTCGACCAGGAGCTGCGCTGGACGTTCCTCGAACCGCTCACGGCGCACGGAGCGGCCGACGAGTCGGTGCTCGCGGCCGAACTGGCGCGGGACGACACCGCGTCGGGCAAGCGGCACCAGGTGCGGTGCCTGGCGTCGCGCCCGTCGGCGGCCGTCAAGGCGCAGGCGTGGGCGTCCGTCGTGGAGTCGGACGCGCTGTCCAACGCGCTCGTCGAGGCGACCATCGCGGGCTTCGCCCAGCCGTCGCAGCGGGAGTTGACCGCGCCGTACACGGAGAAGTACTTCGCGGCGATCGAGCGGGTCTGGGCCGAGCGGTCCATCCAGATCGGGATGGACGTCGTTCGGGGTCTTTTCCCCGGGCTCCAGGACGACCGGAAGACGCTGGACGCGGCCGACGCGTGGCTCGGGGAGCACGGGGACGCGGCGCCCGCGCTGCGGCGGCTGGTCGCCGAGGCCCGCGACGACCTCGCACGGGCGCTGCGGGCGCAGTCCTGCGACGCCGGGACGGAGCGGTAGCAGCCGCGGCCGGTATTCCGGGCCGCCGGGACGGAGCTGTGACAAGCGGCCGGTTTCGGGGCGCCGGGACGGAGTTGTGACAACTGGCCCGTCCCGCACCCGTAACCCCGGACGGACCAGCGTCTTTCGGCGCTCGAACGCCCGTACTTTAGGGCGAGCTTGTCCGGATTTGTCGACGGACGTGTAACACGGGTTACGGGGGCGCACGGGGGCGGGAATGGCGGGGGCATGAACCACGACACCCCGCTCTCCCCCCGCCCCCTGCGCCATCTCTCGGACGTCCGGCTCCGTGTGCTCAGCTCCGCCCAGCTCCGGGCGCACGGTGTGTCGGCCGCCGAGACGAACGCGCAGTGCCGGCCCGGCGGGGCCTGGCAGCAACTGCTGCCCGGTGTCTTCCTGCTCCACTCCGGCCCGCCGACCAGCGAGGAGCGGCTGCACGCCGTCCTGCTGTACGCGGGCCGCCCACCGGGCCGTTCGGGCCACGGCACCCGGGCCAGGCCCGCGGTACCGGCCCAGCCGACGGGCGAACCCCCGGCGCCCCCCACACCCCCCGAGGTGATGATCACCGGACTCGCGGCGCTCACGCTCCACGGGTTCACGTCCGCTCCCCCACTCCTCTCGCTCGACCGCTTCGACGTCCTGGTGCCCAGGACCCGGCGGCTGCGGTCCACCGGGTGCGCGCGGCTGGTGCGGACGGCGGCGCTGCCGGTCGCGCGGCAGGTCACGGGGGTTCCCGTGGCGCCGGTGCCCCGGGCGCTCGCCGACGCGGTCGCGCAGCTCACGGACGCGCAGGCGGTCCGCCGGCTGCTCACCGAGGCGGTACGCGACGGGCACTGCGAACCGGCCGCCGTGGTAAGGGAGTTGACCCGGGCGCGGCTGCTCGGCCGCCCGCATGTCGTCAACGCCGTGGACGCGCTGGTCGCCGAGGGCCGCACCATCGCCGAGGACCGGCTGTACGCCATGGTGAGCGAGTGGGGGCTGCCCGACCCGGTGTGGAACGTGGATCTGCGGCTGCCCGGCGGGCCGCACCTCGGCGGCGTCGACGCGTACTGGCCGGATCAGGCCGTCGCCGTCGAACTCGACACCAGGGCGCCCCGGTCGGGCGATCGGCGCGACAGCGAGGCCGAATCGCTCCAGTGGTCGGAGTGCGCGCGCAAGCGGGAGCACCTGGAGCGGCTGGGTATCACCGTGGTGCACCTCACTCCGCGCAAGCTGCGGGACGCGCCGGAGCAGCAGGCCACGGTCGTGCGGACGGCGCTGATGGCGGCGGACGACCGCGATCCGGCCGCGTATGTCGTGGTGGTGCCGAGGTGAGGCGCCGGGCGCCGGGCGCGCGCCGGTAGGAGGGGAGTGAGGGGGCGGGCGCCCCGAACCGGGCGGGCGCCCCCTCACCTTTCACCCGTGGATCACCTGATTCACCGGTGGATCACTTGCCGCAGAACTCCGCCTCCTGTATCGCCGCCGAGTCGCCCGCCCAGTCCCCGTTGAGGTTGTAGGCGAGCGCGTGGCGGCCGTCGCGGGTGGTCACGGCGCCGGACGAGGAGCCGTGGATTCCGCCGCCGTGGCCCCAGATCTCCGTACCGCAGGAGGTCTTCTCGCTCATCAGGCCGAGCCCGTAGCCGATGCCGGGCTGGATCTCGATCGTGGTGGTCATCTCGTTGAGCTGCTTCTTCGGGAGCAGTTGGCCGCGCAGCAGCGCGGTGTAGAAGCGGGTCAGATCCTTCGATGTGGAGATCATCTCGCCCGCCGACGAGGCGAGCGACGGGTTCAGCTCGGTGACGTCGTAGATCTCGGTGGCCGCCGGGTCGTCGGAGAGCTTGGAGTAGGCGCGGCTGCTCGGGCGCGGTACGCCGGTGTCGTTGCCGGGCACCGTCGTGGAGCGCAGGCCCAGCGGCTTCACGATCCGCTCGCGGACCGCGTCGCCGTACGGGCGCCCGGTGATCTTCTCGATGATCATTCCGGCGAGTACGTAGTTGGTGTTGGAGTAGTTCCAGGACGTGCCGGGGTCGAAGTCCGGGCGGTGGTCCATGGCGATCCGCACCAGGTCGCGCTGCGCGAGGCTGTCGTAGCGGTGCTCCATGAAGCCGTCGTGCAGGAAGTAGGTGCGGCCGAAGCCCTCGTCGGCGGTGTAGTTGTAGATCCCGCTGGTGTGGTTGAGGAGCTGCCGTACGGTGATCTTGCCGCCGTCGTGGCCGTTGCCCCGGACGACGCCGGGCAGCCACCGGTCGACCTTGTCGTCCAGCGACAGGCGGCCCTCCGCTTCCAGTTGGAGCAGCACGGTCGCCACGAACGTCTTGGTGATGCTGCCGACCCGGTAGCGGTCGCCGGTGCCGCGCGGTGCGCCGGTGGTGCGGTCGCCGACGCCGGTCGCCGCCTTCCACGTGCCCTTGTCGTCCCGTGCCAGGGCGGTCACGCCGGGGACGCCGGCGCGCACGTTGGCCTCCATCGCCCGCCGGGTCGCGGAGTGGTCGTCCGTACGGGTCCCGGCCTGCGCGGGAGCCGTGAACGCCGTCGCCGCGACGGCCACCGCCGCCGCGCCGACCACCGCGGCCCGCATGCCCCTCGTACCCCGCGTGCCCCTCCCCGTACCACTGCCTCGCTGCACCCTGTTCTCCTTCTGCCCTCGTGACCGGCTCTGTCGGACGAGGGGACTCCGGGGTGCGGGCGGGGGTTGACCGAGCCGTACGGGTTGAGAGCTTTTCAGCCCTTTCGCTGACCCCTTCCGCCCGGCCCCTTCAGCCCTTCCGGAGGAGCAGTTCCGTGTTCCGGTCGCCCGGTGAGCCGGACAGGGTCGTGCGGGCGCCCGGCGCGTTGAAGGACAACTCGCGGTAGAGCGCGGCGAGACCGGTCTGGGAGAGATCGGCGAAATCCGTGCGGTGCGGCGCCGCCGACTCGATGAGTGTCGTGAACAGGGACAGCGTGCCGTCGTGGTTGTCGGTGATCTCGATGACCCGGCCGAGCTGCGGGAAGTCGACGTGCGACGCGGTCGAGATCTCCCAGAAGGTGCCGTGCGGGGTGATGGCGTTCTTGTGGCTGTGGCCGTTCACCCAGGCGAGGACATTGCGGTGGCGGCCGAGCAGCGCCACGATCTCGTCGCCGCCGTGCCGCGCCTCACCGGGGCGGCCCGGGTCGGGGCGCAGATTCCGCATCGTCCGGCTGGTGTGGTGGCTGAAGACGAGGACGTACTCGTCCTTGTGCTCCTTGAGGGTGCGCTCCAGCCAGCGGAGCTGGGCCGTGCCGAGCGAACCCTCGTAGTGGCCGCCGGGGTCGGTCGAGTCGAGGCTGATGCCGAGCACGTCGTCGGAGACGCGGAAGGAGTAGTACTGGGTGCGGGCGGCGAGGTTCGCCTCGGTGTAGCCGTGCCCGTGCGGTCCGGGGCCGGTGTGCGCGGGGTCGAGGTGGGCCCGGAGGTACTCGGCGGGGGTGAAGGGGGCGCGGGCCTCGTCCGGGGTGACGGACCGCATGTGCCGGGCCTCGCTCTTCAGCAGCTCCTTGAACGCGGTACCGAGCGGGTCCTTGCCCGCCTTGACCGCCTTCCAGACGGCGGCGCCTCGGTCCTCCGGCAGGGTCATCAGCTTCCGGCCGCCGACCGCGTACTCGGCGAGGAAGGAGTCGCCCGGCGCGTAGCAGCCGCCGGGCAGCGCGTCGTGGTTGCCGACCGTGGAGTACCAGGGCAGCCGGAGCCCGGGGCTGCGCAGCTCGCGGATCGCGGCGTCGAGGAAGCCGTCGATCCGGGGGAAGCCGAGCTGCTTGTCGGCGTCGCGCAGGGCCGCGTCGGGCTGCCAGTACAGCTTCAGACCGGAGTTCTGGACGCCCTCGTAGTGGCGTGGATCGCCGGTGTTGGGGGTGATCCGGCCGCCGCTCATCACCCGGAGGTACCAGTCGAGTTCGGAGCGGGCGTTGTTGTCGGTGTTGTCGCCCGTGGTCATCACGAAGTGGAGCGGGGCGCCGGTCGCGGGAGCGCCGCGCAGGGCGTTGACCCGCTCGACCAGGCTGACGGCGCCCGCGACGGACAGCGACTCCTGGGGCCGCCAGGCGCTCGCGGTCTGGGCGCGCAGATACTCGTAGCGCAACGGGTGCTGGACGTCGACCAGGTGCAGATCGGTGAACTGGACGAAGGCGGCGAGGGCGGTACGGCGGTCCGCGCGGCCCGCCCTGGGCGCGGCGGCATCGGAGCGGACGACACGCTTCCAGGCGGGTCCTTCGCCGAGGCGCCGGTACCCGGCGGAGCCCGAAGCGGAAGCGACCGAGGTGAGGGTGGTGCCCTTCTGGTAGGGCGCGAGAGGCCCGGCGGGCGCCTGGCGGGAGACCGCCTCGGCGCCGTCCGGTGCGACCGGGACGACCGGGCCGGTGGGTGCGCCGGCGGCCGAACCGCTGCCGGGTCCCAGGGCGTAGCCGATCCCGGCGGACAGGGTCACGGCTCCGGTGGCGGCGAGGAGGGCGCGGCGGTCGAGGACCAGGCGGTCGAGGGCACGGCGGTCGGGGACGGTGGCGGCGACAGAGCGTAGGCGCGACATGGCGCGGCCTTTCCGGGTGCGAACGCTTCGGGGGGTGGTCCCGGGGCGTCCGCGGTGCGCGAACCCCCCGTTCTCCCTGGATGGTTGGCACCGGGGGTGACCTGTGCGTGAACGAGGGAGCAACGCGTGACGCCCATCACCGGACGTGGATCACGACGTTCCCCGGGCGCCCTCGGGGATACCTCTGACCGAGGGCGGGCGCTCACTCCGCGTTCATCTGACGGGGTACAGGGTGGGGCTCGGAGCTACGGGAGCCGGTTCGCGGTACGGGGTTCGGATCCGCGGGGACAAGGCTCCGATCACCCGTGGACAAGGGTCCGGACACGCGTAGACCCCGACATCAGGGGGCGCCAAATCCCCCTATCGCCCGCCTTACGGCCCATGACGTATGGCGGAAGTACGCCATGGCCCCATCACGCCACGGACAACTCTCCCCAAACAGCGGTCATTTACGTAAGGCTGAGCGGTCATCCGGCCCCGACATCCGGAACATCGCGGGCAGGGGTCGGTCCTACCGTCGCTCCGATACGTACAGGGATGCAGATGACCCCCGATCCCCAGCGCGCACCCAGATCCGGTGCGAGACGCGTGGCCCGTATAGCGGTGGCCGCGGGCCTCGCGGCGGCACTTTCCGCGGCCGGGCCGATACCCATGGCCTTCTCCGCGGACAGCGGCTCCACGCCGGCCGACACCACCGTCAAGCAGTCGGGCAAGCCGAGCGATCCGTCGGGCGGCAAGCTCGGCGACGCCGACGCCGACCGGCTCGCCGAGGCGCAGGCCGCCGGCGAGAAGAACGTCACGATGATGGTCGCCACCGCACCCGGCGCGACCCGGCAGGTCGCCGAACAGCTCGACGCCGTCAAGGGCGGCTCGGTCGGCCTCACCTACGACAAGCTCGGCTACGTCCGCGCGACGCTCCCGACGGCGAAGGCCGAAGCGGCGATCAAGGCGGCGGCGAAGCTCTCCTCGGTGCAGGGCATCGACCTGAGCGAGGAGATCCAGCTCGACGACCCGACGCCGCAGGGCGACAGCGCCAAGGGCGCCAAGAAGTCCCCGGCGCCCGGCAGCTACCCGGCGCCGGACAAGAACACCCCCGCGAAGAACCCGTACAACCCGTCCTTCGAGACGGGCGCCGTCGACTTCGTGCAGGACAACCCGAAGGCGGACGGCCGGGGCGTCACCATCGGCATCCTCGACTCCGGTGTCGACCTGGGCCACCCGGCGCTCCAGAAGACCACCACGGGCGAGCGCAAGATCGTGGACTGGGTCACCGCGACCGACCCGATCGTGGACGGCGACGCCACCTGGCGCCGGATGACCAACCCCGTGTCGGGCCCCGTCTTCACCTACGGCAACCGGACCTGGAAGGCCCCGGCGGGCGACTACCAGGTCAACATCTTCCGCGAGTCGGCGTCCATCGGCGGCGACGCCAACGGCGACCTGAACCGCGACGGGGACACCACCGACGAGTGGGGCGTCCTCTACGACGCGAAGAACAACACGGTCCGCGTCGACCTGAACAACAACAACGACTTCACCGACGACGTGCCGATGAAGCCGTACAAGGACGGCTTCCAGATCGGCTACTTCGGTACGGACAACCCGGCGACCGACGTCGTCGAGCGGGTCCCGTTCGTCATCGAGGTCCGCAAGGACGTGCCGACCGACCCGTACGGCGGCGACTGGGTCGGCAAGAAGGCCGACTTCGTCAACATCGGCATCATCGAGTCCGAGCACGGCACGCACGTCGCGGGCATCACGGCGGCGAACAGCCTGTTCGGCGGCAAGATGAACGGCGCGGCGCCCGGCGCCAAGCTGGTCTCCTCGCGCGCCTGCTCGTGGAGCGGCGGCTGCACCAGCGTCGCGCTCACCGAGGGCATGATCGACCTCGTCGCCAACCGCGGCGTCGACATCGTCAACATGTCGATCGGCGGTCTGCCCGCGCTCAACGACGGCAACAACGCGCGCGCGTTGCTGTACACGCGGCTGATCGACACCTACGGCGTCCAGCTCGTGATCTCCGCCGGCAACGACGGCCCCGGTCTGAACACGATCAGCGACCCGGCCGTCGCGGACAAGGTCATCTCCGTCGGCGCGACCATCTCCAAGGAGACATGGGCCGCCAACTACGGCTCCGGGGTCACCAAGAAGTACGCGATGATCCCGTTCTCCTCGCACGGCCCCCGGGAGGACGGCGGCTTCACGCCGACCATCTCGGCGCCCGGCGCGGCGATCCAGACGACGCAGACCTGGCTGCCCGGCGGCCCGGTCGCCGAGGCCGGCTACCAGCTCCCGGCCGGCTACTCGATGCTCCAGGGCACCTCGATGGCGTCCCCGCAGGCCGCGGGCGCGTCCGCGCTGCTGCTGTCCGCCGCCAAGCAGAAGAAGATCGACCTCACGCCGGCGAAGCTCCGTACCGCGCTGACGTCGACCGCCAAGCACATCAGCGGTGAGACGCCCAACAGCGAGGGCAGCGGTCTCATCGACGTGGTCGACGCGTGGAAGCTGATCAAGCGCGGTGTGTCGGCGAACGAGTACACGGTCAAGGCTCCCGTCGACACCACGATCGACTGGGCGCTCAAGGAGCCGGGCTTCGGCACCGGTCTCTACGACCGTGACGGCGGCCTGAAGGTCGGCCAGAAGAAGTCGTACGACGTGGTCGTCACGCGGACGACGGGTCCGAACCGCTCGGTCCCGCATCTGCTGAGCCTGAAGAACAACGACGGCACGTTCCGTATCGCGGGCTCCCCGCTGGTCCTGCTGCCGCTGAACAAGCCGGTGACGGTGAAGGTCGAGGCGCAGCCCCGTTCGGTCGGCGCGCACAGCGCGATCCTGGAGGTGGACGACCTCACCACGCAGGGCGTCGACCAGCAGATCATGACGACCGTCGTGGTCGCCACGCCGCTCGCGAAGCCCTCGTCGACGTTCTCCGCGTCGGGTGTCTCGCAGCGCAACAGCACCATCTCGTACTACGTGACGGTGCCGGAGGGCGCGAAGACCCTTGAGGTCGCGATGAGCGGTCTGAAGGAGACGGGTCAGACGCGTTTCATCACGATCCACCCGTACGGCGTCCCGCTCGACCCGACGTCGACGCCGATGTGCTACCCGAACTACAACCCGGCCAACACCTGCCGTCCGGACCTGCGTTCGTACACGGACCCGGTCGCGGGCGTCTGGGAGATCGAGGTCGAGTCGCGGCGTACGTCGCCGTTCCTCGACAACCCGTTCAAGCTGGACGTGGCCCTGTACGGCATCGAGTTCGACCCGGCCGTGCAGACCGTCCCGGAGGCGAAGGCCGGTACGCCGACCCCCGTTTCCTGGAAGGTGACGAACAAGTTCGCGGCGCTCGACGCGAAGCTGAAGGGCGGTTCGCTCGGCTCGTCCAAGACGGACCGGCCGACGATCGCGAACGGTGCGGGGCAGACCACCACGGTGGTCGTGCCCGAGGGCGCCGAGCGGCTGGACGTCGCGATCGGCAATGTCTCGGACACGGCGGCCGACCTGGACCTGTTCGTCTACAACGCGGCCGGCACCCTGGTGGCCCAGTCCGCCGGCGGCTCGTCGGAGGAGGCGGTCTCGATCAGCAAGCCCGCCGCCGGTGAGTACACCGTCGAGGTCGACGGCTACTCGGTCCCCTCGGGGAGCACCGCCTACGACTACCGGGACGTGTACTTCTCGTCCGCGCTCGGCACGGTCAAGGTGGACGAGTCGAAGACGTACAAGCTGTCCGCCGGCGGCTCGGCGCAGATCTCGGCCGACGTCATCGCGAACGCGGCGGCGCCGGAGGGCCGGGAGTTCTTCGGCCAGGTGCAGGTGCTGAACGCGCGCGGTACGGCCGCGGGCATCGGCAGCGTGAAGATCGGCAAGGTCATTCCGTAGCGGTGCGGTAGCCGGTACGGAAGGTCCGTAAGGTACGGAATCGGTGGGGCGGGCTCCTTTCGGGGCCCGCCCCACCTCTGTGCGCGCCCCCCGCGCGCGCACTCCCCCGTTGGTCTTCAGCAGGTCATGCCGCGGGCGCCGGGCAACGCCTTGGTGATCCAGGCCCGTTGGTCGGGAAGGTCCGCTCCGGTGGCCCAGATGTCAGGCGCGTCGGACCCGTACGGGATGCCGATCAGGGCCGTCTCGCCGACGTGCAGGCGCGGGTCGACCGCCCGGTCCATGACGAACGTGACGGCCTTCTCGCCGTCGCTCGGCTTGTAGTAGCGGCCGACGGTCAGGGTGATCCGGTCCTGGACGCCGTCGCCCAGCGGCTCGACGCGGGTCACCTCCCCTTCGACGATCAGCCGGGCGCAGGCCACGTAGCCCTCCGGCGACAGACTTCCCCCACCCGGCTGCCCGTCGTCCTTGCGCCCCTCGTCCCCCAGCCCCTCCTCCGGCGCCACACCCTTGTTGTCGCCCTTACTCGCCGCCGAGGTGTCGTTCGCCCCCATCCCCCCGCCCTGCACGACCAGCCAGCCGAAGCCACCGAAGACGGCGAGGGCGCAGGCGGTGACGACCACCCCGAGGGCGATACGGAAGCGGCGGCGGGGCCGGGGTACGGGGACAGGGGCGGGCCCGGGTGCGGGGGCGGGGGCGGGGGCCGCCAGGGTGTCGCCCAACTGCTGGATCCATACGCGGAGTTCGGCGATGTCCGCGACGGCGGCGCGATGCGCGGCCAGGGTCGCGGCGTCGGCCTCCGCCCCCTGCGGCAGGGGTTCGTCGGTGAGTGCCAGCATCAGCAGGTCGTCGTACGGCTGCTCCCCGGTCACGTCACACCACCTCGTCCTCGTGCAGTCGTGCGCGCAGGGCCCGTACCGCCGTGTACAGCCTGCTCTTGACCGTGCCCTCCGGGATGTCCAACTGCTCGGCGATGTCCCGTACCGGAAGGTCCGCGTAGAAGCGCAGGACGACGACCTGCCGGAGGTTGTCCGGGAGTTCGTCCAGGCCCTGGGCCACGGCGAGCGAGGTCACCCGGGTCTCCCCGCCGCCGGGGTGCTCCTGGCGCAGTCCGGCGAGGCGCTCGCCGAGCCGTTCCTGCCGGCGCCGCGCGCGGTGCCAGTCCATGGCGAGGTTCGAGGCGACGACGGCGGCCCAGGCGGACACGTCGCGGGGCGCCTCGTGCCCCTGGGCGGCCCGTTCGAGCAGCCGCAGCCTGACCTGCTGCACCCCGTCCGGCAGATCGGCGTACGGGACCCCGCCGAGCGCCAGGACCGCGCGCACCCGGTTCTCCTGGGCCGCGTTCAGCGGGTCCGCGTCACGACCTCTGCGCCACAGCAATGCCACCCTCCCCAACCCCGCGTTTCCCCTAAGACGCCGGAGGGGCCGGAAACGTTCGAAGGAATTCTCGGTGATGCGAACGGGGTGCGGTTGCGGGTGCGGCCACGGGTGCGCTTACGGGTGATCGCCACGGAGGGTTTCGTTCCGGATTCTTCGTATCCCCGCCCATCCGTCCTTCACCGAAGGAACCCATCGACTTCACGGCGTCTCCACTGTCACCATGTGCCCCATGACGCACATCACCAAAGGCGCCAACACCCCTGTTCCCGCAGCCCCGGTACGGGTCGCCGTGTGCCGTGGCCAGGCACCCGGAGCCCCGACCGTGGACGCGTCCGCGCTGCTGCTCGACGCGCGCGGCAAGGTACGCGGCGATGCCGACCTCGTCTTCTACAACCAGCCGCACCACCCGTCGGGCGCGGTGCGGCACGCGGGCACGGCGGAGGGCGGCGGTCAGATCGCCGAGTGGCTCGAACTGGATCTCCCGGCCGTCGAGCCGGAGGTCCAGCGGGTGGTGATAGCCGCGTCCTGCGACGGCGGGGTGTTCGGCGCGGTGCCCGGTCTGTATGTGCAGACGGTCGGCCCCGACGGGCTTCCGGTGGCGCAGTACACGGTGACCGACGCGTCGACCGAGACGGCGTTCGTGCTCGGCGAGTTCTACCGGCGGAACGGTGTCTGGAAGTTCCGGGCGGTGGGGCAGGGGTACGACTCCGGACTCGCCGGTCTGGCCACGGACTTCGGGATCTCGGTGGCGGAGGAGCCCCAGGACGCCGCGCCCGCGCAGGCGCCGCTCCAGCCCACACCGCCGCTCAACCCCACGCCGCCGCTCAACCCCACGCCCACGCTCCACCAGTCGGCGCAGCATCAGGGCACCCCCCAGGACGCCACCCCTTCCACCCCCGCCGCCCCCGCCGCCCCCGCTGCCCCCGCCGCCCCCTTCGTCTTCGGCGCCGAGTTCCAGCCCTTCGCCCGGCGCGGGCGCGGCAACGACGTCGTCACCGTCGACGCCCCCGTACCGCCGGGCCCGGTGATCGTCGAGGCATGGCACCAGGGCGAGGGCTACTTCGGTGTCCAGACCCTCGACCACCGCAACAAGAACGACGAGTTGCTGTTCAACACGAGCGGGCACGACTTCCGCGGCCGGACGCTCACCCTGATCCCGCCGGACCGCCCGCTGCGGCTGCGCGTGGAGGCGGACAGCGACTGGACCGTGGTGGTGCAGCCCGTGTCGGTGGTCCGCCATCTCGGCACCGCCATCGAGGGCCAGGGCCCCGAGGTGATCGTGTACACGGGGACGGCGGCCGATCTCGACGCGCGGTTCGACGGGGACGAGGACGGGGGCGGCGGCTTCGCGATCTGGTGCCTGGAGACGGAGACCGCCCAGGACCTGGACGACCGCGATCTGCTCGTCAACGAGATCGGGCCGCTGACCCAGACCGCGCCGGTACCGGACGGCCCGCTGCTGCTGCTCGTGGAGGCGGACGGCCCCTGGTCGCTCGCCGCCCGCCCGCTGCCGGTGTTCGACCAGGGCGCCGCCCAGCTCTCCGGCGTCTACCAGGGCCGGGGCCAGGCCACTGTCACCCTGGTCAACCCGTCCCCGGGCAGCCCGGCCCTGCTCGACTACGAGCTGACGGGCGACGGCGCGCTCTTCGGGTACACGGTCGTGGTGCTCGACGAGTACGACGACGAGGACACCTTCCTGCGGGGGCAGAACAACGGCGAGCGGGGCCGCACGCTGCTGTTCCGCGAGGGCGAGAGCGAGCAGCGGCTCCGGATCACGGACGCGCGGGAGTGGAAGCTGCGGCTGGTGCCCCTGGACCAGGCGCCCGCGCTGTCCGGCGCGGTGGAGGGCACGGGAAGCACCGTGTTCCGTTACGACGGTCCGCCCGCGCTCCTCGATCTGCGGCGGCTCACGTCGGACGACGACCCGCTGAGCGTGCACACGGCGCAGCCGGAGGGCCGCAAGGCGATCTCCGCGGACACGACGGGCCGCCGTCCGGTCACCGGGCCGCTGTGGGTGCCGGACACCGGCCACTGCCTTGTCCTGATCACCACCGGGGACCGGACCGGCTGGCGGGCCGAGCCCCAGCCCCTCTCCGGGGCCCCGGTCCTGGACGGGTCCGTGTCGGGCACCGGATACGGCGTGGTGCACAACCCCGGCCCCGAGACCGACGTCATGCTCACGCACCAGGGGCGCGGCACGCTGGACCTGATGGTGCTGTGGGAGCTGGACGCCCGGCTTGAGCCGGTGCGCCGGATCAGCCTGGGCCCGGGGCTCCAGCGGGTGCCGAGCGGGTATCTCCAGGTCCGGACCTCGGGCAAGTGGACCATCGAGGCCCGGAAGTGACACGGGAGTGATCACAGCCCCCGCCCCCGGCCCGTCCCACTCCCCGGGCAATGGATTGGACAGGCGGGCCGGGGACAGACGCATGATGGAAGCGTTCGCCCATGTCGTAGGCGTTGGAGGAGTCACCGTGAGGGTCGGAATCGTCGGAGCCACCGGTCAGGTCGGCACAGTCATGCTCAGGATCCTGGCCGACCGGCAGGTCCCGGTCGACGAGCTGCGCCTGTTCGCCTCGGCGCGCTCGGCCGGCTCCACGCTCGACTGGAAGGGCACCCCGGTCACCGTCGAGGACGCCTCAACGGCCGACTACAGCGGCCTGGACATCGTGCTGTTCTCGGCGGGCGGCGCGACCTCGCGGGCGCTGGCCGAGAAGGTCGCCGGACAGGGCCCCGTGGTGATCGACAACTCCTCCGCGTGGCGCCGCGACCCCGAGGTGCCGCTGGTCGTCTCCGAGGTGAACCCGCACGCCGTGGCGGACCGCCCGAAGGGGATCATCGCCAACCCGAACTGCACCACGATGGCCGCGATGCCCGTCCTCAGGCCGCTGCACGAGGAGGCGGGCCTCGAAGCGCTCGTCGTCGCGAGCTACCAGGCGGTGTCGGGATCCGGGCTCGCCGGGGTCGCCGAGCTGCACGGACAGGTCCAGAAGGTCGCGGCCGACGCGGACAAGCTGACGCACGACGGCGAAGCGGTCGACTTCCCCGAGCCCGCCGTCTACAAGCGGCCGATCGCCTTCAACGTGCTGCCGCTGGCGGGCGCGCTCGTGGACGACGGCTCCTTCGAGACCGACGAGGAGCAGAAGCTCCGCAACGAGTCCCGCAAGATCCTGGAGATCCCGGACCTGAAGGTCTCCGGCACCTGTGTCCGGGTCCCGGTCTTCTCGGGCCACTCCCTCCAGATCAACGCCCGCTTCGCCCGCCCGATCGGTGTGGAGCGCGCGTACGAGCTGCTGGCCGCCGCGCCGGGTGTGGAGATCTCCGAGATCCCCACCCCGCTCCAGGCCGCGGGCCGTGACCCCTCCTACGTGGGCCGTATCCGCGCCGACGAGACCGTCGAACACGGCCTCGCGCTGTTCGTGTCGAACGACAACCTCCGCAAGGGCGCCGCGCTGAACGCGGTGCAGATCGCGGAGCTGGTCGCGGCGGAGCTGAAGGGCGCGTAAGCGCTGCCCCCGGCCCTGCCCCCCGCACCACCCACCCCAGGGGCGGTCCCCCACGACGGGACCGCCCCTTCCCTCGCCCGGCGCGCCCTTCCCTACGCGTGGAAGGATGACCGGCAAATGTCGCATACCGAGGAGATGACCGCGTGCCTGGCACAAACCTGACCCGCGAAGAGGCTCAGCAGCGGGCGAAGCTGCTCACCGTGGAGGCGTACGAGATCGACCTCGATCTCAGCGGTGCGCAGGGTGAGGGAGGAACGTACCGGTCCGTGACCACGGTGCGCTTCGACTCCGCCGAGTCAGGCGCCGCGTCCTTCATCGACCTGGTCGCGCCGACGGTCCACGAGGTCACCCTGAACGGTGACCCGCTCGACCCGGCCGAGGTCTTCGCGGACTCCCGTATCGCCCTGCCCGGCCTGCTCGAAGGCGCCAATGTGCTGCGCGTCGTGGCCGACTGCGCGTACACGAACACCGGTGAGGGTCTGCACCGGTTCGTGGACCCGGTCGACCAGCAGGCGTACCTCTACACGCAGTTCGAGGTCCCGGACGCGCGGCGCGTGTTCGCGTCCTTCGAGCAGCCCGACCTGAAGGCCACCTTCCAGTTCACCGTGAAGGCGCCGTCCGGCTGGACCGTCATCTCCAACTCGCCGACGCCCGAGCCCAAGGACGACATCTGGGTCTTCGAGCCGACGCCGCGGATCTCGTCGTACATCACGGCGCTGATCGTCGGCCCGTACCACAGCGTGCACAGCGTGTACGAGAAGGACGGGCAGTCCGTGCCGCTGGGCATCTACTGCCGTCCCTCGCTCGCCGAGTTCCTCGACTCGGACGCGATCTTCGAGGTCACCCGGCAGGGCTTCGACTGGTTCCAGGAGAAGTTCGACTACGCGTACCCGTTCGCCAAGTACGACCAGCTGTTCGTCCCGGAGTTCAACGCGGGCGCGATGGAGAACGCGGGCGCGGTCACCATCCGCGACCAGTACGTGTTCCGCTCGAAGGTGACGGACGCGGCGTACGAGGTCCGCGCCGAGACCATCCTCCATGAGCTGGCCCACATGTGGTTCGGCGACCTGGTGACGATGGAGTGGTGGAACGACCTGTGGCTGAACGAGTCGTTCGCCACGTACACGTCGATCGCCTGCCTCGCGTACGCGCCGGGTTCGCGCTGGCCGCACTCCTGGACGACGTTCGCCAACTCCATGAAGACCTGGGCGTACCGGCAGGACCAGCTCCCGTCGACGCACCCGATCATGGCCGAGATCAACGACCTGGACGACGTCCTCGTCAACTTCGACGGCATCACGTACGCGAAGGGTGCCTCGGTACTCAAGCAGCTCGTCGCCTACGTCGGCATGGACGAGTTCTTCCAGGGCGTGCAGCGGTACTTCAAGGCGCACGCGTACGGCAACACGCGCCTGTCCGATCTGCTCGGCGCGCTGGAGGAGACCTCGGGCCGCGATCTGAAGAACTGGTCGAAGCTGTGGCTGGAGACGGCCGGCATCAACATCCTGCGCCCGGAGATCGAGACGGACGCGAACGGCACGATCACCGCGTTCGCGGTACGCCAGGAGGCCCCGGCTCTCCCGGCCGGCGCCAAGGGCGAGCCGACGCTCCGCCCGCACCGCATCGCGATCGGCTTCTACGACCTCGACGCGGACGGCAGGCTGGTGCGCGGTGAGCGCGTCGAACTGGACGTCGACGGCGAGCTGACCGCCGTACCGCAGCTCGTCGGCAAGGCCCGTCCGGCGGTCGTCCTGCTCAACGACGACGACCTGTCGTACTCCAAGGTCCGCCTCGACGAGGCATCCCTCGCCTTCGTCACCGAGCACCTGGGCGACTTCGACGCCTCGCTGCCGCGCGCCCTGTGCTGGGCGTCGGCGTGGGACATGACGCGCGACGCCGAACTGGCCACGCGCGACTATCTGGAGCTGGTCCTGTCCGGGATCGGCAAGGAGTCCGACATCGGCGTCGTGCAGTCCCTGCACCGCCAGGTGAAGCTCGCCCTCGACCTGTACGCGGACCCGGCCTGGCGTGAGGCCGGTCTGACCCGCTGGACGGAGGCGACGCTGGCGCATCTGCGGGCCGCCGAGCCGGGCAGCGACCACCAGCTCGCCTGGGCGCGCGCCTTCGCGGCGACGGCCCGTACGCCGGAACAGCTCGACCTCCTGGAGGGCCTGCTCCACGGCGAGCAGTCGATCGAGGGCCTGACCGTCGACACCGAGCTGCGCTGGGCGTTCGTCCAGCGGCTCGCCGCCGTGGGCCGCTTCGACGAGGCGGAGATCGCCGGGGAGTACGAGCGGGACAAGACGGCCGCCGGTGAGCGGCACGCGACCACGGCCCGCGCGTCCCGGCCGACGCCGGAGGCCAAGGCGGAGGCGTGGGAGTCGGTCGTGGAGTCGGACAAGCTCCCGAACGCCGTGCAGGAAGCCGTCATCGGGGGCTTCGTCCAGACGGACCAGCGCGAACTGCTCGCCCCGTACGCGGAGAAGTACTTCGCTTCGGTCAAGGACGTGTGGGACACCCGCTCGCACGAGATCGCCCAGCAGATCGCGGTGGGCCTCTACCCGGCTCTCCAGGTCGACCAGTCCACCCTGGACACCACGGACGCCTGGCTCACCTCGGCCCACCCGAACGCGGCCCTCCGCCGCCTGATCTCGGAATCACGGGCAGGCGTGGAGCGGGCGCTGAGGGCCCAGGCGGCCGACGCGCGCGCGTAAGCCAGGGAGCAGGTCGCCCGGCACACACACCAAGGGCGGCGGCCACCGTGTTCACACGGTGACCGCCGCCCTCGGCGTACGGTTTCGGGTGGGCCGCCGGCCCCGCCGTCAGCCCTGCCGTCAGCCCTGCTTCTGCTGCTTGCGCGACTTGTCGCCGACCACCACGAGGCCCGCGATGAGCAGGAACAGCCCGATCGGGATCGCGACATAGAGGCCGAGCGTCTCGGCCACGCTCAGACCGGGGCCCGGGTCGTCACCGGCGTCGCGGGTCAGCGCGAGCGCGGGAGACGACATCAGCAGCATCATCAGCGTCGTACCGGAAGCCAGGGCGCCGGCGCGCAGGGCGTTCTTCTTGTCCACGGTGCAAACGTAGCGAACCCCCGGACCGGACGCGCGCCCGGGGTCCCGTACACGCCCGGTCACTCCCCGAAGGCTCACTCCCTGAACACTCATTCCTTGAAGGCTCACTCCTTGAAGACGTCCATCAGCGCGTGGAGGCGCGGTGAGGAGGCCAGGTCCTCCAGGGTGACCGGGCGGCCCTCGGCGTCGGCGATGGGCAGACGCCAGTTCGGATACTCGTCCCAGGTGCCCGGAATGTTCTGCGGGCGGCGGTCGCCGACGCCGTCCGGGAGCCAGACGCCGACCATCCGCGCGGGGGTGCGCAGCAGGTACCGGTGGACGGCCCGTACCGCTGCCTCCTCCGCGTCGCCGGACAGCGCGCCGCCCACGCCCTCGGGCATCAGGCCGAGCCGGGAGAACAGGGCCAGCCACTCCCCGGCCTCCGCGGCGGCCTCGGCGCGCTCCGTGGCGAGCGGGCGGGTGAGCAGGCCGAGCCGGTCGCGCAGCTCGACGTGCTCGCCGCTGAGCCGGGCCGCCGTGGACGGCAGGTCGTGCGTGGTGGCGGTGGCCAGGCAGTCCGTACGCCAGCTCTCCGGCGGCAGCGGTCGCCCGGTGCCGTCCCAGTCCCGCTCGAACCAGAGCACCGAGGTGCCGAACACGCCGTGCGCGCGCAGCGCCTCGCGGACGCCGGGTTCGACGGTGCCCAGGTCCTCACCGATGACGAGGGCGCCGGCCCGGTCCGCCTCCAGGGTGAGGACGGCGAGCATGGCTTCGGCGTCGTAGCGGACGTAGGTGCCCTCGGTCGGCGGGCGGCCCTGGGGCACCCACCAGAGCCGGAACAGGCCCATCACATGGTCGATCCGCAGGGCGCCCGCGTGCTGGAACAGGGCGCGCAGGAGCCGTCGGTAGGGGGCGTAGCCGGAGGCGGCGAGGCGGTCGGGGCGCCAGGGCGGCAGGCCCCAGTCCTGGCCGCGCGCGTTGAACGCGTCCGGGGGCGCGCCGACGGACATGCCGTCGGCGAGGTACTCCTGCTGTGCCCAGGCGTCGGAGCCGTCCGGGTGCACGCCCACGGCGAGGTCGTGGACCAGGCCGATCGGCATGCCCGCGTCGCGCGCGGTGCGCTGCGCGGTGCCGAGCTGGGCGTCGGTGAGCCAGGCGAGCCGGGAGTGGAAGTCGACGCGGTCCATCAGCTCGCCGCGCGCGCGGGCGGTCTCCGGGGAGCGCGGGTCGCGCAGCCCTTCGGGCCACTGGTGCCAGTCGGCGCCGTGCGCCTCGGCGAGCGCGCAGTAGGTGGCGTGGTCCTCCAGGGCCTCGCCCTCGCGCGCGAGGAAGTCCCAGTACGCGGCGAGCCTGCCGGGCCCGAGCGGCACCCGTCTGATCAGCTCCAGGGCCTGCCGCTTGAGGTCCCAGACGGCGTCGCGGTCGATCAGCGCGTCCTTGTCGAGGACGGAGGCGCGCAGGGTCGCGGCCCGCTCGGCCAGGTCGTCGGCGCGCTCGCGGTCGGCCCGGTCCAGATACGCGTACTCGGGGATGTCCTCGACCCGAAGATGGACGGGGTCGGCGAAGCGGCGGGACGACGGGCGGTAGGGCGAGGGGTCCGTGGGCGGGCCGGGTACGGCCGCGTGCAACGGGTTGACCTGGATGAATCCGGCGCCGAGCGAGCGTCCGGCCCAGGCCGCCAGTTCGGCGAGGTCGCCGAGGTCGCCCATGCCCCAGGAGCGCCGGGACAGCAGCGAGTACAACTGGACGAGCAGGCCGTACGCGCGGTCGCCGGGGTCGGGGACGCGGGCGGGGGCGACGACGAGGTGCGTCTGCGCGGTGCGGCCGTCGGGCGCGGCGGCCGTGAGGGTGTGCACGCCCGGGGGGAGCGGGGCGGATTCCAGGCCGCCGACGGCGAGGTCCGTGGGCGCCTCGGCGTGTTCCGGTGTGACCTGGACGCGGGTGCCCGACGGGAGTGCCGTGAGCGCGTCGGGCGGGCTGCCGGGCCACCACACGAGGGTGGGCGGCAGGAGCCGTTCGGCCAGTTCGCGTTCGCGGTCGGCGAGGGCTGCCTCGACGGCTTCCGGGGTGCTGACGTCGACGCCCAGGGCGGTCAGGGCAGCGCGCACGGCGGCGTCGGACGCGGACACGGTGTCGTCGGGCGACGGGGCGTACGACGTGGCGACGCCGTAGAGGCCGGCGAGCCGGGACAGGGGCATCTAGGCCACCGACGGGTCCTGGCCTGCGGCCGTCGTGAGGGAGGTGGGCTCGCTGGTCAGCGGGAGGACGTCGGCGAGTGGGGGTTCGCTGGTGAGCGGGGCCGTGTCGGCGAGCGGGGGTTCGCTGGTCAGGGGCGGCTCGGCCCAGGCGCCCTCGGCGGTGGACGTGCCCTCGGCCTCGGAGACTCCGACGGCGGACGAGAAGGGGCAGCGGTCGTCGGACGCCGTGGCCTGGGCGGGGACGACCGCGAGGGTCGGGGCCTGCGGCTCATCCGGATGTTTGGACAGCGCCGAGAGCAGAAGGTGCGCCGATGCGGCCACGGGTGGCCTCCTTGTCGTGGGTGAGGTGCGTGATCCCGGTGCGGTGCGGTGATCCGGATGCGGTGCGGTGATCCGGGGTCAGGCAGGACCTACCCAGGCATCGCCGCCGCAGACGTGTCCCGTCCGATATCCGTCCATCGGTGTCGGTTCATCGGTGTCGGTTCATCGGTATCCCCCGGTGTCGTCCGGTAAGCCTCACTCCCCCGGACCGGGTGATTCCGCGCACAGCCGTCGAGGGTCCGCGCGCACGTCGGCGGGCGACCGTTCGCCGGTGTTCACAGGAACGGTCCCCGGGATGACAAAGGCCCGGATCCGTCAGGCAGAAATGCCGTCGATCCGGGCCATGGCGTCTTCCGCGCCATACGGCTCCAGGTAGGGCAACCAGCGCGGGTCCCTATGGCCCGTGCCGATGATGCGCCACGCGAGACCGGTGGGCGGGGCGGGTTTGTGGCGCAGGCGCCAGCCGATCTCGACCAGGTGCCGGTCGGCCTTGACGTGGTTGCAGCGGCGGCAGGACGCCACCACGTTGTCCCAGGCGTGCTGACCTCCGCGGCTGCGCGGAATGACGTGGTCGACGCTGGTTGCGACGCCACCGCAGTACATGCACCGGCCGCCGTCCCGGGCGAACAGGGCGCGCCGGGTCAGAGGAACGGGCCCCCTGTAAGGGACCCGGACGAACCGCTTGAGCCGGACCACGCTGGGTGCTGGAACAGTGATGGTCGCGCTGTGCATGAAGGCGCCGGATTCCTCCAAGGCGACTGCCTTGTTCTCCAGGACGAGGACGAGAGCGCGGCGGAGCGGTACGACGCCGAGTGGCTCGTACGACGCGTTGAGGACCAGGACATGCGGCACGGATGCCTCCTATTACGCCGGCGGCGCGTGGCTCGCGCCGGGACGATCTGCTGACCAGTCTCCCCTCATGCCTGGTCGTAGCGCCACCACCTCCTGGTAACGGGGTGAAGGAGTTTTCCGTTCCCGGGCCCGCCGTCGGCGTGTCGCACGGCTCCCACCTGTTGTTCCTGGCGGGTTCTCCGGGGCCGGGCGCGCGCCGGGCGCGGGAAATGTGCGGTCGGTCACGCGTATGACCGTCCGGGAGCGGCCCTTTACCGTTCCGCCGCAGGTGAGGAGGGTCTCTCCGTAGAACATGACAACGATCGGCACACGATGCCCCGTTAGTGTGGTGAGCCTGCCCGCGGCGCGCGAGCCCCCGTACCGCCGTCCCCCTGGCGCGGGCAGTCCGCTACGCCTGGAGGTACCTGCCGTGTTCTCGTCCGTCCTGACGGCTGCCGGATCCGATCCGGACCCCGTCACCCTGGAGGACGCCCAGGAGCATGCGACGAACGCCGCGAGCTGGGTCGAGCAGAACTGGTCGACCTGGCTGAGCATCGGGCTGCGCATCGTGCTGATCCTCGCCATCGCCGTGGTGCTGCGGGTGGTGATACGGCGGGCGATCACCAAGCTGATCGACCGGATGAACCGGACCGTGCAGGCCGTGGACGGCACCGCGCTCGGCGGGCTCCTGGTGAACGTGGAGCGGCGCCGGCAGCGCTCGCAGGCCATCGGCTCGGTGCTGCGTTCGGTGGCGTCGTTCCTGATCCTGGGCACGGCCGCGCTGATGGTCCTGGGCACCTTCCAGATCAATCTCGCGCCTTTGCTCGCGTCGGCCGGTGTCGCGGGTGTCGCGATCGGTTTCGGCGCGCGCAACCTGGTGACCGACTTCCTCTCCGGCGTCTTCATGATCCTGGAGGACCAGTACGGGGTCGGCGACACGATCGACGCGGGTGTCGCGTCGGGCGAGGTCATCGAGGTGGGGCTGCGCGTGACGAAGCTGCGCGGCGACAACGGGGAGATCTGGTACGTCCGCAACGGCGAGGTGAAGCGGATCGGCAACCTCTCTCAGGGCTGGTCGACGGCGGGCGTCGATGTGACGGTCCGCCCGGACGAGGACCTGGACCGGGTGCAGGAGAAGCTCATCGAGGTGGGCGCGGCGATGGCCAAGGACGAGCCGTGGAACGAGCGGCTGTGGGGCCCGGTGGAGGTCCTCGGCCTGGACAGCGTGCTGCTCGACCAGATGGTGGTGCGGGTCTCCGCGAAGACCATGCCGGGCAAGTCCCTGAGTGTGGAGCGGGAGCTGCGCTGGCGGATCAAGCGGGCGTTCGACGAGGCGGGCATCCGGATCGTGGGCGGGCTCCCGCTCCAGACGGAGACCGAGGCGGTGGCCGATCCGGCGGCCGGGACGGCGGCACCGTCCGCGTACGCGTCGGCGACCTCACCGCAGTCGCTGGCCGCTTCGCCGATACCGCCGACCAATCTGGCCAAGTAGCCGCCGCAGCCCATAGGCCCGTACGACACTCACACCCCCCGACGCCTCCGCAGGTAACGACTTGGTTGCCGTGGAGGCGTCGGCCGTTGACGGGACTCTTGCGCGCGGCCTACCTTCCTCCCACCGAATAGGAAACTTTCCTAACAGATCTTCGAGTGGGAAGGGCAGGTGTCGTCGCCCATGGCGGGAACGGCCGGAACCCCGGGCACACCGCGCGTCCTGCGCACCATGAACGACCGTGCCGCCCTCGACCTGCTGCTCAGCCAGGGCCCCCTGTCCCGCACCCGGATCGGCAAGCTCACCGGCCTGTCGAAGCCGACCGCCTCCCAACTGCTCGCCCGCCTCGAAGCCGCGGGGCTCGTCCTGGCCACCGGCACCACCGAGGGCCGGCCGGGACCGAACGCGCAGCTCTACGCGGTGAACCCGCACGCGGCCCACGCCGCCGGGCTCGATGTGAACCCCGAGCGGATCCGCGCCGCCGTCGCCGACATCACCGGGCGCACGGTCGGCGAGTACGAACTGCGCACCCCGGGACGCCACTCCTCCGTCCCCGTGGTCCGCCTGGTCACCGACGCGCTCGACGGCGCAGTCAAGGCCGCCGGGCTCGCCCGCGCCGATCTGCACCGCGTCACCATCGGCACCCCGGGCGCCTTCGACCCGAACACCGGCCGCCTGCGGTACGCCTCGCACCTGCCGGGCTGGCACTCGCCGACCCTCCTGGACGAGCTGGCGGCGGCCCTGCCGATGCCCGTCGAGTACGAGAACGACGTGAACCTCGCCGCCATCGCCGAACAGCGCCTCGGCGCGGCGCACGGGCACGAGAACTTCGTCCTGCTGTGGAACGAGGGCGGACTCGGCGCCGCGCTCGTCATCGGCGGGCGGCTGCACCGCGGCTGGACCGGCGGCGCCGGCGAGGTCGGCTTCCTGCCGGTGCCCGGCGCACCCCTGGTCCGCCAGGTGACCCGGGCGAACAGCGGCGGCTACCAGGAGCTGGCCGGCTCCCAGGTGGTCCCCCGCCTGGCCCGCGAACTCGGCATCACCCCGGTGCCGAGCGGCCCGTACGCGGAGGTCGCCGCCGCCCTGATCGCCCAGGCGGCACGGGTGAACGACGGCCCGCACCGACGGCTCCTGGAGATCTACGCCACCGGCCTCGCGACCGGTCTTGCCTCGCTCGTCTCGGTGCTCGACCCGGAACTCGTCGTCCTCAGCGGCGCCCTGTTCACGGCGGGCGGCGAGGCCCTGCGGGAGCTGGTGCAGGCCGAACTGGACGAACTCGCGGCGGTCCGCCCCCGGCTCGTCGTGGGTGAGGTCGCCGAGCATCCCGTGCTGCGCGGGGCGCTGGAGAGCGCCCTCGCGGCCACCCGTGACGAGGTCTTCGACACCTCGCGCTGAACCAGATTTTTCCCGCCCACCCACCCCGATTTGTCCCGCACCGCCCCGTCCGTAGGGAGACACCGCCATGTCCGGTAAGCGCCGGAAGGCGGCGGCAGCGCTCGCCGCATCCGCCTCGATAGCCCTTCTCGCCACGGCCTGTACGGGCCAGTCCAGCTCCGGCGCGACCGACGACGCGTCCAAGAAGACGACGATCACCTTCTGGCACGGCTGGAGCGCCGAGTCCGAGGTGAAGGGCGTCCAGGCGAACGTGGACGCCTTCATGAAGGCCCACCCCAACATCAAGGTGAAGGTCGTCGGCAACATCAACGACGACAAGATCAACCAGGCGCTGCGCGCGGGCGGTTCGTCCGCCCCGGACGTGGTGTCGTCCTTCACCACCAACAACGTCGGCAAGTTCTGCTCGTCGGGTGCCTTCGTCGATCTGGCGCCGTTCTTCGAGAAGTCGGGCATCGACCCGGAGAAGACGTTCCCGAAGCCGATGAACGAGTACACGCAGTTCGACGGCAAGCGGTGCACGGTGCCGCTGCTCGGTGACGCGTACGGCCTCTACTACAACAAGGACGCCTTCAAGGCCGCCGGTATCGACGCGCCGCCGAAGACCTGGTCGGAGTTCGAGGCCGACGCGAAGAAGCTGACGAAGACCAAGGGCGATTCGTACGAGCAGCTCGGGTTCATGCCGAACTACCACGGCTACGAGACGACGACCGAGCACCTCTTCGGGCAGTGGTCGCCGACGTACTTCGACGCCGACGGCAAGTCGAACGTCGCCAAGGACCCAGCGTTCGAGAAGGGCTTCACCTTCCAGAAGAAGCTGGTCGACGGGTTGGGCGGGTACCAGAAGCTGGAGAAGTACCGGGCCACGTTCGGTGACGAGTGGGGCGCCACGCACCCCTTCCACACCGGTCAGGTCGCGATGCAGCTCGACGGCGAGTGGCGGCTCGGGATGGCCGAGGACAGCAAGCCGAAGTTCGAGATCGGCGTGGCTCCGCTGCCGGTGCCCGACGACGAGGTGGACCAGTACGGCAAGGGCTACATCACCGGCACCATCGCCGGGATCGCGTCCACCAGCAAGAAGCAGAACGCCGCCTGGGAACTGGTCAAGTTCATGACCACGGACACGGACGCCGTCGTCAACTTCTCCAACGCGATCCACAACGTGCCCTCGACCATCGAGGCGCTGAAGTCGCCGAAGCTGAAGTACGACCCGCGCTGGAAGACGTTCCTGGACATCGCGCAGAACCCGAACTCCACGAGCACCCCCGCGTCGCCGAACGGCGGCCAGTACCTCGTGTCGATCCAGAACCTGGGCTACGACTACGAGAAGGGCAAGGTCACCGATCTCAAGGCCGGTCTGGAGAAGACCGCCAAGGAGATCGACACGGACATCGCGCAGCAGAAGTAGCCGGGCCCCGCGATGAGCACGTACACGCTCCGTTCGAAGCGCCGCAGGTCGGCGCTCAGAACGCTGGCCTTCATGTCGCCGTGGCTGATCGGCTTCACGGTCTTCTTCGCCTATCCGCTGCTGTCGACGGTCTACTTCTCGCTGATGAAGTACGACGGCTTCCAGCCGCCCACCTGGAACGGCTTCGCGAACTGGTCGTACGTCTTCACCGACTACCCCATGTTCTGGCCGGCCCTGGGGAACACGCTCTGGCTGGTCCTGGTGATGGTGAGCTGCCGGGTCGTCTTCGGGCTCGGCATCGGGCTGCTGATCACCAAGGTCAAGAGGGGTACGGGCGTCTTCCGCACCCTGTTCTACCTGCCGTATCTCGCGCCGCCGGTCGCCGCCACGATGGCGTTCGCGTTCCTCCTCAACCCGGGGACAGGCCCGGTCAACTCGCTCCTCGGCGATCTGGGGCTGCCGCAGCCGGGCTGGTTCAGCGACCCGTCCTGGTCCAAGCCGGCCCTGACGATGCTCGCGCTGTGGGGCGTCGGCGACCTCATGGTCATCTTCATGGCCGCCCTGCTCGACGTGCCGAAGGAGCAGTACGAGGCCGCCGAGCTGGACGGGGCGTCGGCGGTGCAGCGGTTCCGCTTCGTCACGCTGCCGAACATCTCGCCGATCGTGATGTTCGCGGTGGTCACGGGCGTGATCCAGACCATGCAGTACTACACACAGCCGCTGGTCGCGGGGAAGGTCGCGTCGGGCATCATCGGCGGCTCCGGGCAGCAGTTCGAGCCGGGCTACCCCGACAAGTCGACGCTGACCCTGCCGCAGCTCGTCTACAACCTCGGCTTCCAGCGCTTCGACTACGGCTCCGCCTGTGTGATCGCGCTCGTCCTGTTCGCCCTCGCCATGGTGTTCACCGCGCTCCTGATGCGGCGCCGCGGCGGCCTGATCGGGACAGGTGACTGACGCCATGACCCAACTGATCGACCGACCGGCCGAGTTGACGGCACCGCGCGGCGACAGCGAGCGCACCGCGCGCCGCAGGGCGCTCCTGGAGTGGATCGCCGTGCACGCGCTCGGCGTCGCCGCCGCCCTCTTCTTCGTACTGCCGTTCGTCTTCGTCCTGCTGACCTCACTGATGAGCGACCAGCAGGCGCTGACCCGCGACCTGATCCCGCACACCTGGGAGTGGTCCAACTACCGCAAGGTCTTCGACACACCGGGCTTTCTGACCTGGTGGCGCAACACCCTGCTGTACGCGGGCCTGGGCACCGTCCTGACGGTGGTGTCCTCGATCCCGGTGGCGTACGCCCTCGCCAAGTTCCGTTTCCGCGGCCGGAACCTGTCTCTCATGCTGGTCATCTCGATGATGATGCTGCCGCCGCAGGTCATCATCATCCCGATGTACCTGTTCTGGGCGAAGCAGCTGGACCTGTCCGGCACCCTGTGGCCACTGATCATCCCGATGGCCTTCGGCGACGCCTTCTCCATCTTCCTGCTGCGGCAGTTCCTGATGACCATCCCGAACGAGTACATCGACGCGGCGAAGGTCGACGGCTGCGGGGAGCTGCGCACCCTGCTGCGGATCGTCCTGCCGATGGCGAAGCCCGGTATCGCCGCGGTCGCCCTGTTCCAGTTCTTCTACGCCTGGAACGACTACTTCGGGCCGCAGATCTACGCTTCGGAGAACCCGGGTGCGTGGACCCTGAGTTACGGCCTGGAGTCGTTCAAGGGCGCGCACCACACCGACTGGAATCTGACCATGGCCGCGACCCTGCTGGTCATGGCACCTGTCATCCTCGTCTTCTTCTTCGCCCAGAAGGCGTTCGTCGAGGGCGTCACGCTCACTGGAGTGAAGGGCTAGTACATATGAAGCTCACCGTGGTCGGCGGAGGATCGACCTACACCCCCGAACTCATCGACGGTTTCGCACGTTTGAGGGACACCCTCCCGATCGAGGAACTCGTCCTGGTCGACCCCGCCGAGGACCGCCTCGCGCTGGTCGGCGGGCTCGCCCGGCGCATCTTCGCCAAGCAGGGCCACCCGGGGACCATCACCACGACCGGCGATCTCGACGCGGGCGTGGAAGGCGCCGACGCCGTCCTGCTGCAACTGCGCGTCGGCGGCCAAGCCGCCCGTAACGACGACGAGACCTGGCCGCTGACCTGCGGCTGCGTCGGTCAGGAGACCACCGGCGCGGGCGGCCTCGCCAAGGCGCTGCGGACCGTCCCGGTGGTCCTGGACATCGCCGAGCGGGTGCGCCGCGCCAACCCGGACGCCTGGATCATCGACTTCACCAACCCGGTCGGCATCGTCACGCGCGCGCTGCTGCACGCCGGGCACAAGGCGGTCGGGCTGTGCAACGTGGCCATCGGCTTCCAGCGGAAGTTCGCCGGACTGCTCGGCGTCGCGCCCGCCGACGTCCACCTCGACCATGTGGGGCTCAACCACCTCACCTGGGAGACCGGTGTGCGACTCGGGGGTCCCGAGGGCGAGAACCTGCTGCCGAAGCTGCTCGCCGACCACGGCGACGCCATCGCCGGTGACCTCTCGCTGCCGCGCGACATCGTGGACCGGCTCGGCTCCGTTCCCTCGTACTACCTGCGGTACTACTACGCGCACGACGAGGTGGTACGGGAGCTGAGGACCAAGCCGTCGCGGGCCGCCGAGGTCGCCGCGATGGAGAAGGAACTCCTCGCGATGTACGGGGACCCGGCGCTGGACGAGAAGCCGGAGCTGCTCGCCAAGCGCGGCGGCGCCTACTACTCGGAGGCCGCGGTCGACCTCGCCGCCGCACTGCTCGGCGGGGGCGGCAGCCCGTACCAGGTGGTCAACACGCTGAACAACGGCACGCTGCCGTTCCTGCCCGACGACGCCGTCATCGAGGTGCAGGCCGCCGTCCGCACCCAGGGCCCGACGCCGCTCGCCGTGCCCACGCTGGACCCGCTGTACGCGGGGCTCGTCGCGCAGGTCACCGCGTACGAGGAGCTGGCTCTGGAGGCCGCGCTGCGCGGGGGCCGCGACCGGGTGTTCCGGGCGCTGCTCTCGCACCCGCTGGTCGGCCAGTACGCCTATGCGGACGCCCTCACCGACCAGCTCATCGCGCACAACCGGGAGCACCTCGCGTGGGCATGACCGGCACCGTGCCCACCCCCGTGTCGGTCGAGGCGGGGTCCGTGCTCGCGATCGACGCGGGCAACAGCAAGACCGATGTCGCCGTCGTCACGGCGGACGGCCGGGTCGCCGCGAAGGGCCGCAGCGGCGGGTTCCAGCCGCCCGTCGTCGGCATCGAGACGGCCGTCGACGTCTTGGCCGACGCCGTGCTCCCGGCGCTCGCCGAGGCCGGCGTGCACGGCGTCGACCAGGTCTCGGCCTGTCTCGCCAACGCCGATCTTCCCGTCGAGGAACGGGAACTCGCCGAGGCGCTGCGCCGCCGGGGCTGGGGCGCCGCCGTGGAGGTGCGCAACGACACCTTCGCGATCCTGCGGGCCGGCATCGCCGAGCCCCGGGGCGTCGCCGTGGTGTGCGGCGCGGGCATCAACTGCGTCGGCATGCGGCCCGACGGGCGCACCGCCCGGTTCCCCGCGCTCGGCCGTATCTCCGGTGACTGGGGCGGCGGTTGGGGCATGTCCGAGGAGGCGCTGTGGCACGCGGCACGCGCCGAGGACGGGCGCGGCGGGCCGACCGCGCTGGCCCGCACCCTGCCCGCGCACTTCGGGCTCGACACGATGTACGCGCTCATCGAGGCGCTGCATCTGAAACACATCGACCTGGTGCGCCAGCGCGAGCTGACCCCGGTCCTGTTCGCCACCGCCGCCGACGGCGACCCGGTGGCGCGCTCCCTGGTCGACCGGCTCGCGGACGAGGTGGTCGCCATGGCGGTGGTCGCCCTCGGCCGGCTCGACCTGCTGGACGAGCCGACGCCTGTCCTGCTCGGCGGCGGCGTGCTCGCGGCCCGTCACCCCCAGTTGGACGACCGGGTGCACGCCCTGCTCGCCGACCGGGCGCCGAAGGCGGTCCCCCAGGTCGTCACGGCCCCTCCGGTGCTCGGCTCGGTGCTCCTCGGTCTGGACCGGCTCGGCGCTCCGGACGTGGTGCACGCGCGCGTACGGGCGCACTTCGAGAACGGCGGCGCGAACGTCGGCTGACCGGCGGCCGACTGGCGGCGCCGAACGGGAACCGAACAGGCCGCAGACTCGTATTCAAGGAGAGGGGCAGCGCGGGGATCTTGGACCGCGCTGTGCGTTCCGCTCAAGATCCAGTCAATGTCTGTGCGGATGCGGGCCTCTGGGCAATACTTGCGGCCGTGCACTCCTCTCCGCGCCCGACGCGCGGGGCCCGGAGTGACCGGATGGACCTGGGGGAGGTCGAGTGACGTACCCGCCGAACGGCAGCGCGCCGCCGGGACAGGCGACGCCCACGATGCCGGCGGTGCCGCCGCCCGTTCCGCCGTCGGTGCCGTCACCGCGCGGCGGTGCCGTCACGCCCGCGCCGCCGCCCGACGGGCCGCAGCGGCGCACCGCGTGGGCGGAGGGCGTCGATCGGCTGCGGTCGGCCGCGACGACCGAGCCGGGCAGGCTGCGGGTCATCGGCGCCGTCCTGGCGGTGCTCGTGGTGGCGTTCGGGGCGGTCACCGCCTGGCAGATGACGGACCGTTCGGCCGCCGCCGACGACGTACTGAACCGCAGCCAGCCCCTGACGTCGGACGCCGCCGCGGTCTACCGCTCGCTCGCCGACGCCAACACGGCCGCGTCCAGCGGCTTCCTCGCGGGCGGGCAGGAGCCCAAGGACGTCATCGACCGGTACACGAAGGACATCGACACGGCGTCGGAGAAGCTGGCGACGGCCGCGTCGAACACCGGCACGGGCACCCCGTCGGCCGCCGCCATCGCCGAACTGAACAGGCTCCTCCCGGAGTACACCGGGCTGATCGAGCGGGCCCGCTCCAACAACCGCCAGGGACTGCCCCTGGGCGGCGCGTATCTGCGGTACGCCAACGACAAGATGCAGACGCAGATGCTCCCGGCCGCCGAGAAGCTGTACAAGGAGGAGAACGTACGGCTGCGCGGCGACTACAACAGCGCGACGCCGTATCCATGGGCGGCCATCGCGCTGGGTGTCGTCGCGCTCGGCGGCCTGGGGTGGGCGCAGCGCCGCAACTACCGGCGGACGAACCGGGTGTTCAACCAGGGGCTCCTCGGCGCGACGGCCGCGACGACGGTGGTGCTGCTCTGGCTGGTCGTCGGGCACAGCGTCGCGCGCGCCGGCCTCAACGACTCCTACGAACACGGCGTCCGCTCGCTGAACGTCCTGCACGACGCCCGGATCGCCTCGCTGAAGGCCCGGGGCAACGAGAACCTGACCCTGGTCAGCCGGGGCGCCGAGACGGTGGAGGTCGGCGACAAGGTGCTCGACAAGTACGACGTGGCGTACCAGGAGCAGATGAAGCTCCTCGGCGGGCCGAAGGGCACCGACGGACTGCTCGCGCAGGCGCTGGCGCTCGCCAACGACGCGGCGGGCAAGGACCCGGTGGAGAAGGCGACCGGCGCCATGAAGGTATGGCAGGAACGGCATCTGACGGCCCGTGACCGCGATGACGCGGGTGACTACCAGGGCGCGCTGGACAAGATCATCGGCACTGCGGCGGACAAGCCGACCCGCGTGTGCTTCGACGACGTCGACGACGCCCTGGAGACGGCTCTCACCCATGAGCAGACCCAGTTCGACAACGCGGCAAAGGACGGCAGGGGCGCCATGACCGGCCTCGCGATCGGCGCCGCCGTCCTCGGCGTCCTCGCGGCGGCGGGCGCGGTGCTCGGTATCGGGCGCAGGCTTTCGGAGTACCGGTGAAAGGGGGCACTGCGATGGGTGCACGACGCGTACGGGCCGGCCTGCGCGGCTGGGGCGGCGTCGCCGCGATGGCGACGGCACTGGCGTGCGTCCTCACGGCGGTGCTCGTCCTGCTGCCCCTGACGACCTCGGGCGGGGACGGCGACGACAGCGCCTACGGCGGTGGTGTCACCGACGCGACCCGGGCGAAGGCGGACACCTGCAAGCCCGAGGCATCGAGCCTGCGGCCGTCGCCGTCCGACAGCGGCCCCGTCGTCTCCGCGATCCGGGAGAAGAAGCGCCTGGTCATCGGCGTCGACCAGAACAGCTACAACTGGGGCTACCGCGACCCGAACAAGCCGGGCGGCAGTCTGTCGGGCTTCGACATCGACCTCGCGCAGGCGATAGCGGACCAGATCCTCCCGGCCGGCGGCACGGTCCAGTTCCGCGCGATACCCACCAACCAGCGGATACCGGCGCTCCAGAGCGGCCAGGTCGACATGATCGTGCGCACCATGACGATCAACTGCGACCGGCTGAAGCAGGTCGACTTCTCCACGGCCTACTTCAAGACCGGGCAGCAGGTGCTGGCCCCGCGGACCTCCGACATCACCGGCTACAACGCCTCGCTGAAGGGCCGGAAGGTGTGCTCGGCGGCCGGTTCCACCGCCGAGACCGAGCTGAAGAAGGAGTCGTTCGGCGCCGACATCTCCACCACGGTGCCCAACCAGCTCGACTGCCTGGTGCGGCTCCAGCTCGGTGAGGTGGACGCCGTGGTGACCGACAGCGCGCTCGCCGCCGGCCAGGCCGCGCAGGACCCGACGGTCGAGATCAAGGGCGACACCTTCACCACCGAGTACTACGGCGTGGCGATGAAGAAGGGCTCCGACGACTTGGTGCGCCGGGTCAACCAGGTTCTGGTGGACTATCGGAAGCAGCGCTGGCAAGTCTCCTACGACGAGTGGCTGGCGGACGACCTCGGCAAGACCTCCGGACCCCCGGCCCCGCAGTACCGCGACTGACCTGCCTGGACGAAGACGAAAACAAAGACGAAGACGAAAAAGAAGGACCGACAAGAACGGCGAGGTGATCGATGGGCGTCACGGGACCCCCTGGGCCGGTGATGGACCGGGACGAGGTGGACCGTGCGCTGGCGCGGCTCGGCGCGGAGCACGAGGCGATCGAGACATCGCTCCTCGCGCTCCAGGACCACGCCGGCCGCAGGCTGCTCGAAGGCGCCGAACTCACCGGCACGACGCGGGAGCGGTGGGCGGCGACGGAGGGCGCGATCACGCTGCTGTGGTCGTACTTCGACCTGTACACGGACGCCCTGCGCACCGCACGCGACCTGCGCGCCCGCAGACGCTGGCCGAACCAGGACGACCTGGCGGAGCTGACGGACCTGCTGCGCGGCGAGAGCGTCACGGTGCCGGGCGCGCACGGCGCGGCGGGCAGCGCCCCGTCCCCGTCGATCACGGGCCCGGCGAAGCTCAGCGAGCGGTTCACGCTGGAGCGCCTGGTGTCCCGGATGAACGAGCTGTACGCGCAGTCGCTCGACCTGGTCGTCGCGGCGGACGCCGTGTGGTCCGCGCTGCCCGCCCGGATAGACCTCCTGGCCGCCGAGTTGCAGCGCACCCGCCGGCTCGCGCACTCCGTCGGCGTACGCCCGGGAGAGCATCCGTCGGGCGACGACCTGGAGCGCATCACGCGCGCGTTGACCGCGCTGCGCGAGCAGGTGGTGTCCGACCCGCTGGCGTTCTGGCAGCCCGCGCAGGGCAGTTCGGCGCCCGGCGGCGGCCGGCCCGACACCGGACGCTACGACCGGGAGGCGCGCGCCCTGGAGGAGGTGCGCCGCGAGATCGACGCGGTGCTCACCGTCCGGCAGGACGCCGAGAACCGGCTGCTGAAGCTGCGGGACCTGCTGTCCCGCGCCGACCGGACGCTCGCCGAGGCCCGCTCCGCGCGCGGGGAGGTCCTCGCGAAGATCGCCGCGTCCGAGGTGCCCGCCGTCTCGGGCCCGCCGACCGTGCTGAACGAACAACTGTCGACGGCCGCCGAGTACCGCAGACACGGCCAGTGGCACCGGCTCTCGCCGCTCCTGGAATCCCTGGAGCAGCGGGCCGAGGACGAACTGCTGCGCGCCCGCGAGTCGCTGACCGCCGTCACGGCGCCGCTCGCGGTCCGCGCGGAGCTGCGCGGCAGGCTCGACGCGTACAAGGCGAAGGTGGCCCGGCACGGCATGGCGGAGGACCCGCTCCTCATCGAGCGGTACGACGCGGCGCGCCGGATGTTGTGGAGCGCGCCCTGCGATCTGCGCGCGGCGGAGGACGCGGTGGTGCGGTATCAGCGGGCGGCAGCGGACGTGTTGGTGCCGCGGGTGCCCGACCAGGGCGGTCCCGTGGACCGGAGGGGGGACTCGTGAGTCAGGAGCGGAAGTGCCAGCGGCCCGGTTGCCCAGGGGCGTACGAGGACGTGGGCGGCGGGGAGTTGTACTGCGACACCTGCGGGCTCGCGCCGGTCGTCGCGTCGAACGGCATGGTGAACTCGCCGGCCACCGGCATCACCGGCGGTGGCCGGGGATCGCGGGGGTCGGGAGGGTCGTCGCGGGGCTCGGGCAGCGGTTCGTCGGCGGGCAGTTCGCGCTCGTCGGCGCAGTCGGCCCGCTCGTCGCGGTCGTCCCGTTCCTCGCAGTCCCGCAGGTCCGTCTCCGGGCGCCTGTCGCGGTCCCTGTCGGGCAAGCTGTCGTCGCGTTCGGTGTCCGTGCGCAGCTCGGGCTCGGCGGCCGGTGCGAGCGGCCGTGGCCGGCTCGGTGTGGGCCTGGTCGAGGTGCCGGGTGTGCCGCGCCCCGACCCGCGCGCGATGGTCCTGGAGAACCCGGAGGTGCCCGAGCGGAAGCGGTTCTGCTCGCGCTCCGACTGCGGTGCCCCTGTGGGCCGTTCGCGCGGCGAGCGCGTCGGGCGTACGGAGGGGTTCTGCACGAAGTGCGGCCACCCGTACTCGTTCGTGCCGAAGCTGGGCGAGGGCGACGTCGTGCACGGTCAGTACGAGGTCGCGGGCTGTCTCGCGCACGGCGGTCTCGGCTGGGTGTATCTCGCGGTCGACCGTGCCGTGTCCGACCGCTGGGTGGTCCTCAAGGGCCTGCTCGACACGGGTGACCAGGACGCGATGGCGGCGGCGATCTCCGAGCGCCGGTTCCTCGCCGAGATCGAGCACTCCAACATCGTCCGGATCTACAACTTCGTCGAGCACCTGGACCAGCGCACGGGCTCCCTGGACGGCTACATCGTCATGGAGTACGTCGGCGGCAAGTCGCTGAAGGAGATCGCCAACGAGCGGCGGACGACCGGGGGCAAGCGGGACCCGCTGCCGGTGGAGCAGGCGTGCGCGTTCGGCATCGAGGCGCTGGAGGCCCTCGGGCATCTGCACAGCCGCAACCTGCTGTACTGCGACTTCAAGGTCGACAACGCCATCCAGACCGGCGACCAGCTCAAACTCATCGACATGGGCGCGGTCCGCAGAACGGACGACGACGAGTCGGCGATCTACGGCACGGTGGGCTATCAGGCCCCCGAGGTCGCGGAGGTCGGCCCGTCCGTCGCGTCGGACCTGTACACGGTCGCGCGCACCCTGGCGGTGCTCACCTTCGACTTCCAGGGCTACACGAACGTGTTCGTGGACTCCCTGCCCGACCCGGACAACATCGAGGTCTTCCGTACGTACGAGTCGTTCTACCGGCTTCTGGTACGGGCCACCGACCCCGATCCGGCGCGGCGGTTCGCTTCGGCGTCGGAGATGGCCGAGCAGCTGACGGGTGTGCTGCGGGAGGTCGTCGCCCTCCAGACGGGCCGGCCCCGGCCCTCGCTGTCGACGCTGTTCGGGCCCGAAGTGAAGGTCACGGACACGGAGTTGTTCGACAGGGTCGACGGAGAGGTGTCGCAGCTCGGCACGCGCGCGCTGCCGCCGGGCCGCGGCGAGCGGCGCGCCCTGACGGCGGGCACCCCCGGTACCCCTCTCATTGTTGCCGCCGGCACCCCCGACACCGCCGCGAACGGCTCCGCTCCCCGGCTCGTCAAGCCGCTCGCCGCCGCCGCTGCGGCCCTCGCGCTGCCGGTCCCGCATGTCGATCCGAGCGACCCCAACGCGGGCTTCCTCGCGGGCCTCGCGGCCTCCGCGCCCGCCGAACTGATCACGGCGCTGCACGCGGCGCCGAAGAACTCACTCGAACTGCGGCTGCGGGAGCTGCGGGCCCGGCTTGAGATGCGCGAGACGGAGGCCGCCACCGGCGCGCTCGACGCACTGGAGTCCGACCACCCGGACGACTGGCGGGTGGTCTGGTACCGGGGCGTCGGCGCGCTCACCATGGGCGACCACGAGAGCGCGGCCCTGTCGTTCGACGCGGTGTACGACGCGTTCCCCGGCGAGCCCGCGCCCAAGCTCGCCCTCGGTGTCTGCGCGGAGGTCCTGGGCCAGCTCGACAACGCCGCCGAGTACTACCGGCTGGTCTGGACGACCGACCCGAGTTATGTGTCGGCCGCGTTCGGCCTGGCCCGGGTGCAGCTCGCGGCGGGCGACCGGCGCGCGGCGGTGCACACACTGGAGTCGGTGCCGGAGTCGTCGATCCACTACACGGCGGCGCGGGTCGCGGCCGTACGGTCGCGGCTGCGGCGGCGGGTGGCGGCGGCCACGCCCGGCGGTGACGCGCCGCTGCTCGACGATCTGACGGCGGCGGCCGGGCAGGTGGAGGCCCTGGACGGCTTCGGCCTGGACGCCGTGCGCAGGGAGCGCCTGTCGACGGAGGTACTGGGCACCGCCCTCGACTGGGTACTCTCCGGTAGCCAGAGTTCCGCGCCGCGGAGCACGGGCACACGCACCGTGCTGCTCGGCAGCGATCTGGACGAGCGCGGGCTGCGGTTCGGCCTGGAGCGGTCGTACCGGACGCTGGCCCGGCTCGCGCGGGGCGGCGAGGAGAGGATCGAACTGGTGGAGCGGGCCAACCGTTTCCGCCCCCGGACGTGGGTGTGATTGATGTCGCAGAAGCCCCAGTTGGCCGCCGGAGCCACGTGCCCCGGCTGCGCCGAGCCGGTGGACGCGGGTGACCGGTTCTGCGGTGCCTGCGGATTCGACCTGACGGCGGCGCCCGCGCCACCCGACGACCACGCCACGCTCGCGAGGAACGGCGAGGCCGCACCGGCCGCGTCCGTCGAGTGGCCCCAGGCCCCCGAGGTCGACAGCTCCGACGTGCCCGCGCCGGTGCATCTGGCGGCCGAGGTCCCGGGTATCGAGTCGGGCGGCGGGCACCTCCCGGCGACCGGCGGCGACTACGCGCTCCCGGCACCGCCCGCCCACCCACCGGCGCCCCCCGCGCCTCCCGTGCCCCCGGCGCCACCCCTCGCGCCCCCCGCACTGGGCGCCCTGACCCCGCGGTCGGCGCCCGCCGCACCCGCCGCCGACCCCCGTACCGCCGCGCCCACACCGCCCGGCGGCACCCCGGGACCCGCCAAGCAGTGCGTGTTCTGCCCGGTGGGCCAGGTCGACCAGGACGACTACTGCGAGCACTGCGGCAAGGCACAACCGCGCGAACGGGACCACATGGAGCAGGAACTCGACGCGGTCGCGGCGGTCAGCGACCGCGGCCTGCGACACCACCGCAACGAGGACGCGTTCGCCGTCTCGTCGACCGCCCTGCCGGACGGTTCACCGGCCGTCGTCGCGATCGTCTGCGACGGCGTCTCGTCGGCGACCCGCCCCGACGAGGCGTCGCTCGCCGCGTCCCGCGCGGCGAGCGAGTCGCTGCTCGCGGCCCTGCCGCGCGGCACCCACCCCCAGCAGGCCATGTTCGACGCGATCCTCGCCGCGTCCGAGTCCGTCAACTCCCTCGCCGGGGAGCCCGGTACGACCCGCGAACACGCACCGCACCAGAACGCCCCGGCGTGCACCCTGGTCGGCGCGATCGTCGCCAAGGACCTGCTGGTCATCGGCTGGGTCGGCGACAGCCGGGCCTACTGGGTGCCCGTCGACCGCACGGCGCCCGCCGCCCGGCTCACCGAGGACGACTCGTGGGCCGCGCAGATGGTCTCGGCGGGCCTGATGAACGAGGCCGAGGCGTACGCCGACGAGCGCGCCCACGCGATCACCGGCTGGCTCGGCGCGGACGCGTACGAACTGGAGCCGCACACCGCTTCCTTCAAACCGGACCGTCCGGGTGTGGTGGTGGTGTGCACCGACGGACTGTGGAACTACGCCGAATCGGCGCAGGAGATGGCCGACGCGATCCCCGCGGACGCCGCCGACCGGCCGCTGCACAGCGCACAGGTCCTGGTCGGGCACGCACTCGACGGCGGGGGCCACGACAACGTAACAGTGGCCCTGCTGCCGTTCCCGGTCCCCGCGAAGGGGGCAGGATCGGCCTGAGACGGGGGCGGTCGTACGGCGTTCGAGCCGGGGCCTGAGCCCGTCGCGCCGGTGGGGTGGGCCGGCGAGGAATTGACATCGTGCCCAGGCACCCAGGTGCCGTGGGACAGCCAGTGGGAATACTGGGAGAGCAAGGGGGGAGCAGAACCCATGGCCAACTTCTCGAAGTCGACCGTGCCGCAGTTCTCGGTCGACGTGTATCAGAACGAGTACCTGCCCGAGGGCGGGCGCGAGGTCAGCGCGATCGTCACGGTGACCTCGACCGGCGGCGGCACGGTGGGCACCGCCGTGTCCGCACCGCATCTGTACACCGCGGGGCAGGGACCCGACGCGGCCGTGGCGATCATGGTCGACTGTTCGGGCTCGATGGACTACCCGCCGACGAAAATGCGCAACGCGCGCGATGCGACCGGCGCCGCCGTGGACACCCTGCGCGACGGGGTGCACTTCGCGGTCATCGGCGGCACACATGTCGCCAAGGAGGTCTATCCGGGCGGCGGGCGGCTCGCGGTCGCCGACTCCCGAACCCGCGCCGAGGCCCGGCAGGCGCTGCGGAAGCTGTCCTCCGGCGGCGGTACGGCGATCGGGACCTGGCTGCGGCTCGCGGACCGGCTCCTGTCCAGCGCCGACGTGGCGATCCGGCACGGCATCCTGCTGACCGACGGACGCAACGAACACGAGTCACCGGAGGACCTGAAGGCCGCGCTCGACTCCTGCGCGGGCCGGTTCACCTGTGACGCGCGCGGTGTCGGTACGGACTGGGAAGTGAAAGAGGTCACAGGGATCGCGTCGGCCCTGCTCGGCAGCGCCGACATCGTCGCCGACCCGGCGGGCCTGGCCGCGGACTTCACGCAGATGATGGAGACCGCGATGGGCAAGGAGGTCGCGGACGTGGCGCTGCGGCTGTGGACGCCGATGGGCTCCGAGATCAAGTTCGTGAAGCAAGTGGCGCCCACGGTGGAGGAGTTGACGGACCGGCGTACGGAGGTGGGCCCGCGCGCGGGCGACTATCCGACGGGGTCCTGGGGCGACGAGTCCCGCGACTACCACGTGTGCGTGGAGGTGCCGGCCGCCAGCATCGGGCAGGAGATGCTCGCGGCCCGGATCTCGCTGGTGATACCGCAGCCGGACGGCACCACGCAGACCCTGTCGCAAGGGCTCGTACGGGCGGTGTGGACGGACGACATGGCGGCGTCCACGTCGATCAATCCGCAGGTCGCGCACTACACGGGCCAGGCGGAACTGGCCCAGGTCATCCAGCAGGGCCTGGACGCCCGCAAGGCGGGGGACGCCGACGGGGCAACGGCCAAACTGGGCCGCGCCGTTCAGCTCGCGAGCGCTTCGGGCAACGAGGACACCGCCAAGCTGCTGTCGAAGGTGGTGGACGTGGTCGACGCGGCTGCGGGTACTGTGCGACTGAAGGCGAAGGTCGAGGAGGCCGACGAGATGACTCTCGAAACACGGTCGACCAAAACGGTTCGCGTCAAGAAGTAGGCAGTAGTTCAGCAGGTACCAGCGAGCGGCCCGCGGGCCGGAGACGGAGAGGGGGAAGCGCCGACATGCCGACCTGCCCGAACGGACACCAGTCGGGTTCCGACGACTGGTGCGAGGTCTGCGGTCACCGCATGGCCGGTGCCGTACCGCCACCGCCGCCACCACCGCCGGCCCCTGGTTACGGCTATCCGCCGCCGCCCGGCGCGCCCGGCGGCCGGTCGCATCTGTCGGCCGTGCCCGATCCGGCGCCCGAGCCCGAGTTCTGCCCGCAGTGCCACACCCAGCGCGAGGGCGGGGCGCCGTTCTGCGAGGAGTGCCGGTGGAACTTCCTCACGAACACGGCGACTTCGTACACACCGGTCGCCCCGCGTCCGCCCGCCGGCGGGCCCGGGGCCGGGGGTGGCGCCGGGGGTGCGTTCCCGGCGCCGCCGCGGCAGGAGTCGTACGACTACCAGAGTTCCCGTCCCTCGCAGATGAACCGGCCCGCCGAGCCGATCCCGTCGGGGCCGCCCGGACCGCCCGCTCCGCCCGGCTATCCGCAGGAGACCGGCCGCCCGCCGGGACCGCCGCCCCCGCCCGGACCCTTCGGCGGCGGCAACGGCGGTGGCCCCGCCGCCGGTGGCCCCGGCAGCGCTGATGACGACTGGGTGATCCCGCCGCCGTCCACGCCGGTCGGCGCACCGGGTCCCACCATGCCGGGCCCCGGTATGTCAGGACCGGGTATGTCAGGACCCGGAATGCCGGGCGCCACCGATCCGTTCCAGCAGCCCCACCCGTTCCAGCCGCCGGGCCCCGCCGCGGGCGGCTACCAGCCGCCGATGTCGTGGTCCGCGACGATCGGGCCCGACCGTGAGTACTTCATGGCGATGATGCAGCGCTCGGGCCCGGAGGCGGCGGGGCTGAACCTGCCCGCGTACTCGCCCGAGCAGCAGCGCGCGCTCACCGGCAACCAGATCACCATCGGGCGGCGCCGCCACTCCACCGGTGACACCCCGGACATCGATCTGTCGGTGCCGCCGGAGGACCCGGGCGTCTCGCACCAGCACGCGGTCCTCGTGCAGCAGCCGGACGGCTCCTGGGCGGTGGTGGACCAGAACTCCACGAACGGCACCACGGTCAACGGCGCGGACGAACCGATCCAGCCCTTCGTCCCGGTCCCGCTCCAGGACGGCGACCGGGTCCACGTCGGGGCCTGGACGACGATCACGATCCGACGGGGCTGAACTCCGGAAGGCCGGACGGCCCGCTACTCCGGCAGCGGCCACGCGTAGGGGCCGGCCGGGTCGTCCAGCCACGCCCAGGCGTCGGCGCCGTTCACCGTGATGCCGAAGCGTTCCCGTACGGGGCGGCCCTCGCCGTGCCAGAGGGTGAGGGCGTCCTGCGGGTCGAGGCGGCCCGCCGTGAGGGTCAGCAGGAACTGGAACAGCTCGTCGCGCAGGGCCCGCCGGGGCAGCCCGGCCACCCGCACCGGCTCCCCCGGCGGACGCCCGGCGCCCCGCAGCGGCACGAAGTACGCGGGTGTGTGCAGGAACCGGCCCTCCGCGTGTGTGGCGTCCCGTACCTCCAGGGCGATCAGCCCGGTCGCCAGCGGCGCCAGGATCCGAGCGCCCGGCGCGCATTGCGCAAGCCACGCGCGCGGCACCGTGCCGATCGTGCAGGTCGCGATGATCCGGTCGAACGGAGCGCGCTGCGGGCAGCCACGGGCGCCGTCGCCGGTGACGACCGTGGGCGCGTATCCGGCGGCGGCGAGATGCCTCCGCGCCGACTCGGTGATCTCCGGGTCCAGGTCCACCGTGGTGACCCGGCCGCTGCCCACGCGGTGCGCGAGCAGCGCCGCGTTGTATCCGGTGCCCGCGCCGATCTCCAGGACCGTGTCGTTCTCGCCCAGCTCCAGCTCCACCAGCATCTTCGCCATCAGCGAGGGCTGGCTGCTGGACGACAGCAGCTCGCCGTCGCGTACCCGGGTGGCGAGCGGCGCGTCCTGGTAGGCGCCGCGGAGCCAGCGGGCGCGGCGCGCCGGGTCGGGGTCCTCGCCCCACAGCCGTTCGAAGCCGCCGGAGACGCCGACGTAGTAGTACGGCACGAAGAGGTGCCGGGGTACCTCTTCGAAAGCGGTCCGCCAGTCCGGGTCCGCGTCCCAGGCGCCGCTTGCTGCGATCTCCCGCGTCAGCGCTGCGCTGGCTTGATCGGCGAGGGAGTGTTCGGTGCCCATGTGTCCACGGTGCCACGTGGATCGGTGACCGACCCGGGGCCCTGCCCCGGACCCCGCTCCTCAAACGCCGGAGGGGCTGATCGGCGTCGCCCATTCGGCGGTCTGACACCATGGGTCATGTGAATGAGATGACCTTCTACGAGCAGGTCGGTGGCGAGGAGACGTTTCGGCGCCTGGTGCACCGTTTCTATCAAGGTGTCGCGGGCGATCCGCTGCTGCGGCCCATGTATCCGGAGGAGGATCTCGGGCCGGCCGAGGAGCGGCTGAGGCTGTTCCTGATCCAGTACTGGGGCGGGCCGAGCACGTACAGCCAGGACCGGGGCCACCCCCGGCTGCGGATGCGGCACGCGCCGTTCACCGTCGACCGGGCCGCGCACGACGCGTGGCTGAAGCACATGCGGGACGCCGTCGACGAGCTGGGGCTCCCGGCCGAGCACGAGCAGACGCTGTGGAAGTACCTGACGTACGCGGCGGCCTCGATGGTCAACTCCGCCGAGCCGCTCGGCTGAGCCGCTCGCCTGAGCCGACCGCGAATCGGAACCCCGCTATCCGGTATCCGGTCTCAACTTTCCAACATCCGGTCCGTCCCCCCTTCCCGAAACTGTGTTCACTCTGAAAACATCGGGCGGACTTCAGGGGACGTACGGCGTAGAGCGTGAAATGGCGGGGGGCCAATGGTGACGGGGTTCGTACTGGCGCGTGTACGGGCCCATCGGCTGTTGCTCGCCGCCGCGCTGATCGCGGTGGTGTTGACGACCACCGTCCTGTCGACCCTGGCGGCGTTCTCCGGGACCATCGGCGACGCGGCGCTGCGCCACACCCTGCAGACCCGCGACACCGCCGCGACGGCACTCGTCGTCAAGGCGCCGATCGCCCCGGACGCCCGTACCGCCGCCGACGACGCCGTACGCAAGGGGGCCCGCGAGACGTTCGACGGGCTGCCGACGACCGTGGCCACGCTGGTCCGCTCGGGCCCCTACGCCCTGCCGCGCTCCTTGCAGGCACCGGCCGAGCGGGCCGGGAACCCCGACCTCACGCAGCTCGCGGCGCTCGACCCGGCGCGGGTCACGTTCACCGAGGGCCGTGCCCCGCGCGCGGTGGACGGCCGGACCGTCGAGGTGGCGCTGCCGGAGGCCGCCGCCCGGGAGCTGAAGGTCCGCCCCGGCCGGGAACTCACGCTCACGGACCGCCTGAGCGGACCCAAGGTGCGGGTCGAGGTCACCGGCGTGTACCGCCCGAAGTCCGCCGACGACCCGTACTGGCACCTCGACGACCTGCGCGGACGCGGCGTACAGAAGGTCGCGTTCACGACCTACGGGCCGCTGTTCGCCGATCCGTCCGTGCTGAAGGGTGAGCGGGTCAGCGAGGGGCAGACCGCGTGGCTGGCCTCGCCCGACTTCGCGGCGATGTCCACCGGCCGGATCGACGGGCTGCGCGAGGCCGCGCGGGAGGGCGTGCGTGAGCTGCGCAAGGACCCCGCGCTCGGCGGCAGCACCGCCGTCACGACCGCTCTGCCGACCGTCCTCGACCGGGTCGAGCGGTCGCTCCTGGTGTCCCGGTCCACGCTGCTGATCGTCGCGCTCCAACTGGTGCTGCTCGCCGGGTACGCGCTGCTTCTGGTCGCCCGGCTGCTGAGCGCCGAACGGGCCGGTGAGACCGGTCTGTTGCGGGCGCGCGGCGGCTCCCGCGCCCGGATCGCCGGGCTCGCGGCGGCCGAGGCGCTGCTCCTCGCGGTGCCCGCGGCCCTGTGCGCCCCGCTCCTCGCCGGGCCGCTGACCCGGCTGCTCGCCGGTCAGGGCGCCCTGTCCCGGATCGGGCTGCGCCTGGACACCGGGCCCGACGCACTGGTGTGGCTGGTCGCCGCCGGGGTCGCCCTCGGCTGTGCGCTCGCGGTGACGCTGCCCGCGCTGACCTCGGCGGACGGCCCGGAGCGCGGGCGTGCGCGGGCCCTGCCCGCGCCGCTGCGGGCGGGCGCCGACGTGGGCCTGCTGGTGATCGCGGGCGTCGCGTACTGGCAGCTCGACCGGCAGACCTCGGGTTCCGGGGCGCTCGCGGGCGACCGCGGCGGCGGCCTCGGTATCGATCCGCTCCTGGTCATGGCGCCCGCGCTCGCCCTGCTCGCCGGCACCGTCCTGACGCTGCGGCTGATGCCGCCGGTCGCCAAGCTCGCCGAGCGGCGGGCGGCGGGCGGGCGCGGTCTCGCGGCGGCGCTCGCGGGCTGGCAGTTCAGCCGCCGCCCGTTGCGCGGCGCCGGACCCGTGCTGCTGCTGGTCCTCGCGGTGGCGATGGGCATGCTCGCGATCGGCCAGGGCGCCTCCTGGAACCGCTCGCAGGACGATCAGGCGGACTTCCGCGCGGGCGCCGAGGTGCGGGTGGCGAGCGCAGGGTCGGGCGAGCTGGGCCAGGCCGGGGTGTACGCGGCGACGCCCGGTGTGCGCGAGGCGGCGCCCGGCTCACGGACCTCGATCCTGCTGTCCGGCGACCGGCAGGCCACGGTCCTCGCCCTCGACACCGAGCACGCGGCGGACGCGATGCTGCTGCGCTCCGACCTCGCGGACCGGCCCGCCGACAAGCTCGTCGGCGACCTGGGCACCGCGCGGGAGTCGGACCGGACGGCGGGCACGCCCGTACCGAAGGGCACCAAGCGCCTCGACCTGACGCTGCGGCTGGACAGCGCGGAGCGGTCCACCGGGAAACGGCCCCCGTTCACCGCGCCCGTCGAGGCGCCCGATGTCACGGTGACCGTGGAGGACCGCTACGGCACCCCGTACCGTTTCCCGGTCGGTGAGGTGCCCACCGACGGCAAGGCGCACCGGCTCACGCTCGATCTGGTGCGCGCGGCGGGCGGCTCCGCCGGACGGATCGCCGAACCCCTGGCCCTGACCGGGCTCGAACTCACGCTCGTACAGCCGGTGGGCATCAGCGAGGACCACACCCTCACGCTGGAGGGCCTGCGCGCCACGGACGCCTCCGGTACGGGCCGCGCGGTGCCGCTGAGCACGGCGTGGCGGGCGTCGCACCAGATCGGCGGTTCGGACGTGTCGAGCCGGGCCGACGCGCGTCCGACCGCGCCGAAGGTCGGTCGGTCGACGGCGACGGCGCTGTCCGTGTCGTACGGCACGGGGTTCATGCCGGGTGAGTACGGGATGTACACCGCGCCCACCACTCTCACCGTCCAGGTCGCCGTCGACCGGGCGCGGCCTGCCGAGGTCACGGCCGTCGCCACCGACACGTTCCTGTCGGTGACCGGGTCGCGGATCGGGCAGAGCGTCGACGTGTCGTTCGGCGGGACCAATGTGCCGGTCAAGCTGGTCGACCGGGTCCGCGCCCTGCCGACCACCGCCGTCGAGGACCTGATGCAGGCGCCCGCCGCCACGGATGGCGCCGACGGTTCCGACGGGTCCGATGGTTCCGCGCCCGCGGCCGGGCCCGCCGCCATGGACGGCGGCGCGCTGCTCGTCGACCTGCGCGCGGTCAACCTCGCCCTCACCGCGCGGCACAGCCTCGGTATCACGCCCACCGAGTGGTGGCTGACCCCCGAGTCGGGCCGCACCGCCGAGGTCGCGGCGGCCGTGCGCGCCCGCCCCGACATCGACCCGTCGTCGGTCCTGGTGCGTGACGAGATCGCGAACGGGCTGCGCGACGACCCGCTCGGCGCGGGCCCCGAGTCGGCGCTCGCCGCCGCCGCCGTGGCCGCCGCCGCGCTCGCCGCCGTCGGCTTCGCGGTCAGCACCGCCGGGTCGCTGCGCGAACGGGCCGCCGAATTCACCGTGTTGCGTGCCCTCGGCACCCCGCGCCGCCGCCTCGCCCGGCTCGTCGCCGCCGAACAGGGCATCCTCATCACCCTCGCGCTCCTGGTGGGCGTCGCGCTCGGCGCGGTCCTGACCCGGGCCGTGGTGCCGCTCGTCGTGCTCACCGCCCGCGCCACCCAGCCGATCCCGACGGTCTCCGTCGCCCTGCCCCCGGAACGGGTCGCGCTGCTGCTCGCCCTCGTCGCCTTCGCCCCGCTGCTCGTCACGGCGGCGCTGCCCCTGCGCCGCACCGCCGACATGGCCGCCTCTCTCCGCCAGGGAGGCGAGTGATGCGTAACCCGAAGAAGTCCCCCACGGATCCGTCGACATCGCAAGGATCGGCGGGCGTGCGGTCCGGGCGCCGGGTCGTGGTGCCCTGGGTGCGGACCCGGCTGCGGGCCGCGCCCGGCGCCGCCTGCGCGCTGGCGCTCCTGGTCGCGGTGACCGCGTGCCTGGCCGCCGCGTTCCCGCGCGCCGTCGACGCGTACGAGAACGCGGGTCTGCGCCGTACGGTCGCCGAGGCGTCGGCGGGCAGCTCCACGATCCAGTTCACCGCGCCGCAGCCCGGGTTGGGCGTCGCCCAGCAGGACCGCGAGAAGGCAGTACGCGACGCCGCGCTGCACCGCTCGTACGAGGGGGTCGTCGGCGGGCTGCGGAAGCCGCTGACCGCCGACCCCGCACAGTCCTCGTACGGGGTGCGGTCCCTCAACGCCCTGGAGGCGCGCGAGAACTGGCTGGCCCGGCCCAATGGGCTGAACCCCCGGTTCCTGTTCTCGGCGCAGGAAGGGCTCGATACGCACGGGGAGCTGCGGGACGGGCGGCTGCCGCGCGCGGGCACGGAGATCACCGCCGAGTCCCGTGAGGTGGAGGCCGCGGTCACCGCCGAGACCGCGGACCGGCTCAAGATCAAGACGGGTTCCGTGGTCCATGTGCCGGGCGTGCAGCGCGCGGACCTGGCGGTGCGGATCACCGGGATCCTGGAGCCCGAGCGCCCGAAGGAGGCGTACTGGGGCGCCCAGCCGATCATCCGCAGGCCCGCCCTGGTGCCGGTCGCCCCCGACGATCCCTCGTCGCCCCGCTACTGGCTCGGCACCCTGCTGCTCGCGCCCGACGCGGCGCCCGCGCTGCTCGGCACGGCCGCGAGCCCGGAGCGGTTCTGGCACATCGCGCCCGACCCCGAGGCCCTGACCGCACACGATCTGACCGGTCTGAAGGCCGCCGTGTCGGCCACCGTCGACGGCGCCGAACTCCTGAAGATCCGCCAGGTCACCGACATCAACACGGCGGCGGGCACCGACCTCGACGACCTCCTCGACAGCTACGGCCGGCTCCAGGCCGGGATCGCGCCGGTGGTCGCGGTCGCCGCGTTCGGCGCGGCGGCCGTCGCCGGGGTGGTGCTGCTGATGGCGGGCGGGCTCACGGCGGGGCGGCGGCGCGCCGAACTCGCCGTGCTGCGGGCGCGCGGCGGCTCGCTCGGCGGGATCGGGCTGCGGCTGCTCGGCGAGACCGCGGTGGTGGCCGTTCCGGCGGGCGCGCTCGGCCTCGCGGTCGCGCTGCTCGCCGTGCCGGAGGGCCGGATGTCGTACGCGGTGCTCGGCGCCGGAGTGGTCACGCTGCTGGCGTGCGCGGTGCTGCCGGTGCGGGCGATGGCCGTGCACCGGGCCGTGCGGGTGCACACCGCGCGGGACGACGTGACGCACGCGCGGCCCTCGCGGCGGCGGACCGTCGCCGAACTCACCCTGCTCGTCCTGGCGGTGAGCGCCGTCGCGGCGCTGCGCCGGCAGGGCACGTCGGACGGCGGCGAACTCGTCGCCCTCGCACCGGTCCTGGTCGGGGTGATCGCCGCGCTGGTGCTGGTACGGGTGTATCCGCTGCCGCTGCGCTGGCTGGCCCGGCCCGCCGGGCGGCTGCGCGGTGTCATCGGGCATCTGTCGCTGGCGCGGGCGGGCCGGGGCTCGGCCTCGGCCGTGCTGCCGTTGCTGGCGCTGCTCACGGCGCTGACGACGGCGGCGTTCGGTGGTTCGGTGCTGGCGGGTGTGGAGGATGCGCGGGACCGGGCGGCCGTTCTGGAGACCGGGGCCGATGCCCGTGTGGAGGCGCCGGGGCTGCCGTTCGCCGCGACGGCGGCGGCGCGCGTCGCGAAGGTACCGGGCGTCCGCGAGGTGACCCGGGCCGAGATCGACTCCAACGCGCAGCCGGTCAAGAGCGATGCGAAGCTTCCGCTGGTGACCGTGGACGCGGCGGCGTACGCGGGGTTGGCGGGGCGGATGGATCTCGGGGGGTTCCCTGGCGGGTTGTTGACGGCGGGGGCGGAAGGGACGGCGGGGGCGGCTGGGGCGGCCGATGCGGGTCGTGGTTCCGGGCAGGCCGGTGCCGGCGACATCGTTCCGGCGGTCGCGTCGCCCGCGACCGCGGAGCGGCTCGGGACCGAACCCTTCGCGCTGCTCGCCGGCGGGAAGGAGATCACCGTACGGATCGTCGCGCAGCGGTCGTTGACGCCGGCGGTGTCCGGCGCCGAGTTCCTGGTCGTCGACGCGCGTGCGCTGGGCCGGGAGATGCGGCCCACCATGCTGCTGGTGAACGGCGACGGCCTCGACGCCGACACCCTGGCCAAGGCGGCGGGCGCCACGGCCAATGTGCATCTGCGGCAGGACGCCCGCGACCGGTACGCCGACTCGCCGACGCAGACCGGCGCCGAGCGGGTCTATGTCGCCGCCGTCGCCGCGAGCGCCGGCTACGCGGCCCTCGCCCTGCTCCTCGCCCTGGCCCGCGCGGCCCCGGAGCGCGCCGCGCTGCTCGCCCGGCTCCGCACGATGGGCCTCACCCGCCGCGACGGGCGCCGACTCCTCGTCCTGGAGTCCCTGCCGCAGGCGCTGCCCGCCGCGATCGGCGGGGCGCTGACCGGCTGGGCGGCGATCCGGCTGCTCGCGCCCGGCACGGACCTCACCGCCGTGGCCCTGGCCACCGCGTCCGCCACCAACTCACCGCCCGCCGGTATCAGCACCCTCCGCCCCGATCTGTTCTCGCTCCTGCTGCCCGCCGTCGGCGTCGTCCTGCTGACGGTCGGTGTCGCGGTGGCGCAGGCCTGGTGGACGGGGCGCCGCGGAGCCGTACGCGAACTCAGGGTGGGTGACCAGCGATGACGGAACCTCTCCACCAGCCACGGACCGACGAGATGACGGAACCCGTCCACCAGCCACGGACCGACGACCCGGGAGCGCCGTCCATGACCACGCCGACCGACACGACGACCGATACGAAGACCGACACGACACTGGCCGAGCTGGAGCGGCGGGCCACCGCCCGCCGTGACCGGCCCGCCTTCGGCCATGACGCCCTCATCACCTGCGACCGGCTGGTCCGGATCTTCTCCACGGACGGCGTCGAGGTGCAGGCGTTGCAGGGCCTCGATCTGCTGGTCCGCGAGGGCGAGTTGATGGCCCTGGTGGGCGCGTCCGGCAGCGGCAAGTCCACGCTGATGAACATCCTCGCGGGCCTCGACGAGCCGACGGCGGGCGCGGCGAGCGTCGCGGGCCGCGATCTGCTCACGATGGGCGCGAAGGAGCGCCTCGGCTACCGCCGCGATGTCGTCGGCTTCGTCTGGCAGCAGACCGCCCGCAATCTGCTGCCCTATCTGACGGCCGCCCAGAACGTGACCCTGCCCATGCAGTTGCACGGCAAGGGCGCCCCCGGCCGCCGCGCCAAGTCCGAACGCGCCCTGGAACTCCTCGGACTGCTGGAGGTCGCCGAGTGCCGTGACCGGCGCCCGCACCAGATGTCCGGCGGCCAGCAGCAGCGGGTCGCCATCGCGGTGGCCCTCGCCAACGACCCCTCGGTCCTCCTCGCCGACGAACCGACCGGCGAACTGGACTCCCACACCGGCGAACAGATCTTCGCCGCCTTCCGCACCGCGAACGAGCACTTGGGCACCACCGTCGTCATCGTCACCCACGACCAGGCGGTGGCGAGCGAGGTCCGCCGTACGGTCGCCATCCGCGACGGCCGTACGTCCACGGAGGTCCTGCGCCGCACCGAGGTCGACGCCACGACCGGCGAGGAGTCGCTGGTCGCCCGCGAGTACGCGATGCTCGACCGCGCGGGCCGCCTCCAGCTCCCCGCCGAGTACACGGAGAGCCTGGGCATGCGGGACCGTGTCCTCCTCAAGCGCGAGGAGGACCACATCGGGGTGTGGCCGGACGCCGAGGAGAACTGAGCCCCATTTCCGGTTCCGGTTCGCGGGTCAGGTCGGGGTGACCGTCAGCGGGCCGACTCCCGCTCTGCGTACGGCGATCGAGCCGTACGGGGTGCGCAGCCGCAGCCAGGCACCGGCGGCCAGCAGGCTGAGCGGGGCGTCGGGCGGGACGGCACCCGGACCGGGATCCGGAACCGCCGGCGCTGCCGCCGAAGCCGTGGCCGTAGCCGGAACGGCCCGCAGGAAACCCAGCGCCTGCGCCGCGTGGGCCACGCGCACGGGCAGTTCGCTGTCACCGAGCGGACGGGACCAGATCTCCCGCCCGATCCGGTCGAGCACGGCCCGCGTCCGCTCCTCGGGCGCCAACTCCTCCGTACGTGACCGGAATTCGGCGACCGCCCCCGCGACCATCGCCCGCACCGCGCCCGGCGCGGGCAGCCCCGGCTCCGGGTGCCAGCCGCCGCGCGGCGGCAGCACCCCGGCCCAGGGCGGCCCGGTGACCGCGTCCGGCACGGTCGCCGTACCGGCCGTCTCGTCCACCGACTCCAGCAGCTCCCCCGCCGACACGGTGATGTCGAGCGCGGCCTCGATCCCGTGTTCGTACGGCTTCGCCAGGCGTGCCGTACGAATCGCCAGGACCTCGAAGGACGGCGGGCGCCCGAAGACGGCGAGTGTGCCGCCGGACGCCTGGACCCGGACGGCCGCGCCCCGGTCGTAGTGCAGCAGCCGACCGAGGAAGGCGGCGAGATCGGCCGCCTCTCCCGCGTCGGCGAGATGCAGTGTCTGCCTCGGCAGGGCTGGACCGCCCGGCCGGCTCGGGCCCGTCATGCGGCGAGCGCCTCGCCTCCGCCGTCCGTACCACCGTCGTCCAGATACCGCTGGAGGTACGTCTTCTCCTCGGCGGTGATCCGCCGGGGCCGCTGTGCCTCCAGGTTGAACGGCACGACCACGGTGGACGCCCGGACATACACCTCGTCCGAGCCCTCGCCGTCCTTGATCTCGTACGCGATGGTCAGCGAGGCCGCGGTGATCTTCGTGACCCACGACTCGACGACCACCGGTTCGTGCCGGTGGACCAGCGGCCTCACGTAGTCGATCTCGTGGCGGGCCACGACCGACCCGCCCGAGAACGACGGCGAGCCGTCACCCGGCGCCAGCCGGAACATGAAGTCGATCCGCGCCTCCTCCAGATAGCGGAGGAAGACCACGTTGTTCACATGGCCGAACGCGTCCATGTCCGACCAGCGCAGCGGGCAGGAGTACAGATGACGGGTCACGATCGCTCGACCTCAGCCCCGGGTCAGCTTCTTGTACGTGGCACGGTGCGGACGTGTCGCGTCCGCGCCGAGCCGCTCGACCTTGTTCTTCTCGTACGAGTCGAAGTTGCCCTCGAACCAGAACCACTTCGAGTCGCCCTCGTACGCCAGGATGTGCGTCGCGACGCGGTCCAGGAACCACCGGTCGTGGGAGACGACCACCGCGGCGCCGGGGAAGTCGAGGAGGGCGTTCTCCAGCGAGGACAGGGTTTCGACGTCGAGGTCGTTCGTCGGCTCGTCGAGGAGGAGCAGGTTTCCGCCGAGCTTGAGCGTCAGCGCCAGGTTCAGACGGTTGCGCTCACCGCCGGACAGGATGCCCGCGGGCTTCTGCTGGTCCGGGCCCTTGAAGCCGAACGCGCTCACATACGCGCGCGAGGGCATCTCGACCTGGCCGACGTTGATGTAGTCCAGCTCGTCCGAGACGACGGCCCACAGCGACTTCTTCGGGTCGATGTTGGAGCGGTTCTGGTCGACATACGCGATCTTCACCGTCTCGCCGACCTTGATCGAACCGGAGTCCGGCTCCTCCAGGCCCTGGATCATCTTGAACAGCGTGGTCTTGCCCGCGCCGTTCGGACCGATGACGCCCACGATGCCGTTGCGCGGGAGCGTGAACGACAGGTCGTCGATCAGGAGCTTGTCGCCGAACCCCTTGGAGAGGTTGGTGACCTCGACGACGATGCTGCCGAGCCGGGGGCCCGGCGGGATCTGGATCTCCTCGAAGTCCAGCTTCCGCATCTTGTCCGCCTCGGCGGCCATCTCCTCGTACCGGGCGAGGCGCGCCTTCGACTTCGCCTGCCGGCCCTTGGCGTTGGACCGCACCCACTCCAGCTCTTCCTTGAGCCGCTTGGCGCGCTTGGCGTCCTTCTGCCCCTCGACCTTGAGACGGGTCTGCTTGGTCTCCAGGTACGTGGAGTAGTTGCCCTCGTAGGGGTAGGCGCGGCCCCGGTCCAGCTCCAGGATCCACTCCGCCACGTTGTCCAGGAAGTACCGGTCGTGGGTGATCGCCACGACGGTGCCCGGGTACTTGGCGAGGTGCTGCTCCAGCCAGTTCACGGACTCGGCGTCGAGGTGGTTGGTGGGCTCGTCGAGGAGCAGCAGATCGGGCTGTTCCAGGAGGAGCTTGCAGAGCGCGACGCGGCGCTTCTCGCCACCGGAGAGATTGGTGACGGCCCAGTCGCCGGGCGGGCAGCCGAGGGCGTCCATGGCCTGCTCCAGTTGGGCGTCCAGGTCCCACGCGTTGGCGTGGTCCAGGTCCTCCTGGAGCTTGCCCATCTCCTCCATCAGCGCGTCGGTGTACTCGGTCGCCATCTGCTCGGCGATCTCGTTGAACCGGTCGAGCTTGCCCTTCACGCCGGCGACGCCGTCCTGCACGTTCTCCAGGACCGTCTTCGACTCGTCCAGCGGGGGCTCCTGGAGCAGGATGCCCACGCTGTAACCGGGCGCCAGGAACGCGTCACCGTTGGACGGCTGCTCAAGGCCCGCCATGATCTTCAGAACGGTGGACTTGCCGGCGCCGTTGGGCCCGACCACACCGATCTTCGCGCCGGGCAGGAAGTTCAGGGTGACGTCGTCGAGAATCACCTTGTCGCCGTGCGCCTTGCGCGCCTTGCGCATGGTGTAAATGTACTCAGCCAAGAGGAACCGTCCGACCGCTTGAAACCTGCAATGTCAACATGTGACTCCGCCGCGTGAGGGCAGACACACCCATCTTGCCGTACACCCCCGCACCCGGAGAAACCGCCTGGTCCGGACCCTCACGCCCGCCGACGTGGCGCGGCCCCGGTCGCCGCGTGGGGCGGGCCGGGGCCGCTGTGCTCACGGGGTGACCCGGGGGTCACTCTGTGTCGGGGTGCACGGTGGCTGCGGGATCACTCCCCGGCCGGGGACTTCTTGCGGCGGAGGAAGAACACGACGCCGCCGCCGATCAGGACGAGCAGGACCGCGGCGCCCGCGATCATGGGGGTGGCGCTGGAGCTGCCCGTCTCGGCGAGGTCACCGCCGCCGGTACCGGCGCTGGTGCCGCCCGCCGACGCGGGGCTCGGCGCGGACGACGGGGTGGCGCTGCCGCCGCCTCCGCTGCCCTGCGTCTCGCAGTCGAGGACGCCCTTGAACCGCTTCTCGAAGCCGTTCGGACCCGTGATCGTGAAGTCGTACGCCTGGTCCTCCTTGAGCGGGATGGTCACCGTCTCGGTCTTGCCGGCCGCGATGGTGTGCGTGGTGCCCATCAGCTCGAAGGTGAACGCCTCGTCGCCGGTGTTGCTCGCCGTGATGTCCACGCCGCCCTTGGCGCAGTTCTTCTCCGCGGACAGCGCGGGTATCGCACCGGTCTTCGCCCAGTTCGCCGTCGCGGTCGCGGAGACCGTCGACTCGCTGGACCCGGCGAGGATCTGCGTCTGGCTGCGGGTCTCGGAGGCGAAGGCCCGGCCGACCGGGACGGTGGTCGACGCCTGGACGGTCAGCGCCGCCGAACCGTCGGCCGCGTCCTTCGGTATGTCGAAGAACAGCTCGCTGCCGTTGGCCGCCGTGGTGACCGGCTTGCCGTCGGCGTCGACGATCTTCACTCCGCTCGCCGCGGCGTCCGCCGGCGGGACCACGGTGACCTGGTCCGCGTTGGACCGCACGGTCACGGGGCCCAGCTTCTCGCCCGGGTGCCCGGCGACGGCGGACGGCTCCAGGGTCAGCGACGCCTTGGGCTCGGCCAGGTTCTGGGCGCTCTTCTGGAGGTAGTCCGCGAGCTTCTCCGCCTGCGGGTTGACGGCGTCGACGTCCGCGCCGTCCGAGTACCGCCAGATCGCGACCTGCGTACCGGCCGCCGCGTCCTGCTCGGTGAGGCTGTCGGCGCCCGCCTTCTGGGCGAGGGCCGCCAGGTCGTTGACCTGGGGGTAGGAGTTCTGGAGGATCCAGTGGATCTTGCCCGCGTCGGCGTTGCCGTTCAGCGAGGTGCCGCTCCAGGGCGTCTCCTGGTACTTGGCGTCCTTCTGCGTCGGGTTGTGGATGTCGATGCAGTAGGTCTGGAGCGTGCCGCCGTTGTCGACGGACATCTCGAACAGGCCTGCGGAGACGGGCTGGTCGCGCCCGTTGTCATGGATGACGGCCTTGCCGAACGTCTTCAGGCCGCCGAGCGTGGCGGAGGCACCGCCGTGCTGCTGCGGCGCCTCGTCGGCCGCGGCGACGCCCGCGCCGGCCAGGGCGCCGGCGACGACCAGGCCGGACACGACGGTCGCGGCGGCAAGACGGACGGCTCCCCGCCGTGGGGAGGACAGAACAGAAAACACAGAATTCCCTTTCGGGCAGGAACCGTTGACATGGGGGGTATGCGGGTCCCACCAGCAGAATCAGACGCCCCGTGAGCTACGCCCGGCATCCTAGGAGCGCGGCGGACAGAGCAAACTGTGCATACCATCCGAATGCCGTTCCGACTTTGAATCGTTATCGCCGACACCCTGTCCCACCTGGGCTTATCGACAAATCAACGGGTCCGATTCGCCGGTAGTCCGCCGATATCGCGCACATCGTGACGTCGGCTCAGGTGTGTGCCGGGGTCGGCTCTTCGGCGGGCCGGGGCACGGGGTCGATCGCGAAATCCGGTTCGGGCCGCGGCTGTTGTCGCTCCGGGGACGCCGGATCCGCCGCCCGGACGGCGGACGTCCGCCGGAAGGCCGAGGTTCCCCGCGACAGGTCGTGCCCGATCGCGTACGCGTCGATGTCCGCCGACGCCCACTGCGGCCCCCCGCCCCGGGCACCCCCGGTACCCCCCGCACCCCCCGCACCCCCTTCTTCGAATCGCACCTTCAACCGGCCCTGCACGATGACCGGGTCCCCCACCGACAGCGAGGCCGCCGCGTTGGTGCCGAGCCCCTTCCACGCCCACACCGTGAAGAAGTTGGTGTGCCCGTCGACCCACGTGTCCTTCGTCCGGTCCCGGTGGCGCGCGGTCACCGCCAGCCGGAACCTCGCCACCGAACCCGTCGGCATCTCGCGGTACACCGGGGCCGTGGCCACATTCCCCACGACCGTCACCAGCGTCTCGTTCATCGCAAACCCCCTCCGGACCTCGTACGGGCTCGTCCCGTACGGCTGGAATCCAGAGTGCGCGCATCGCGGCGAACCCGCTGAGCCCTGTGGACCACCGGCCAGTTGTGGACAACTCCGTCACCCGAAGGAGGCGCTCCGCCCGCACGAACCGCCCCCGGAACACCCGGCCACCCCCGGAACACCCGCCCAGCCCCAGCTATCCCCGGGAACCCCCGGCGGCCACTTCCACCACCTCCGCCCCCTCCCCCTCCCCCTCCCCCACGGCAGCCCCGCCCACCACACCGACCGCCGCCCCCGGGACGGGCACCCCCGGGACCGGCACCCCCGCGACCGCCCCGGTCGTCACCCGCACATACTGCTCACGCACCTCCTGGTACCGCAGAAGCTCCGCCGCGACCGGGTCCAGGACCCTCGCCCGACCGCACCCGGCCGCCGCCTCACGCAGTCTGCGTTCCGCCGTCTCGCCGTATCTGCGGGCCGGGCCGCGCGCCGCCAGCCGGCAGGTCCACTCCACGAGGGGACCGCCGACGATGCCGCAGACCATCAGCAGGACGGGCACGCCCAGGTTGGGCGCCGTGATCCGGACGATCTGCGCGGCCAGCCAGAGTCCGCCGACGATCTGAAGGATCGTCATCAGCGCCTGGGCCAGGACCGCCACGGGCCACCAGCCCGGCCGCGGGGGACGCCCCGTCGGCACCCCCGAGCGCACCGCGAGCAGGTCCAGCGCCTCGGAAAGCCCCGCCGATCCCCGTACCGCCGCCTCACGTACCGCCTGGGCCCAGGGCGCGGGCAGTCCCGATGCCGCCTGGTCGGCGACCGTACGGACCGCCTGCTCCACGCGCTGGCGCGCGGTGGCCTCCTCCTCGGCGGGCGTCAGGGCCACCGGCCACAGCATGCGGGGTTCACGCCGGGACTCGTACCAGCGCCACAGCCTGAACCACGGTGTCCCGCACGCCTTGCCCGCGTGCCGCAGCCACGCCCGTTCGGCGGCCTGGCCCGCGGCCACCGCGCCGACGGCCTCCGCGAGGTGCGACGAGAACTCGTCGCGCGCCTCCTCGGTGAGCCCTGGGCGGCGCGCGGCGGCGTAGACGGGCCGCAGGCGCGCCGCCGCCGCGTCGACGTCGGCGGCGATACGGCGGGCCGGGGCGCCGCGCTCCACGAGGAACTGGTCGAGCGCCTCACGCAGTTGGTCGAGCCCGTCGCCGGTGAGCGCGGACAGCGCGAGCACGGTCGCGCCCGGTTCCTCGTACTCGCCGAGCGCGATGCCGTCCTCGTCCAGGAGGCGCCGCAGATCGTCCAGTACCTGGTCGGCGGCGTCGCCGGGCAGCCGGTCGACCTGGTTGAGCACGACGAACATGACCTCCGCGTGGCCCGCCATGGGGCGCAGATAGCGCTCGTGGAGGATCGCGTCGGCGTACTTCTCGGGGTCGACCACCCAGATGACGGCGTCCACGAGCGCGAGGACGCGGTCGACCTGTTCGCGGTGGGCCACGGACGCCGAGTCGTGGTCGGGGAGGTCGACGAGCACCAGGCCGCCCAACTGGGCCTCGGCGTCCGGGCTCTGGAGGGGCCTGCGGCGCAGCCGGCTGGGGATGCCGAGCCGGTCGAGCAGGCCGGCGGCGCCGTCCGTCCAGGTGCACGCGATCGGCGAGGACGTGGTGGGGCGGCGGACGCCGGTGTCCGAGATGGTGACCCCGGCGAGCGCGTTGAAGAGCGTCGATTTACCGCTGCCCGAAGCGCCCGCGACGGCGACGACGGTGTGCCGGTCGGAGAGCCTGCGCCGCGCCGACGCCTCGTCCAGGACGCGGCCGGCTTCGGCGAGGGTTCCCCGGTCGAGCCGCGCGCGGGACAGGCCGACGAGTTCGCGCAGGGCGTCAAGCCGGCCGCGCAGTTGCCCGTCGTAGACGGCGCCCGCGCCGGGCTGGTGCGGGGGCACATACGCGGGCGCGTGCGCGGGGACGGCGTCGCGGGCGGTCGCGGCGGCGAGCATGTCGGCCTCGGACGCGCGGCGGGCGATCAGCCCGTCGCCCCAGGCCGGTTCGCCCTCCTCGCGCGCGTCGCCGCCGCCGCCGGATTCCGCGGATGCGGCGTCGGGCCTCTCCCCGGCGCCCCGCGTACCGGTCTTCGCGCGCGGGGACCCCGTTTCGGCCTCGGACCCGCCACCGGCCCCGACCGCCCCGGAACCGGCAGCCCCGGCGGATTCGGATTCCGTACGCGACACCACGTCGGTACGCGATTCGGCATCCGCACGCACCACAACGTCCTTACGCGCCACCACGTCCTTATGCGCCACGGCGTCCTTACGGGAGGGCGCCTCCCCACCGCCCCCACCGCCCCTGCCGTCTCTACCGCCGGGGGCGTCCTCGTTCCTGGCTCGGTCCGGTTCCTGGTGGTCGGTGTGATCCGCGTGGTCGGTCACGGCAGTCACCGCGGTCACCTCTCCTTCTGCAGTACGGACAGCGCGGCGATGAGTTCGGCCTGGGGATCGGCGTGCACCCCTAGGGCGTCGAGCGGTGCCAGACGGCGCTCCCGCTCGGTGTGGAGGACCTTCTCGACGTACTCGGCGAGCAGCCGCCCGCCCTTGTCACGCAGCCGGAGCGCACCCTGGGCGCCCAGGCGCTCCGCGAGCGTCTCGCCCGCGCTGCGGCCCCGCCGGCCGCCGAGGAGCGTGGTGGCGAGCAGCGCGGCGACGGCGTCCGGGTCGGGGGCGGTACTTCTGGCGGCCCTGGCGATCCTGTCGGCTCTGTCGGCCCTGTCGGACTTCTCGGCCTTGTACAGTTCGCGGACCTCTTCCTCGGCGTACTCCTCCATGACGCGCCGCCAGCGCCGTACGGCCATGCCGATGCGGTGTTCGGCGCTCTCCAGGGCGGGGTCACGGTCCGTCAGACCGGCCGCCCCGGCGGCGGATTCGTGCCGCCAGCGTTCGTCGATCCGCTCGTCGGCCGCCGCCACGCCGCACAGCAGGAGTGCGCCCAGGCTCTCCACGAGGGCGTCGAGGAGTTCACCGGCGCCGCAGTCGAGGGGATAGCTGCGCCATCGTTTGAGCGCGTCCCCGGAGAGCACGGCGCCGCCCTTCAGACGGCCCTTCACGCGCGCGTGCTCACTTTCGTACGTTTCCTCGGCGACGGCCGTGAGCCGGACGGCGGCGGCGTGCTGGGCGGCGACCGCGCCGGCGAGTTCGGGCACTCGCGCACGGAGGGAATCGATCACCCCATTGGCCGTACGGACGAGGGCCTGGGCGCGCGCCGTGGGCTCCTGGGCGCGGTGCGTGAGCCACGCGCGCAGGGGGGCGACCGCGGTGGACGGCAGCAGTCCGCCGCCGCCCGCGGACTCCGGCAGCTCGGGCACGGTGAACCGGGGGACCTCGCCGAGCCCGGCCTTCGTGAGCAGGGCGCCGTACTGCCGGGACACCTCCGAGACGACCTGGTGGGGGACGCGGTCCAGGACGCTGACCAGGGTCGCGTTGTACTCCTTGGCGGTCCGCAGCAGGTGCCAGGGGACGGCGTCGGCGTACCGGGCGGCGGTCGTGACCATGACCCAGATGTCGGCGGCACAGATGAGCTGGGCGGCGAGGAAACGGTTCTCGGCGACCAGGGAATCGATGTCGGGCGCGTCCAGGAGGGCGAGTCCGACGGGGAGGGCGGTGGCCGTCTCGATGCGCAGTTGCCGCTCGGGCGCGGCGGTCGTGCCCCCGCGCGCGTGGGGCCGCCCGTCACGGATGGCGGTACGGGTGGTGGGCCGCACCCCATGGGGCCCCACGGTGAGGGAGTCCTGCGGGGGCACCCACACGCGCGTGAGGTCGGGAAGGACCCGCATGCCGCTGAACCAGTGATGGTCGTCCGGATGGCAGACGAGCACGGGCACGCGCGTGGTGGGCCGCAGAACGCCCGCCTCGCTCACCTGGCGCCCCACGAGGGAGTTGACCAGGGTGGACTTGCCCGCGCCCGTGGAACCGCCGATCACGGCGAGCAGGGGTGCTTCAGGCGCCTTCAGGCGGGGCACCAGATAATCGTCGAGCTGTGCCAGCAGTTCCCTGCGGTTGGCACGCGCGCGTGGCGCCCCCGCGAGAGGGAGCGGAAAGCGTGCGGCGGCGACACGCTCGCGCAGGGCGGAGAGTGCATCGAGCAGTTGAGGCCGTACGTCCAAGGTCACCACATGCGAAGAATGCCCAATTTAGGCGGCATTCTGAAGCATATGACTGTTCCTGCGCGCCGATAGGACACAAGGGGCGGAAGGTGCGACTGGGGCGCAGGCATAACGAGTGCACAACACCCGGGGCGTGAGGCGGCAAAAGCAATGCACGAACCGTACCCGCCTGCGATTATCAGGACCGCTTCACCGAACCTCCACATCGAGCCACGGAGGTGAAGCGCAGGGGACAGGACCCAAGGAGCCCTATCCTTGTCCCCGGCAAGGTCACGGACCGGCCCCACACCGGGCTCCAGGCCACCGGCCACCACCCGGCCCCCGTAGCTCAGTGGATAGAGCAGGCGCCTTCTAAGCGCTTGGCCGCAGGTTCGAGTCCTGCCGGGGGCGCGCTCTACGCGCGATGCACGGCGGCCCTCCTCCGGGAGGGCTTTCGGCTCACGGAAGAACCCTGACCGAGGCTGCCTGCACGCTAGCGGGGACGCCGTAGCGGCGAGATAAACCCGTCAGGCGGCAATCCGTACGCGATCACCCGCCCCCGCGCAGTGACGTCCCCCCTTCACCCGGCCCCGCCCCTGCCCGGACGGGCACCGCCCTGACCTGCCGGATGTCACAACTCCCGTCTCCTGGGCCACTGTTGATGCGTCCGAGAGCCGTGCGGGGAACGTCTCCCCGCCCAGGGATGAGGAGGCCGCGGGGTGGATCCTGTGGTGGTCGGGGCCGCTGTGACCGTGCTCGTCAGCGGGGTGAGCGGTCTGGTGAAGATCGCTCACCGGTGGCTGAGCACGGAGGTCGAGTTGGCGCGCATCGCCGACGCCGGGGTGACCGAGCGGGTGCGGTGCGCCGCGCCCTGGGGGTCCCTGGACGAGTCGGTACGGGGGCGCCGGGTGCGGGTGGACCGGGCCGGCGACCCGAGCGGGGGTGGGTGCGGTGGAGGATGCGGTCAGGTCTGAGGTGGGCGTCGCGGAACCACCGGCGGTCACCGGCCTCCCTTCGTCCGCCGCCGACGGCGACCTGTTGGAGACGGGTTCCGCCGACCCGTACGAGGTCGCGTCCGTCGCGCTCCCCGGCCGGGAGCTGGCCGAGGCGCTGCACCACGCGCAGTACCCCGCCCTGGTCCGGTTCCTGCTGCTGAACGGCGCGTCCTGGGTCGAGGCGCAGGACGCGGCGCAGGACGCCTTCACGCAGATGTGCGCGCCCGGCCTGTCCATCGCCTATCCCAAGGCGTGGCTGCGCCGGGTGGCGTGGCGGTCGTGGGTGCGGCAGCAGGTGAAGCCGGAGGACGCGTGCGCCGAGCCGCCGGAGCCGCGCGCGGTGCTGCGCTGGCGGACCCCCGCGCAGGCGGCCGAGATCGGCGAGGAGGAACGCCGGGTCATCGCGCTGCTGCTGCGGCTGCCGTCCAAGCAGCGGGCCGCCATGGCGTGGCACCTGGACGGCTTCACGACCGAGGAGAGCGCTCGCGCGATGGGCACCACGCAGGCGGCGGTGCGGCAGAACCTCACCCGGGCGAGGGCATCCCTGAAGGCGGGGCTCGGCCTGGGCGGGGAGGCGGGCGACGGTGGCGGGACGGGCGCAGGTGGGGGGACAGGCGCAGGGGCGGCGGAGCGGTACGAGGGATGGGAGGAGGAAGGATGACCGGGACCACCGGAGAGACGGGAGAGACCGGAGAGACCAGGGAGACCAGGGGGGCCGGAGAGACCACGCCCGGCGGGAACACGGTGCTGGACATGCTGCTGGCCTCCGCCCACAGCCACCTGGCCGTCGCCGTGAGCGACCGCCTGACGGGCCAGGGCGGCATCCCCGAACTCCGCGACCCCGATCTCGCCCTGGACCGGCTGCTGTCCGCCGCGCACCGCACCCTCGGCCACACCGTCGCGGAACGGCACAGCCACGAGACCCGGTTGGCCCGCGAGAAGAGGGGAGGCACCTCGTACGCGCTGCTCGCCGCGAGCGGCACCCTCGCGAACCGCCCGGCGGCCGTACGGCTCCGCTACCGGCGCGACGCGCTGCGCATCGCCCGTACCTACTGGCCGCGCGACCTGGTGGACGTCCTGCGCACGGGACTGCGGCTCCTGCATGACCTGGAGACCACGGCGGACGCGCCGCCTCCACCCGGACCGCCGGACCACCCACACCACGCGGTGCGGGGCTTGAACGCGGCGCTGCGCGAGGTGTTCCTCCTGCCGGGCCCCCGCCGCCGCCCCGCGAATCTGACCGGCACCGACTACCCGGCGGCCGTCGAGGCGTTCCTCGCGCCCTACGCCGAGCAACTCCGCTACGACGCCCAGAACGCCCGGGAGTTCCTGAACGAGGAGCTGGCGCCGCTGCTCGCTCCCGCCCCGGAGGGCCCGGCGGGCAGCTTCCCCGGGCCCGGCGCCGACATGGTGGCGCAGGACCTCGCGGACGACCTGGAACTCGCCTGCGGCCAGGCGCTCGCCCTGTCCCAGGCGGCCACCGAGGTGGAGCGGCTGAGCAGCGACTTCGTGGGCGCGGATCTGCGCGGCGCCAATCTGGACGGCGTACTCCTGGAAGGCATCCGCTGGGACGCGGCGACGCTGTGGCCCGCACGCTGGGAGGAGCTGATCCGCCGCGTGTCCCTCCCGGCGGACGGCGACGACGGCGTCCTGGTGATCACGGCGGAACCGCACGAGTCGGCGATCCCGGCGGACAAGTGAACCGTCGGATGAGCACCTGGTCCATGCCGGAACCCGCGCCCCGCCCGGTCCAGTCCCGCAACCGCGATCCCTCAGTCCACCGCCCTCAGTCCACCGCCTCCGTGGACGGCGCCAGGACGGCGATGTGGGACGGGCCCGGGAGGCGGGTGGCATGGGTCGGTTCGTACGTCTCGGCCAGGGCCGCGCAGATCAGGGCGACCGCGATGGCGCCGGGGTCCGCGACCCCGGTGGCGTGGTCGCCGACGTAGCTGGAGCGGCCCCGGCGGGCCGTGAGCCCGGCCGTGCGGTGGGCGCCCTTGACCGCCGCCAGGGCCGCCGCCGTGAGGGGCGCCGCGCGGCGGGACCTGGCCGACGCCGTGAGGGATTCCGCGGCCGGGACCAGCGCGTCGAGCAGCGTACGGTCGCCGACGCGTGCCCCGCCGATCCGGCCGATGTCCTCGGCCGCCGCCGTGCACGCCGCCGCGAGTGCCGCCGTGTCGGCGTGCTCCTCGTCGCCCAGCGCCACCGCCAGATGCTGGAAGAGGATGCCGAACAAGGGGCCGCTCGTGCCCCCGACATGGGTCGTGAAGGCCTCCGCGAGCGCGGTCATCCCGGCCGTTCCGTCCTCGCGCGCCCGCGCCACCGCCCGGGTCACCCCGGAGGTGAAGTTGTCCCCGAAGTCCCCGTCGCCCGCCCGCTGGTCGAGGTGCGTGAGGTCGGCGTGCACGGTGGCGCAGATCGCCCCGAGCCGTTCCAGGACGTCCCGGCGCCCCCGCGTCCGCGTCCGCCGTACCGGAGTCCGCCGTACGAAGTCGGGTCCCGTCGTCCGCGCGGTGGGCGGGGCCGTCGCGCCCGGCAGGTGCAGCGGGGTCCTCGCGGGCGCGCACCACAGGTCCAGCCAGCCCGGCGACAGCGCCGTCAACGTGAGGGAGAAGCCGGACGTGTCGAGCGCCGCCGTGTACGTGCCCGCGGCCACCACCGCGACCTCGACGCCCTGTTCGACCAGGCAGGCGTGCGCGAGCGCGCTGATCGCCCGCAGCTCCAGTTCGGTGGTCGCGCCGAGCCCGTTGACCAGCAGGATCACGCCCTCGCGCCCCGCCGTGACCGAGTCGAGGAGGTCCGTCAGCATCCGCCGTACGACGAACTCCGTGGGCCGCAGCGAGTTGATCGTGCGGGCGCCCCGCTCCCCGTGGATTCCGGCGCCGTAGTCGATCTCCTGCCCGAGCGTGAACGCCGTGCGCCGCGTGGACGGAGACGTGTGCGCCCTGGCGGCCACGGCGAGGCTGCGGGAGCAGGCCGCGATCCGGGTGCCGAGGTCCGCGAGGCCCGCCAGATCGGTTCCCCGGTCGGCCGCCGCGCCGAGCAGCTTCTCGACCACGACGGTCGCCGCAGTGCCGCGCCGCCCGGCCGCCGAACCGCTGGTCGCCACGTCGTCGTCCACGACCACCTGCGCCACCTCGTAGCCCTCCGCGCGCAACTGGTCCGCCGCGAGGGAGAAGTTGACCCGGTCCCCGGTGTAGTTCTTCACGATGTGCAGCACACCGCCGTCCGACGCGCCCGCCGCCGCCATCGAGGCGCCGACGATCTGCCGCGCGTGCGGCGACGCGAACACCTCGCCCGGCGCGACGGCGTCCAGCCCGCCAGGCCCCAACAGGCCGGTGTGCAACGGCTCGTGGCCGCTGCCGCCCCCGGACACCAGCCCCACCCGGCGCACCGGGGCACGGTCCCGTGACCAGAGGAACAGCGGGTCGTCGCAGAGCGCGATGTGCGGATGGGCGAGCGTGAGCCCGCGCGCACCGTCACGGGCGGCTTCGGGGGTGAGGAAGTGCGTCATGGTGGGTCCCGTCCGTAGATCGGTGGATTCCGTAGTGGAGTGGGCGGTGGATTCCGTAAGGGAGTGGGCGAGGGAGGCGTCAGGCGCGTGGTGACGGCTGGACCACGTAGCCCGGGGCCGGGAGCCTCGTGGCGTGCTGCGGCTCGTACACGTCGGCCAGCGCGCAGTACAGCAGCGCGATGGCGATGGCTCCGGGGTCCGGTGTGCCCAGGGCGCGTTCGCCGACGTAGCTGGCGCGGCCCCGGCCGCCGAGCATCGCCGCGGTGGCCCGCGCGCCGGTGATCGCGGCCAGCGCGGCCGTGGTGATCGCGTCGTCGGCGTCGCGGGGCGCGTCCGTCAGCGCGCGGGCGGCAGGCGCGAGGGCGTCGATCAGCGTACGGTCGCCCGTCGTCGCGCCCCCGGCCCGCCGGATCGCGTCCAGGGCCCGCGTACTGGCGTCGGCGAGCGCGGGAATCGCGGGGCGTTCGCCGCCGGGGTGGGCCCCGGTGACGGCGGCCAGCCGGTCGAAGAGGATGCCGAGCAGCGGCCCCGCGCTGTCCCCGACCTGGTCGAGGAAGACGGCAGCCGCCGCGCCGAGCCCGTCCTCGCCGGTCCGGTCGACCCGTTCGACGGCGAGCCGCAGCCCGCCGCGCAGATTGGCGCCGAAGTCGCCGTCCCCCGCGGCCTGGTCGAGCCGGCCGAGCGCGTCGTGCACCTGCCGGGTGATCTCGGCGTACCGGTCGAGCGCGGCCCGGGACCCGCGAGGGCGATCCGTGGACGGCTCGGGACGCGGGGTTGCTACGGGGGCCTGGGGCGGTTTCCGTACGGAGGTACCGGCGTCGGCGTGGGCGCCTTCGCGGTCCTCGGTGCCGTGCCAGAGTTCGAGCCACCCCGGCTCCAGCGCGGTCAGGGTCAGCGAGAACCCGGCCGTGTCGAGCGCGGTGATGTACGTACCGGCCAGTACTGCCGCCACCTTCTCGCCGCGCGCCGCGAGTTGGTCGCCGGCGATGGCGGCGATGGCTTGGAGTTCGAGGCGTGTGGTCGAGCCGAGGCCGTTGACTACGAGGAGGAGGCCGTTCCGGGCGGCGGTGGGGTCGGCTGTGGGGTCGGCTGTGGGGTTTGCGCCCTCCGACAGCAGGTCGTCCAGCATCCGGCGGACCAAGGCCTCAACGGGCGGCCGGGGCAGGGTGCGCGCCCCGCGTTCGCCGTGGATGCCGACGCCGTAGTCGATGTGGTCGGCGGGCAGCGTGAACGCGGGCCGCAGCGTGTCCGGCGAGGTGTGCGCGCGGGCGGCGACGGCGAGGCTGCGTGAGCGCTCGACGACGCGCCGGCCGAGGTCGGTCAGCGCCTCCAGGCCGTCGCCCCGGTCGGCGGCTGCCCCGAGGATGCGCTCGACGGCGACGGTGGCGGCGGTCCCCCGGCGCCCGGCCCCCGTACCCGTGCTGGCCACGTCCTCGCCGACCCGTACCTCCGCGACCGTGACGCCCTCCGCGCGCAGCCGTTCGGCGGCGATCGAGAAGTTCAGGACGTCCCCGGTGAAGTTCTTGACGATGTGCAGGACGCCCGAGGGGCCGGCGACGTCGTGGGACGCGGCGACGATCTGGCCGTTGTGCGGCGACGCGAAGATCTGCCCCGGGCAGACCGCGTCGAGGCCGCCGCGCCCCAACAGACCCGCGTGCAGGGGCTCATGGCCGGAGCCGCCGCCGGAGACGAGCCCGACACGGCGCGCGGGATGCGGGTCGGCGGCCGTCAGATAGAGCGGGCGCTCGCTGAGCCGGATCGCGGACGGATGCATCCGGGCCAGGCCCCGGCAGGAAGCCAGTACGGGGTCGTCCTCCGGCAGGAAGTAGCTCATGCGTGTCCTTGGTGACGGTATGTCAGGGATGCTGGGGTCCTGGGGTGCTGCGGGAAAGCCCACTTCGGCCTTCTGGAGGCTCACTTCGGGTCGCCTCGGATCACTTCGGATCACTTCGGGTCCGGAGGCGCCGGGATCGCCAACTCCGCCCATGCCCTGGAGCGTTCCGGCGTGGTCTCCCGCCCCGAGTGGACGGCCAGCGCGCCGGTGATCTGCAGGCCGCGCCCGTGGTGTTCCCGGCCAGGCCAGGCGGCGGCCCCGGCGCACGGCCCCGCGTCGTGGACCTCGACCCGCAACCACCGCCCGTCCCGCAACAGGACGAGTTCCGCACGAATGGCACCCCGGGCGTGCAGCAGGGCGTTGGACACGTACTCGGACACGACCAGCTCGACATCCGGGACGACGGAGGCGCACACCTGCCACTCCCTGAGCGCGCCGCGCGCCCAGATCCGGGCGCACCGGGCGGCGGTGGGGTGCCGTCCCAGATCCGTACGGGCGACGGCGAGGGCGACGCTGTCGGTCATGGTCATACCTGCTCGCTTCTCCTCGGGGCCCGTTGCCGGGGTGGGCCTGCTCACAGTGCGCGTTTCGAGGAGGTCAAGAACGGCACGCGGGAGTGCCGGAACTCTGCCGTTCCGGTCGCGCGTATGGCACCCTGACACCCCTCCCACCTACGGGACCGAACCGGGAGTAGTCGCGGCGACCACACAGCGCGACCGGCCGGGGAGACCGGGAGGAAATCACCAATTTTACGGGGGCTTTACTTGACGGCTGAACGAAGCGGGGAGCAACGGGGAGCCGACGGAGGCGTACGCGGAGACGAACGGGACGCCGATGTCGGCGCGATGCTCCGCGAGTGGCGCAAGCTCCGGGACCCCGCCCGCATCCCGGGACTCGACGGCACGCGGGGCGCCCGCAGCTATGTGACCCAGCTCGACATGGCCACGCTTCTCGGCGTGAGCGAACGCTGGTACTGCTATCTGGAGCGCGGCGAACGCCGCCAGTACACCCGGCGGATGATCGACGGTGTGGTCCGCGTCCTCGACCTCTCCCCCGCCCAGGCCGACGTCCTCTACCGCTTCACGCGCCACGAACCGGCGTACGAACCGGCGTACGAACCGGCGTACGAGCAGGGCTCCGCCGCCGTGCCCGATCCGCTGCTCGTCGACCTGGTGCGGCGGCAGCGCGACTGCGTCAGCTTCCTGGCCGACGGCGCGTGGGACGTGCTCGCGTGCAACGAGGTCGCCGGGCTGCACTGCCCGTGGGTCGCCCGGGACGGCGCCAATGTCCTCGAATGGGTCTTCGGCCCGGACTCGCGCTATCAACTCCGGGACTGGGAGGGGAGTTGGGCCCTGCCGCTGTTGTCCGACGTACGGCTCGCCTGGCAGCGCACCCCGCACAACGCCCGCCTCGACACCGTGGTCCGGCACCTCCGCGCTCAGCCCGGCGTCCCGGCCCTCTGGCGCCGCACCGCCCACACCCCAGGCCCGCACACGGCCCCCCGCCCGATGTTCTTCCCCCTGATCTCCCCGGAACCGATCACCCTCCGCATCCTGACGATGGGCCCGTACGGCACGGTCGGCCCCTATGGCCGCGGCGAGTTGAGATGGACGGTCATGACACCGGTGGACCCGGCGGTCCGCTTCGTCTGAGGGCGCGGACGGGTCAGTTCCCGTACAGCTCCTCGATCTCCGTCGCGTACTTCTTGACCACGGCGTGGCGTTTGATCTTCAGGGACGGGGTGAGGAGGCCGTTGTCCTCGGTGAACTCGCCCTGGATCACGGTGAAGCGGCGGATGGATTCGGCGCGGGAGACGGCCTGGTTGGCATAGTCGACGGCCTTCTGGAGGTCGGCTAGCAGGTCCGGGTCGGTGAGCAGGGCGGCGGGCGGGGTCTGCCGGTCGCGCCGCCGTACGGAGAGCCAGTGGGTCAGGGCCTGCGGGTCCAGGGCGATCAGCGCGCCGATGTAGTCCCGGTTGTCGCCGACGACGAGGCACTGCCCGACCAGCGGGCGACCGCGCAGCCGGTCCTCCAGGACGGCGGGCGACACGTTCTTGCCGCCGGTCGTGATGAGCAGGTCCTTCTTGCGGCCGGTGATCGTCAGATAGCCGTCGTGGTCGAGGGACCCGAGGTCGCCGGTGGCGAACCAGCCGTCGTCCAGCACCTGGTGGGACGCCTCCGGGTTGTTCCAGTACGCGTCGAAGACGATGCCACCCTTGATCAGCACCTCCCCGTCGTCCGCGATCCGCACGGCCGTACCCGGCACCGGGAGGCCGACGGTCCCCGGGCGCGGTCTCAGGGGCGGGGTGAGGGTGGCCGCCGCGGTGGTCTCGGTGAGGCCGTAGCCCTCGTAGACGAGGATCCCGGCGGCGTAGAAGAAGAAGTTCAGGCGGGGGTCCAGCGGGGAACCGCCGCTGATCGCGTAGCGCAGCCGGCCGCCCAGCTCGCGCCGGATACGCCGGTAGACGAGCAGGTCGTACAGGGCCCACGCGGCGGTGAGACGGAACCCCGGGCCAGGGCCCGTGCCGAGGAACTTCCGCAGATACGCCTCGCCGAAGCGCACCCCGACCCGGTCGGCCCGCTCGAAGGAGGCGCCCCGGCCCATCCGCTCGGCGGTCGCCCGGCCCGTGTCGTGGATCCGTTCGAAGAGATACGGCACGCCGACGAGGAACGTCGGCCGGAACGACCGCATCTCCGGGCGGAGTTCATCGGGCTTGACGCTCGGGAAGTGGCCGATCTCTATCCGCGCGAGCAGGCACGCGATCTGGAGGGAGCGGCCCAGGATGTGCGCGAGCGGCAGGAACAGGAGCGTCGACGCGACCTGGCCCGTGACCTCCTTGAACACCGGATGCAGCAGATCGACGGTGTTGGCGGCCTCGGCGTGCAGATTGCCGTGGGTGAGGACGCAGCCCTTGGGGCGGCCCGTGGTGCCGGAGGTGTAGCAGACGGTGGCGATCGTGCCGGGACCGAGCGCGGCGCGCCGCTTGGTGACCTCCTCGTCGGGTATCTCCCGGCCGAGCGTGGCAAGTTCGAGGATCGCGCCCGCGTCCAGCTCGAACAGCCGGGGCCGTTCCGACACGGGCAGCGGCGCCACGGCACCGGTCACCGTACGGATGTTGTCGGGTGTCTCGGCGATCAGGAACCGCGCGCCCGAGTCCCGGACGATCCACTCGATCTGGTCGGCGGACGAGGTCGGATACACGGGCACGGTCTGGCCGCCGGCCGCCCAGATCGCGAAGTCGAGCACGGCCCACTCGTAGCGGGTACGGGACATCAGCGCGACCCGGCCGCCCGGCGCGAGGCCCGCCGCGATCAACCCCTTGGCGGTGGCGGCGACTTCGCGGGCGAATGCTGCGGCCGTGACGGGCCGCCAGCCGGCGCCCTCCTTGCGGCGCACCACGACGTCGTTCGGCGCCTCGGCGGCGTTCGTGAACGGCAGGTCGGCGATGCTGCCGGTGACGGGCGGGGCGGCCAGGGCCGCCACCCTCGTCTCGCGTACGGTGCCGTCCGCGTCGCGGGTCAGCCCGGCCACGAAGCGGTCGGCGAGGTGGGAGCGCTGTGCGGCCCGTTTCAGATCCTTGCGTACGCCCATGACGGCTCCCGGTGGCGGCGACGTTGCCTTTGCGGAGGGGCTTGGTTGGCGCGGAGCTTCCTGACTCGACCGTCAACTTACTCACGCGTAGGGAACCGTCAATGGTGCGTGCACGATGCTAGGGCTGAGGTTGGGGCTCGGGCTGGGGTTGGGGAAGCCATGCCTCGCCGTCGAGGACGCGGTCCATGCCCAGCCACACCATGTTCATCAGCCGCAGCGTGATGCGTTCGGGTGATTCGTCGGGGTGCCGGTCCACCCAGTCGGTGAGCGAGTCCGCGGCGCCGACGAGCGCGTGCGCCACGAAGTCCGCGTCCTCGTCGCCGAGCCGGTCGCCGCGCTCGCTCTCGGCGATGCCGTCCCGTACCAGGCGGGCGACCTCGGTCATCACCGCGCGCCGCGCCTCGGCGACGGCCGCCGCTATGGCCTCGGTCAGCTCGGACGCCTGACGGTGCAGGACGACCCAGCTGTCGCGGTGTCCGGCCACGAAGGAGAAGAACGCGGACAGGCCCGCGTACAGCCGCAGTTCGGGGGAGCCGCCCTCGCGCGCGGCGCCCTGGAAGGCGTCGACCAGGCGGCCCGACTCGCGCCGCAGGCAGGCGAGGAACAGCCCTTCCTTGGAGTCCAGATAGAGGTAGACCATCGGCTTGGAGACACCGGCGAGTTCGGCGATCTCGTCCACCGACGCGGCGTGGTAACCGCGCTTGGCGAAGACGTGCACCGCCACGTCGATCATCTGCTGTTCCCGCACCTGGCGAGGGAGTCTGCGCCGTCGCCCCTCGGATGTCCCGCTCACCCGGCCACCCTACGGTGCGCTAGACAGGTTCGGTGATCAAGGAAAACTTCCCTGGGGAAACCACTCGTGGGTATGCCCGTAGGTATGCGCGTGGGTACGCGGTGCTCGGCGCCGTTCTGGTCGGGCTGTGGGGTACGACGGCGACCGCGCCCACCGCCTCCGCGTCGCCGGGTACGGCACGGGGCGCCGCTGTCGTCCGGTCGTCCATCGACCCTCTCGTCCATCTCCTCACCGAACGCCTGCTCCTCGCCGACCGGGTCGCCGCCGCCAAATACGGCACCGGGTCACCGATCGAGGACCCGGTCCGGGAACGCCGCATCCTGGACGACGTGGCGGCCCGCTCCCCCGCCCTCGGCCTCGACCCGGCGCACACGGTCACCGTGTTCCGGGACCAGATCGAGGCCGGCAAGGCGGTGCAGCGGGAACTCTTCGCCCACTGGGACGCGCACCCCGGCGAACGGCCCACCGAACGACCCGACGAGCGGCCCGACTTGGCGCGGGACGTACGCCCTGCCCTCGACCGCCTCACCACGGAGGTGCTACGCGCCCTGGCGGGGACCCGCGACGCCCGGAACGCCCCGTCCTGCGCCGCCCGGGTCACCCGGGCGGCCACCGCGACCGCCTACCGCCACCGGCTGGACGCACCCCACGCCCGAAGCCTCGCGTACGCCGTGCGCTCCCTGTGCACGGCCTCCACCACCGGCTAGGAAACGACGTCCTTGCGCCGGAAACCCCGGAACGCGAGGGCGAACAGGATGACGGCGTACGTGAGCGAGACCGCCGTGCCCTGGATCATGCCGCCCCATTCGGGTCGGGGCTGGATCGCGTCGGCCCAGGCGAACTGCCAGTGCGCGGGCAGGAAGTCGCGCCAGTCCCCGAGCGCGGTGACGGCGTCCAGGACATTGCCGACGATGGTCAGCCCGACCGCGCCGCCGACCGCGCCGAGCGGGGCGTCCGTCTTGGTGGACAGCCAGAACGCGAGGCCGGCCGTGACGAGTTGGGACACGAAGATGTACCCGATCACGACGACCAGCCGCTGCGCCGCCGTGCCCGCCGGCAGCACACCGCCGGTGGGGATCTCCAAGGGCCCCCAGCCGTACGCCGCCGTGCCGACCGCGAGCGCGACCACCGGCAGCATCACCATCGCGGCGAGGCTCATCCCGAGCGCGACGGTCAGTTTCGACGCGAGAAGCCGGGCCCGGGGCACGGGCGCCGCGAGCAGATACCGCAGCGACGACCAACTCGCCTCGGAGGCGACGGTGTCCCCGCAGAACAGCGCGACCGGGATCACCAGGAGGAAACCCGCCGAGACGAACAGACAGGTCGCCGCGAAGTTGGCGCCGGACGCGGTGGCGGTGTCCATCAGGGTCACGCTGCCGTTGCGCCCGCCGGGCTCGCCGCCGATCGCGAAGGCGGCCACCAGGACGAAAGGCAGCAGGCCCAGGACGGCGGCCATCACGAGGGTCCGGCGCCGCTTGAGCTGCCGGACGGCCTCCACGCGCAGGGGCAGGGTGCCCCGGGCCCGGTAGCCGGGCGCCACCTCGGCGCGGTCCTGCCCAACGAGCGTGCTCATACGCCCTCTCCGATCGAGTGCCGTTCCCGTACGCCATCGCTCCCGGCGGTCCAACACCCCGCCGGGTAAACGGAGTTCACTGTTCCCCGCCGATCAGGGTCAGGAACGCGTCCTCCAGCCGTCGGTGGGGTCCCATCGACACCACCGGGACCTCCAGGCGGACCAGGTCCACGAGGAGGCGCTGGGCGCCGGCGGTCGCGGCCGGGTCGAGGCGGACCAGCAGGTCGCCGTCGGCCCGGACGGCCGTGGCCACGCCGGGCAGCGCGCCGACCTTCTCGACCAGCGGATCGGCGACGGGCGCCGCCAGACCGACCAGCAGGGTGTCCCCGGAGCCGATGATCTCGGCGACCGGTCCCGCCTGGACGAGCCGGCCCCGGTCCATGACCACCAGATGCGTACAGGACTGCTCGACCTCCGCGAGGAGGTGGCTGGAGACGATGACGGTGCGGCCCGCCGCCGCGTACCGGATCATCACCTCGCGCATCTCGCGGATCTGCGGCGGGTCCAGGCCGTTGGTCGGCTCGTCGAGGATCAGCAGGTCCGGCAGGCCGAGCATGGCCTGGGCGATGGCGAGCCGCTGCCGCATGCCCTGCGAATACGTGCGCACCGCGCGCTGGAGGGCGTCGCCGAGTCCGGCGATCTCCAGCGCCTCCTCCATGTGGGCGTCCCCGGCGGGCCGTCCGGTGGCCCGCCAGTACAGCTCCAGGTTCTCCCGGCCCGTCAGATGCGGCAGGAAGCCCGCGCCCTCGACGAAGGAGCCGACCCGGGACAGGACGGGCGCACCGGGCCGGATGGCGTGCCCGAAGACGCGGATCTCACCGGCGTCGGGCCGGATGAGGCCCATGAGCATGCGCAGGGTGGTGGTCTTGCCCGCGCCGTTCGGCCCGAGCAGCCCCAGGACCTGGCCCTTCTCCACGCGGAACGAGAGGTCCCGTACGGCATACCGGTCGGTGGACTTGGCGTACCGCTTGCTCAGGTCGGTGATCTGGAGCGGTACCTCGGCGAGTGCCGGGTCCGGCGCCGGGGTCGCGGTGCGGCGGCGGCCGGTGAGGAGCAGGGCGACCGCGACGGCGAGTCCGGCGAGCGGCAGCCACCACACCCAGGACGGCAGGGGCGCGGCGGCGGTGGTGACGCCGGGCGCGGTGGGGACGGCCAGGTCGCCCTGGACGGAGACGGTGTAGGTCGCGGGCGCCATCGGCGACGCGTACCCGAGGTCGGTCGAGGCGAGGACCAGGCGGAGCCGGTGGCCCTTCTGCACCTCGTGGTCGACGGCGGGCAGGGTCAGGTCGACGTCCTTGCCGTTCTTCGCGCCCTCGACGCGGACCGGGGCGACGAGCTGGGACGGCAGCACTTGTTGGGTGCCGCCCGGCCCGACGTCGTACACCTTGCCGAACAGCACGGCGTCGTCGCTGGTGGAGCGGACATGGACGCGGACGGTCGGCGAGCCGGTGATGCGCAGGTCCTCGGCGAGGGGGGCCGAGTCGAACTTCGCGTACTGGCCGGGGAAGTCGAGTGCGAAACCGATGCCGAGGGAGGAGAGCGAGAGGCCCCCGCCGCTGTCGCCTCCGCCGCCGCCCAGCCCGCCGCCTCCGCCCCCGCCGCCCGCGGCGATTCCGCCGAGCCCGGGGACCGTGGAGATCGCGGGCGGGCTGGCGCCCGCCGGGTTGTCGAAGGTCTGCTCACGGCCGCTGAGCGCGAAGGACCGCGGTCCGCTCTCCAGTCCGGGGTACGTGGAGTCGCTGGCGCCGCGCAGCAAGGTCGCGCCGTCCGTGGAGTCGACGCCTCCGGTACGGGTGATCCGGAACGCGGGTCCCGTGTCGGCGCCCTTGTCGTCCTTGAGATAGCGGTCGAACCAGGAACCGATCCGGTCGTACACCCGGGTCTGCTCCATGTCGCCGCCGTCATGTCCGCCGGAGATCCAGTCGACGTCCACGGGCGCGTCGTTCGCACGGATCGCCTTCGCCATGGCGTCGGCCTGGCCGAGCGGGAACAGGGAGTCGGTCTGGCCCTGGAAGATCAGCGTCGGCACCTTGATGCGGTCGCCGACGGCGGACGGGGAGCGCTCGGTGAGGAGGGCTTTCGCCTGCGGGTCGGGGACGCCGGACTCGGCGACCCGGTCGTACATCCGGCACAGCTCCGGTTCGAACCGGTCGCAGCCGCCACCGCTGTTGATGAACAGCCCCGCCCACGTCTTCTTGAACACGCCCTCGGGGAAGAGGGCGTCGGCGAGGTTCCAGTACGTGATCTGCGGGGCGATGGCGTCGACCCGCTGGTCGTGCCCGGCGGCCAGCAGGGAGATCGCCCCGCCGTAGGACGCTCCGGCGACACCCACGCGCGGGTCGCCCGGGGCGTCGAGCCGGACTTCGGGGCGTCCGGCGAGCCAGTCGATGAGCTTCGAGACGTCGGCGACCTCGCCCTGGGGGTCGTTGAGGCCGATCTTCCCGGTGGAGCGGCCGAATCCGCGCGCCGACCAGGTCAACACCGCGTAGCCGTCGCGCGCGAGGGTCTCCGCCTGCCCCCGGACGTCGTCCTTGCTGCCGCCGAAGCCGTGCCCCAGGAGCACCGCCGGGCGCCGTCCGTCGCCGCCCGCCGTGAAGAACGAGGTGTCGATCCGGGCGCCGCCCGTGTCCAGGGTGCGGTCCTGGCGGTCCACGGGCGGCGCGGTGTCGGAGGCCGCGGCCGTCCAGGTGCCGGCGCCCGCGAGGACGACGACGGCGGCGGCGGAGGCGATCCACCTCCGCCGCCGCCGTGGCCGGGGCAGCCTGGGCATTCGGAGATCCATGTCCCCCACGGTACGGGGGGCCACTGACAACCGGGGCAGCCGCCGGGGTGAACCGGCGGACCTCCCACGGGAGTACGGCCCCCGCACGGCGTACCGCACCCGTGGTACGTGACGGAGTGGCCGCCGGGTATGGCACAGGCCGCGCCGCCGTGAAGATCAGTCCCGGACGTCCTCGGGGATCGACACGAGCCACCGTGTCGCGCGGCGCGGACGCAGGTAGAAGGCCCAGTACAGGGTCGCCACGGCGGTGATCCCGCCGGTCCACAGGAGGTACGTGGCCTCCTGTTGGCTCAGGACGTACGCGAGGACGGCGATCAGCAGGACCGGCAGGGCGGGCCACAGGGGCATGCGCCAGGCCGGCCGGTCGCGGTGCGCGCCGCGCCGGGCGAGCAGCGCGGCGACGGCGACCAGGAGGTACATCGCGGTGACGGAGACGCCGGTGACGCCGTAGAGGGTGTCCAGGTTCACGAAGCACAGGAGGGCGCCGGGGATGCCCACCAGGAGCGTGGCGACCCACGGTGAGCCGAAGCGGCCCAGGCGCGCGAGGGCGTGGTTCACGGGGCGGGGCCAGGCCCGGTCGCGGGCGGACGCGAACAGGACGCGGGAGTTCTGGATGACCATGACGATGCCCGCGTTGATGATCGCGAGGGCGACACAGAGGCTGACGAAGGTGCCGACCGCCGAGTTGCTCCAGGCGGCGACCATGCCGCTGATGTCACCGCCGGTGAGGGCGGCGAGGTCGGGGGCGCCCATGGTGATGGCGATGACCGGCACCAGGATGATCACGGCGGAGATCGCGAGCGTCGCGAGGACGGTACGGGCGACATTGCGGCGCGGGTTCTCCAGCTCCTCGGAGAGGTAGACGGCCGTGGAGAAGCCCTGGGTGACGAAGAGGGCGATGGCGAGTCCGGAGATGATCAGCATCGCGGTGACGGTGTCGGGGCGCCCGTCGGATCCGGCCACCGTCAGATCGACCAGGCTGCCCGCGCCGCGCTCGGAGTGGGCGAAGCCGAGGACGGCGACGACGGCCGCCGCGATCACTTCGAGTACGAGGAAGACGCCGGTGATCCAGGCGTTGGCCCGCAGGTCGAGGAGGCCCGCGAGAGTGGCGAGGAGCATCACGCCGGCGCCGGCGAACGCGGGGTCCAGGTGCACGATCGGGGCGAGGTAGTCCGCGGTGCCCATGGCGATCACCGGGGGCACGATCATCACGACGAGCAGCGACAGGACGAAGACCAGCCAGCCCGCGAGGCGTCCGGCGAGCGTGGACACCATGGCGTACTCGCCGCCCGCGCTGGGGATGAGGGTGCCGAGTTCGGAGTAGCAGAACGCGACGGCGATACAGAGCAGCGAGCCGATCGCGATGGTCAGCGCGGTGGCGGTGCCCAGGCTGCCGAACAGGTCGGGCACGACGACGAACAAGGTCGACGCGGGCGTCACGCAGGACAGCGTGAGCAGGGTGCCGCCGACGACACCGATGGAACGCTTGAGCTTCTGGGGACTGTCCGGGCCCGCGTCGACCGGGGCGCCGGGACCGGCCACGAGGGGGTCGGGCAGGGCGTCCGGGGTGGGGGTGCGAAGCGTGTCCGTCATCGGGTGGTTCCGATCGATTCGTGCGGCAGGTGGTGAGGCGGGAGCGGTATCGCCTCCGGAGGCTGTCGTGAAGGGTGGTGCGTGCTCCCGGCGCCGTCATGGAACCTTGCGGATTCCGAATCGTCAACGGTCCTTCACCTGCGGAATCCGTAGTCGAATGCTCACTGGACTGCCGTACATGGCAGGACTCATCAGGCGGCCCGGCCTCTTCCGGCACTACGGGAACCGCAGCGTATTACCGGAAAATGACCGAGGCCGTCCGGAATACGGACGGCCTCGGCGAGGTGGAACGGGGTGGTCAGTGGTTGCGCGGGAAGCCCAGGTCGACGCCCGTGGGGCCGTCGGCCGGGTCGGGCCAGCGGGTGGTGACGACCTTCCCGCGCGTGTAGAAGTGCGTTCCGTCGTTGCCGTAGATGTGGTGGTCGCCGAAGAGCGAGTCCTTCCAGCCACCGAAGGAGTGGTAGCCGACGGGGACCGGGATCGGCACGTTCACGCCGACCATGCCCGCCTCGATCTCCATCTGGAAGCGGCGGGCCGCGCCGCCGTCCCGGGTGAAGATCGCGGTGCCGTTGCCGAACGGCGAGGCGTTCATCAGGGCGACGCCCTCGTCGTACGTCTCCACGCGCAGCACGCACAGCACGGGGCCGAAGATCTCGTCCCGGTAGGCGTCCGCCGTGGTCGGTACGCGGTCGAGGAGGGACAGGCCGATCCAGTGGCCGTCCTCGTACCCCTCGACGGTGTATCCGGTGCCGTCGAGGACGACCTCGGCGCCCTGGGCCGCCGCGCCGTGCACATAGGAGGCGACCTTGTCGCGGTGCGCGGCGGTGATCAGGGGGCCCATCTCGGACGCCGGGTCGTTGCCGGGACCGATCTTGATCTTCTCGGCGCGCTCGCGGATCTTCTCCACCAGCTCGTCGCCGACGGCGCCGACCGCGACGACCGCCGAGATGGCCATGCAGCGCTCTCCGGCGGACCCGTAGGCCGCCGATACGGCCGCGTCGGCCGCCGCGTCCAGGTCGGCGTCCGGCAGGACCAGCATGTGGTTCTTGGCGCCGCCGAGCGCCTGGACGCGCTTGCCGTTCGCGGAGGCGGTGGTGTGGATGTAGCGGGCGATCGGCGTGGAGCCGACGAAGGAGACGGCCGCGACGTCCGGGTGCTCAAGGAGCCGGTCCACGGCCACCTTGTCGCCGTGCACGACATTGAAGACACCGTCCGGAAGCCCGGCCTCCGCCAGCAGCTCGGCGATCTTCATGGCCGCCGACGGGTCCTTCTCGGACGGCTTCAGGACGAAGGTGTTGCCGCAGGCGATGGCCATCGGGAACATCCACATCGGCACCATGGCCGGGAAGTTGAACGGCGTGATGCCGGCCACCACGCCCAGCGGCTGCCGGATCGAGGACACGTCGACCCGGTTGGACACCTGGGTGGACAGCTCGCCCTTGAGCTGCACGGTGATGCCGCAGGCCAGCTCCACGATCTCCAGACCGCGGGCGACCTCGCCGAGCGCGTCCGAGTGGACCTTGCCGTGCTCGGCGGTGATCAGCTCCGCGATGGCGTCACGGTTGGCGTCGAGCAGCGCGCGGAACCGGAACAGGATGGCGGTGCGCTGGGAGAGGGACGAGGTGCCCCAGGTCGCGTAGGCGGCCTTGGCGGCGGCGACGGCCGCGTCGACCTCCTCGACGTCCGCGAAGGCGACCTGCGTGGTGACGGCACCGGTCGCCGGGTCGGTGACCGGTCCGTACGTCCCCGACGCACCCTCGACGGTCTTCCCACCGATCCAGTGGTTGACGGTCTTCGTCATGACAAGATCCCTACTCTCACAGAAGGCGGCGTCGGGCTGTGACGTGCCGGTCGTACTCCTCGCGGGCCTTGACCGCCGACGGCCGTGTCGCCGTCTCGGCCACGGACTCATCCCACCACGCCGGCGCCGGGGGCGCGCCCGACACTGTGTCTGCCGTTTCGGTCTCCGCGTAGACATATGTGGGACGGTCCGGCGCGTGGCCGTCGGCGTACGCTTTCCGCAGGTGGGGACGGGTCGGCAGCAGCGGGCCGGAACCGGGCGGCAGCCGTACATCGGGACCGGTCCCGGGCGAAGCGGGAACCTCCGGCGCGGGGCCGTAGCGGGCGGGGAGTCGGCGCTCGCACTTCGCTCCTGCCAGGGCGAAGCGGCCTCCCGCACCGGAGGCGATCTGTGCGTGGGCATCGGACGGCACGTACGCGAAGTCACTGGCCTCCGCGAACACGCCGTCCCTGCCCCGCAGTTCGATGATGCCGCCCCCGGTGTGGATCGCACAGCCGCCATTCAGCGGGAGCACAGTGCGTTCGCTGTCACCGGAGGGGCTGGTGTCGTTCATGGTGTTGCCGTGCTTGGTGTTCCCGTGCTTGGTGTTCCCGTACCCAACGGTGACTCGCTCGTGTGTCACCGGACCGCCCCGGCGGCCAGGGCCGCGTCGACCTCCGCCGGGGTCGGCATCGCGGACGAGCACTCCAGGCGCGATGCGACGATGGCGCCCGCCGCGTTCGCGTACCGCATCGTCCGCTCCAGGTCCCAACCGGACAGCAGCCCGTGGCACAGGGCGCCGCCGAACGCGTCGCCCGCGCCGAGTCCGTTGAGCACCTCGACCGGCAGCGGCGGCACCTCGACGGACGCCCCAGGCATGCCGGACACGCCGTCCACCGTCATGGCGAGGACGCCTTTGGGCCCCTGTTTGACGACCGCGAGTGAGACGCCCTCGGCGAGGAGCGCGCGGGCGGCGGCGAAGGGTTCCCGCTCGCCGGTGGCGATCTCCACCTCGTCCAGATTGCCGACGGCGACCGTCGCGTACCGCAAGGCCTCGGCGTAGAACGGGCGTGCGGCATCGGGGTCGGACCAGAACATGGGGCGCCAGTCGAGGTCGAAGACCGTGGTGCCGGACCGCGCCCGGTGGGCCAGCGCGGCGAGCGTCGCCGAACGGCTCGGCTCCTCGCTCAGCCCGGTCCCGGTCATCCAGAAGATGCGCGCGGCGGCGATCGCGCCGAGGTCGAGTTCGTCCGGGTGGATCACCAGGTCGGGTGCCTTGGGCTGCCGGTAGAAGTACAGGGGGAAGTCGTCCGGCGGGAACACCTCGCAGAAGGTGACCGGCGTCGGCAGCCCGGCGACGGGCGTGACCCACCGGTCGTCCACGCCGAACTCGCGCAGCGCCCGGTGCAGATACGCGCCGAAGGGGTCGGTGCCCGTCCGTGTGATGACGGCGGTACGGCGGCCGAGCCGCGCCCCGGCCACGGCGACATTGGTCGCGGATCCCCCGAGGAACTTCCCGAAGGTGGTGACGTCGGCGAGCGCCACGCCCGACTGCAGGGGGTAGAGGTCCACGCCGATCCGGCCCATGGTGATGACGTCGTACGGATCGACGGCGTCGTACGCGTTGATGACGTCGTACGGATCGGTCACCCTGCACGTCCCTTCGCCTTCGTCGGGCCCGCCACCGCCTGACCGCACGACGACGCCGCCGCCCGATCCCACCCCAGGTCTAGTGCCGCGCCCGGGGCCCTGTCAATGTTTTGTCCTGACATTCGGATGCCCGCTTGACGTCACCTTCAAGCCACGGAGCAACTCCCTCCCTGATAGGGCAATTGCATCACTCACGTCACAATCACCCATGTCTCGTCACACATGTCTCGTCTACGCGGGTCTTCGGTCACACCCGCTCGACAACCCCTCCCCGCCGATCACTCCGCGTCGTTGACCGGGCACAGGCTGAGTGATCGCCAGCGCAGCGCCCAGCTCCCCCGACGGCTCTCCGGCCGCGACTGCGGCAAGCGCAGGGAGGTACCACCGATGACCGACAAAAGGCTCTGGTCGTACAAGGACATCGCCGCTCACATCCGGGTCCAGCCGGACACGGTCCGCTCGTACCGCAAGCACGGTCTTCTGCCCCCACCGGACCACGTCGAGTCGGGCAAGCCGTACTGGTACGCGGACACGGTGCGGGCCTGGGTCGCCTCCCGCCCCCGCAATCGGGAACGGGGCCGGGACAAGGACTGATCGCCGAGACAGCGGCGCTTCCCCCTTCGCAGCGGTGATGCCCCCTTCGCCCCAGATGCCGAATTCGCCCCCGCGCCAAGGGAGAAGACGCGTCTGGTGCGATCACCCGTTCGGCGGATAGCGTGCCCTTTGCTCATGAGAACGCACGCCTCGCGAGGCGTGGCATCAACGGGGAGAAGCAGCGTGGGCGACAGAACGAGGGCCGACCTTGACATGATCAGGGACTGTTCGGATTCCCTGTTCAGGATCCATCGTGAGTTCAAGGAGAACAGCAACCCGGCCGACGGCTACGACCAGGCACTGGGCAGCGACAAACTCCGCGATGTCTTCGACGACTTCTCGGGAACTTGGAAGAAGACGCGCAAGAAATTGATGGAAGACATCGAGAACCTGGCCAAGTTCACACAGACGGCGGCCGACAAGTACGACGAGATCGATCACGAACTGGCACAGGCGCTCCGTGACGCCCGAGCGCAGTCGAAGGGGAAGAAGTGAGCCGCCCGAAGGAGTGGGAGCCCCTGCACGACGGGGACCCGATACCCGGCGACCCCTACGAGGTGGCCAGGCTCGGCAAGGAACTGCGGGGCATGGCCGACGAGATCGACAAGCAGGCCCGCAACATCAGGGCGCTGTCGTCGGTCGAGGGCTGGGACAGCGACGCCGGACGCGCGTTCCACGAGATCGCCGACGGCGCGTCCGGGCGGCTCAAGCGGTCGTACGAGCGCTACGACGAGGCGTCGAAGGCGCTGGGCACCAGGGTCGTGGACGGCGAATCCCGCGAGTACGCGGGCGAGTTGAACCGTGCGCAGCAGATCGCCGACAAGGCGCTCAGCGACTTCCGCGTGGCCGAGGGCGACCACAAGACGGCGGTCGGCGGCCTGGACGAGTACAGGGGAACCGCCCCCAGCAAGGACGACATCACCGACCGCACGCGCCTGGCGAAGAACCGCGACGCGGCGATGGACACCATCCGCCAGTGCCACAGCGAGATCAGGCGGGCGAAGGACATCCGCGACGACGCGGCATCCGCGGCGGCGAAGCACATCAAGAACGTCATCCACCACGACGGGGTACGTGACCCTGGCGGTTTCATGAACATGCTGGCCGACTGGGCGGACGGGCTCGCCACCCTCTCCAGCATCCTCTCGGTCCTCGCGGTCATCTGCGCGTTCGTCCCGCCACTGACGGCGCTCGCGCCCATCCTCGCCGTTGCCGCGGTACTCGTCAGCGCGCTCGCGCTGGCTGGCCACGCCTACGACATGACGGCGCGCGGCGGCAAACTCGATCTCCTCAAACTGGGACTCGACGTGCTGGGCGTCATCCCCGGCTTCGGCGCCATCAAGGGGTTCTCGGCACTGAAGGGCCTCAAGGGCCTGTCCAAGCTGCGGGGTATCCGGTTCAGCGGGTCGAAGGCCATCGCGGGGGTCGGCGAGAAATTCTTCAACGGCATCGCGGTCAAGGGCACGAACTACATCCTCGGCAAGATCGGGAAGGCGCCGATCCCAGGGCGCGAGATCACCGCTTACATCAAGGGCGCCGGATTCGCGAGCGCGTTGCACAAGATCTTCACCGGGCGCACCGGAGCGAGCACCGGCGACCCGGGCGATCCCGCACCGCAGCCGAAGTTCACTCCTCGTCCGTCGCCGCAGCCGTCCCCCACACCGTTCCACGCCGCCCTTGCGGCCTAGATCCCACGTGACGAAGGAGTTCCACCTCCATGACCGGCGAACAGGAACAGCCGCTCGGGCCCCAGGAGTACAAGGCGCGAGGCGGCATCGTGCGTACGCAGATCCCGGGCGAGGTTCTCACCGCCTCGCCCGCCGCGCGCCAGGCCGCCGAGGAGGCCGGCCGTGAGGTGCGCTTCGACTTCCTCGACGACGCCGCCGTCCTGAAGCTGCTCCGGCTGCGCCACCTCGACGATGTGCAACTCCACAAGACAGGCATGCGCTGGGCCTTTCCGGTTGTCCTGGTCCTGGCCGGCCCCATCCTCTACTGGGGCGCCTACGTCCAGTATTGGGAGTCCTCCCGGTCGCAGACGCTGTACTACGCGGCGTCGGCGGCCGTCATCTGCGTGGTCGTTTGCGGCTACGCCCTCGCGGCCATCCGCCTCTGGAGCCACCGCGGGTGGCAGAAGGTCCGAGCCCGCGCCGCCGCCTACCGGAAGATCGCCCACATCGCGGCCCGCAACGGCACCGAACTCCCCGCTTTCTACCCGCACTACGGCCCCTACCCCTTCGCGGCGAACTTCCACGCCGACGCCGAGGAACTCGACCTGCCCGACGAGGAGACCGCCGCATGACCACCCTGACCTCCCCGGGCTCGGTCGAGATGTCGGCCGGGGACGAACTGGTACGGGTCCGCTGGGTGATGCCGGAAGGCTTCTTCGAACTGCCGCTGGACGTCGAGACCATCGAGGAACTCGGCGACCAGCTCCTCGACCTCGCGGCCCGCGTCCTGAGCAAGGCCGACTTCGAACTCCAGGCGCAGTGGGCCGCGATGTGCGCGGCGAGCTACGACTTCCTCGTGGACGCCGGGGTCCAGTACGCCGGTTTCGTCATGACCGAGGTCGACGAGGTCCGCTGCACCGCCAACGTCCAGATCTCCATGACGGACCTGCCCCCGCAGGCCGCCCCCGATCCCGTCGGCATCCTCGCGAGCGCGGTCCGGGACCTCGACATCGGCGAGGTGACGGAGGTCCTGCTGCCCTGCGGCCCGGCGGTCACCTGTGTCGGCGCCCGGCAGGCCACGGTCGACGGCTCCCTGAGCGAGTCCGGCTCGGACGAACCCTTCTGGACGTCCTTCATCCAGGTCCAGGTACCGCTTCCCAACGCCACCGTCGTCGTCCTGGAGATGACCACCCCCACCCAGGAGGGCTGGGAGGTCTTCTCCTCCATGTTCGCCGGCATCGTGAAGAGCCTGCGCCTGTACGACGTGGAGGGCGCACCGGTGAGGGCGGCGTGACGGTGCCCGACCCTGGGGTTACGGCGGAGGCGGGCGCCGACGTGAGGGTGGGCGCGGGCACGGCGGTGGGGGCCGGGGCGGGGGATGCCCCGAGTGAGGCGCCGTCGGACTATCGGCTCCTCGTCCCGCGCGACTGGTTCCGCCTGGACCTCACCGAGGACCGCTGGCGCGGCCAGTTGAAGACCTTCGTGGACCGCGAGTTCCTGAGGACCCGGACCCCGGCGGAGACCTCGCGCGCCATCTGGTCGGCCTTGCGGAACACCGCCGAGAGCGGTGTGGCTCGGGGCGCCCTTGAGTTCTTCCTCCGCACCGAACCGGCCCACGGACCCGACCGCCCCACCGTCCCCGCCTCCCTCCTGGTCTCCCTGAAGCCACTGCCTCGCGGTCTCGTCCCGGAGCCCACGGATTTCGCCGCGACGCTCTCCGAACGGCGAGGCCCTGAATCCCGCATCGACGTGGTCCGCCTACCCGCCGGCGAGACCGTCCGCGTCATCACGGCCACCACCCTGGACTTCCACATCCGCATGCCGGGCGACGCGGGCTACTTCCTCCTCGCCTTCACCGCACCCGTGAGCGGCACGAAGAGCCCTCTCGGCGACCTGTGCGACGCCATCGCCCACTCCCTTCGGTGGGTCTGACGGCCGACAGATGACGGTCAGGGTTCGATGACCGTCACGCCCCCGGTCCGGCCCGGCGCCCGGCCGCCCGTACCCATCGCCTCCAACGCCCCCGGTGCCTCCTCCAGACCGATGGTCGATGTCACCAGGAGGTCCGGGCGGAGCCGGCCCGAGGTGATCATGTTCAGCATCTCCGGGTAGGCGTGGGCCTGCATACCGTGGCTGCCCAGGAGTTCGAGTTCCAGCCCGATGACCCGGGACATCGGGATCGTCGGGTCGTCGGGCAGTAGTCCGACCTGAACATGCCGCCCCCGTCGCCGCAGCCCCTCGATGGAGGCCACACAGGTCGCCGGTGACCCCAACGCGTCCAACGACACATGCGCCCCACCCCCGGTGATCTCCCGCACCCGCGCCGCCGTGTCCCCTTCCGACGCGTCCACGCACACGGCCGCGCCGAACTCCGCCGCCAGTTCCAGCGCGGCCGGTGACACGTCGACCGCCACTACCCGGGCGCCGCCCGCCGCCGCGATCATCACCGCCGACAGGCCCACTCCCCCGCACCCGTGCACCGCCACCCACTCCCCCGGCGCCACCCGCCCCTGGGCGGTCACCGCCCGGAACGCCGTCGCGAACCGGCACCCCAGGCCCGCCGCCGTCACGAACGACACCTCGTCCGGGAGCCCCACCAGATTCACATCCGCGTGCTCCAGTGCCACGTACTCCGCGAAGGAGCCCCAGTGGGTGAACCCGGGCTGGGTCTGCCGCTCGCACACCTGCTGATCGCCGGCCGCACAGGCGGCGCAGCGTCCGCAGGCGCACACGAAGGGGACCGTGACCCGGTCGCCGGGCCGCCAGTCGACCACGCCCTGCCCCACGGCCTCGACCACACCGGCCAGTTCGTGTCCGGGCACATGCGGGAGGGTGATGTCCGGGTCGTGGCCCATCCAGCCGTGCCAGTCGCTGCGGCACAGACCGGTGGCCCCGACCCGCACCACGACGCCCCCGGGCGACGGCACCGGGTCCGCCACCTCGCGCACCTCGGCCAACTCCCCGTACCGCTCGAACACCACAGCCCGCATACCGCCCGCCCTCCACCCGTCGCTCGCCACCCGCCACCGGTTCGCCGGTTCGCCGGTTCGCGTCGAACGCTAGCTCCGGGTGCCCACGGTGTCCCGCTCCCGGTCCGACCCGGACGTCGGGTCGGCCGGCTCCGGCTCCGGTCCGGGCAGGGACCGCGGCTTCGCCGGCCCGCCCTCGCTGAGGCCGAAACGTGCGTGGAAGCGGCGCAGCGGACCCGGCGCCCACCAGGTGGCCCGGCCGGTCAGCCGCATCACCGCCGGGACCAGCAGGCTCCGCACCACCATGGCGTCCATCACCACGGCCAGCGCGATTCCCAGGCCGAGCATCTTGGTGTTGGTCACCCGCGAGGTACCTATCGCCACCATGACCACGGCGAGGATGACGGCCGCCGCGGTGATCAGGCCTCCGGTGCGCTGCAAGCCGTACCGCACGGAGTGGGCGTGGTCGCCCGTGTGGTCGTACTCCTCCTTGATGCGGGAGAGCAGGAACACGCCGTAGTCCATGGAGAGGCCGAAGGCGACACAGAACATCAGGACCGGCAGCGTCGTCTCGATGTCCCCCGTACTGGTGAAGCCCAGCAGGCCCGACAGATGGCCTTCCTGGAAGACCCAGACGACGGCGCCGAACATCGCGGTGAGGCTGAGGGCGTTGAGGACGACGGCCTGGATCGGTATCAGGACACTCCCCGTGAGCAGGAAGACCAGCAACAGGGTGACCACGGCGATGATGCCCGCGGCCCAGGGCAGCCGGTCGCCGATGGCGTCCTTGGAGTCGACGAGCACAGCGGCCGAACCGGTGACCGAGGTGTCGAACGGCGCGTCCACCGCCCGGACCTGGCCCACGAGCCGCTGTGCGTCCTCCCCGACCGACTCGCCCTTCGGCAGCACCGTGAAGTACGCCGCGTCCCCCCGGACCACGGGACCCTCCACTCCGGCCGCCTCGGGCAGGGCCGCTATCGCGGTGCGGTAGCTCGCGTACTGCGTCTCCGTCGCGGAGCCTTCGGCGAAGACTTCGAGGGCGCCGCCCGGGTTGCCGGGGAAGCCGTCCCTGATGTGCTGCTGGACGACATGGGACTCGGCCGTCGCGGGCAGTTGGCGGTCGTCGGCGGTGCCGAACTTGACGTTCAGGAACGGCAGTCCGAGCAGCACCAGGCCCACGGTGGTGGCCACGGCGAACACCGGAGCACGCCGCATGACGAGGGCCGCCGTACGCGCCCAGCCCCGGCCGCCGGTCTCCCCCTCGGGGTCCCGTGGCGCGCCGCGCCGCACCAGGCGACGCAGGTCGAGGGAGTTGACGCGGTGCCCCAGCAGGACCAGGGCGGCGGGCAGCAGGATCAGCGCGGCGGCGGCGGCGATCAGGACCACGGCGATACCGGCGTACGCGAACGAGCGCAGGAAGTACTGCGGGAAGACGAGCATCGCGGCCAGGGACACGGCGACCGTCAGCGCCGAGAACAGGACCGTGCGCCCCGCCGTCCGCAGGGTGGTGCCGACGGCGGTCAACGGGTCGGCGCCCTCGGCCAGTTCCTCGCGGAATCTGCGGACGATGAACAGTGCGTAGTCGATGGCGAGGCCCAGGCCCAGGGCCGTCGTCAGGTTCAGGGCGAAGACCGACACATCCGTGAAGGAGGTCAGGCCGCGCAGTACGGCGTTGGTGCCGAGGATCGCGACGATGCCGATACCGAGGGGCAGCAGGGCCGCGATCGCGCTGCCGAACACCATCACCAGGAGGACCAGGGTGACCGGGAGGGCGATCATCTCCGCGCGGACCAGGTCTTCCTGGATGGTCGTCTGGATCTGGTGGCGCACGGCGACCGGGCCGCCGACGCTCACGTCGACCGGACCCCGCGTACCGCGCAGCGAGGGCGCGATGCGGTCCAGGGTCTCGGCGGCCGTCTTGTCGTCCCCGGTGAGCCGCGCGGCGATCAGCGCCTCGCGGCCGTCCTCCGCGCGCAGGGCGGGCGATCCGGTCTGCCAGTACGAGCCGACGCCGGTCACTCCCGGCTCGGCAGCGAGCCGCTCGGTGAGCCGCTTCGCCTCGGCGGCGACCGCCGGATCGTCCACGGAGGCTTCTCCGCTGTCGAGGAGGAGCAGCAGATTGGGCTGCGAGGCGGGGAACTCCCGCGCCAGCGCCTTGGTCGCATACGTCGACTCGGCGTCCGGTGCTTCCCAGCCTCCGCTGCCCAGCCGGTCCGCGACCCCGCTCCCGGCCATCACGGCGAGAGCGGTGAGCAGCAGCGCGACGAGCAGCGAGAGCCGGGGCCGCCCGGTCACGAACCGGGTCCACCCACCCATGGCCGCCCGCCCGCCACCGGCGCCCGCCGCGCCCCGCGCCCCCTCGGCACCCCCGGCCGAACCGCCCCCGGCACCTCCTCGCGAAGCCTTTCCCCCGTCTCCCTGCGAAGCCCCGTCCCCGTCCCCCGGCGGAGACCCGGTCCCGTCCCCCGCCGGGGCCCCGTTGACTTCGGTCATGATGCGGTGTCCCCTTCACCGTGACCCGTGTGTCCGCAGGACAGTTCCCGCAGGGCAGCACAGGTCGCCCGTTGCCATAGACTTGGCAAACACGAGTCGTCGCTCGCGTTTCTCTAGAATGCGAGCGAGCGCTCGTGTTTGTCAATGACCTTCAGGATGACCTTTCGCATGACATTCCGAGAGCCGCGGCGATGAACGCCGGAGAAGCCCGAGAGGCCGGAGGGGCCGCCGGCGCGCCCGGAGGAGCCGACGCGCCCGCCACCGCAGCCACAGGAGCCGCAGGGACCACAGGAGCCGCAGGAGCCCCGGAAGCCGCCCCGGGGAAGCCCGAGCGGTCCGCGCCCAAGCGCGTACGCCGCCAGGCCCGCGGCGAGCGCCGTATCGCCCAACTCCTGGAGGCCGCCGCCTCGGTGTTCTGCTCCAGCGGCTACACCTCGGCCAGCACCAACGCCATCGCTCGCGAGGCAGGCGTGTCACCCGGCACGCTGTACCAGTTCTTCCCGAACAAGGAAGCGATCGCGGTCGAGCTGAGCGACCGGCTGCTGGACAGCTGGCGCGAGTCGCACGGCCAGGCCCTGTCGTCCGGGCATCTGGGACTCCCGCTGGACCGGATGCTGGACGCGGTCCTGGATCCGCTGATCGCCTTCAACTGCGAGAACCCGGCGTTCGCCGTCCTGCTGCACGGTCCCGACACACCGGGCGAGATCGCCAAGGAGATCCACACGCTGCACGACAGCGTCCACACCCGCCTTGAGGAGCTGCTCGCCGCCACCCTGCCGGACGTCCCGGCCGCCGAGCGGAGCCGTACGGCCAACATGACCGTCGGCATGTTCAAGTCGGGCCTTCAACTGGTCATGTCCCACGAAGGCGCCGAGCGGGACGCGTACATCGTGGAGATGAAGACCGCCATGTACCGCTATCTCGAACCGCTCACACGGCAGCGGCCCGGCACGGACGACGCCCCGCATCCGGCCGCCACGAGCTGATCCCGCAGCCGCCGCCCACAGGTTCCACCCCGCCAGGCTCCACCCCGCCCGCCTGACCACCCTCGGCCGCCACCGTCGCGGCCGACCCTCCTTGCTTCATACCCCCCAGGGGTATAGCGTGGTGAACGTCGGCACGGCACCGCGCCACCGCACGCGGGCCACCACACGTAGGCCACCACGACCCGAGGAGAACGCAGATGAGCACCCAGACCGAAACCAGCACCACCGCGGAGTCCGCCGGGTCCACCGAGTCCCCCCAGGGAGCCGTGACCACGGTCTACCAGGTCGCCGGGATGACCTGCGGCCACTGCGAAGGCGCCGTGTCCGCCGAGGTGTCCGCGATCGCCGGCGTCGACTCCGTCCAGGCCGTGGCGGCCACCGGCCGGGTCACCGTGGTCTCCGCGGCCCCGCTCGACGACGAGGCCGTCCGCGCGGCGGTCGACGAGGCCGGATACGAACTGACCGGCCGCGCCTGAACCGCCCTCCGGCACCCCCTCGACACCCTCCCCCTGGCGATCGTGGGAACGAGGGCGCCGTTTTCATCCGATTTCGCCGCCCCGAACCGCCTTCCGCCGAGGACATTCAGGTAACTATCCCCGGAGCCCTTCACAAGGCCCACGCAACATCCTTACGCTTGAGCCCCGATCGCCATATCGGGGCTCTTGCGCAGGTAGAGGACATATGCGGGAGACGTAGATCACAGCCATCTCGACGTAACCATCGAGGGGGCTCGTGAGTCTAAGAAGGCGATGCCAGAAACGTCTTGGGGGGCGTTTCTGACATCGGGGATGTCTTGGGGGACGTTCCCGAAATGCGTTGCCGGGGCACGTGCACCGGGGAGCTTTGAGCGGCCCTCCCGTGCGTACGCGTCCCGGCAGATCGCAGCGGCATCACACACCCAACGCAGCAGGCGCTGCCCAAAGGCGCCCGGCCGGATCCCGTGGGGGGAATCCGCACCGGGACACAGGAAAGCGCCCCGACTGCCGGCCCGTGGGGGGACCGGTAGCGGGGCGCTTTCCGCTTGTACCTGAAACCTTTTGTGCCTGAGGCTCTGTTCTGAACCCTTGCTCCGGAAGCTCGGTTCGCCTCCGGAGAGGCCGCCGCGTCAGCGGCTCAACGTGACTCCACCGGGACGAAGTCCCGCTCGACCACACCGGTGTAGATCTGCCGCGGGCGGCCGATACGGGAACCCGGCTCCTTGATCATCTCGTGCCACTGGGCGATCCAGCCGGGCAGCCGGCCGAGCGCGAACAGCACGGTGAACATCTCCGTCGGGAAGCCCATGGCCCGGTAGATCAGGCCGGTGTAGAAGTCGACGTTCGGGTAGAGCTTGCGCGAGACGAAGTAGTCGTCCGCGAGCGCGTGCTCCTCCAGCTTCAGCGCGATGTCGAGCAGCTCGTCGGACTTGCCGAGCGCCGACAGGACATCGTGCGCCGCCGCCTTGATGATCTTCGCCCGGGGGTCGAAGTTCTTGTAGACGCGGTGCCCGAAGCCCATGAGCTTCACGCCGTCTTCCTTGTTCTTCACCTTGCGGATGAAGGTGTCGACATCGCCGCCGCTCGCCTGGATGCCCTCCAGCATCTCCAGGACGGACTGGTTGGCGCCGCCGTGCAGCGGGCCCCACAGCGCGGAGATACCGGCCGAGATCGACGCGAACATGTTCGCCTGCGAGGACCCGACCAGCCGGACCGTCGACGTCGAACAGTTCTGCTCGTGGTCCGCGTGCAGGATCAGCAGCTTGTCCAGGGCGGACACGACGACCGGGTCGAGGTCGTACTCCTGCGCGGGGACCGAGAAGGTCATCCGCAGGAAGTTCTCGACGTAGCCCAGGTCGTTGCGCGGGTAGACGAACGGGTGACCGATCGACTTCTTGTACGCGTACGCCGCGATCGTGGGCAGCTTGGCGAGCAGCCGGATCGTGGAGAGGTCGCGCTGCTTCTCGTCGAAGGGGTTGTGGCTGTCCTGGTAGAACGTCGACAGCGCGCTGACGACGGAGGACAGCATCGCCATGGGATGGGCGTCGCGCGGGAAGCCGTCGAAGAAGCGCTTGACGTCCTCGTGGAGCAGGGTGTGCTGCGTGATCTCGTTCTTGAACGTGGAGAGCTGGTCGACGGTCGGCAGCTCACCGTTGATCAGCAGATACGCCACCTCCACGAAGGTGGAGCGCTCCGCCAGCTGCTCGATGGGATAGCCGCGGTAGCGCAGGATGCCCTGCTCGCCGTCGAGGTAAGTGATCGAGGATTTATAGGCGGCGGTGTTTCCGTATCCGCTGTCCAGTGTCACCAGGCCCGTCTGGGCGCGGAGCTTGCCGATGTCGAAGCCCTTGTCGCCGACGGTGCTGTCGATCACCGGGTAGGTGTACTCGCCGTCGCCGTACCGCAGTACTACCGCATTGTTAGCGTTCTCGCTCACGTCTTCCCTCACCGACGTAGTGCCTCATCTTCGAGGTGCCCTGACTGTTCTCTACCATCCCCCATTTGGCTCAGGAGAGTGCACTCGGGGTCGACCATTAGGCCTATTGGCGGCACTCAGTGCCGCCAACCTGCTCATCCTGCCCCCTTCGCCCTGGTTCCGGAAGGGCTCTGTGAGCTTTCCGACTCGTTTGATCGATCAAACGTGTCACCTCTCGTCCCAGGTCCGCCGAGCCCCTGTCGCGGGGGCGGCCGGACCCTGTCGGAAGGTCCCGTCACAGGCGTCGGAGGGTCCCCGTCACAGAGTGGCCGGGCCTCCGGCGAGCCCGGGTGAGAGCCGGAAATCCAGGGCCGTGCAGCGTCTCCCGGCGGAGACCGTGCGCACCGCCTGCGCGAGAGCCTTGCGCGAACCGACCAGGACGACCAGCTTCTTGGCGCGGGTCACGGCCGTGTAGAGCAGATTGCGTTGCAGCATCATCCAGGCCGAGGTGGTGACCGGGATGACCACGGCCGGGTACTCGCTGCCCTGGGAGCGGTGGATGGTCACGGCGTACGCGTGCGCCAGTTCGTCCAGCTCGTCGAAGTCGTACGGAACCTCCTCGTCCTCGTCCGTCAGGACCGTCAGGCGCTGTTCCTCCGCGTCGAGCGAGGTGACCACGCCGACGGTGCCGTTGAAGACGCCGTTGAGCCCCTTCTCGTAATTGTTGCGAATCTGGGTCACCTTGTCGCCGACGCGGAACACCCGGCCGCCGAACCGCTTCTCGGCGAGGTCCGGGCGGCCCGGGGTGATGGCCTGCTGCAACAGGCCGTTGAGGCTGCCCGCGCCCGCGGGGCCCCGGTGCATGGGCGCGAGGACCTGGATGTCGCGGCGCGGGTCGAGGCCGAATTTGGCCGGAATCCGATGGGCGACGACGTCGACGGTGAGCCGGGCGGTCTCCTCGGTCTCCTCCTCGACGAAGAGGAAGAAGTCGTTCAGGTCGCGGGTGACGGGGGGCAGGCCGGAGTTGATGCGGTGTGCGTTGGTGACGACGCCCGACTCCTGGGCCTGGCGGAAGATCCGGGTCAGCCGGACCGCCGGGACCGGGCCGCCGTCGGCGAGCAGATCGCGCAGCACCTCGCCCGCGCCGACGCTCGGCAACTGGTCGACATCGCCGACGAACAGCAGATGGGCACCGGGCGGGACGGCCTTGACCAGCTTGTTGGCGAGCAGCAGATCCAGCATCGACGCCTCGTCCACGACGACGAGATCCGCGTCCAGCGGCCGGTCCCGGTCGTACGCGGCGTCGCCGCCCGGCTTCAGTTCGAGCAGGCGGTGCACGGTGGACGCCTCGGCGCCCGTCAGTTCGGCCAGGCGCTTGGCGGCGCGGCCCGTGGGCGCGGCGAGGACCACCTTCGCGCGCTTGGCGCGAGCCAGCTCCACGATCGAGCGCACGGTGAAGGACTTGCCGCAGCCGGGGCCGCCGGTCAGTACGGCGACCTTGCGGGTGAGCGCGAGCCGGACCGCCTCCTCCTGCTCGGGCGCCAGTTCGGCGCCGGTGCGGTCGGCGAGCCAGGCCAGTGCCTTGTCCCAGGCGACGTCCCGGAAGGCGGGCATACGGTCGTCGTCGCTGCGCAGCAGGCGCAGGACCTGTGCCGAGAGGGAGAGTTCGGCGCGGTGGAACGGGACGAGATACACGGCGGTGACCGCTTCGCCGTCGGGGCCCGGTACGCGCTCGCGCACCACGCCCTCGTCCTCGCCGGCGAGTTGGGCGAGGCATTCGATGACGAGACCGGTGTCGACCTGGAGGAGTTTCACCGCGTCGGCGATGAGCTGTTCCTCGGGGAGATAGCAGTGGCCCTGGTCGGTGGACTGCGACAGCGCGTACTGGAGGCCCGCCTTGACGCGCTCGGGGCTGTCGTGCGGGATGCCGACGGCCTGCGCGATGCGGTCGGCGGTGAGGAAGCCGATGCCCCAGACGTCGGCCGCGAGGCGGTAGGGCTGGTTCTTGACGATCGAGATGGACGCGTCGCCGTACTTCTTGTAGATGCGGACCGCGACGGACGTGGACACCTCGACGCTCTGCAGGAAGACCATCACCTCTTTGATCGCCTTCTGTTCCTCCCAGGCGTCGGCGATCTTGCGGGTGCGCTTGGGGCCGAGGCCGGGGACCTCGATCAGGCGCTTGGGCTCCTCCTCGATGATCCGGAGGGTGTCGACGCCGAAGTGCGTGGTGATGCGGTCGGCGAAGACCGGGCCGATGCCCTTGACGAGTCCGGAGCCCAGATAGCGGCGGATGCCCTGGACGGTCGCCGGGAGGACCGTCGTGTAGTTCTCGACGGTGAACTGCTTGCCGTACTGCGGGTGGGAGCCCCAACGGCCCTGCAACCGCAGTGACTCGCCCACCTGGGCGCCGAGCAGCGACCCGACGACCGTGAGGAGATCTCCGGCGCCCCGGCCCGTGTCCACGCGCGCGACCGTGTACCCGGTCTCCTCGGAGGCGAAGGTGATCCGCTCCAGCACTCCTTCGACCACCGCCAGATTGGACATGCCCCGACGCTACAGGCGGGGTACGACAACGCGGCCCCCGAGACCGCGGCCCCCGATCATCACGATCCGGTCTCGGGATGGGGTCAGGGGGTTGCCCTACGGCCGTGTAATCGATTCCAATCCTTCGTGTAATCGATTCCACGAGGAGGTGGGCCGGTGGCGGGCATCAAGGACGTCGCCGCCGCGGCGGGTGTGTCCGTCGCGACGGTGTCGCGGGTCCTCAACGGGCATCCGTCCGTCAGCCCCGGCGCGCGCACCCGGGTCCTCGCGGCCGTGGAGAGCCTCGACTACCGGCCCAACGCGGTGGCGCGGTCCCTGCGCACCGATCAGACCCGCACGCTCGGCCTGGTCATCAGCGACGTACTGAACCCGTACTTCACCGAACTGGCCCGCTCCGTCGAGGAGGAGGCACGCGCGCGGGGGTACAGCGTCATCTTCGGGAACGCCGACGAGCGGCCCGAGGTGCAGGACCACCATGTACGCACGCTCCTGGACCGCCGTATCGACGGGCTACTGGTGTCCCCCACGGACGGCGGTTCGCCGCTGATGCTGGAGGCCGCGCGCGCGGGGATCCCGATGGTCTTCGTGGACCGCTGGATCCCGGGCCTGGACGTGCCGGTGGTACGCGCCGACGGCCGTGCGGCGATACGGGACCTGGTCGCCCATCTGCACGGGCTGGGGCACCGCAGGCTCGCCATCATCGCGGGCCCGGCCACGACGACGACCGGCAGCGAGCGCGTCGCGGCGTTCCGGGACGCCCTGCGCGCGTACGGCATCACCTTGCCCGACGCGTACATCGGGCAGGGCGACTTCCAGGCCGAGAGCGGGCGCCGGGCGACGGAGGCGTTCCTGTCGCTGCCGGAGCCGCCGGACGTCGTGTTCGCGGCGGACAACCTGATGGCGCTCGGCGCGCTGGACGCCATCCGCGCGCGGGGGCTGCGGGTTCCCCGGGACATCGCGCTGGCCGCGTTCGACGACATCCCGTGGTTCGTGCACACCGATCCGCCGATCACCGCCGTCGCCCAGCCGACCGCCGAGTTGGGGCGGGCCGCCGTACGGGCCCTGACCGACCGGATCGAGGGCAGAGCCCCTGAGTCCGTGACTTTCGCCGCCCGGCTCGTCGTCCGCCGTTCCTGTGGCGAACCCGTGCCCGCCGGGAGCCCGGAGAGCGCCCGGGAGGCGCCGGAGGACCCCCTGAGCCCCGCAGGAAGGAGCAGGCCGTGAGCGAGCCGGAGGAGACACCGCGCGACCATCCCGGCGAGGTGTTGCGGATCGAAGGGGTCCGTAAGGCGTTTCCGGGGGTGGTCGCCCTCGACGAGGTGGACTTCGATCTGCGCGCCGGTGAGGTGCATGTGCTGCTCGGCGAGAACGGCGCCGGCAAGAGCACCCTCATCAAGATGCTGTCGGGCGCCCATCATCCGGACGCCGGGCGGATCCTGGTCGACGGCGCCGAGGTGCGGATCCCGGACGCGCAGGCGGCCGAACGGCTGGGGATCGCCACCATCCACCAGGAGTTCAACCTGGTGCCGGATCTGACGGTCGCCGAGAACATCTTCCTCGGGCGCCAGCCGCGCCGCTTCGGCTTCATCGACCGCGCGCGCATGGAGGCCGACGCCGCCGTCCTCCTGGAGCGCGTCGGCGTCGAGGTGTCGCCCCGCGCGCGGGTGCGTGAACTGGGCATCGCCCGGCTCCAGATGGTGGAGATCGCCAAGGCGCTCAGTGTCCGGGCGCGCGTCCTGATCATGGACGAGCCGACGGCGGTGCTGACCTCCGGCGAGGTGGACACGCTCTTCGGGATCGTGCGCACCCTTCGCGAAGACGGCGTCGGCATCGTCTTCATCACGCATCACCTGGAGGAGATCGCCGCACTCGGCGACCGGGTCACCGTCATCCGCGACGGCCGCAGTGTCGGCCAGGTACCCGCGTCCACGCCCGAGGACGATCTCGTACGCCTCATGGTGGGCCGTGCCATCGAGCAGCAGTACCCACGCGCGCGGGGTGCCGCCGGTGAGCCGCTGCTGTCCGTCGAAGGGCTCACCCGTGACGGGGTGTTCCACGAGGTCAGCTTCCAGGTGCGGGCCGGTGAGGTGGTCGGGGTCGCCGGGCTCGTCGGAGCGGGCCGTACGGAGGTCGCGCGGGCCGTGTTCGGCGCCGACCCGTACGACGCGGGCACCGTGGAGGTCGCCGGGGTCCGGCTGCCCCGGCACGACGTGAGCGCCGCGCTGGCCGCCGGGATCGGGCTGGTCCCCGAGGACCGCAAGGGCCAGGGGCTGCTGCTGGACGCGTCGGTGGAGGAGAACCTCGGCCTGGTGACGCTGCGTTCGGCCACGCGCGCGGGGCTGGTCGACCGCAAGGGGCAGTACACGGCCGCCGCGCGGATCGCGGAACGGCTCGGCGTGCGGATGGCGGGGCTCGGGCAGACCGTGCGGACGCTGTCCGGCGGCAACCAGCAGAAGGTCGTCATCGGCAAGTGGCTCCTCGCGCACACGCGCGTGCTGATCCTCGACGAACCCACGCGCGGGATCGACGTCGGCGCCAAGGTCGAGATCTATCAGCTCGTCAACGACCTCACGGCCGCCGGGCACGCGGTGCTGATGATCTCCAGCGATCTGCCCGAGGTGCTCGGTATGAGCGACCGCGTCCTGGTGATGGCCCAGGGGCGCCTGGCGGGCGAACTCGCGGCGGCCGAGGCCACGCAGGACGCCGTCATGGCGCTCGCCGTGAGCGCGCCCGCGCGGACCGGTTCGGCAGCGGACGCGAACAAAGGCGATGCCGACACGGGCACAAGGACAGACACAGCCACAGACACGGGTGCCGGCACCGGCACCGGTACCGACATCCCCGGAGGGAAGGAAGAGGAGGGCTCCCGTGGCCACTGACACGCTCCAGAGCACCCCGCGCGCGGGAGGCGCGGCAGCGGTCCGCCGCGTGCTGCTCGACAACGGCGCCCTGAGCGCCTTGGTGGTTCTCCTGGTGGCCCTCTCGCTGCTGTCCGGGGACTTCCTGACCACCCAGAACCTGCTCAACGTCGGTGTCCAGGCCGCCGTGACGGCGATCCTCGCCTTCGGCGTCACCTTCGTCATCGTCGCCGCCGGCATCGACCTGTCGGTCGGCTCGGTGGCCGCCCTGTCGTCGACCGTCCTCGCGTGGACGGCGACCTCGCAGGGCCTTCCCGTATGGCTCGCGATCATCCTCGCCGTGGGCACCGGCATCGCCTGCGGTCTCGTCAACGGCGCCCTGATCTCGTACGGGAAACTGCCCCCGTTCATCGCGACGCTCGCGATGCTGTCGGTCGGGCGTGGACTGTCGCTGGTGATCTCGCAGGGCAGCCCGATCCCGTTCCCCGAATCGGTGACCTTCTTCGGTGACACGCTGGGCGGCTGGCTGCCGGTGCCGGTCCTCGTGATGGTCGCGATGGGCCTGGTGACCGCGGTCGTCCTGGGCCGCACGTACCTGGGCCGTTCGATGTACGCGATCGGCGGCAACGAGGAGGCGGCCCGGCTGTCCGGGCTGCGCGTCAAGCGGCAGAAGCTGGCCATCTACGCGCTGTCGGGCCTGTTCGCGGCCGTGGCGGGCGTCGTCCTCGCGTCCCGCCTCGCCTCCGCGCAGCCGCAGGCGGCCCAGGGCTACGAACTCGACGCGATCGCCGCCGTGGTCATCGGCGGCGCGAGCCTGTCGGGCGGGGTCGGCAAGGCGTCCGGCACGCTCATCGGCGCACTGATCCTCGCGGTGCTGCGCAACGGACTCAATCTGCTGTCCGTGTCGGCGTTCTGGCAGCAGGTCGTCATCGGTGTCGTCATCGCGCTGGCGGTGCTCCTGGACACGCTGCGGCGGCGTACGGGCGCGACCGGTGGCACGGGGGTGACCGGGACGGGTCCGTCCGGTTCCGGCGGGCGCAGAAAAGCGGCCACCTATGCCGTCGCGTTCGTCTGTGTGGCGGCCGTCCTTGGCGGGGTCTCGCTGGTCAACTCCGGCTCGTCGGACGCGCGGACGAAGGTGGGGATGTCGCTGTCCACGCTCAACAACCCGTTCTTCGTGCAGATGAAGGCGGGCGCCCAGAAGGAGGCGAAGGCGGCGGGCATCGACCTGACCGTGACCGACGCGCAGAACGACGCGTCCCAACAGGCCAACCAGTTGCAGAACTTCACCTCCGAGGGCATGAAGTCGATCATCGTCAATCCGGTGGACTCGGACGCCGTCGGTCCTGCGGTGCGCTCCGCGAACCAGGGTGACATCCCGGTGGTCGCGGCGGACCGTGGCGTCAACAAGGCCGACACCGCGACGCTCGTCGCCTCGGACAACGTCGCGGGCGGCAGGCAGGCCGCCAAGACCCTGGCCGACCGGCTCGGCGGACAGGGGAAGATCGTCGTCCTCCAGGGCACCGCGGGTACGTCCGCGAGCCGGGAGCGCGGCCAGGGCTTCACCGAGGGTCTGAAGGCGTACCCGGGCATCCAGGTCGTCGCGAAGCAGCCCGCGGACTTCGACCGCACGAAGGGCCTGGACGTGATGACGAACGTGCTCCAGGGCCACCCCGACGTCGACGGCGTGTTCGCCGAGAACGACGAGATGGCGCTCGGCGCGGTCAAGGCGCTCGGCGCCAAGGCCGGGAAGTCCGTGACGGTCGTCGGCTTCGACGGCACGCCTGACGGGCTGACGGCGGTCGCCGCGGGCACGCTGTACGCGTCGGTCGCCCAGCAGCCCTCGGAACTCGGCCGGATCGCCGTACGGAACGCGGTCGCGGCGGCCGAGGGCAAGAAGGTCGACAGTGTGGTGAAGGTCCCGGTCAAGGTCGTCACGTCGAAGAACGTGGACGACTTCTCCTGATCGGTTTCTCCTCCGATCGGCTCGTAGCCGGTCGAGGGCCGGTGGGCAGTTGGCGGGTGGCTGGTTGACGGCCGGTCGCCGGCCGGCCGACTCCGGTGGGCGAGTTGACGACTTGGCGAGTGGGTCAAGCAGGGCGAGAGACGGGACGTGACGGACGATGGACGAATACGACCTGCTGGTCGTGGGGTCGGCCAACGCCGACCTGGTGGTCGGTGTCGAGCGGCGGCCGGGGCCCGGTGAGACGGTGCTCGGTTCCGACCTCGCGGTGCACCCCGGCGGCAAGGGCGCCAACCAGGCGGTCGCCGCCGCCCGGCTGGGTGCCCGAACGGCCCTCCTCGCGCGCGTGGGTGACGACGCGCACGGGCGGCTGCTGCTCGACTCGCAGCGCACGGCGGGTGTCGACACCTCCGGGGTCCTCGTCGGCGGCGCGCCGACCGGGGTCGCGCTGATCACGGTCGACCCGTCAGGGGACAACAGCATCGTGGTGTCCCCGGGCGCCAACGCCCACCTCACACCCGATGACGTACGCGACGCGCGCGAGCTGCTGGCCGCAGCCCGGGTGGTCTCCACCCAGCTGGAGATCCCACTGGAGACGGTCGCCGAGGTGGTGCGGAATCTGGCGCCCGGTGCGCGGTTCGCGCTGAACCCTTCGCCGCCGGCACCGCTGCCGCCCGACGTGCTGGCGGCGTGCGATCCGCTGGTCGTGAACGAGCACGAGGCACGGGTCGTGCTCGGGGCGGAGGGTGGTGGCGCGTCGGGGGACCGGCCGGAGGCCTCTGACGCGCCGGAAGGCCAGGATGCGCCGGAGGACTGGGCGCGGGGGCTCTTGGCGCTCGGTCCTCGGTCGGTGGTGATCACGCTCGGCGCCCGGGGCGCGCTGGTGGCCGAGGCGCCGTCGGATGCGGGCGGCGACGTGGTGACGCGCCGGGTCGAGTCCCTGCCGGTCGCCGCCGTGGACACCACCGGGGCCGGAGACGCCTTCACAGCGGCTCTGGCGTGGCGTCTGGGCTCCGGTGAGGATCTGGCGTCTGCAGCCGCCTACGCGGCCCGTGTGGGCGCCGCGGCGGTCACCAGGAAGGGCGCGCAGGTGTCCTTCCCGACGGCGGACGAGGTCGCCGCCCTGTGAAGAAGGCCGGAATCCTGAACCGCGGGTTGTCGGGCGCGCTGGCCGAGCTGGGGCACGGCGACGAGGTCCTGGTGTGCGACGCCGGGATGCCGATTCCGCGCGGACCGGGCGTGGTCGACCTGGCGTTCCGGGCCGGGGTGCCGTCGTTCGCCGAGGTCCTCGACGGTCTGCTGGCCGAGCTGGTCGTCGAGGGCGCCACGGCGGCGCGTGAGGTGCGGGACGCCAATCCGGCGGCGGCAGCGCTGCTCGGGGACCGATTTCCGGGGCTGGAACTGGTGCCGCACGCCGAGGTGAAGGCCCGGTCGGCGGGGGCGCGGCTGGTGGTCCGCACCGGTGAGGCCCGGCCGTACGCGAATGTGCTGCTGCGCTGCGGGGTCTTCTTCTGACCGGTCCGGGCACCTTCGGGAGCGGTCCGGATACTCCTGGACATCTGGATATCTGGGCATCGACGAGGGGGTCCGGTCTGCCCGACCGGACCCCCTCGGATTCCCCTCCCCATCAGGAACTGCCGAGATCCCCCCGGATCCACCCCCTGGAAGTCCTGATGCCACGTAGGACCCGCGGCGGTGCCCGACGGTTGTACGCGCGCGGTGGTCCCTCTCGACATGCCGATGAACCGACCCGGTCGTAGCGTTTCCGGCATGACGGACGAGACGCCCCAGGACCGGAAGCCCCAGGAATCACCGGAGCCCGCACGGGAGCCCCTGGAACAGGACGTGATCGGGGAACTCGGCGACGACCGGCTCCAGGAGATCGCCGGGCTCCTGGGCACGGACGCGGCGGGCGCCCGGACCGTGGTCGGCACCACGGTGTCGGCACTCTCCGGCGGTCTGCGCGACGAGGCGGACTCCGATCCGGAGACGGTACGGCAGGCGTTCGCCGAGGCGGGTGAGCAGGAGCGGCGCGGCGGGGGCGGGGGCGGGGGCGAAAGCGGGGACCGGGCCGGTGAAGGCGAGCGCGCCGGCGCGCCGTTGCAGGGGGTCGCGGCCTTCGGTGGCGGGCTCGGCAATCTCGCGGCCGGTGGCCTGATGGGCAGCATCCTCGGCAAGGTGAGCAGGCCCGTCGCCAACGCGGTGGCGAAGAAGACGGGCATCCCGGCGCCGACTGTGTCACGGGTGATCGAACTCGTGATCCCGGTCGTGGTGGCGGTGCTCGGCAAGCGGGCGGCGGGCCGCAAGTAAGCCCTTCCCGCTGCGGTTCGTCATGGACCCTTCCTGCGTCGGCGGCCTGTCGACGGACTGTCAGCAGGCGTGTCGGAGGAAGCGGTCCACCGTCTCCGTCAGCACCTCCCGCCCGTCCCGGGCCCACAGCTCGTCGTTGAACAGCTCCACCTCGATCGGGCCCGTGTACCCGGCTGTCTCGACGCGGGTGCGCCACGCGCGCAGGTCGACCGCTCCGTCGCCGAGTTGGCCCCGGCCGTTGAGCACACCCTCCGGCAGCGGTGTGGTCCAGTCGGCGAGCTGGAAGGAGTGGATCCGGCCGTCGCGCCCGGCCCGCTCGATCTGCGCGGGCGCCCGGTCGTCCCACCAGATGTGGTACGTGTCCACGCAGACGCCGACCTGGTCCGCGGGGAAACGTTCCGCGAGGTCGAGGGCCTGTTCCAGTGTGGAGACCACACAGCGGTCGGACGCGAACATGGGGTGCAGGGGTTCGATCGCGAGCCGTACGCCGCGCTCCGCCGCGTAGGGCGCGAGGTCGGTGAGGGCGTCGGCGACGCGCTCCCGGGCGCCGTGCAGATCGCGGCTGCCGGCCGGCAGGCCGCCCGAGACGAGGACCAGCGTGTCGGTGCCGAGCGTGGCGGCCTCGTCCAGCGCGCGCTGGTTGTCGGCGATGGCGGCGGCCCGCTCGGCGGGGTCCTCTGCGGTGAAGAAGCCGCCCCGGCACAGGGTGGTGACGGTGAGCCCGGCGTCCCGTACGAGTGTGGCGGTGGCCTCGACGCCGTACGCGCGCGTGGGTTCGCGCCACAGCCCGACGCCCGGGACACCGGACTCGACGCAGGCGGCGACGAGTTCGGGCAGGGAGAGCTGTTTGACGGTCATCTGGTTGACGCTGAAACGCGACAGGGCCTGGGGGTGATCGGTCACTGGGCGACTCCGTACACGGTCAGCAGGGATGACATCCGGGCCTCGGCGAGCGCCGGGTCGGGGAACAGGCCGAGCCCGTCGGCGAGTTCATAGGCACGGGCGAGGTGCGGGAGGGAGCGGGCGGACTGGAGGCCGCCGACCATCGTGAAGTGGCTCTGATGGCCCGCGAGCCACGCCAGGAACACCACGCCGGTCTTGTAGTAACGCGTGGGCGCCCGGAAAAGGTGCCGGGACAGCTCCACAGTCGGGTCGAGGAGTTCCCGGAAGCCCTTCGTGTCGCCGGTGTCGAGGACCCGTACGGCGTCGGCGGCGAGCGGTCCCAGCGGGTCGAAGATGCCGAGCAAAGCGTGGCTGAAGCCGTGGTCGTCGCCCGCGATCAGCTCCGGGTAGTGGAAGTCGTCGCCGGTGTAGCAGCGCACTCCGTCGGGCAGCCGGCGGCGCAGCGTGATCTCGCGGCCCGCGTCGAGCAGCGACACCTTGATGCCGTCGACCTTGTCGGGGTGGGCCGCGATGACGTCGAGGAAGGTCTCCGTGGCGGCGTCCAGGTCCCGGGAGCCCCAGTAGCCCTCCAGCGCCGGGTCGAACATCGGGCCGAGCCAGTGCAGGATCACCGGTTCGGCCGCCTGGCGCAGGAGATGGCCGTAGACCGCGAGATAGTCCTCGGGGCCCCTGGCCGCCGCCGTGAGCGCGCGGGAGGCCATCAGGATGGTCTGCGCGCCCGACTCCTCGACGACGGCGAGCTGGGCCTCGTAGGCGGCCCTGACGTCCGCGAGCGTCGCGGGCCCGGTCAGCTGGTCGGTGCCGACACCGCAGGCGATCCGGCCGCCCACGGACCTGGCCTCGGCGGCCGAGCGGCGGATCAGCTCGGCCGCGCCCGCCCAGTCGAGGCCCATCCCGCGCTGGGCGGTGTCCATGGCCTCCGCGACCCCCAGACCGTGCGCCCACAGATGGCGCCGGAAGGCGAGGGTCGCGTCCCAGTCGACGGCGGCGGGCCCCTCGGGCGGCACGTCGGCGTACGGGTCGGCGACGACATGGGCGGCGGAGAAGACCGTACGGGAGACGAGGGGTGCGGCAAGTGTCCCGCGCGCGGGGGTGACGGCTGTCCCGCGCGCGGGGAGGTGGTCCACGCGCGGGGTGTACGTACGCAGCGCGCCGTTGGCGTCAGGGAGTCGGAGGGTCACAGCGCGATCTCCGGCACCTCGATACGGCGGCCCTGCGCGGCGGACTTCAGGCCGAGTTCGGCGAGTTGCACACCGCGCGCGCCGGCGGCGAGGTCCCAGTGGTACGGGGCGTCCGCGTAGACGTGCCTGAGGAACAGCTCCCACTGGGCCTTGAAGCCGTTGTCGAAGGTCTCGTTGTCGGGGACCTCCTGCCACTGGTCGCGGAACGCGTGCGTGGCGGGCAGGTCCGGATTCCATACGGGCTTCGGAGTGACGCCCCGGTGCTGGACGCGGCAGGTGCGCAGACCCGCAACGGCGGAGCCCTCGGTGCCGTCGACCTGGAACTCGACCAGCTCGTCGCGGTGGACCCGTACCGCCCAGGAGGAGTTGATCTGGGCGATGGCACCGCCTTCCAGCTCGAAGATGCCGTACGCGGCGTCGTCCGCGGTGGCCTGGTAGGGCTTGCCCCGCTCGTCCCAGCGCTCCGGGATGTGCGTCGCGGCCAGCGCCTGTACGGACCGGACGCGGCCGAACAGTTCGTGCATGACGTACTCCCAGTGCGGGAACATGTCGACGACGATGCCGCCACCGTCCTGCGAGCGGTAGTTCCAGGAGGGGCGCTGGGCCTCCTGCCAGTCGCCCTCGAAGACCCAGTAGCCGAACTCGCCGCGCACGGACAGGATCCGCCCGAAGAAGCCGCCGTCCACCAGCCGCTTCAGTTTCAGCAGGCCCGGCAGGAACAGCTTGTCCTGGACGACGCCGTGCCTGATGCCGGCGGCCCGCGCGAGCCGGGCAAGCTCCAGGGCTCCCGCGAGGTCGGTCGCCGTCGGCTTCTCCGTGTAGATGTGCTTGCCGGCCGCGATGGCCTTCTTGAGCGCCTCCACGCGCGCGGAGGTGACCTGCGCGTCGAAGTAGATGTCGACGGCCTTCTCGGATCGGTCCGCGAGAACGGCGTCCAGGTCGGTGGAGATGTTCTCCGGGTCCAGTCCGTGCTCCCGTGCCATCGCCTCCAGGGCGTACGCGCGGCGGCCGACCAGCACCGGTTCGGGCCACAGGATGGTGCCGTCGCCCAGGTCGAGGCCGCCCTGCTCGCGGATCGCGAGGAGCGAGCGGACCAGGTGCTGCCGATGCCCCATCCGACCGGTCACACCGTTCATGGCGATACGCACTGTCTTGCGTGTCACGACTCTTCCTCCGTACCCCGAGACTCCGTAGCAAGCGCTTTCTATCGCCTGAACGCTAGCCTGCGAAAGGACGACCGGACAAGGGCGCGGACGCTCGGGACAAGGAATGGCGCACTTTGGCGGGTGGTGGGCGGGGTGCGCTCGGGCCGTGGGTGGAGTGCGTTCAGGCCCTGGGTGGAGTGCGCTCGGGCTGTGAGTGGGGTGCGCTCGGGCCGCGTGCGGGGTGCGCTGTACGAGCATTCGGCTGCGGGATCGGTCCGGCGCGGGTGACACTCCGCCTGACCCTGGTGACACTCCGGTGAAGCCGGGGTGGGAGGTTGATGGTGCTCCAAGAGGATCGGAGCACCACGCCCACAAGATCGGACAGGACCGGAGGACGACGAGATGACCGTGACACTGGCGGACGTGGCGGCTCGGGCGCGGGTCTCCCCCGCGACCGTCTCCCGCGTGCTGAACGGCAACTACCCGGTTGCCGCCGCCACGCGCGAGCGCGTACTGCGGGCCGTCGACGAGCTGGACTACGTCCTGAACGGACCCGCCAGCGCGCTGGCCGCCGCCACGTCGGATCTCGTCGGCATCCTCGTCAACGACATAGCCGACCCCTTCTTCGGGATCATGGCCGGCGCCGTGCAGTCCGAGATCGTCGGGCCCGGTGGGCGCGCGGGCGGTGAACGGCTCGCCGTCGTGTGCAACACCGGCGGATCCCCCGAGCGCGAACTGACCTATCTGACGCTGCTGCAACGCCAGCGTGCCGCCGCCGTGGTGCTGACCGGCGGTGCGGTGGAGGACCCGGTCCACGTGGCGGCGATGACGGCGAAGCTGCGGCGGCTCGGCGACGCGGGCACGCGGGTGGTTCTGTGCGGGCGTCCGCCGGTGCCCGGTACCGACGCGGTGGCGCTCGCCTTCGACAACCGCGGGGGCGGCCAGCGCCTCACGGAGCATCTGTTGTCGCTCGGGCACCGCAGGATCGGGTACATCGCGGGTCCGGAGGAGCGGACGACGACGCGGGACCGGCTGGAGGGGCATCGGGCGGCGATGGCTGCGGCGGCCGAGGTGACCGGTTCGGCGGGTTCGGTCGGTTCGGCCGGGGCGGTCGGTTCGGCCGGGGCCGAGATCGCGCGTGCCGCGGAGTCCCTGGTCGTGCACGGGCCCTACGACCGGCAGTCCGGGTTCGACGCGACACTCGAACTGCTGCGGCGGGAGCCCGGGGTGACGGCCGTGGTCGCCGCGAACGACACGGTGGCGCTGGGCGCCTGCGCGGCGCTGCGGGATCGGGGGCTGCGTATTCCGGAGGACGTGTCGGTGGCGGGCTTCGACGATCTGCCGTTCAGCGTGGACGCGATGCCGGCGCTCACGACGGTGCGGCTGCCGCTGTTCGATGCCGGAGCCCGAGCGGGCCGGATCGCGATGTCCCGCGAGAACCCTCCGCCGGGCGGGATCGCCACGGTGCGGGGGGAGTTGATGGTGCGGGGGTCGACGGGCCGGCCGCGGAATTAGCCCTGGCCGACTCCCCTCCCCCGAGGCGGTCGGCGCCGGGCTCCGGAGGAAGTTATCCACAGGGCTTTCCCGGCGGCGACGCCCGGCGTACCTTTGACTCAGTCAAAGAAAACCAGCGGAGCCGCCGGAGCCGACCATGCCGAATCACCAGACCGCACGACCTGACCAGCCCGTGCATGAAATGCGGGCATTCAACCGCTTCTACACCAATCTCGTGGGTGCCTTGGACTACGGCCGCCACCTGCACACCCCGTACACACTCACCGAGTCGCGGGTGCTGTACGAGCTGGCGCATTCGCCGCGGACGGACGCCGCCGACCTGCGGTCCGAGCTGTCCCTGGACGCGGGGTATCTGAGCCGGATGCTGGGGAAGTTCGAGAAGGACGGGCTGGTGTCGCGCGCCCCCTCCCAGCAGGACGCGCGCCGCCAGCACATCACGCTGACCGCACATGGCCGGGAGACGGCGGATCTGCTCGACGAGCGGACGCGGGAGTCCGTGGGCTCGCTCCTCTCGACCATCCCGGCCGCCGACCGGCCCCGGCTCGCCGAGGCGATGCGCACCGTCCAGGAGGTCCTGTCGGCGGGCCGGCCCCCTCGCGGCGAGGACGTCCTGCTGCGCGAGCCGGGCCCGGGAGACCTGGGCTGGATCGTCCAGCGGAACGCCGCGCTGTACACCGCGGAGTACGGCTGGAACACGGACTACGAGGGGCTGGTCGCCCGTATCGTCGCGGACTTCGCCGAGGATCACGACCCGCATCTGGAGCGGGTGTGGATAGCCGAGCTGGACGGCCGCCCGGTGGGCTGCGTGATGTGTGTGCGGGACGAGGCGCCCGGCACCGCGAGGCTGCGGCTGCTTCTCGTCGAACCGGACGCGCGGGGCCTGGGCATAGGGGACCGGCTGGTCGGGGCGTGCATCGACTTCGCGCGGGGGGTGGGGTACCGGGAGATGGTCCTGTGGACGAACGACGTGCTGAAGTCGGCGCGTTCGATCTACCAGCGGCACGGCTTCGTCCTGGTCTCCGAGAAACCTCATCGATCCTTCGGCGCGGACCTCATAGGCCAGGACTGGCGGCTGCCGCTCCAGGGCGGACCGCGATAAGGCGGGCGTGGGGTGCGGCCGGGGTGAGGTGCGGGCGCGGTCGTCGTCACCCACGACCGCCGTATGCGCACTCCCCTCACCGGCACGCACAGGAGGTCGCAGTGGACTGAACGCCAAAGCTTCACCTTGGACACGAGGGCCCGCGGCGACGGGTGGTTGACCGGCGTCGGAGGGTGGATAGGGTCCGGCTCATGAAGTTGGCCTTCTCCACACTCGGGGTGCCCGGACTTCCGGTCCCGGAGGTTGTGGCACTCGCGACCAGGTACGGATACCACGGTGTCGAACTGCGCGCCCACCCGGAGGAACCCGTACACCTGGGGCTGCCCCTGGGTGAACGGGCCGATGTCGCCGCCGCGTTCAAGACGGACGGCATCGAGATCCTCGGCATCGCCGGGTATGTGAAGGTGGCGGCGCCCGGGGAGGACGGGCCGGTGCTGCACGAGCTGCGGAGCCTTCTGGAGCTGGCGCGCGACCTGGGCACCCGTTTCGTGCGGGTCTTCCCGGGCGGCGGGACCGAGCAGAGCGCCGAAGAGGCCGACGCGACGGCGGCCCGGCGCCTGGGCACGGCCGCCGAGTACGCGGCGGACCTCGGCGTACGGATCCTGCTGGAGACCCACGACTCGCACCGCACGGGCGCCGACGCCGGTCGGGTACTGGGCACGGTGGGGCACCATCAGGCCGGCGCCCTGTGGGACGTGATGCACACGTGGCTCGGCGGTGAGCAGCCCGCGCAGACGTATGCGGCGCTGGCCCCGTTCCTCGGGTATGTCCAGGTGAAAGACATCGCGTCGGCCGAGGACACGACGCCGTTGGCGCTGGGCGCGGGGGTGCTGCCGCTCACGGAGTGCGTGGACGTGCTCAGCCGGAATGGCTGGGACGGCTGGCTGTGCTGGGAGTACGAGAAGCGCTGGTACCCCGACGCGGCACCGCTCCCGGAGCTACTGGCCGCGGGCCGCGACCACCTGGCACGACTGCTGAACGACGCGGCGTAGGGGCCGGACGAGTGCCTTGTCCCGGGCCGCCGCGAGCACGGAGGCGTGCGGGTGGAAGCCCGGCTTGAACAAGCTGGACGATTTTGGTCCGGGTACTGAAGGGGCCTCCGGCCAGCTTGATACCGACGGTGTTGTTGACCACTTCGCCGTCCAGCCAGCGGCGGATGAGTCTCAGGTGCTCGGAGGAGGCGTCACCGTTGGTTACCGGTCGCGGAATCGGGCTCACCTCCATGTCGTCACCGTAGGGGTCGTCGCGAGCGGGTCGGTGTGGCCGACCGCGTCACCAGCCCCGCCACCGCCACCAACCTTCCCGCCCCCCGGGGCCAAAGAAGTGAGCGCTACGCCTGCCACCAGCAGTGCGGCGGCGCACCATCTCAGGGGGCTCACTGATTCGTTCAGGAACAGGGCTGCGGACGACATGCCGAAGACGGGGACCAGGAGGGAGAAGGGGGCGACGGTGGAGGCGGGGTGGGTGCGCAGGAGCCAGCCCCAGATGCCGAAGCCGATGACTGTGGTGATCCAGGCGACGTAGACGACGGTGCCTATGCCTGCCCAGTCGAGGCCGCGCAGTGCCGCGAGGTCCTTCGACGGGCCTTCGAAGAGGAGGGAGAGGAGGAGCAGGGGGAGTACGGGGACGGTGCTGACCCAGACCATGAAGTTGAGGGAGTCGGGCGGGGCGGCCTTGCGGGTGAGGACGTTGGAGACTCCCCAGCACGCGGCGGCGGCGATGACCAGGCCGAAGGCGAGCAGTGGACCCGAGGTGCCCTCGTCGACGGCGGCCACGGCGATGCCCGCGAGGGCGACGGTCATCCCGGCGATCCGGACGGGGCCGGGGCGTTCCCGGAGGGCGAAGGCGGCGAACAGGGCCGTGAAGACCGCCTGCACCTGGAGGACCAGGGAGGAGAGCCCCGCGGGCATGCCGTGGTCCATGCCGATGAACAGCAGGCCGAACTTGGCGACGCCCAGCACGAGTCCGACGCCGACGATCCACTTCCACGCGACCTTGGGCCGCCCGACGAAGAAGACGGCCGGCAGCGCGGCCACGAGGAACCGCAGGGCCGAGAAGAGGAGCGGCGGGAAGTGGGCGAGGCCGATGTCGATGACGACGAAGTTGACGCCCCAGATGGCGGCGACGAGTACGGCGAGGCAGAGGTGCAGGGGGCGCATGGACCGAGCATCGCCTCCCCTGACCATGTAGCACCAGCGATGTTTACTGCATGATTGGATGAAGCATCGCTAATCACTCACCATCCGGCGAGGTCACCGACCCGCCACCGAAGGAGCCCCCGTGCTCGACCTGCAACGGCTCCGTGCTCTCCATGCCGTCTCCGTGCACGGCACCGTCGGTGCCGCCGCGCTCGCGCTCGGGTACACCCCCTCCGCCGTCTCCCAGCAGATCGCCAAGCTGGAGCGGGAGACCAGGACGGTCCTGCTCGAACGGCACGGGCGCGGCGTGCGGCTCACCGATGAGGCGCGGCGGCTCTCGGCGACGGCTCAGGAGCTGCTGTCGATCGTGGAGCGCGCGGAGACCGAGTTGGAGGAGCGGCGGGGGCGGCCGACGGGGCGGCTGACGGTCGCGGCGTTCGCGTCGGCGGCGCGCGGGCTGCTGCCGGGGGTGCTCGCCGATCTGGCCGCGCGCCATCCGACGCTGGACGCGCGGCTGTCGGAGGTGGATCCGCACCGTTCGATCGGGCTGGTCGAGAAGGGGGCCGTGGATCTGGCGGTGGCGCACGACTGGGACATCGCGCCGCTGCCCGCGCCGCCGGGTGTCGAGCAGGCCGTGATCGGTGACGACCTGTGCGATCTGCTGGTGCCGGAGGGGCATCCGCTGGCGGGGCGTACGTCGGTACGGCGGGCGGAGCTGAAGGAGGAGCGGTGGATCTGCCAGCCGCCGGGGCGGGTGTGCCACGACTGGCTGGTACGGACGTTGCGGGCGGCGGGGTGCGAGCCGGACATCGCGCATCACGCGGAGGAGAACCCGACGCTGGTGGCGCTGGTCGCGGCGGGGCTCGGCGTCGCGCTGATCCCGCGGCTCGGGCGGGGCCCGTTGCCGGAGGGGGTGGTGGCGGTGCGCCTCGACCCGTTGCCGGTACGGAGGCTGTACGCGCTGTGGCGTACGGGGGCGTCGCGGCGCCCCGCCATCGCCGAGACGGTCCGCACCCTCCAGGCCCACTGGCCCGGGGTCGCCGACATCTGACGATCACGGAGATCTGACAGCCCCCATGCCCTCGCCAGTACTTGACTGGCAGTTATTTTCCGGATATCCGTGAGGCTCGGAAGTTTCCTTCAATGCGCAGAGGAAGCACGGGTGTTGTCCGGCCCCACCGGTCAGCCCCGGCGCTTGTCACTCCCCTCGGGACCCCTTCGGTACCTCTTCCAAAGGAGCGCAAGTGCACGAACCCCAGATCGGCACCGGCACCGGCACCGAGACCGACCCCCGCACCGACCTCCGCACCGGCACCTCCAGACGCACCCTCCTCGCCGCCACCGCAGCGGCAGCCGCAGCCGCAGCCGCAGCCGTCACAGCCACCACAGGCGGCACCGCCCACGCAGCCCCCGGCGCCCCCGCCGCCCCCGACCACTCCTCCACCTCCCGCCTCCGCAAGCTCATCTCCCGTATGAGCATCGAGGAGAAGATCGGCCAGCTCTTCGTGATGCGGGTGTACGGGCACTCGGCGACCGACCCCGACCAGGCCGACATCGACGCCAACCTCAAAGAGATCGGGGTGCGCACGGCCGCCGAGCTGATCTCCACGTACCACGTCGGCGGCATCATCTACTTCGCCTGGGCGCACAACACCCGCGACCCGCATCAGATCGCCGCCCTGTCCAACGGCATCCAGCGCGCCGGGCTCGCCCAGCGGACGCCGGTCCCGTTGCTGATCTCCACCGACCAGGAGCACGGCATCGTCTGCCGCGTCGGCTATCCGGCGACGCTCTTCCCGGGCGCGATGGCGATCGGAGCGGGCGGTTCCACGCGGGACGCCCGGTCGCTGGGCCGGATCGCCGGCGCCGAGCTGGGCGCCCTCGGCATCCGGCAGAACTACTCGCCGGACGCCGACGTCAACGTCAACCCGGCCAACCCTGTCATCGGTGTCCGTTCCTTCGGCTCGGACCCGGCCGCCGTGGCCCGTATGGTGGCCGCCGAGGTCAAGGGCTATCAGAGCGCCGGAGTCGCCGCGACCGCCAAGCACTTCCCGGGGCACGGGGACACGAGCGTCGACAGCCACACCGGCATCCCGGTGATCACGCACACGCGCGACGAGTGGGAGCGGCTGGACGCGCCGCCGTTCAAGGCGGCCATCGCGGCGGGCATCGACTCGATCATGACCGCGCACATCCAGTTCCCCGCGCTCGACCCGACGAACGACCCCGCGACCCTCTCCCATCCGATCCTCACCGGCATCCTGCGCGAACAGCTCGGCTTCCGGGGCGTCATCGTCACGGACTCGCTCGGTATGCAGGGCGTGCGTGACAAGTACGGCGACGACCGGGTGCCCGTGCTCGCGCTGAAGGCGGGCGTCGACCAGCTCCTGAACCCGCCGAGCCTGGAGGTCGCGTGGAAGGGCGTGCAGGCGGCCGTACAGAGCGGCGAGATCACCGAACAGAGACTCGACGAATCCATTCTGCGGATTCTGGCGCTGAAGGAGCGACGCGGGCTGTTCAGTGACCCGTACGTCACCGACCGGGGCGTCGACCGCACCGTCGGAACCCGCGCGCATCTCGCGGAGGCCGACCGTATCGCCGAGGCCACCACGACCCTGCTCGTCAACGAGCGGCGGCTGCTTCCGCTGTCCCGGCGCACCCACAAGAACGTCCTGGTGGTGGGCGCCGACCCGGCGTCCCCTTCCGGTACGACAGGTCCGCCGACGACCGTCCTGGCCAAGGCCCTGACAGAGCTGGGTTTCGCGGCCACGGCCCTGTCCACGGGGACCGCCCCTTCGCGGGCGCTGATCGACGCGGCGGTGGCGGCGGCGCAGGGCAAGGACGCCGTGGTCGTGGGCACGTACAACATGACGGCGACGAACAGTCAGCGGACGCTCGTGGACGCGCTCATGGCGACCGGCGTGCCCGTGGTGGCGGTGGCGATCCGCAATCCGTACGACGCGGCGCGGCTGCCGGGGGTCGGGGCGGTGCTCGCCGCGTACTCGTGGACGGATGTCGAACTGCGGGCCGCCGTACGCGTGATCGCGGGCCGCGCCCGGCCGCGCGGCAAACTCCCGGTACCGGTCCCGACGGCGGCCGACCCGACCAAGGAGCTGTATCCGGTCGGGTACGGGCTCTCGTACTGAGACGTATTCACGTACCCACGTACGGAGCGGGGCCCCGGTCGGACGCGTCACGCGCCTGCGACCGGGGCCCCGCCCCTATCTGTATCTGTACGAACCGCCGGCTACGGGCGCAGCGTCCGATCGTGCTTCGTGTTGGCGCGGTCCAGCTTCGCGTCGTAGGACGCGAGCGGCTTCGCCTCGGAGACCGCCGCCGGGGCGACGCCCGCCCACGCGAGGATCCGCTCGGTCGCCTTGGCCTTCTCGTCGGCGACGAGACCGGCGACGTTCGCACCGTGGTTGGCGCCGGGTGCGGTGAAGACGTAGGAGTCCTTGGCGCCCTTGCCGAGGCGGAAGCGTTCGGCGCCCCACGGGTCGTTCTGGCCGTAGACGTACAGCATCCGGGTGGCGTTGTGCTTCACCCAGGTGTCGACGTCGCGCATGGCGAACGGCTGGAACTTCATCGGGATGGAGCGGGGCACGAAGTTCCGCGGCGGCTGGTAGCCGTACTTGGTCAGGCCCTTGAGGTGCGGGAGCTTGATGCTGGGGGCGCCCATCTGGGTGCCGGCCTGGTAGTAGTACGGCGTGTACGGGTCGAGGCCCTGGTCGGTGTAGAAGGACCAGCCGGAGATGGCGTCCACGTAGGCGTACAGGTCCGCGTCGGACACCGTCTTCGCGTCCGGGACGTCCGCGCAGTCGGCTTCGAGGTGGTACTGCCAGAAGCCCCACACCAGGTCGAGCACGACGGCCTCGTACGCCTTGTCGAGGCTGCCGACGGTGGTGAAGGTGGCGCCGCTCGCCTCGGAGTCGGCGGCGTACATCTTCTGCAGCGGCGCGCGGCGGACGAGCGCTTCGCGCTGGACGGCGTTGAGCCGGTCGCGGCACTCCTTGGTACCGACCGTCTCGAAGAACCGGTCGTAGGCCGAGTCCTCGTTGTTCACGACGTCGTTGGGCGCGACGTACGCGACGATGCCGTCCATGTCACGCGGGTAGAAACGCTCGTAGTACGTGGCGGTCATGCCGCCCTTCGAGCCGCCGGTGGCCAGCCAGTTCTTGTCGTAGACCGGCTTGAGCGCCTGGAAGATGCGGTGCTGGTCGCTGGCGGCCTGCCAGATGTCCAGCTTGGACCAGTCGGCGGGCGCGGGCCGCGACGGCGTGAAGTAGCGGTACTCCAGGGAGACCTGGTTGCCGTCCACGATGCGGGTCGGCTCGCTGCGGCCGGGGTTCGTGGAGACGTTGTAGCCGCTGGTGTAGAAGACGGTGGGCCGGTTGGTGTCCTTGTGCAGCACGGTGAGGCGCTGCTTGAAGGTGCCCTTGGACGGGTGCCGGTGATCGACCGGCTGGACGTAGTCGAGGACGAAGTAGCGGTATCCGCTGTAGGGCTTCTCCTCGATGAGGCTCATGCCCGGTACGGACAGCAACCGGTCCTTGATGTCGGTTGCGGCTGCCTCCGGCCCGGCCGCGGCGGTGGCCGCGCCTGCCGCACTCACGGTGCCTATGAGCACTACGAGCGAGAGCAGCCATCTGAGCGCCTTGCGCATGCACCCTCCCCTGGGTTCGCTGATGCCTGCGCGAACCTACTGGAGCAACTCGCCGTTCACTAGTGCCCCTTGGGTACCGGACGCCGCTCTTCTCAGCAGAGGATCCATCCGGAGCTGACGGATTTCGACGCGATGGCGCCCCTGACCCAGACGCAGCGGCTGCCCGCGTGCACCTTCACCGGGCCCGCGTGCTGCGTGTACTGGCCCTTGTCGCGGGCCGGCCGGCTGCCGCGCGCCTGCACGCTGACGGACATGGTGCGACGGTTTCCGACCTTGGCTGCGACGGTCACGGCGCACACGTAACCGGACTTCTTGAAGACCTGGACCTCGCCGGTGGAGAAGGGCAGGGTGCGGACCTTGCGGCCGGCGCAGAGCGCGGCGGTGCCGGAGGAGGCGGCGTCGGTGGAGGCGGCGTCAGTGGAGGCGGCAGAGGCGACGCCGGGTCCCGCGAGGGAGAGCACCACGGACGCGAGGGCCGCGGCGACGGCCGACGTCCAGGAGACGCGGAGCCGTTGACGACTGGACTGTGTCCCGCGCCGTCCGCCGAGCCGGCGTATCGCGCCCGCGCTCTCCCCTACGTCCTCGCCCACAGCCGTCCCCTCCGGTCACAGGTGCCTCAGTCGCCCCGATCGTCCCAGGTATCCCGGTAGCCCCAGGTGCCCCGGTCGCCCCATCGGCTCCGTCAGCGTACTGATGTACGGACGCCGTACGGGTGCCGGAAGGTTGCACGGCGGGCGGCGCGCGCCCCCGGGGCGGCGACATCCCGCCACGGCCACCTCATGCCCTTACCGTGTGGTTTGCCCGGGTCTTTGCCGGATCGGGGCGAACTCTTGAGGGGCACCCGTCGTCCCTCACGACAGAAAGCGAAAGGCGGGTCGACGATGACTCAGAACACCTTCAGGCGGCACCTGTCGCACCCTCTCACCGGCCGGGTCCTCCTGACGGCGGCCCTGCTCACGGCCGTCGCGGCCGTCCCTTCGGCGGCTGTGACGGCCGCCCCGACCTCCACCGAGCCGACGGCCGCGACGGCCGCCGCCGCCCCGGCCTCGACCCGGGCCGCCCACACCGGCACCCCCGCCTCCGCGGCGGACCGCGTCGCCGACTTCTACGGCGCCTACATCGACGTCGTCGCGGACTCGGGCCGCAGCCGTACCGCGTCCGACCTGCGGACCTTCTACCTCACCTCGCCGCTGCGCGCACGCCTGGCCACCTGGGAGAACCGCAACCACGCCGACGGGGTGCTGCGCGCGCAGGACGTGCCGAGCGCCTGGCGGGTGACCCCGGGCGACAGCGGCGCGGGGCACACCTGGTCCACGGTCCGGCTGACCTGGGGCAGCGCGAAGCACCCGACGTACACCTATCTGACCGTGCAGTCCGACCTCGCGACGAAGAAGATCTCCGACATCAAGGAGAGGTGACCGCCTCCCCCGCCTCCCCCGGATGGAAGTTGACGTCGCGTCAGGGAGCCCCGGCGCCCACGGTCTCCCCCTGCTCCTCCCCAGGCTCCTCTGCCTCCACCGTCTCCCCCACGAACGTCCGCCACAGCGCCGCGTAATGACCGTCCCGCGCGAGGAGTTCGTCGTGGGTGCCGTCCTCGGCGACCGTGCCGTGGTCCATGACCACGACGCGGTCGGCGCGGGCGGCGGTGGTGAGGCGGTGGGCGACGACGAGGGTGGTACGGCGGCCCGCGAGCCGGTCGGTGGCCCGGTTGACCTGCGCCTCGGACGCGAGGTCGAGCGCGGCGGTCGCCTCGTCGAGGAGCAGGATGTCCGGGTCGACGAGTTCGGCGCGGGCCAGCGCGATGAGCTGCCGCTGCCCGGCGGAGAGGTTGCGCCCCCGCTCGGCGACCTCGTGGAGGTAGCCGCCGTCCAGGGTCGCGATCATCTCGTGCGCGCCGACCGCGCGGGCCGCGGCCTCCACTTCGGCGTCGGTGGCGTCGGGCCGCCCGTAGGCGACGGCGTCCCGGACGGTGCCCGCGAAGAGGTACGCCTCCTGCGGGACGACGCCGAGGCGGCGCCGGTACGCGGTGAGGTCGAGCGCGCGCAGATCGGTGCCGTCGACGGTGACCCGGCCGCCGGTCGGGTCGTAGAACCGCGCGACCAGCTTGACCAGTGTCGACTTCCCCGCCCCTGTCTCGCCGACGAACGCGACGGTCTGCCCCGCCGGTATCCGCAGCGCGACGTCGCTGACGGCGGCCTCGGTCCGGTCGGTCGACGCGTACGCGAACCGGACGTCCTCGAAGGCGATCTCCCCGCGCAGCGACAGCACGTCCATCGGCTCGTCGGGCGCCTTGGTCGACGTCGACTCGCGCAGGAGTTCCTGGATGCGGCCGAGCGACACGGTGGCCTGCTGGTAGCCGTCGAAGACCTGCGACAACTGCTGGACGGGCGCGAAGAACAGGTCGATGTAGAGGAGGTACGCGACGAGCGCGCCGGTCGTCAGCGTCGCCGCCTCGATCCGGCCCGCGCCGACCATCAGCACGGCAGCCGCCGCGACCGATGACAGGAGCTGTACGAACGGGAAGTACACGGAGATCAGCCACTGGCCGCGGATACGGGCCGACCGGTAGTCGGCGCTGCGTCCCGTGAACCGCTCCCGGCCCGACGCCTCGCGCCGGAACGCCTGCACGATCCGCAGCCCGGTGACGGTCTCCTGGAGGTCGGCGTTGACGACGGAGACCCGCTCACGGGCGAGTTCGTACGCCTTCACGCTCTGCTTGCGGAAGAAGTACGTGCCGATGATCAGCGGCGGCAGGGTCGCGAAGACGACGAGGGCGAGCTGGATGTCGATGACGACGAGGACGCCCATGATGCCGAAGAAGGTGACGACGGAGACGAAGGCGGTGACGAGTCCGGTCTGGAGGAAGGTCGCCAGCGCGTCGACGTCCGTCGTCATGCGGGTCATGATGCGGCCGGTCAGCTCGCGCTCGTAGTAGTCGAGTCCGAGCCGCTGGAGCTGCGCGAAGATCTTCAGACGCAGGGAGTAGAGGACGCGTTCGCCGGTGCGGCCGGTCATCCGGGTCTCGCCGATCTGGGCGGCCCACTGGACGATCACGGAGATCAGGGCGAGCGCGGACGCGGCCCAGACGGCGCCGAGGGCGAGTTGGGTGACGCCGGAGTCGATGCCGTGTCGGATGAGGACCGGGAGCAGGAGTCCGACGCCCGCGTCGACGGCGACGAGGGCCAGGGAGAGTCCGAGGGCGCCGCCGAATCCGCGCAGCAGCCTGCGCAGCCCGTACGACTCCTCGGCGGCGACGGCGCGTGCCTCGTCGACGTGGGGGCGGTCGGCGGCCGGGGGCAGCGCGTCGACCTGGGCGAGGAGTTCGGGGGTCGCGGGCATGCCGGCGAGCGCGGTGTCCTTCGGCGCGCGGTCGCCGGTCCACAGGCGGGGGGTGATGCCGTTCTCGGCGTCGAACTCGGCGTCCAGTTCGGCGCGGACGGATGCCGCGTCGGGCCCGTCCTCGGCGGTCGGGGCAGGGATGGCGGTGTGTCCGGGTGAGACGCCGCCGAGTTCGTCGGGGTCGGTGAGGAGTTCGCGGTAGAGGGCGGAGCGTTCGGTCAGCTCCTCGTGGGTGCCGAGGTCGGAGAGCCGGCCGCCGTCGAGGACGGCGATGCGGTCGGCGAGGGCGAGGGTGGACCTGCGGTGCGCGATGAGAAGAGTGGTCCGCCCCGCCATGACGTGTCGCAGCGCCTCATGGATTTCATGCTCCACGCGCGCGTCGACCGCCGATGTGGCGTCGTCCAGGACGAGCAGGCGGGGGTCGGCGAGGATGGCGCGGGCGAGGGCGACGCGCTGGCGCTGGCCGCCGGAGAGGGTGAGCCCCTGCTCGCCGACCTTGGTGTCGTACCCGGCGGGCAGTTCGGCGATGAACCGGTCGGCCTGCGCGGCCCGCGCGGCGGTCTCGATCTCGTCCTGCGTGGCGCCCGGCCTTCCATAGGCGATATTGGCGCCGACGGTGTCGGAGAACAGGAAGGAATCCTCGGGTACGAGGCCGATGGCGGCGCGCAGCGAGTCGAGGGTCAGTTCGCGGACGTCGTGGCCGCCGACGAGGACGGCGCCGTGCGTGACGTCGTAGAAGCGGGGCAGCAGCAGCGAGACGGTGGACTTGCCGGAGCCGGACGAGCCGACGACGGCCAGGGTCTCACCGGGGCGTATCTCGAAGCTGAGGCCGTCGAGGACGGGGCGCCCGTTCTCGTACGCGAAGGAGACGCCGTCGAACTCGACGGTGGCCGGGGCGTCGGCGGGGAGTTCCTTGGTGCCGTCCTGCATGGACGGCTCGGTGTCGATCAGCTCCAGGACGCGTTCGACACCGGCGCGGGCCTGCTGGCCGACGGTGAGGACCATGGCGAGCATCCGGACCGGGCCGATGAGCTGGGCGAGGTAGGTGGAGAAGGCGACGAACGTACCGAGCGTGATCTGTCCGCGTACGGCGAGCCAGCCGCCGGCGGCGAGCATCGCGACCTGACCGAGCGCGGGTACGGCCTGGAGCGCGGGGGTGTACTTGGAGTTGAGCCGGATGGTACGGAGCCGGCCCGCGTAGAGCTTGCGGCCGACCTCGCGCAGCTTGCCGGTCTCCTGGTCCTCCTGCCCGAACCCCTTGACGACCCGGACCCCCGACACGGCGCCGTCCACGACGCCCGCGACGGCCGCCGCCTGCGCCTGCGCGTACCAGGTGGCGGGGTGCAGACGGGAGCGGCTGCGGCGGGCGATGTACCAGAGCGCGGGGGCGACGGCGAGCGCGACGAGGGTGAGCGGCGGCGACAGCCAGGCCATGATGCCGAGCGAGATGACGAACAGCAGCACATTGCCGACGGTCATCGGCAGCATGAAGAGAAGGCCCTGGATGAGCTGGAGGTCGCTGGTGGCGCGGCCGACGACCTGGCCGGTGGACAGCTCGTCCTGGCGGCGGCCGTCGAGGCGGGTGATCGTGCCGTACATGTCGGTACGGAGGTCGTGCTGGACGTCGAGGGCGAGACGGCCGCCGTAGTAGCGGCGGATGTAGGTGAGGACGTACACGACGAGGGCGGCGGCGACCAGGACGCCGGCCCAGACCGTCATGGAGCGGCTGTGCGCGCCGATCACGTCGTCGATGATGACCTTGGTGATGAGCGGGACGAGGGCCATGACGGCCATGCCGGCGAGGGAGGCGCCGAGGGAGAGGATGACGTCTTTGGGGTAGCGCCAGGCGTAGGCGGTGAGGCGGCGGACCCAGCCGGGGGTGGGGGTGGGGGTTTCTATGCCACCTGGACCGTTCTCCGCTGCCACCCTCTGCCTCCCGATTTACTCACTGGTCCTGTGCATCGGGAGGAACGCGGAATGGTGCGGATTTCATCCCTCCGCAACATTACGTGTGGGCAAAGGCGGCAGCACTTCCTTGGGGGCGGTGGTCGGCGCGTAACGTTGCGTAGCGACGGTGGTGGGCGTGAGGTCCTTGTGGATGGCCTTGGCGACGGCCTGGATGGTGGCGACGCCGTAGTTCATGGAGCTGTTGCCGTGGGTGAGCACCGACATGTAGTAGTCGTGGCCGCCGCCCTGGAAGGCGCCGATGCTGTGGACGCGCCAGCCGTGGGTGGAGCGCGAGAGCCACCCGTTCTTGACGTGCACCTTGACGGAGGTGGGGGCGCCGGCCGGGGTGCCCCAGCGCTGGGAGCTGACGACCTTGTTCATGAGCTTGAGGATGTAGGCGCGGGAGTTGTCGCTGAGGACGGTGTTCTTGGCGGTGAACAGGGCGAGGAGTTTCTGCTCGTCCTGGACATTGATCTGGGTGAGCCCCCAGTACCCGCCCGACCCCGGCACCGTCTTGGTCATCTTGGCGGCGGCGAGGAAGTTCTTGACCTTGGTCACGCCGAGCTGACGCCAGAGGGTGGTGGTGGCGTTGTTGTCGGACTTGGTGATCATGGCGGTGGTGAGGTCGATCTCACGCTGGGTGAGGTACCGGTTGTGCTTCTTGTTGTCCCAGAGAAGCGTGGCGAGAACGGTCGCTTTTACGACGCTGGCGGAGTCGTAGGCGGAGGTGCTCCGCAGCGAACAGGTGGTCTTGGTGGCGCGGTCGTAGAGGCCGACGGCGACGGTGCCCTTGCGGTTCTTGAGGGCGGTGGTGATGTCCTTCTGCAATTTGGCGGCGAGGCCGGATTTGGCGGAGGTGCAGGTCACCGTCGGCGTGGCGGCCGAGGCGGGCGCGGCGGCGACGACGGCGCCGAGCGGCGCGAGAACGCCCACGGCGAGACCCGCAGCCGCGACACGACCGGACCGCCCTATTCGGTAAGACATAAGAAATTTCCCATTCCCCTGAGACGAAGAGCACGCCCCCCGCGCACTCGCCTCACTGGACTGAGGAACCACCCCGAACGGTTGTACCGTTTACGAAAACTTGCCCAGACCTCCGGGAGAAACCCACCGCGAAGGCGGCGCGCACGCTCATGTCACGCGCCGGCTGTCTAAAGGGCGCCCATGAGCCCCAGGACTTTGTTGACCGCCTCGGCGACCGGCTGGCCGAGCGCTCCGACCGTCGCGGCGATGGTGGCCATGGCGATCAGGGCTCGGTGCCGGTCCTGCGGAGGGGTTGCGCCGGAGGCGATCACCGGCAGGGAGTCGTCGATGACCTGCGCGCTTCCGGGAGCGACCGCGCCGCGCAACTCCCCGAGCAGCCGCACCAGCTCCTCGGTCGCCTCGCGCAGAGCGGGGGACTGTTGTTTGACGATGCCGGTGTTCCCTGTCCCGCCGTACATGTTGACGTTGTCGCCGTGGATGTTGTCGCCGTAGTGGTACGAGTCGCCGCCACTCACTTGCTCACCCCCGTGTTGAACAGACCGCCGTACATATTGACGTTGTCGCCGAAGTGGTAGTTCTTGGGATTGACGAGCACCCGCTCCACGCGTACCTGGAACTCGGTCTCCGGGTTCTCGATGGCGTTGACGAGGTAGTGGACGAGCTGGCGCAACTGGTCGGGGTTGGGCAGCGTCACCAGCGCGGTGGAAGAGCTGGACGTCTCGACGGCCAGCACCTGCTCGGGCTTCGCTCCCAACTCCTTCACGAGCCCCACGACCAGGCCGACCACCACCGCGACGCCGAGGATCCACACCGCGCCGGCGGTGTCACTCGCACTCGCGCTGGTGCCTTCCGAACTCCGATTGACCGCCTGGACCAGGACGACCACCACGACCGTGACACCGAGCCACTTCAGGAAGCTCATGAAGGCTTCCATGCGTTTGGGCCTCAGCTCGAAGGTATGGACCCGGGTGATGTTGTGCAGCGGATAGGCGGCCTCCCCCACCCACAGCATCCGCCTGCCGACCTTGAGGTCTACGACGGTCCCGCCGGGGGGAGTTGGGGGCATCGGCGGTGGGGGCCCTACGATCCCGGTCGTCTCCACAAGCCCTCAGCCCCCTGCAGGTATCCGACTCGGCGGCCGGGTGGGGACCATTAACTACGCGAACTTCCCACCCAGCAAGAGGCCAAAAGCAGCCAATTGGCGTGGGGGGCAGGGTAGTTGCGGATGTGGGGTGTCTGCCCAGAAGAGCGGAGAGGGTTACGGGGGGGCGGCTGACACGTTCGACTCCTCGCGGTACGCGGGGCTACGCCGCTGTTGATTCCGAGTAGGCCGAACGGAAGCCCCCGCCCCGACGAGCAACCCATGCCAGAGAAGCGAAAGTTGTAGCCTCGACACAACACGGCACCTACGAGACCCAAATTTCCTTTATGCCGGAATCTGAAGAAGTAAGCAAAAACGGCCCGCCGCCGAAGTAAACCCCCAGCTCACGAACGGTGGTCCCCGCACGCGCGGGGGTGGTCCCCCGGCCGAGAATCCGCACGAACCACAGCCTCGGTGGTCCCCGCACGCGCGGGGGTGGTCCCTCTGACCGAATGACCAGATCGGCAACCGCTCGGTGGTCCCCGCACGCGCGGGGGTGGTCCCCACCAGTGCGACTCTGTCGGGGGCGTATCGCGGTGGTCCCCGCACGCGCGGGGGTGGTCCCAGCGGTGGTGTCGGTGGGGCCCTGATACAGGAGTGGTCCCCGCACGCGCGGGGGTGGTCCCGTCACTGCGAGATCAGCATGTCCCGCGAGCCGGTGGTCCCCGCACGCGCGGGGGTGGTCCCTCCAGCGCGGCCGTCCCGGTGCGCCAGAGGTTGTGGTCCCCGCACGCGCGGGGGTGGTCCCCAGGCGCTGTTCGAGGTCGTCTACGACTCGGCGTGGTCCCCGCAACACGGGGATAGTCTCGCCCCCGCACGAATTGCGGGCCGGTTCATCTGATCCCCACAGACGCGCGGAGCGCCTCGCGTCGAGCCCGCCCCCGTCTACGGAACCACCAACCCAGCCTCATAAGCCATGATCACCAAATGAACCCTGTCCCTGGCATCCAGCTTGGACAGCAGCCGCGTCACATACGTCTTCACCGTCGCCGTCGTAATGTTCAAGCTCACCGCTATCTCCGGATTCGCCTGGCCCTGGGCCAGCAGCGTCAGGACCTCCCGTTCGCGGTCCGTTATGGACGGCAGGGGGCGACGCGTCGGGGTCGGGTGGGACGTGAAGTCGGATATCAAGCGGCGCGTCACCGTGGGGGCGATCAACGCCTCGCCCGCCGCCACGACCCGGATCGCCGCGAGGATGTCGTCCAGCGCCATGTCCTTCACCAGGAACCCGGAGGCGCCCGCACGCAGCGCCCCGTACACATACGCGTCGTCGTCGAACGTCGTCAGCACCACCACCCGCGTCGGACCCCCGGCACCCGTGATCAGCCGGGTCGCCTCGATCCCGTCCATCCCCGGCATCCGGATGTCCATGACCACCGCGTCGGGGCGCAGTTCCTCCGTGAGGCGCACCGCCTCCGCCCCCGTACCCGCCTCCCCCACCACCTCCACATCCGCCGTGTCCGTGATGACCATCTGGAGCGCCGCCCGTACGAGTGGCTGATCGTCGGCCAGGACGACCCGAATCCGTGACGTCATCGCACCCCCACCCCCACCGCCACCGGCAGCCGCACCCTCACCACGAAGCCGCCCCCAACCCGCGGCACCGCCGAGAATTCGCCCCGCAGCAGCGCCACCCGCTCCCGCATCCCCACCAGGCCAAACCCACACCCCGGAACCGGAGGAACCGCAACCCCCCTCCCCCTGTCCCCCACCTCGATCACCACCGCCTCCTCACCCGAGTCGATCACCACCTCACACGACCCCACCCCCGCATGCCGCACCACATTCGTCACCGACTCCTGAATGATCCGATACGCCGACACATCGATCTCCGGCGGCAACGGCCGCCGCTCCCCCCGCCACGACACATCCACCCGCACCCCGGCCGCCGTGGTCACCGCAGCAAGCCGCTCGACGTCCCCCAAACCCGGCACCACCCCGGACTCGTACGGCGACGTACCACCCCCAACCTCCCCCTCCCGCAACGCCCCCAACATCCGCCGCAACCCCGACAACGTCTCCCGCCCCGCCATCTCCACCTCCCTCAACGCCTCCCGCGCCCGCACCGGCTGCGTCTCGATGACCCGTGTCGCCGCCCCCGCCTGAAGCGCGATGATGCCGATGCTGTGGGCCACCATGTCGTGCAACTCCCGTGCGATCCGCAGCCGTTCGGCGGTCACGGCCTGTGTCGCGGCCTGCGCGCCCAGCGCTGAGGCGTACGCACGCGACTGCCGCGCCGAGTTCCCGACCAGCCACGCGACGACGGCCGTCAGCGCCATCGCGAGCAGCGTCGACGTACCGATACCGAACCCGAGCAGCAGCCGAGTGACCGCGTACCCGACGAGCACCCCGAGAGTCAGCGCGAGCGCGGCGACCGAGGTACGGCGGGCCCGCCTCGCCGCGACGAAGCAGAGCGCGACATCGGCGGCGAGGATCTGGAGGAGGTTGATCTCCGACGAGTTCAGCGCCATCGCGCCCGCGACCGACGCCGTGAGCAGCAGCGCGACGGCCGTCAGGGGCCGGCGGCGGAGCAGACAGCTACCGGCGAGGGCGAGCGCCGTGCCGAGGGCGAGGTTCAGCTGATTCCCGTACGGCATGCCTCCCCACCCGCGCCTCGTCGGCGACAGTCCGCCCACCGCCTCGCCGGGCAGGACGACCATCGTCAGGAACGAGTACGCGGTAGCCGCACACCACGCGAGCGCCGTCCAGACGCCCGGCGGCACGCGCTTGAGCAGCGGAAGAGGCGGGGTGACATGCATGCCGCGAGCGTAACCACGGCCCCGGCACCGGGCATCGGACCGTGGTCGTAAGCCCCAGGACGACATTGCCCGCCCCGATTGCCACCGGCGGGCCGATGACGCCCGCCGCCCCCTCCCGGCAGCGTGGACCGCATGATCGAGGTCAACGAACTCACCAAACGGTACGGAAGGACCACGGCCGTCAACCGGCTCTCCTTCACCGTGCGCCCCGGCCACGTCACCGGCTTCCTCGGCCCGAACGGCGCCGGCAAGAGCACCACCCTCCGCATGACCATCGGCCTGGACGAGCCGACCGCCGGGTCCGTCACCGTCGACGGACACCGCTTCCGCGACCACCCGCGCGGACTCCGCCAGGTCGGCGCCCTCCTCGACGCGGGCGACGTGCACGGCGGACGCACCGCCGCCGCCCACCTGGCGGTCCTGGCCCGCAGCAACGCGATCCCGCGCAGCCGGGTGGGCGAGGTACTGGAGGAGGTCGGCCTCGCCGACGCGGCCCGCCGCCGTATCGGCGGGTACTCGCTCGGGATGAAGCAGCGCCTCGGTATCGCCACCGCGCTGCTCGGCGACCCACCCGTCCTCCTCTTCGACGAACCCCTCAACGGCCTTGATCCGGAAGGGGTGTTGTGGGTACGCAAGCTCTTCCGGCGGCTGGCCGCCGAAGGCCGGACGGTGTTCGTCTCCAGCCACCTGATGAGCGAGATGGAGAACACCGCGGACCGGCTCATCGTCATCGGCCGCGGCGAACTGATCGCGGACGAGCCCCTGTCCGAGTTCGCGGCCCGGGGCAAACGGATCAGCGTGACGGTACGGACCGCCGACGCGGCGGGCCTGAGCAAGCTGACCGCGCTGGTGGCGGCGGAGGGGGCGACGGTCCTCGCGGAGGACGACGGCACCCTCTCGGTGACGGGCCTCACCGCACCCCGTATCGGCGAACTCGCCTTCCAGCACCGCGTGATGCTGCACGAACTGGCGACCCGCTCGGCCTCACTGGAGGAAGCGTTCATGGAACTGACGGCGCAGAGCGTGGAGTACGCGGCGGGAGGCACCCGATGAGCGCGACGACGGCGGTACGAGCACGAGCGGTCGCCGCTCACCCCGCCCGCTTCCGTGACCTCCTCGCCTCGGAGTGGCTGAAACTCTGGTCCCTGCGGTCGATGCGCTGGGCCCTCGTCGTCACCGCCCTGGCGATCATCCTGCTGAACGCGAACGCGGCCTACGCCGACTACGTCAACTGGTCGCGCTACGACGAGGGAATCCGCGCCCACTTCGTACCGGACTGGTCCCTGCGCGACGCCTTCAGCAACAACTCCGGCATCACGCTCATGCTCATCGCGGCGAGCCTGGGCTCGATGGCGGTGGTGAGCGAGTACGCGACGGGGATGGTACGGACGACCTTCGCGGCGGTTCCGGCGCGCCGCGCGCTGATGACGGCGAAGGTGGCCGTGCTGACGGCGGTCATGACGGTGTACGGGGTGGTGATCGCGGGCGGTTCCTTCTGGTTGACGCAGGCGATTCTCTCCGGCCGGGGCGTCGGCATCTCGATCACGTACCCCGGTGTGGTGTGGGGCGTACTGGCCTCCGCCCTCCTCGCCCCGGTGAGCGCGCTCGTCGGCTTCGGGCTGGGCGCCCTGATCCGGCACAGCGCGACGACGATCGTGGCGAATGTGGTCGTACTCCTCCTGATCCCGAACTTCCTGAACGACGACCGCTACTGGTCGGCGACCCTGAACCACGCCCTCCCCTTCCGCGCCTGGCAGCGCCTGCTCCAGTTGGAGGCACCCTTGCCGACCCCCTCGCTCCCGTACCCGGCGACGGGCGCCACGGGTTCGTGGCTGGTGTTCGCGCTGTGGGGGGTGGTGGCGGCGGTGGTCGCGGTGGGGGTCGTGGAGCGGAGGGACGCGTAGACGCGCGAGCGGGTCGGAGGTCGGAGGTGGTTTCTAGGTCAGTGAGTGACCTAGAAGGCGTCTAGCGTCACCACCTCGTTCGACGCACTCGTACCCCAGGAGGCAGTCAGATGTCCGTCAAGCCGGTTCCGCAGGGCTACCACACCGTGACGCCGTGGATCATCTCGCGCGACACGGTGCGGCTCATCGACTACATGAAGCGGGCCTTCGGTGCGGAGGAGCTGGCGTGCCTCGCGGGCAGGGACGGGGCCATCGAGCACGCGGAGGTACGGATCGGTGATTCCGTGGTGATGATGTTCGACGCGCGGCCGGAGTGGCCGCCGACCCCCGGCTTCCTCCGTCTTTACGTCGAGGACGCCGACGCCGTGCACCGTCAGGCCGTCGCTGCCGGCGGCACTTCGGTCACCGAGGTCACCCACCTGTTCTTCGGCGACCGGGTCGGGCGGGTACGCGATCCGCTGGGCAACCTGTACTGGATCCAGACCCGCGTCGAGGACCTGAGCCCGGACGAAATGGAACGCCGCCTCGACGACCCGGAGTTCACCAGGGCCATGGAGTACGTCCAGAGCGCCGACCTGTTCGACTAGACGTCCGCAGGGTCGCGGTTGGGGTCGGGGTCGGGGTCGGGGTCGTCGGTCACGGCCCAGGAGTGGGGGTGGGGGTGGTCGCGGTAGAGGGTGCAGGCGTCGGCGTCCGGCCCGCCGGCGGTCTCACACCAGGGGAGGTTTTCGTAACGGGGGGTGCCATGGGTGTCCCACCGGGCCCAGAGTGCGTGGGACGGGTTGTGGTCCCAGTCCCATACGTGGTCGGCGTGTTCGCCGGGGTGTCCGTGGGCGAGTTCGCAGTGCGTGTGGGTGGGGGTGAGGTGGAGGTCGTTGCCGAGGACGCGGCCTTGTCCGGCGAGGATGGCGAAGAGGAGGGGGGCGGGGGTGAGGGGGGTGGTTGCTTGGCAGGGGTACATGGCTGGTCCTGGGGGTTGTGGGGGGTGGGGTGGTTGGACGGTGAGGGTGTAGGCGCAGTCGGTGTCCGGGATGAGGATGAGGAGGGGGTGGCCGGCTTTGATACGGAGGCGGGCGGCGTGTTGGCGGGCGGGGTTGTGGGCCCATGTGCGGAGGTGGGTGGGGGTGTCGGGCTCGGGGGTGGTGTTCTGGCGCATGCCGGGTGTCACCCAGGGGGAGTGGGCGGGGTCGGGGTCGAGGCGGTCGGCGATACGGAGGGCTTGGCTGCGGAGCCAGCGGATGGCGAGTATCGGGGAGATGGTGTCGTGGGTGCCGAGGATGTGGTGGGCGGTGTGTCCGGTGCCGTAGACGAGCCCTTCGGCGTGGACCTCGCACCGGTAACTGGGTTGGTGGGGAGGGCAGTTCATACGGGCCCCTGGCGCCACATCACCCAGGGACGCTCGATGACTTCGGCGTAGCTGGTGTGCTCGGGGTGGTCGCGGAGGTGGGCGAAGGCCCAGGTCTGGGGTTCGGTGGGGTCGGTACTCACCGGAGACTTGGCGTCGCACTCGCGGTCGTCGCCGTCGCCCTCGATGAGGGTGAGACAGCGGAAGGCGTACGTGCGCGGTGGGGCGTCATCGTCAAGATCCGGCCGTAATAGCCAGCGGATGTAGCCGTAGGTGCTCACAGGTACTCACCGCGACTCCGGGCGTTCATACGGGAGTTCTCGGCGCGTAAGCGCTGTTCGGGGGTGGCCGGCCGTACGTCTTGTGGGTCGACGGACCATTCCCTACCGCCAGTTACAGGGCGCAGAGACCATAGTCCGCACCACTCACCCCGGAACTCACCGATCCGGTTCTGCGCGTCGACCATGAGCGTGCCGGGCGCCGGAAGGTTCTTTTCGGACACCGCAACTCCTCTCCGTAGCGAAGCCACTACCAAGAGCGCTTAGAGTTGCCTAGAGTCGAGACTCGATCAACCTGTGACGCGCGAAAGAAAAGTCGGTGAGGGCCGTTGAATCGCAAGGAGTTGAACCCTGACAGCAGCCCGGAAGCTGCGTTCGGGGCACGTATCCGCAGCTCACGGGAGGCGCGTGGATGGAAACAAGAAGACCTTGCCGAAGCGATGGGATATTCCAGCACGCATATTTCGGCCGTGGAAACTGGTCGCAAGGTGCCGACTCTTCGCTTTTCGCGCAGGGCTGACGTTGCCTTCGGCACTGGCGGCACAGCGGACACGTTCGAACGTCAGTGGCGCGAGATCCGCACCGGCAGCCTGCTGGAGGGCTTCTCCGAGTACGTGGGGCACGAGGGGCGAGCAGCGGAAATCCGACTATTCGAAGTGGGCGTGATTCCTGGTCCGCTCCAGACGCGTGAGTACGCGGCAGCCATTGAGGCAGGCCACGTGCAGCGAGGTTCCATCACGGCTGAACAGGCCACTGAGCGAGTCGACTTCCTCATAGAGCGGCAAGCCGCGCTGGTACGAACCCATCCGCCCATGGTGATCGCGGTGCTGGACGAGAGTTGCATCCGCCGAGAGATCGGTGGACCCGAAGTCATGGACCGGCAGTTACGCCACCTGCTTGAGTTCGCCGAGCAGCCGAACACGTCGCTACAGATCGCTCCGTTCACCATGGGAGAGCGGCGGCCCTTCAACAGATTGGTGCACTTGCTGACGCTGACGGATCGGTCCGTCATGGCGTACGTCGAGTCCCAGACCCAGGGTTACCTAGACCGTGAGAGCACTGCCGTACTGCCGTTGGTGAGGGCCTACCATCAGCTACAGACAGAAGCGCTGTCGCAGGCGGAATCCGTTGCCATGATCGAACAGGTACGAAAGGGCGCCCCGTGACGAACGAACCCCTCAACTGGATCAAGTCCTCCTACAGCGGCAGCGGCGGGTCCTGCGTCGAGTGGGCCCCCACGAACGCCGCCGCTACCGGCATAGTCCCCGTCAGGGACTCCAAGAACCCGACCGGCCCGACCCTGAACGTCCCGGCCGATGCGTTCACGTCCTTGGTATCGGGCATCAAGGCGGGAGAGTTCGACACCATCTGACCAAAGGGGCAACCCCGTGACGAACGAAACCCCCCGCTGGCTCAAGTCCTCCTACAGCGGCAACGGCGGGTCCTGCGTTGAGGTGGCCGCCAACCTCGCCACCTCCCACGGCGTGATCCCGGTCCGCGACTCAAAGAACCCGCGCGGCCCGGTCCTGAACGTCCCCACCGAGGCATTCACCACCTTCATCTCGGCCGCCAAGGCAGGAGAGTTCACCCCCACCTGACGCCAAGCCCCCGCCCCCCGAAAGGACCGGGCCGGGCATAAGTCCGCCACGACACCACCTCCCTCCCTATGCGCGGGCGGGGAGCACGGGCCTGCAATGGTGCGTGACCTCGCCAACGACGGACCGTCCCCGCGCAGGCGGGGAGCACGGGACATTCGACGCGGTGATCGGGAACGCGCCGGGACCATCCCCGCACGCGCGGGGAGCACGGGTGACGTCCTTGGTCGCGTAGTACGACATCGGGACCATCCCCGCGCGGGCGGGGAGCACCTTTTCGGCAGTTCGGCGAGGGCCTGGCCCTGAGGACCATCCCCGCGCGGGCGGGGAGCACCGCCTCCCAGTCGGCGTGATGACGACGAAGCCGGGACCATCCCCGCGCGGGCGGGGAGCACTATGGTTCGCGGTTTCAGATTCACAACGCGCCGGGACCATCCCCGCGCGGGCGGGGAGCACGATGTGGACGAAGCCAGCGTGTGCCACACGCCGGGACCATCCCCGCGCGGGCGGGGAGCACGCACTGGGTCCTGCACAAGCTGACCATCTCCGCGGGACCATCCCCGCGCGGGCGGGGAGCACGCGCTGGACTTGACCTTTGCGATCACCTTGCTGGGACCATCCCCGCGCGGGCGGGGAGCACAGGCCGTGAGCTGGGAGTTTGTCTCGGCGGGGGCCTGTTTTTACTTACTTTCACGGAATCCGACATAGGGGGCATCTGGTCCTCTTCGGTGAAGCGCTGCATCGAGGCTACAACTCCGGCTACTGCGGCACGGGTTACTCGCGCGCGGACGTACGCCGTGGCCTACAACGGCAAGAGAGGGCCAAGCGCGTCGAGGTCACCGCCAACCTCGCCACCGCACCGTGCCGCCCCCATCCGTGACTCAAAGAACCCAATCGGCCCGGACCTGAAAGCCCGATCGAGGCGTTCGCGCCGGAAGTCAAGACGAGAGCGTTCAACCCCAAGTGCCACCAAGCCCGCATCACCGCAGAGCACGTCAGGACACGAAGGGCCAGACGTACCAGCCGCGAATCTCGCCCACCGCCCCCGCAACCCTTCCTACGGTTCTGGCCAGATACCCCACACCCACAACCATCTGGCCACTCCCCGAGAGAGAGTCCCCCACCCCCAGCCTCAACCTCCGCAGCAAGACCGCCTCGTGTACGCGAAATCACCGGGCCGGCCAGCCCAGCACCTCACAGTCAAACCCAACCCCGCATTAGCGGGGAGCACACTGCGTCGATGACGGCTCGCTGGAGCTGGTCGAGACCATCCCCCGCACGCGCGGGGAGCACCTCCCCGGGGTGGTTGTCGGCCTGGCCGGCCTCGGGACCATCCCCGCACGCGCGAGGAGCACCGTGAGCCGCATCTGGACTGTTGCCGGCTGGCGGGACCATCCCCGCACGCGCGGGGAGCACCTGTAGAGGTGCGAGTCCTCGTAGGGCGCGAGGGGACCATCCCCGCACGCGCGGGGAGCACCGGCTGTCGGTGACCTTCAAGACCAGCCCGACGGGACCATCCCCGCACGCGCGGGGAGCACGAGTCTGCGGGTGGTGCGGGAGGAGGGAGGGTGGGACCATCCCCGCACGCGCGGGGAGCACCCGTAGACGGCGTCTTGTCCACCCTTCGTGCAGGGACCATCCCCGCACGCGCGGGGAGCACAGGGCGTGAGCTGGGGGTTTGTCTTGGTGGGGGGCTGCTTTTACTTACTTTCGTGGAATCCGGCATAGGGGGCATCTGGTCCTCTTCGGTGAAGCGCTCCAGCGAGGCTACAACTCCGGCTGCTGCGGCATCGGTTGCGGCCTGCGGCGACAGCGGCCCAGTACGGTCGCGGTCTTCGCCAGACTCACCACCGAGGCTCAAGACCCCAACCGACCCGGTCCTGAACTGGGTTGTTGCGACAACCACTGGAACCCACGGTCAGCTCGGTGACTCGGTCAGCGCCGTCTCGATGGACCTTCTCAGCGTGACCGTCTCGGGGTCATCGAACTCGGCCAGCAGCGGCAGAGCTTCCCGCCACGACGCGCGCGCCTGCTCGTCAGCGCCGGTTTCGCGCAGTGCAGTCGCGAGATGGTCCAGGGCCACCGCCGTTCTCCAGCGGTCCCCCAGGTCGCGGTGGGTGGCTGCGGCCTGGCGGTGAAAGGCCACGGCTTCCTCTCCCCGCCGCAGTACCTGATACGCGACCCCGGTGCCGTCCAGCGCCTCGGCCTCGCGACCACGGTCACCGATACGACGGTGGATGGTTGCTGAACGGTGGTAGGAGACCAGAGCTTCATCGACCTCACCGCGAGCGAGCTGAACTCTGCCGAGGCGGTTCAGAGCCACCCCTTCCATCAGCCGATTGTCGAGTTCAAGAGCGATGGCCAGCGACTCTTCGACCAGCGAGGCGGCCGGATCCAACTGCCCCAGTTCAAGGTGCACATCACACAGGCTGCCGAGAACGTTCGCTTCGCCGTTCCGATCACCTACGTCCTGGTACGCCGACCGCGCCCAACGGCCCAGCTCAATAGCCTCACTCAACTGGCCAAGCTGACGGCTCACTACGCAAAGGTTCGCTGTCGGAGCAATCAGTTCACCAGGTCCGATGTCGCGGCACAGATCCGCGCTCTGGTTGAAATGCGCGTACGCCTCATTGACCTGATGGCCGTCGAGAAACACGGTGCCCAGCAGATTCAATACCCACGCCTCACTCCGACGGTCACTGGCCTGCCGACGGATCTGCAAAGCGGCCTGGTAGTGGTCGGCGGCCTCGGTCGGCCGGTGGGACTGGCGGCAGAACATGCCCAGGACTTCGAGGAGCACCGCCTGCCCTTCCTGGTCTTCACAGCGGCGGGCGGCCTCAAGCCCCAGGCTGCCGGTGGTGAGCCAGTCCTCGAAGAAGTTGTAGCTCGCGTAGACGGAGCGCAGAACGGCCGGAAGTTGCCAGGCCATCCGGTCCAAACCCGCAGTGACCATGGCCCTTTGGGCAGCGAGCAAATTGTTCTGCTCGGCCCTGAACCAGTCCATCGCCTCAAGGAAGGTGGCGAATTCCTGCGGTCGCACACCATCCGCTGGAGAGCCGAGGACGATACGTGAATATCCATGTCGACGTTCGGCTGCGACGACCGCGTCGGCGGTGTGCAGATACCAGCTCAAGACCCGCCGCAACGTCGTACGTCGCTCGTCCGGTGGGTCCAGACGCTGGGCCTGGTCGATGGCGTAGGCGCGGAGGAGGTCGTGGAACTGGTAGCGGTCGGGGCCGATCTGTTCCAGCAGGTGGACGCCGACCAGGACATCCAGTTGGCGCCGGGCCTGGCCCACGGGAATCGCGGCGATCACGGCGGCGGCGTGCGTGGAGAAGTCCGGGCCCGGGTGCAGGCCCAGGAGCCGGAACAGGCGGGCGGCGTCGGCGGGCAGAGCCCGATACGACCAGGCGAACACCGTACGTACCGCGTCGGCTTCGTCATCGTCGTCGGAAGACAGGGCGTCCCACAAGGACGACTCGTCACGGAGGTCTTCGATCAGCATGCCCAGCGGTACGCGGGGGCGGGCAGCGGCGCGTTCTGCGGCCACGCGTAACGCCAACGGCAATCGGGCGCACAGACGGGCCAGTTCCGCTACCTCCTGGTCGTCGTCGGTCCGGTAGCCCCCGGTCGTCTCGTGCAGCAGGCGGACGGCCGCCGACTCCTCGAACACCTCCAGCGTCACCCGCCGCGCCCCATCCCGCGCGACAAGGCCGGACAGACGGCTACGGCTGGTGATCAACGTCAGACACCGCCCGGTACCAGGCAGCAACGGCCGCACCTGCCCGACACTCGCCGCATTGTCGAGTACGACGAGCATGTTCCGGTCGGCGAGGAGGGTGCGGTACAGGGCCGCGCGGGCTTCCACGTCCGTGGGGATCGCGGCGGCCGGCACGCCCAGGGCTACCAGGAAACGTTCCAGGGCCAGGGCGGCGGTGAGCGGTGCGCCGGGATCGTAGCCGCGCAGATTCACGTACAACTGCCCGTCCGGGAAGTGCTCCTTCGCGCGGTGGGCCCAGTGCACGGCGAGCGAGGTCTTGCCGACGCCCGCTGTCCCGGCGATCACCAGGACCGGCACCCGCCCCGCAACGTCCTCGCCCAGCGCCGCGTCAAGATGCTCAAGATCCACGGTCCGATTCACGAACCCCCGTACATTCCCCGGGAGTTGCTGCGGCACGGGCACCGGCGCCTGTCCGGTGTGAAAATGCACGCCTCCGCTGAAGTCCCGCCCCTGCACCACGGCATGCGCCGCCCCACCCGAAAACGACGACGCCGTCCCCTGCCCCGACCCGTCCCCCGCGCCACTACCCATCCCCGCCCGCTCCCCACTGTCAACGCTGAGTAACCAACCGTTGACAGTACCCAACCCAACCCCAACAAGGAACCACGCCCCAAGACGCCCCCTCCCACGCGTGCGCGGGGAGCACCGCTACTGGCAACGCCCCACCGTGGCAGTCCTGGGACCATCCCGGCACGCGCGGGGAGCACTCCGGACCGCAGGCTGAGATGCACCTCGCGACGGGACCATCCCCGCACGCGCGGGGAGCACTGCAACGTGACCGAGGACGACATCCAGGACTGGGGGACCATCCCCGCACGCGCGGGGAGCACGATGAGGCCGGGACTGGGGGTCCGGCTGCCCGAGGACCATCCCCGCACGCGCGGGGAGCACCTGACAGCGGGCGCAGATCACAGCGCGCTCTCGGGACCATCCCCGCACGCGCGGGGAGCACACCGGCGTGCAACGTGAAGAGTAGGTGCGGCAGGGACCATCCCCGCAGGCGCGGGGAGCACAGTTCGCGAGCTGGGGGTTTGTGTTGCCAGGAGGCTGTTTTTACTTGCTTGATTAGATTCCGGCATAGGCGACATCTGGACTTCGCCGAGGTGGCGTTCCGTTGAGGCTACAACTCCGGCTCGTACGACGGGTCTTGGACTGCGGCCCACGAGGTACCCCTCTCCGCACTTCTGGCCAGATCCCCCACACCCACACCCCATCTGGCCATTTCCCAAAACAGAGTCCCCCGGCCGCTCCTACAAGTGCGTCGCGCCGAACATTCGTACCGTCACCGGCAGCACCACCACCGACGGGCCCCGCTCCCCCAGCGCCTTGGCCAGGTCCTCGCCCAGGGTCTCCGGGGACGTCCGCACCGACGGGACGCCGAACGACTCCGCCAGGGCGACGAAATCGGGACGCGCCAACTCCGTGGCCGTCGCGGAGCCGAAAGCGTCCGTCATGTACTCGCGCAGGATGCCGTAACCGCCGTCGTCCACGATCAGCCACGTCACATCGAGGTCGTACTGCCGGGCCGTCGCCAGTTCCGCCAGGGAGTACATCGCGCCGCCGTCGCCGGAGACCGCGAGTACCGGGCGGGACGGGTCCGCGACCGCCGCGCCGAGTGCGGCCGGGAAGCCGTAACCCAGGCCGCCGGCGCCCTGCGCGGAGTGCATCGTGTTGGGGTGCCGGGGGTCGAAGGCCGACCACGCCCAGTACGCCAGGATCGTCATGTCCCAGAAGGACGGGGAACGGGCGGGCAGCGCCTCTCGGATCGTGGACAACAGCCCCCGTTCCAGCGTCAGGTCCTGGCTCTCGATCCGCGCCGCCACCTTCGCCAGCAGTTCACCCACCCGCACCGGAGCCGACTCGTCCGGCCGCTCCCGTACCGTCTCCACCAGCGCCGACAGACCCAGCCGGGCGTCCGCGTGAATGCCGAGAGCCGGGTGGTTGGACTCCAGTTTTCCGAGGTCTGCCTCGATCTGGATCAACCGGCCGCGCGGCGCGAACGTGTGGTAATTCGAGGAGAGTTCGCCCAGGCCCGAGCCGACCACCAGCAGTACATCCGCGTCCTCCAGGAAGTCCGTCGTATGACGGTCCTCCAACCAGGACTGGAGCGAGAGCGGGTGCGTCCACGGGAACGCTCCCTTGCCGCCGAACGTTGTCACCACAGGTGCGTTCAGCTTCTCCGCGAGCGCGCGCAGCTTGCCGGTCGCGTCAGCCCGTACCACTCCCCCACCCGCGATGATCGCCGGCCGCGCCGCCGTGCTCAGCAACTCGGCCGCCAGAGCAGTCAGTTCGGGGCGCGGATACACCTCGTGCGGCGTCGCGTCCAGCGAGGTCACCACCGGTAGCGACACCTCCGCCAGCAGGACATCCTGCGGGATCTCCACCCACACCGGCCCGTGCGGCGCGGTCAGCGCCGACTGCCACGCCGCCGCCACCGCCGACGGAATCTGCGACGCGGCACGCACCGTGTGCACCGACTTCACCACGTCGCGGAACGACGCCTGCTGGTCGCGGAGTTCGTGGAGATAGCCGTGGCGTCCGCCGCCGAGCCCGGCCGTCGGGATCTGGCTGGAGATCGCCAGCACGGGCGCCGAGGCCGCCGCCGCCTCCTGGAGCGCGGCGAGCGAGGTCAGCGCGCCCGGCCCGGTCGACAGGAGCAGCGGGGCCGCCTCGCCCGTGATACGTCCGTACGCGTCGGCCGCGAAACCCGCGTTGTTCTCCACGCGCAGACCCACGTACCGCAGGTCCGAGCGGCGCAGCGCGTCGAACATGCCGAGCGCGTGCTGCCCGGGGAGCCCGAACACCGTGGTGGCGCCGAGGCTCTGGAGGGTTTCGACCACGAGGTCGCCGCCCGTGCGGCCGGGGGGCGGGTTCAGGGCGGCGGCCGTCTGCGCGGGCGTCGGCAGCAGCTCGGGCCCATGCCCATGTCCATGCCCGTGGTGGTCGTGCGTCACTTCGCCGTCCCCTCGCCCTTCCGCCCCGCCGCGATCTGCCGCGCCATGATCGTGGTCAGCTCGTACGCCGTGTGCGACGCCGCTACCGCCGTGATCTCGGCATGGTCGTACGCGGGCGCCACCTCGACCACATCCGCCGACACCAGGTGGCAGCCCGCCAAACCCCGCAGAATCTCCAGGAGTTCGCGGGACGTCATGCCGCCCGCCTCGGGCGTCCCGGTGCCGGGGGCGTGCGCCGGGTCGAGGCAGTCGATGTCGATCGAGATGTACAGCGGCCGGTCGCCGATGCGCTGCCGGAGCTGGTCGGCGATCTCGTCGGCGCCCCGGCGGTACACGTCCGCCGACGTGACGATCCCGAAGCCCATCTTCTCGTCGTCGCTGAGGTCCTGCTTGCCGTACAGCGGACCGCGCGTACCGACGTGCGACAGCGCCGACGTGTCGAGAATGCCCTCCTCGACCGCGCGCCGGAACGGCGTCCCGTGCGTGTACTCGGCGCCGAAGTACGTGTCCCAGGTGTCGAGATGGGCGTCGAAGTGGAGCAGCGCCACCGGGCCGTGCTTCTTCGCGACCGAGCGGAGCAGCGGCAGCGCGATCGTGTGGTCGCCGCCCAGTGTCATCAGCCGCGCCCCGGTGCCGAGCAGATCGTCCGCCGCCGCCTCGATCGTGTCGACGGCCTCGTTGATGTTGAACGGGTTCGCCGCGATGTCCCCGGCGTCCGCGACCTGCGCCAGCGCGAACGGGGACGCGTCCTGCGCCGGGTTGTAGGGGCGCAGCAGCCGGGACGCCTCGCGGATCGCGTTGCCGCCGAAGCGGGCGCCCGGCCGGTACGAGACGCCGGTGTCGAACGGCACGCCCACCACGGCGACATCGGTGGTACCGACCTCGTCGAGGCGGGGCAGCCGGGCGAACGTGGCGGGCCCGGCGTACCGGGGTACGCGCGAGGAATCGACGGGCCCGCGCGGCGTCTCGTTGCTGCTCATCTGATGTGCCTTCTTTCCTGCGCTTCTTCGCGCTACTTCGCGCTTTTCGACTGTATCCAGGGGTTACGCCCTCACCGGGGGGCGGGTACGGCCTCGGGTTCCGCGCTTTCCGGGGCGCCTCGTCCCGCGAGCCGTTCCCGCCAGGCGGCGAGTACCGCCGCGTCGGTGGGCGGGGTCGCCAACGAGACGACGACATAGACGGCGAGCGAGGACAGGAGACCGTAGTAGACGGGCTCGTTGGCGAGGATGCCGTAGTGCCACATCAGGCCGATGACGGCGAGGCCGCCGACGACGACCGACGCGAGCGCGCCGGGCGCGGTACCCCGCTTCCACAGCAGGCCGCCGAGGATCGGTACGAGGAGTCCGCCGACGAGCAGGTTGTACGCGACGGTCAGCGCCTCGACCACGTTGTTGAGGGCGATGGAGATGGCGATGGCGCCCACGCCCATGATCAGGATGAAGACGCGGTTGCCCTTCACCTCGTCGTGCGGCTCGTCGGACGTCCCGGCACCGCCGCGCCCGCCACCGACCAGGCCGCGCAGCCGCGACCAGATGTCGTTGTTGGCGACGGTCGCACAGGCGATCAGCGCGCCGGACGACGTGGACATCACGGCCGCGAGCGCCGCCGCGAGCACCAACCCCCGTACGCCGACGGGGAGTTCGTCCTTGACGATGGTCGCGAAGGCGTCATCGGCATTGGCGAGGTTGGGGTAGAGCACCTTGGCGGCCGTACCGATGACGGCGCCGGCCAGCGCGTACACCAGGCAGTAGGTGCCCGCGACCGTGCCGCCCCAGCGGGCCGTCTTGTCGCTGCGCGCGGTGAACACGCGCTGCCAGATGTCCTGACCGATGAGCATGCCGAACGTATAGATCAGGACATACGTGAAGATCGTCTCGCCGCCGATGCCCAGCGGGTCGAAGTACTCGGTGGGCAGCTTCGCCTTCATCTCGCTGAAGCCGCCCGCCTTGACGACGGCGATGGGCAGCAGGAGCAGCAGCACACCGATCGTCTTGACGACGAACTGCACCATGTCGGTCAGCGTGATCGACCACATGCCGCCGAGCGTCGAGTAGGCCACGACGATGGAGCCGCCGAGGATGATCGCCAGGGTGCGGTTCATGTCGAAGAGGACGTCGAAGATCGTGGCGTACGCGATGGTCGAGGTGACGGCGAGCATCAGCGTGTACGCCCACATCACCAGCCCGGAGATCACACCGGCCCGGCCGCCGTAGCGCAGGTCGAGCATCTCGGAGACCGTGTACACCTTCAGGCGCGCGATGCGGGCCGAGAAGAACACGGACAGGGCGAGCAGGCCGAGGCCGATGGTGAAGACCATCCAGGCGCCGGAGAGGCCGTACTTGTAGCCGAGGCCGACGCCGCCGATGGTGGACGCGCCGCCGAGGACGATGGCGGCCATGGTGCCGGAGTACATGGCAGGGCCGAGCCTACGGCCTGCGACCAGGAACTCGCTCTTGGACTTGGCGCGGCGCATGCCCCACCAGCCCATCGCCAGCATGCCGGCCAGATAGATGACGATCACTGTGTAATCGACGGCCATGGGGCCCTCCTTCGCGCACCTCGGTGGCGTGTCGTGTGGGGGAGGTCGGGGACGATCGGGGGCTTCACGGGGACATCCGCCCGTACCCGTGGCACCGCCGGGGACGACGATAGGTGGCCGGAAAGCGACGCTGAAGTGTACGTTTCATCCATTCGTACCGAACGGAATGGAGGGATCGTCCACCGTGTCAGACCCCACCGCCCCGCCGCCCACACCCCCGGTTCCCCCGCCCACACCGCCGGTGCCGCTGGCCGCGCTGCTGGCCCGGGACGATCTCGGGCTGCGCCAGATCGCGGGGCCGCCGGCCGGGACGGTGACGATCCTGTGGGCGCACACCTCGGAGATGTCCGACCCGTACCCGTACCTCCTCGGCGGTGAGCTGCTGCTGACGGCCGGGGTGCACGCCTCGGAGGCGGCGGGCACCGGGCCCTACTACGACGACTACGTGGCCCGGGTCGTCGAGGCGGGCGGCGCCGCACTCGGCTTCGGGGTCGCGCCCGTGCACGACACGGTCCCGAGGGCGCTGGTCGCGGCGTGCGAGCGGTACGGGCTGCCGCTGGTCGAGGTGCCGCCGCGCACCACGTTCAGCGCGGTGACGCGGGCCGTGTGGGCGATCATGGCGCAGATCCGGCACGCGGAGCTGCGCCGCACCACGGAGGCCCAGCAGGGTCTGGCGTCGGCCGCCGCCCGGCCCGACCCGGTCCCGGCCGTCCTGCGGCAGCTCGCGCAGCGCGTCGGCGGCTGGACGGCCCTGCTCGGCCCGGACGGCACGGCGGTGCGGTCGGCGGGCGTGGAGCCGGGTACGGCGGTACGGGGCGCGGTCGCCGATCTCGTACGGGTGGTGACCCGGGCCGGGTCCGGGGCGCCCACATCGGCGACGGACACCGTCGGGGGCGCGCCGGTCGCGGTGTACGCGCTCGGGGGCGGGCAGGGGTTCGCGCTCGGGGTGGCGGGCGGGCGCCGGGAGCCCGGGGACCACACGGTCACGGGCGTCGCGGTGGTTCTTCTCTCTCTCCTCACCGGGGAGCACCAGGGCGCGGCGCAGGCCGGCCGCTCGGCGGCGCTCCTTCGACTCCTCCTGGGGGCCGAGCCGCACCAGGTGGTGCCGCTGCTCGGCGCGGACACGTGGACGGTCGTGCACGGGCACCGGGGTGCGGGGCCCGCCGACGCGGTGGCCGCCACGGCCCTGGGCGCCGCGCTCGGCTCCTCGCTGGTGGACGCGGGGCCCGACGCGGTACGGGTCCTGGTACCCGCCGACCGCGACCTCACCGCCCAGCCCGGCTGGACCCTCGGCGCGAGCGCGCCCGCGGCGGCGCCGGATCTCGCGACCGCCGACGCGCAGGCCGCGCGGGCCCTGGTCCGGGCCCTCGCCACCCGCGAACCACTGACCCGGCACCACCCCGCCGACGAGGGCCTGGCGTCCCTGATCCCACCGGCGGAGGCAGAGGCACACGCGAGAGCCCTCCTGTCCCCCCTGACGAACAACCCGGCCCTGCTTTCAACTCTCCACACCTGGCTCTCGCTCCACGGCAGTTGGGACCGCACGGCCGTCGCCCTGGGCATCCACCGCAACACGGTCCGACAGCGCATCGCCCGCTGCGCCACCCTCCTGACCCAGAACCTGGACGACCCGGACACCAGAATGGAACTCTGGTTCGCCCTCCGCCGAACCTTGTAGGAACCCCACCCCCACCCCATACCCCCGCATATTTCTTCCCGCCGCAACGGTGATCCGCCACCACGGCGAGGGTCCGGCGGCATCTACGACCACCCCCAGGGTCCGGCGGCATCCACAACCCCACCCGCCCCCATATCCGGCATACTCCGCGAACATGGACATTTCCGCTGAGCCGACATCCCCGCCGACCCCCGGAGGGGAAAGCGTGGGGACCGTCGTCGTCGCCGCTGTCGCCAATCTCGGGATCGCCGTCGCCAAGGCCGTCGCCGGGGTCATCAGCGGGTCCAGCGCGATGCTCTCCGAGGCCGCGCACTCGGTCGCCGACACGGTCACCGAACTGCTCCTGCTCACCGCCCTGAAGCGCAGCGCGAAACCCGCCGACGAGGAACACCCCCTCGGCTACGGCCCGGAGCGCTACATCTGGGCGATGCTCGCCGCCGTCGCCACCTTCGTCGGCGGCGCCGTGTTCTCCCTCTACGACGGCGTCCACACCCTCGCCACCGGCGAGAAACTGGGCGACCCGCTCGTCTCGTACATCGTGCTGGCCGTCGCGTTCGTCCTGGAGGGCTACTCCCTGCGCACCGGCACCAGACAGGTCCGCGGCGAGGCGGCCCGCTTCGGCGCGAACTTCCGTACCTATCTGCGGCACACCCCGGACACGGCCGTGAAGGCGGTCGTCCTGGAGGACTCGGCGGCCCTGATCGGGCTGCTGCTCGCGGCGGGCGGCCTGCTCGGCGGACAGCTCACCGGTTCGGGCGTATGGGACGGCGTCGCGTCCCTCTGCATCGGCGTCCTGCTGCTGTGCGTGGCGTGGGTCCTCGGCCGGTCCAACGCCCAACTGCTCATCGGCCGCCCCCTGCCGCGCCAGATCCGCCAGGAGATCCGCGCCGAACTCCTCGACGTACCGCACATCGAGGCCGTACTGGAGCTGACCACGCTGCTCCAGGGTCCGACGGAAGCCCTGGTGGCGGCCAAGGTCGACTTCCGGGACGTGTCGACGGCCGCGCAGATCGAGTGGGCGTGCGAACAGGCCGAGCGCCGGCTCAGGGAACGCTTCCCGGCGATCAGCCGCGTCTACCTCGACCCCACACCGGGCTTCGCGCAGCGCAGGGCGGAGGGACTCAACCCGTGGCCGTGACCGACCCTTCCACACTCATGGTCTCGCCGTCGCCCAACAGGCCCGCCGCGTCCAGCAGATACGCCGTCATCGGGTCGTAGTACCGAGGGCTCGTGACATGGTCGTCCAGCGGAACCGTCACCTGAAGGGTCCCCTCCGCCTCGCCGAGGAACAGCGCCGGGTCGTTGCAGTCCGCGTACCCGACGGAGTCGATCCCGCGCTGCCCGGCGCACCCGGCCCAGCCGTGGTCCGCGACGACCAGGTCCGGCAGCGGACGCCCCTCACGCGCGAGGCCGTCGAGGATCGCGGCCATCGGCGCCGGAGAGTGCGTGTGCCACAGCGTGGCGCCGCGCTCCAGCATGGCGACATCGGCGAACTGGAAGACGACGCCCTCGTCGGCGAGCAGACCGTCCGGGATCACCACGATCTCGCAGCCCGCCGCCCGCAGCGCCGCCGCCGTCGCGCGGTGCACATCGAGGAGACCGCCCGGGTGCCCGGTCGCGAAGAGAACCCGCTCCCGCCCGGCCGCCGCCTTCCGCAGCCGCCCCGCCATCCGCTCCAGCCCGTCGACCGTCAGCTCGGGGTCGATGGTGTCCTGCCCGAAGCGGTACTCCGGGTCGTCGTTGACACCACAGCGCTCGGCCATCACGGCGAGCACGTCCTGCTCGTCGTTCCATCTGTCGCCGAGTTCCAGACCGAGCCAGTAGTGACGGTCGCCGTTCGCGAGTTTGCGGTAGTGGGAGAGGTTGTTCTCGCGAGGAGTGGCCACATCCCCCGCGATACGCGTACGGACGAGATGGTCGACAAGGGCGGCGCGGCTGGGTGTCCCGGATATCGGCATGGGTCCCATTGTGCCGTCGGCCCCCGGCCACGGAGGCTCCGTCCCGAACGCTGGGACGCGCGTCACGCCCCCGCCACCCACCGCCCGCCCTCACCGCGAGTGGAGACTTCTTCACCCACCATGCTGCGCCCACCTGCGCATATCCCGTGCTCGGTACGGAAAAGTCCCCAAAGGTACTTCAATGAAACGATGGAAGCCATGAAGTTCCTACTCGAAGTAGATCTGAACGACATGGTCCCCGAGGAGCGCGCCCGCGAGCTGGGGCGCGCCCTGAGGTACTGGGCCGGGAATCTGCACCACTACGACCTGAAGCCCGGCGACGGCTCCCCGGTCTACGACTCGGCGTACCGCGAGATCGGCCGCTGGAGCGTCGGCGGCGCCGACCCGGCGTGACGGCGGGCTACAGCCCCATGTCCTTGGCGATGATCATCTTCATGACCTCGCTGGTCCCGCCGTAGATCCGGTTGACGCGGTTGTCGGCGTAGAGGCGGGCGATCGGGTACTCGTTCATATAGCCGTAGCCGCCGTGCAACTGGAGGCACTTGTCGATGACGCGGTGGGCGACCTCGGTGCAGAACAGCTTGGCGCTCGCGGCCTCGGCGGCGGTCAGCTCGCCCCGGTCGTGGGCTTCGAGGGCGCGGTCGGCGACCGCTTCGGCGGCGTCGACCTCGGCCTTGCAGGCGGCCAGTTCGAACTTGGTGTTCTGGAAGGACGCGACGGTCTTGCCGAAGACGGTGCGCTCCTCGACGTACTGCTGCGCGAAGCGGACGGCGGCGGCTGCCTGCGCGTAGGCGCCGACGGCGATGCCGAGGCGCTCCTGCGGGAGGTTCTGGCCGAGGTAGGAGAAGCCCTTGTTCTCCTCGCCGAGCAGGTCGTCCACGGGGACCTTGACGTCCGTGAACGCCAGCTCCGCGGTGTCGGAGGTCTTCAGGCCCAGTTTGTCGAGCTTGCGGCCGACCGCGTACCCCTCGGACTTGGTGTCGACCACGAAGAGGGAGATGCCGTGGCGGCGGTCCTCGGGCGTGGGCGGGGCGGTGCGGGCGCAGACGATGACACGGTCGGCGTGGACGCCGCCGGTGATGAAGGTCTTGGCGCCGTTGAGTACGTAGTGCGTGCCGTCGTCGGAGAGCTTGGCGGTGGTCTTCATGCCGGCGAGGTCGGAGCCGGTGCCGGGCTCGGTCATCGCGATGGCGTACATGGAGCGGCCGGTGACGAAGTCGGGCAGCCAGCGCTTTTTCTGCTCGTCGGTGGCGTACGCCTTGAGGTACGGCAGGCAGAGGGCGACATGGACGCCGGAGCCGCCGAAGGACACGCCCGCGCGGGCGGTCTCCTCGGAGATGACGGCCTGGAACTTGAAGGACTCCTCGCCCGCGCCGCCGTACTCCTCGGGCACCTCTATGCCGAAGATGCCCAGCTCGCCGAGCTGGTAGTAGAAGTCGCGGGGCGCCTGTCCCGCCGCGTACCACTCGTCGTAGACGGGGACGACCTCGGCCTCGATGAAGGCCCGGATGGTCTCCCGGAACGCCTCGTGGTCCTCGTTGTAAACAGTTCGGCGCACGGGGTTCTCCTTCTGCGACGCGACGGCAGGGACTAAGCGCTTGCTCAGCGTCAGGTTACCCGTGAGTCACCGTAACCGTCCAGGGAGAGGTGCGTCACTGGATGAACGCCTGGACCGGCCCTTTCGTGCCCGCCGCGTCCCTCAGGCTCCGGCCGCGTCGAAGGCCCCTCGGGCCAGCCGGTGCAGCAGCTCGGCCATCGCCGTGCGGCCGGGCAGGGAGCCGGGGCGGCTGAGGTGCGGGGTCGAGTTCAGCAGCCCGAATACGGCGTGCACGGTGGCGCGGGCCTCCGGTTCGGAGAGGTGGCCGTACTGCTCGCGGACGGCGACCACCCACAGTTCGACGTACTGGCGCTGTAGCTGGCGCACGAGTTTGCGGTCACTGTCCCGGAGGCGGTCCAGCTCGCGGTCGTGCAGGGTGATGAGGGGCCGGTCGTCCAGCGCGAAGTCGATATGGCCCTCGATGAGCGAGTCGAGCAGTGCGTCAGGGCGCCCGTCGGACTCCTGGACGCGCCGCTTGCCCCCGGTGAGGAGCTGCCCGCTGATCCCGACGAGCAGTTCGGCGAGCATCGCGTCCTTGCCGGCGAAGTGCCGGTACAGGCCGGGTCCGCTGATGCCGACCGCGGCCCCTATCTCGTCCACGCCCACACCGTGGAAGCCCCGCTCGGCGAAGAGCCGCGCGGCCTCCTTGAGGATCTGCTCGCGGCGGGTCGTCGCATCGGTTCTCGTGACCATGGCAGCAATTCTAGACAGGGCGGTTAGCGGTCGTTAACCTGGAGGACATACGTTAACGCTCATTAACCATGGGGGCTCGATGCGAGAGGTGCAAGAGGCACCGGTGCTGGGGACGGCGGCCGATCCCGCGTCCGAGGCGTTTCGGGCCAACGAGGCGGGGCACCGCGCCCTGGGCGAAGAGCTGCGGGCGCGCCTCGCGCGCGTGCGGCTCGGCGGTGGGGAGCGGGCCCGCGCCCGGCACACCGCGCGCGGGAAGCTGCTGCCGCGCGACCGCGTGGACACCCTCCTGGACCCGGGCTCCCCCTTCCTCGAACTGGCACCGCTGGCCGCCGAGGGGCTGTACGGCGGGGACGCCCCGGCGGCCGGGGTGATCGCCGGGATCGGCCGGGTCTCGGGGCGCGAGTGCGTGGTGGTGGCGAACGACGCGACGGTCAAGGGCGGCACGTACTACCCGATGACCGTGAAGAAGCACCTGCGCGCGCAGGAGGTTGCCCTGGAGAACCGGCTGCCTTGCGTGTATCTCGTCGACTCGGGCGGCGCCTTCCTTCCGATGCAGGACGAGGTGTTCCCGGACCGGGACCACTTCGGGCGGATCTTCTACAACCAGGCCCGGATGTCCGGCGCCGGCATCCCGCAGATCGCGGCCGTCCTCGGGTCGTGCACGGCGGGTGGCGCGTATGTCCCGGCGATGAGCGACGAGGCGGTGATCGTGCGCGGCCAGGGCACGATCTTCCTCGGCGGCCCGCCCCTGGTGAAGGCGGCGACCGGCGAGGTCGTCACGGCCGAGGAGCTGGGCGGCGGCGAGGTCCACTCCCGGGTCTCCGGGGTCACGGACCACCTCGCGGAGGACGACGCGCACGCGCTGCGGATCGTCCGCACCATCGTGTCGACCCTCCCCGCGCGCGGTGAGCTGCCCTGGGCGGTCCGCGCGGTTCAGGAGCCGAAGGCGGATCCGTACGGGCTGTACGGGGTGGTGCCGGTCGACTCGCGGACGCCCTATGACGTGCGGGAGGTCATCGCGCGCGTGGTGGACGGTTCCCGGTTCGCCGAGTTCAAGGCCGAGTTCGGGCAGACGCTGGTCACCGGCTTCGCGTGGATCCACGGGCATCCGGTGGGGATCGTCGCGAACAACGGCATCCTGTTCTCCGAGTCGGCCCAGAAGGGCGCCCACTTCATCGAGCTGTGCGACCAGCGCGGTATCCCGCTGGTGTTCCTCCAGAACATCTCGGGCTTCATGGTCGGCAGGGACTACGAGGCGGGGGGCATCGCCAAGCACGGCGCCAAGATGGTGACGGCGGTCGCCTGCGCGCGCGTGCCGAAGCTGACGGTGGTGGTCGGCGGGTCGTACGGCGCGGGGAACTACTCCATGTGCGGCCGGGCGTACTCACCGCGCTTCCTGTGGATGTGGCCGAACGCCAAGATCTCCGTGATGGGCGGCGAGCAGGCCGCGTCCGTCCTCGCGACCGTCAAGCGCGACCAGGCGGACGCCCGGGGCGAGGACTGGCCCGCCGAGGACGAGGAAGCCTTCAAGGCCCCGATCCGCGCGCAGTACGAGACCCAGGGCAACGCCTACTACGCGACGGCGCGGCTGTGGGACGACGGCGTGATCGACCCCCTGGAGACCCGCCAGGTCCTCGGCCTGGCCCTGACCGCATGTGCCAACGCCCCGCTGCCGGCCCGCGGCGACGGCTTCGGCGTCTTCCGGATGTGAGGGTGACGTGAGCGTGAGGGTGGGAATGGACGACACACAGCGGCAGGACGGGACGGCCGTCGCGGGCGCGGGCGCGGGCGGGGGTGCGCTCTTCGACACGGTCCTCGTGGCCAACCGGGGCGAGATCGCCGTACGGGTCATGCGGACGCTGCGCGCGCTGGGCATCCGGTCGGTGGCCGTCTTCAGCGACGCCGACGCGGACGCGCGCCATGTGCGCGAGGCGGACACGGCGGTGCGGATCGGGCCCGCGCCCGCAGCCGAGAGCTATCTGTCGATGGACCGGCTGCTGGCGGCGGCCCGCGCCACGGGCGCGCAGGCGACCCACCCGGGGTACGGATTCCTCGCGGAGAACGCCGCCTTCGCGCGCGCGTGCGCCGACGCCGGGCTCGTCTTCATCGGCCCGACCGCCGACGCGATCTCCCTGATGGGCGACAAGATCCGCGCCAAGGAGACGGTCCGCGCCGCCGGTGTCCCGGTGGTGCCCGGCTCGTCGGGCAGCGGCCTGACGGACGGCCAACTGGTCGACGCGGCGCGCGAGATCGGTATGCCGGTCCTGCTGAAGCCGTCGGCGGGCGGCGGCGGCAAGGGCATGCGGCTGGTCCGGGACGAGGCGCTGCTCGGCGACGAGATCGCGGCGGCCCGGCGCGAGGCCCGCGCCTCCTTCGGCGACGACACCCTGCTCGTGGAGCGATGGATCGACCGCCCCCGGCACATCGAGATCCAGGTACTCGCGGACACCCACGGGCAGGTGATCCACCTCGGGGAGCGCGAGTGCTCCCTCCAGCGGCGCCACCAGAAGGTGATCGAGGAGGCGCCCAGCGTCCTGCTCGACGCGGCCACGCGCGCGGCGATGGGCGAGGCGGCCGTCCAGGCGGCCCGCTCCTGCGGGTACGTGGGCGCGGGCACCGTCGAGTTCATCGTGCCGGGCGGCGACCCGTCCGCGTACTACTTCATGGAGATGAACACCCGGCTCCAGGTGGAGCACCCGGTGACCGAGCTGGTGACCGGACTCGACCTGGTCGAGTGGCAGTTGCGGGTGGCCGCGGGCGAGCGGCTGCCGTACGCGCAGGAGGACGTCCGGCTCACCGGGCACGCGGTGGAGGCCCGTATCTGCGCCGAAACCGTGTCCTTCCGCGAGGGCGCGCGCGGGTTCCTGCCGTCCGGCGGCACCGTCCTCGCGCTGGACGAGCCGCAGGGCGACGGGGTGCGCACGGACTCGGGGCTGAGCGTGGGCACCGAGGTAGGCAGCCTGTACGACCCGATGCTGTCGAAGGTCGTCGCGTACGGCCCGGACCGGGCCACCGCCCTGCGCAGGCTGCGCGCCGCGCTCGCCCGGACGGTCACCCTGGGCGTCCCGACCAACGCGGGCTTCCTGCGCCGCCTGCTCGCCCACCCGGACGTCGTCGCGGGCGCGCTGGACACCGGCCTCGTCGAGCGGGAGGCCGAGGGGCTGGTCCCGGACACGGTCCCCGACGAGGTGTACGAGGCGGCGGCGGCCGTACGCCTCGCGGGGCTGCGACCCGCGCGCGGAGACGGCGCCTGGACGGACCCCTTCGACGTGCCGAGCGGATGGCGGCTCGGCGGGACGCCCGCACCGCTCGCGTTCCCGCTGCGGATCCCGGGCCACGACCCGGTCACGTACCGCGCGCGCGGCGAGGCCACCGTCACCGCCGACTCCGTCTCGGTCACCCTCGACGGCGTCCGGCACACCTTCCGCCGCGCGGGCGACTGGCTGGGCCGCGACGGCGACGCGTGGCAGGTGCGGGACCACGACCCGGTGGCCGCGTCACTGACGGGCGCCGCGCACGCGGGCGCCGACTCGCTGACGGCACCGATGCCGGGGACGGTGACAGTGGTGAAGGTCGCGGTGGGCGACCAGGTCACGGCGGGTCAGAGCCTTCTCGTGGTCGAGGCGATGAAGATGGAGCACGTCGTGTCGGCGCCGCACGCGGGGACGGTCACGGAGCTGGACGTGAGCCCCGGGGCGACGGTCGCCATGGACCAGGTACTCGCGGTGGTCGAACCCGCCGAGACGCCCGTGCCCGAGGAGGCGACGACGGCATGACTGCTGACCTGCCCCCCGGCCTGCCCATGGAGGTCCCCACCCAGGACCTCCCCCCGCGCGTCCGCATCCACGAGGTGGGCGCGCGGGACGGGCTGCAGAACGAGAAGGCGACCGTCCCGACCGAGGTGAAGGCGGAGTTCATCCACCGCCTCGCGGACGCGGGCCTCACCACCATCGAGGCGACCAGCTTCGTCCGCCCGGAGTGGGTGCCCCAACTCGCCGACGCGGAAGCCCTCTTCCCGCTGGTCCGCGATCTGCGCGACGAGCGGGACGTGGCGCTGCCCGTCCTCGTGCCCAACGCGCGCGGGCTGGAGCGCGCCCTCGCCCTGGGCGCCCGCCGGGTCGCCGTCTTCGCGAGCGCCACGGAGTCCTTCGCCAAGGCCAACCTCAACCGCACGGTGGACGAGTCCCTGGCGATGTTCGAGCCGGTGGTCGCGCGCGCGAAGAGCGGCGACGCGGGCAAGGTGCACGTCCGGGGCTATCTGTCGATGTGCTTCGGCGACCCCTGGGAGGGCCCGGTCCCCATCGCGCGCGTAGTCCATGTCTGCAAGGCGCTGATCGACATGGGCTGCGACGAACTGAGCCTGGGCGACACGATCGGCGTCGCCACACCGGGCCATGTCCAGGCGCTGCTGTCGGAGCTGAACGAGGAGGGCGTCCACACCGACCGGATCGGCGTCCACTTCCACGACACGTACGGGCAGGCACTCGCCAACACCCTGGCCGCCCTGCAACACGGCGTGACCACGGTCGACGCCTCCGCCGGCGGCCTCGGCGGCTGCCCCTTCGCCAAGTCCGCGACCGGAAACCTCGCCACCGAAGACCTCGTGTGGATGCTGAACGGCCTCGGTATCGAGACCGGCGTCGACCTCGGCCGGCTCACCGCCACCAGCGTGTGGATGGCCACCCATCTGGGACGGCCCAGCCCGTCCCGCACCGTCCGGGCCCTCACCGGGGCGACCACGGACCCGTCCCCCAAGGAGTCCTGACCATGTCGATCGACCACCGGCTCTCCCCGGAGCACGAAGAACTGCGGCGCACCGTCGAGGAGTTCGCGCACGACGTCGTCGCGCCGAAGATCGGCGACTTCTACGAGCGGCACGAGTTCCCGTACGAGATCGTGCGGGAGATGGGCCGCATGGGGCTGTTCGGGCTGCCGTTCCCGGAGGAGTACGGCGGGATGGGCGGCGACTATCTGGCGCTCGGTATCGCCCTGGAGGAGCTGGCGCGCGTCGACTCGTCCGTGGCGATCACCCTGGAGGCCGGGGTTTCGCTGGGCGCGATGCCGATCCACCTCTACGGAACCGATGAGCAGAAGCGGGAGTGGCTGCCCCGGCTGTGCGCGGGCGAGATCCTGGGCGCGTTCGGCCTGACGGAACCGGACGGCGGCTCCGACGCGGGCGCCACCCGGACGACGGCCCGCTTGGACGAGGCGACGGGCGAGTGGGTGATCAACGGCACCAAGTGCTTCATCACCAACTCCGGTACGGACATCACCGGGCTGGTGACGGTGACGGCTGTGACGGGCCGCAAGGACGACGGGCGCCCCCGGATCTCCTCGATCATCGTCCCGTCCGGCACTCCGGGGTTCACGGTGGCGGCGCCGTACTCGAAGGTCGGGTGGAACGCGTCGGACACCCGCGAGCTGTCCTTCGCGGACGTGCGCGTACCGGCGGCGAACCTGCTCGGCGACGAGGGGCGCGGGTACGCGCAGTTCCTCCGCATCCTGGACGAGGGCCGCATCGCGATCTCGGCGCTGGCGACCGGGCTCGCGCAGGGCTGCGTGGACGAATCCGTGAAGTACGCGCGCGAACGGCACGCATTCGGCCGGAACATCGGGTCGTACCAGGCGATCCAGTTCAAGATCGCGGACATGGAGATGAAGGCGCACACGGCCCGGCTCGCGTGGCGTGACGCGGCGTCCCGGCTGGTGACGGGCGAGCCGTTCAAGAAGGAGGCGGCGCTCGCGAAGCTGTACTCGTCGACGGTGGCGGTGGACAACGCGCGCGAGGCCACGCAGATCCACGGCGGCTACGGCTTCATGAACGAGTATCCGGTGGCCCGGATGTGGCGGGACTCGAAGATCCTGGAGATCGGCGAGGGCACGAGCGAGGTCCAGCGGATGCTGATCGCCCGCGAATTGGGGTTGGTGGGCTGACGGTCGTGGGCTGATGGAGCCGTGGGCTACGGGGGTTCCTCGATCCGGCGAGTGAGGTTAGGCTAACCTTCCTTTGTCGCGTTTCGGCTGTCGCGTTCCGACGGGACCCCCAGGCCGAGCCCCCCACGACTCTCCAGGAGTCCGCCCATGACGACCACCACCGCCGTCGCCGCCCCGTTCCGCTTCTTCTCCCTCCAGGTCGTACGGGTGAGGCGGCTCGGCCCTTCGATGGTCCGGGTCACCTTCGGGGGACGGGAGTTGGACGGCTTCGACTCCGGCGGGCGCGACCAGAGCGTCTCGCTCTTCCTGCCGCACCCGGGCCAGGACGAGCCGGTCGTCCCCCTCGAAGCGGGCGACGGCTGGTGGCACGCCTGGCGTGAACTCCCCGCCGAGGTAAGGGCGGTGATGCGGTCGTACACCGTCCGCGAGCAGCGCCGGGGCGCCGGGGGCGGAGTTGGGAGCGCGGGCGAGATCGACATCGACTTCGCGCTCCACGGCGTGGACTCGGCCACCGCCCCCGCGGGCCCCGCCTCCCGCTGGGCCGCCACCGCCGAGCCCGGCGCCCGCGTCCTCGTCCTCGGCCCCGCCATCGCCGACAACACCGCCGTACGGTTCCGCCCGCCGGTCGACGACCCCGATCTCGTCGTCCTGTGGGCGGACGAGACGGCGCTGCCCGCCGCCGCGGCGATCCTGGAGTGGCTGCCGGCGGGCACCCGCGCCCGCGTCTGGCTGGAGGTCGCGCACTCCGGCGACCGCCAGAACCTGGCGACCCGCGCCGACGCCGAGATCACCTGGCTGGTACGGGACGAGGGCGCCCCCAGCGGTACGGAGGCGGTACGGGCCGCCCGACTCCCGGCCGCCGAACGGCCGTACGCCTGGATCGCCGGGGAGTCCGGGTGCGTGAAGGAGTTGCGCCGGCATCTCGTACGGGAGCGCGGATTCGACCGGCGACACGTGACGTTCGTCGGGTACTGGCGGCGCGGACTCTCGGAGGAGCAGGTGCGGGCGGCGGCCGAGTCGGAGACACCCGCCGAGGACTGAAGGGACCCCGGCCACCGTTTCCCCCGCCCCAAACCCCACCCCCACCCCCGCCCAAGTGGCATGGCACACAGTGACCGCATGCCACCTCAGACGTAACTTAGGTTAGGCTAACCTAAGTCAAGTCGATCAGGGCTTGGCGAAGCCGCGTCCCCTTCCTTCACCGCACCCCCGCGCCTTCCCGGCACCCCCTTTCCTTCCCCCGCACGGAGGACCCCCCATGCGCTCGCACCTGCTCAATGACACGACCGCGGACCGGTATCGCCGGTCCGTGACCGAAGGAATCGAGCGGGTGGCGGCCCAACTCGCCACCACCACAAGGCCGTTCACCGGCGTCACGGTCGACGACCTGACCCCGCGCCTGGCCGCCGTAGACCTGGACAGCCCCCTCCTCGACACGACCGCCGCCCTGGACGAACTCGAAGAGGTCTACCTCCGCGACGCCGTCTACTTCCACCACCCCCGCTACCTCGCCCACCTCAACTGCCCGGTCGTCATCCCGGCCGTGCTCGGCGAAGCCGTACTCTCCGCCGTCAACTCCTCCCTCGACACCTGGGACCAGTCGGCGGGCGGCACCCTCATCGAGCGCAAGCTCGTCGACTGGACCACCGAGCGCATCGGCCTGGGACCCGTCGCCGACGGCGTGTTCACCAGCGGCGGCACCCAGTCCAACCTTCAGGCGCTGCTCCTGGCCCGCGAGGAGGCCAAGGTCGACAGCCTCGCGAAACTGCGGATCTTCGCCTCCGATGCCAGCCACTTCAGCGTCAAGAAGTCGGCGAAACTGCTCGGCCTGAACCCCGACGCCGTGGTTTCCATACCCTGCGACCACGACAAGCGGATGCAAACCCTCGCCCTGGCACGCGAGTTGGCGCGCTGCGCCCGGGACGGTCTGGTCCCGATGGCCGTCGTCGCCACCGCCGGCACCACCGACTTCGGCTCCATCGACCCGCTCCCCGAGATCGCCGAACTCTGCGCCCAGTACGGCACGTGGCTGCACGTGGACGCCGCGTACGGCTGCGGGCTGCTGGTGTCCCGCAAGAACCGGCACCTGCTCGACGGCATCGAGCGCGCCGACTCGGTCACCGTCGACTACCACAAGTCCTTCTTCCAGCCGGTGAGTTCGAGTGCACTCCTGGTACGCGACGCCTCGACGCTGCGGCACGCGACCTACCACGCCGAGTACCTCAACCCGCGCCGCATGGTGCAGGAGCGCATCCCCAACCAGGTCGACAAGTCCCTCCAGACCACCCGCCGTTTCGACGCGCTCAAGCTGTGGATGACGCTGCGCGTGATGGGCGCCGACGGCATCGGGGAACTCTTCGACGAGGTCTGCGACCTGGCCGCCGACGGCTGGAAGCTGCTGGCCGCCGACCCGCGCTACGACGTCGTGGTCGAGCCGACCCTCTCCACGCTCGTCTTCCGCTACATCCCGGCCGCCGTCACCGACCCGGCCGACATCGACCGCGCCAACCTCTACGCCCGCAAGGCCCTGTTCGCCTCCGGTGACGCGGTCGTCGCGGGCACCAAGGTGGGCGCCCGGCACTTCCTGAAGTTCACCCTCCTCAACCCCGGGACGACCACCGCCGACATCGCGGCCGTCCTCGATCTGATCGCCGGCCACGCCGAGCAGTACCTGGGAGAAGAAGACCTTGACCGCGCCAGCTGACCCCACATCCCCCGTGGACGCCGACTTCATAGGCATCGGCCTCGGCCCCTTCAACCTCGGCCTCGCCTGCCTCACCGAACCGATCACCGAGCTGAACGGTGTCTTCCTGGAGTCCAAGCCGGACTTCGCATGGCACGCGGGCATGTTCCTGGAGGGCGCCCACCTCCAGACCCCGTTCCTCTCCGACCTGGTCACCCTCGCCGACCCGACCTCCCCGTACTCCTTCCTCGCGTACCTCAAGGAGTCCGGACGGCTGTACTCGTTCTACATCCGCGAGAACTTCTATCCGCTGCGCACCGAGTACAACGACTACTGCCGCTGGGCCGCGTCGAAACTCTCCAGCATCCGCTTCCGCACCACGGTCACGGAGGTGGTGTACGACGCGTCCGACGGCCGGTACTCCGTGCGCACCGAAGGCGGGACCACGTACCGCTCGGAGCGGCTGGTCCTCGGGACCGGTACGCCGCCGTACGTGCCCGAGGCGTGCGAGGGTCTGGGCGGGGACTTCGTGCACAACTCCCGCTATGTGCAGGCCAAGCCGGACCTCCAGCGCAAGGAGTCGATCACGCTGGTCGGCAGCGGCCAGTCCGCCGCCGAGATCTACTACGACCTGCTGAGCGAGATCGACGTCCACGGCTACCGGCTCAACTGGGTCACCCGCTCCCCGCGCTTCTTCCCGCTGGAGTACACCAAACTCACGCTGGAGATGACCTCGCCGGAGTACATCGACTACTTCCACACGCTCCCCGAGGAGACCCGCTACCGCCTGGAGTCCCAGCAGAAGGGCCTCTTCAAGGGCATCGACGGCGACCTGATCAACGCCATCTTCGACCTGCTCTACCAGAAGAACCTCAGCGGCCCGATGCCGACCCGCCTCCTCACCAACTCGGCCCTGCGGACGGCGACTTACGAGGACGGTGCCTACACCCTCGGGCTGCGCCAGGAGGAACAGGGCAAGGACTTCGAGATCCGCACCGAGGGCCTGATCCTCGCCACCGGCTACCGCTACCGCACCCCGGACTTCCTCGCCCCGGTCCACGACCGCATCCGCCGGGACGCCCAGGGCCGGTTCGACGTCAACCGCACCTACGCCATCGACACGACGGGCCGCGGCATCTACCTCCAGAACGCGGGCACCCACACCCACTCGATCACCTCGCCCGACCTGGGCATGGGCGCGTACCGCAACAGCGTCCTGATCCGAGAGCTGCTGGGCACCGAGTACTACCCGATCGAAAAGACCATCGCGTTCCAGGAGTTCGCCGTATGAGCACCATCCCCACACCCCCTGGCGTGACCGCGGACAGCTTCGCCATCCGCCCCCTCGACCCCGTGACCGACGCCTCGCTGCTGCACACCTGGGTCACCCACCCCAAGTCCGCGTTCTGGATGATGCAGGACGCGCGGCTCCAGGATGTCGAGCGGGCCTACATGGCGCTCGCCGCCGACGCCTACCAGGAGGCGTTCATCGGTCTGTACGGGGGTGAGCCGGCGTTCCTGGTCGAGCGGTACGACCCCGCGTACCGCGAGCTGGTGGGGCTGTACGAGCCGGCGCCCGGCGATGTCGGGATGCACTTCCTGGTCGCGCCGACGGACACGCCTCTGCACGGGTTCACGCGGGCCGTGATCACGGCGGTGATGGCGTTCCTGTTCGAGGACCCGGCGGTCCGGCGGGTGGTCGTGGAGCCCGACGTCCGCAACACGGCCGTGCACGCGCTGAACGCCGCCGTCGGCTTCGTACCGGAGCGGGAGGTGGAGAAGCCGGAGAAGCGGGCGCTGCTGAGCTTCTGCACCCGGGAGCAGTTCGAGACGGCCGTGCCCAAGGCGGCCCGGGGGGTGACGGTATGACCACGTCACCAGCCGAATCCGTGGCCCATCTCACCCCCGACCGCTGGGCGGCGGCCACCCGGCACCTGCTCGCCAAAGCGCTCTCCGAATTCGCGCACGAGCGGCTCATCACGCCGGCCCGTACGGGGGCCGACGGCCGCTACCGGGTGACCGGCGACGACGGCTCGGTCACGTACCGGTTCGCCGCGCGGCGCCTCGCCCTCGACCACTGGCACGTCGACCCGGCGTCGATCACCCGTCACCGAACCGGGGACAATACGGCCGAGGACGACGAACTGCCCCTCTCCGCCCTCGACTTCTTCATCGAGCTGCGCGGCGCGCTCGGGCTGAGCGACGAGATCCTGCCGGTCTATCTGGAGGAGATCTCGTCCACCCTCTCCGGCACCTGCTTCAAACTCGGCAAGCCGGACGTGTCCGCAGCCGACCTCGCGGGCGCGGACTTCCAGGCCGTCGAGACGGGCATGACCGAGGGCCACCCCTGTTTCGTCGCCAACAACGGGCGGCTCGGCTTCGGCGTGCACGAGTTCCTGGCGTACGCGCCGGAGGCCGCGCGGCCGGTGCGGCTGCTGTGGCTCGCCGCGCGCCGCGACCGGGCGGCGTTCACGGCGGGCGCGGGGATCGAGTACGGGTCGTTCCTGCGGGCGGAGCTGGGTGAGGAGACGCTGTCCCGGTTCGACGGGCTGCTGCGCGAACGGGACCTGGATCCGGCGGACTTCCTGCTGATGCCGGTCCACCCCTGGCAGTGGTGGAACAAGCTCTCCGTCACCTTCGCGGCCGAGGTCGCCCAGGACCGGCTCGTGGTGCTCGGCGAAGGCGAGGACGACTATCTGGCCCAGCAGTCGATCCGTACCTTCTTCAACACGAGCGACCCGGCCAGGCACTACGTCAAGACGGCACTGTCCGTCCTCAACATGGGCTTCATGCGGGGCCTGTCCGCCGCGTACATGGCGGCGACCCCGGCGATCAACGACTGGCTGGCGGGGCTGATCGAGCGGGACGAGGTGCTGCGCTCCACCGGCCTGACGATCATCCGGGAGCGGGCCGCCGTCGGGTACCGGCATCTGGAGTACGAGGCCGCGACCGACCGGTATTCGCCGTACCGCAAAATGCTCGCCGCGCTGTGGCGGGAGAGCCCGGTACCGGCGTTGCGGGACGGCGAGCGGCTCGCCACGATGGCTTCGCTCCTGCACATCGACCGGGACGGCAAGTCGCTGGCCGCCGCGCTGATCAACGGTTCCGGTCTGGCCCCGGTGGAGTGGCTGCGCCGCTATCTGCGCGCCTATCTCACCCCGCTGCTGCACAGCTTCTACGCCTACGACCTGGTGTTCATGCCGCACGGCGAGAACGTGATCCTGGTCCTGGACGAGGCCGGCGCGGTGAGCCGGGCGGTGTTCAAGGACATCGCCGAGGAGATCGCGGTGATGGACCCGGACGCGGTGCTGCCGCCCGCCGTGGAGCGCATCCGGGTGGAGGTCCCCGAGGACAAGAAACTCCTGTCGATCTTCACGGACGTCTTCGACTGCTTCTTCCGGTTCCTGTCCGCGCACCTCACCACGGAGGGCGTGGTGGACGAGGACACGTTCTGGCGGACCGTCGCCCAGTGCGTCACGGAGTACCAGGACGCGCGGCCTGAACTCGCCGACAGATTCAAGCAGTACGACCTTTTCGCGCCGGAGTTCGAGCTGTCCTGCCTCAACCGGCTGCAACTGCGGGACAACCGGCAGATGGTCGACCTCGCCGATCCGTCGGGGGCGCTCCAGTTCGCGGGCACGCTGACCAACCCGCTCGCCCGGTTCGCGGGCCAGTAGACCGGCGGGTGCCCCGGCACACGGTCCCGTGCCGGGGCACCCGTCCTCCTCAATTCCCCTTCAGATCCTGCTAGTTGGTCGGCCAGGGCACCTGCGGTGAGCGGTAGTAGCCGATGCCGAGCGCGTCCCAGCGCGGAGCCTGCGACGCGAGCCGGACCTTGTAGGTGTCCCAGTCGTGCGTGGCGGCGGGTGACCAGCCCAGTTCGGCGATGCCGGGCAGCTTCGGGAACGCCATCACCTCAAGGTTCGCCGAGGTCGACAGCGTCTCCGTCCACAGCGGCGCCTCGACGCCGAGGATCGAGTCGGCGGGCGCGCCCGCGAGGTAGGTGCCCGGGTCCCAGTCGTAGGACCGCTGCACCTCGACCAGACCGGCCCAGGACAGGCCGAGCGGGAAGTCCCGGGTGTACTTCATGTCGAGGTAGCTGCGGTCGGCCGGGGAGATCACCAGTTTCGTGCCGTTCTTCGCGGCGTCGACGACCTGCTTGCGCTCGGCGGCGCCGGTCGCGTCGTAGCCCCAGTACTGGGCGATCGCCCCCTTGACGGGTGTCGCGCCGGTCAGCTGGTGCCAGCCCATGACGGACTTGCCGTACTTCGTGACGAGCGGCTGCACCTTGTTCATGAAGGTCACGTAGTCGGCGTGGCTGGTGGAGTGCGCCTCGTCGCCGCCGATGTGGATGGTGGAGCCGGGGGTGAGCGCGGCGAGTTCACGCAGGACGTCGTCCACGAACTCGTACGTGAGCGGCTTCGGGACGCACAGGGAGCTGAAGCCGACGGCGGTGCCCGTGTAGAGCGGGGGTGCGACGCCGTCGCAGTTGAGATCGGCGTACGAGGCGAGGGCCGCGTTGGTGTGGCCCGGCAGGTCGATCTCGGGGACGACCTCCAGATAGCGGGACGACGCGTACCGGACGATCTCCTTGTACTGGTCCTTGGTGTAGTAGCCGCCCGCGCCCCCGCCGACCTGGGTGGAGCCGCCGTAGGTGGCCAGGCGCGGCCACGAGTCGATCGCGATACGCCAGCCCTGGTCGTCGGAGAGGTGCAGATGCAGCTTGTTGACCTTGTAGAGGGAGAGTTGGTCGATGTAGCGCTTGACCTGGTCGACGGTGAAGAAGTGCCGGGACACATCGAGCATGGCGCCCCGGTAGGCGTAGCGCGGGCTGTCCTCGACGGTGCCGCCCGCGATCAGCCAGGGCCCGGACTGGCGAGTGTCCTTCTCGACGGCGGCGGGCAGGAGCTGGCGGAGCGTCTGGACGCCGTGGAACAGCCCGGCGGGCCGCCGCGCGGTGATGGTGACACCCCGGGAACCGCTGTCGAGGCGGTAGCCCTCGTCCCCGAGGCCCTTCGCGTCACCGGTCTCCTTGCCGGTCAGCTTCAGCCGGATCGTGTTGCCGCCGCCGTGCGCGGTGACGGGGAGCCGGTACCCGGTGGACGGCCGCAGCACGTCCGCGAGGTAGTCCCCGATCCGCCGTACGTCGCGCGAGCCGCCGTCCACGCGGATCGTGGTGCCGGGGTTGATGCGGTACGCGGATCCGCCGGCGTCGACGGACGCGGGCGCCGGGATCACCTGGCTGAGCGGGGTCGGGGGCGGGGGCGGTCCGGGTGCGGGCCGGGCCGGGGCGGCGCCGACGCAGGAGATGCCGACGGCGGCGGTGAGCAGCAGCGAGCCGAACAGCCGGGTCGTTCTGTGATGGGGGTTCACCAACGGTCCCTTCGACGAGGTTCGCGGTGCATGGTGTAGACCACTCTCCCCGTGATGCGGATGTCAGAATCCCCGTATGGCGGAAATCATCCAGCGGGACGGGACGTGGACGTTCGACGGCGAGGCGCTTCGGCTGGTGCCGGGGCGGGACAAGGGTGTCGGTCTGCTGCGCAGAACGCTGGGCGAACTGACCGTCCCGCTGCGGGCGTTGGCGGGGGTCTCCTTCGAGCAGGGCCGGAAGTCGGGGCGGCTGAGGCTGCGGCTGCGGGACGGCGCCGATCCGCTGCTCCAGGTCTCGGGGGGCCGGCTGACGGACTCCGGTGACCCGTATCAGCTGACGGTCGACGCGGACCGGTACGGGGTCGCCGAGTATCTGGTGGACGAGGTCCGCAACGCGCTGGTCCTGGACGAGGTGGACCCGGGCCCCACGGACGGCTATCTGCTGTCCGGCCCTTCGGTGCCGCTGTCGGTGTCGGCGGGGGACGCCACCGCGAGCTTCGACGGCGAGACGGTACGCCTGGAGTGGAACTGGAAGACCGAGGAGGCGAAGTCGGCGGCCGGGACGCGGTCGATCGCCCTGGAGGAGATCACGGGCGTCGAGTGGCAGCCGTCCGCCGGGCTGGAGAACGGGTACCTCCGCTTCACCGTGCGGGGGGCCACGGGGAAGGCGGCCCCACCGAAGTACGACCCGCACGCGGTGGATCTCTGGGGCTTCAAGAAGGACCCGCTGATGGCGCTGGTCGCGGCGGCGGTCCAGTACCGGCTTCCGCACCCGTCGGCGCCCGCCGCCCCGGCGGAGCTGCCCGCACCGCCGACCGAGAAGTCCGCCGCCCCCTCCCCCACCCCCGCCACGGATGACCCCGACGCCCTGCTGCGCCGCCTCCGCGAACTGGGTGAACTTCACCAGTCGGGCATCCTCACGGACGAGGAGTTCACGGCGGCCAAGCAGGCCGTATTGAAGAGGCTGTGACTCGAAACTGAAGAGGCTGTGACCCGCACCACGTAACCCGACCGGGCCCACCGACCCTCCGTGCCCGATATCGGGCAGGATTCTTGCGAAACCACGGTCCGTGGCCCAGGATCGTCGGGTGCACGACGACCTTGTTGATCACCTGACCCGCAGCACGCCGCTCAGCCGTGGCGAAGCCCTCCGGGTGATCCAGGACGTCCTGGCGTACTTCGACGAGACCACCGAGGAGTACGTCCGCCGCCGGCACCGGGAACTCCAGGGCCGGGGCCTGGTCAACGCGGACATCTTCGAACAGATCGCGGCGGACCTGGCGTACCGCACGGTCGCCCCGCCTCAGCCCTCACTGAGGCAACTGCGCCGCATCATCTACGGCTGACGGTCGCCCGAACAACGTAAGGAACCTATATGTGCGGAATTGTCGGATACATCGGGCGGCGTGATGTGGCACCGCTGCTCCTTGAGGGGCTCCAGCGCCTGGAGTACCGGGGCTACGACTCGGCGGGCATCGTCGTCACAGGGCCGAAGGCGGCCGGGCTGAAGATGGTCAAGGCCAAGGGCCGGGTCCGCGACCTGGAGGCCAAGGTCCCGAAGCGGTTCGCGGGCACCACCGGGATCGCGCACACCCGCTGGGCCACCCACGGCGCCCCGTCCGACGAGAACGCACACCCCCACCTGGACGCCGACGGCAAGGTCGCCGTCGTCCACAACGGCATCATCGACAACGCCTCCGACCTGCGCGCCAAGCTCACCGCCGACGGCGTCACCTTCCTCTCCGAGACCGACACCGAGGTCCTGACCCACCTCATCGCCCGCTCCACGGAAGAGACCCTGGAGGACAAGGTCCGCGCGGCCCTGCGCCTGGTCGAGGGCACCTACGGCATCGCCGTCGTGCACGCCGACTTCCCGGACCGCATCGTCGTCGCCCGCAACGGCTCCCCGGTCGTCCTCGGCATCGGCGAGAAGGAGATGTTCGTCGCATCGGACGTCGCCGCGCTGGTCACCCACACCCGCCAGGTCGTCACCCTGGACGACGGCGAGATGGCCACGCTCAAGGCGGACGACTTCCGTACGTACACCACCGAGGGCACCCGCACGACCGCGTCCCCGACGACCGTGGAGTGGGCGGCCGAGTCGTACGACATGGGCGGCCACGACACGTACATGCACAAGGAGATCCACGAGCAGCCCGAGGCCGTGGACCGGGTGCTGCGCGGACGGATCGACGACCGCTTCTCGACCGTCCACCTCGGCGGCCTCAACCTGGACGCCCGTGAGGCGCGCGCGGTACGCCGGGTGAAGATCCTCGGCTGCGGCACCTCGTACCACGCGGGTCTGATCGGCGCCCAGCTCATCGAGGAGCTGGCCCGCATCCCCGCCGACGCCGAACCCGCGTCGGAGTTCCGCTACCGCAACCCGGTGGTCGACCCGGACACCCTGTACGTGGCGGTCTCGCAGTCCGGCGAGACGTACGACGTGCTGGCGGCCGTACAGGAGCTGAAGCGCAAGGGCGGGCGGGTGTTCGGCGTGGTGAACGTCGTCGGCTCGGCGATCGCCCGGGAGGCCGACGCGGGTGTGTACGTGCACGCGGGCCCCGAGGTCTGTGTCGTGTCGACCAAGTGCTTCACGAACACCACGGTCGCCTTCGCCCTGCTCGCCCTGCACCTGGGCCGCATCCGGGACCTGTCCGTGGCGGACGGCAAGCGGATCATCGAGGGCCTGCGCCGGCTGCCCGCGCAGATCACCGAGGTCCTGGAGCAGGAGGCCGATATCAAGAAGCTGGCGGAGCTGTACGCGGACGCCCGCTCGATGATGTTCATCGGCCGGGTACGCGGCTACCCGGTGGCCCGTGAGGCGTCCCTGAAGCTCAAGGAGGTCTCGTACATCCACGCCGAGGCCTACCCCGCCTCGGAGTTGAAGCACGGGCCGCTCGCGCTGATCGAGCCGGCGCTGCCGACGGTCGCGATCGTCCCGGACGACGATCTGCTGGAGAAGAACCGCGCCGCCCTGGAGGAGATCAAGGCGCGCAGCGGCCCGATCCTCGCGGTCGCGCACCAGGAGCAGGAGAAGGCCGACCACACGATCGTCGTCCCGAAGAACGAGGACGAGCTGGACCCGATCCTGATGGGGATTCCGCTGCAACTCCTCGCGTACCACACGGCGTTGGCGCTGGGCCGCGACATCGACAAGCCGCGCAACCTGGCGAAGTCGGTGACGGTGGAGTAATCGCGTACCGGTTGGGCGGGGCCTGACGTGAGTGATCCCTGTGCGGAAGATGTCTCGCGACGCGCACAGGGACCACTCCTCGGGCGCCGGGGTCGCCCATCACCCCGGCGCGGCTGCTCAGCCGGTGGCCGTCACTCCTCGGCCGGCAGCGCGTCCGGGCAGGGCCGTCGGCCAGTGGGCCAGGGCCGCCGTGGCTCCGTACCACGCGGCGAGTCCGCCGACCGCGGCGAACCAGCCACCTGTCTTGGCGAGTCCGGCCGAGTCGCCGAACTGGCCTATGGCGAGCAGGACCAGGGCGATGAACATCAGCGCGTAGGTCGCGCGCAGGAGCGGTGAGCCGCCCGTGGCGCCCAGGGTGAGGCTGAGGGCGACGAGGGCGAACAGGAGCAGAAAGAGTCCGGCAGCGTTGGCCGAGACCTGGGAGTCGGCGGAGACGCCCCAGGTGAACCAGAAGGCGCCGAGGCCGGCGAAGGCCGTGCCGGTGAACGAGTCGCGCTCACGGAACGCGAGCAGTCCGGCGATGAACAGCGCGAGACCGCCGACATAGGTGGCGACCGAGACGGCGTCCGCCGCCGTCACGCCGTCGATGACTTGGGTGTGGCCGACACCGAAGGCCAACAGGGTGAGGCCGAGGGCGAGATGGCCGAGGGTCGATGTGGTGCTTCCCGCAGAGACGTCGTTGTCCACGGCGGGCTCCCTTCACATGCAGTCGTGCCGCGTGGGGTTGGGGCTTCCGAAGGCCGCCGGCTTGCGGCCCGCGACCGATATATGCCCTTCACAAGGGCACAACCCACCCCTACGCGCCGGTAGATTTATCGACTGCCACGACATGACCGCCGCATCTCACCTGGGGGAACCGGGAGTTACGGGATGACTTACGGGATGACTTACGGGATGACGATGACGGGGCGCTGGGCGCGGCGCGCGAGACGGCCGGCGACGGAGCCGAAGATGCGTCCGACGATGCCGTGCGTGGAGCCGACGACGATCGCGTCCGCTTCGTACTCCCGCCCCACTTCTTCGAGTTCGTGGCAGATGTCGCCGCCGCGCTCGACGAGGATCCAGGGGACCTCGGCGAGGTAGTCGGCGCAGGCCAGTTCGAGCCCCAGGACCTCGGTGCGGTGGTCCGGGACGTCGACGAAGACGGGGGGTTCGCAGCCGGCCCACACGGTGGTGGGCAGTCGGTTGGCGACGTGGACGATGATCAGCCCGGAGCCCGAGCGGTGGGCCATGCCGATCGCGTACGCGAGGGCGCGCTCACTGGACATCGATCCGTCGAAGCCGACGACGACGCCGTGCTGGAAGGCTGGATCGCAGGGGTGGCGTGATTCTTCCGCCGCCAGCGGATCGGACGCCGGATCGGCGACCTGACGCTTGCGGTCCGCGGGTTCGAAGGATTCGTGACCGGCCATGGGTGTCTCGGCGAAGGGAGTCCTCTATGAGAGGGGCGACTGTCCGGGATTGAGGCTGTCAAGGAGTCGGGGCTGTGTCCGGGAATCATCTTCCCAACCCCATACCCCCAAGGGTACGGCGACACTCCTCTCCTGCCCAGAGCCGTCGAGTTCACTCAGCGTTCCCCGGAGCATGCATGAGGCCCCACCCGTGACGCAATGGTGTCTGCCACGTACAGCCGCTTTGCCGGGGTATGCGTCGCCCGCGCCGGGCGGAGGGAGGTTCCGCGTCCCCGTGCGCCCGCGCATCGGGTTCACCGGAACGGGGGTGGCGGCGCGGTCCGCCGCACCCCCCGGGCCGCGCGCCGGTGCACTGACTGATTCCCGCGCACGCCCCCGTTGGTTTTCAGCCAACTTGGCCAAGGTGACATCGCTTTGGTCCAAAGCCGCTCCACCCCCCGTTCCACCTGGGATGAAAGGACCGAGAGCCCCTTCCGCACCCTACGCGGACCGGCCACGCGCGAAATGCGCACTTCCCTGCGCGGCCCCGGAGTGCAACGCTTCGTGATCGAATGCTTCACGCCAAGTTGTCATGTCGACAATATGTGGGGTGCTCAAGTGGTCACGCCGGCACCACGGGACACAGTAGATTCGATCATGACTGAGGTACGGCGGGGGACTCTTGCAGGACCAAGGGGAAATGTGCTGGAGCGACATGCCCGACACGTTAGGGGCGCCGCGACCACCGAGGGGGGCTTAGCCGCATGAGCCACGACTCCACTGCCGCGCCCGAGGCAGGTGTCCGGAAACTCTCCGGGCGCCGCCGCAGAGAGATAGTCGCGGTGCTGCTGTTCAGCGGCGGCCCCATCTTCGAGAGTTCGATCCCGTTGTCGGTGTTCGGTATCGACCGCCAGGACGCCGGGGTCCCGCGCTATCGCCTTCTGGTGAGCGCGGGCGAGGACGGTCCGCTACGGACCACCGGCGGGCTCGAACTCACCGCGCCACACGGCCTGGAGGCGATCTCCCGGGCCGGCACCGTGGTGGTACCGGCCTGGCGGTCGATCACCGCGCCGCCTCCGGAGGAGGCACTCGACGCCATCCGCCGCGCCCACGAGGAGGGCGCCCGGATCGTCGGCCTGTGCACCGGTGCGTTCGTCCTGGCCGCCGCGGGCCTGCTCGACGGCCGCCCCGCGACGACCCACTGGATGTACGCGCCGACACTGGCGAAGCGGTATCCGTCCGTCCATGTCGATCCGCGCGAGCTGTTCGTCGACGACGGAGACGTCCTGACCTCGGCCGGCACGGCGGCGGGCATCGACCTGTGCCTGCACATCGTGCGCACCGACCACGGCAACGAGGCCGCGGGGGCGCTCGCCCGCAGGCTCGTCGTACCGCCCCGGCGCACCGGCGGCCAGGAGCGCTACCTCGACCGGTCGCTGCCGGAGGAGATCGGCGCCGACCCGCTGGCCGAGGTCGTCGCCTGGGCCCTGGAGCATCTGCACGAGCAGTTCGACGTGGAGACGCTCGCGGCGCGCGCGTACATGAGCCGTCGTACGTTCGACCGCCGGTTCCGCTCCCTCACGGGCAGCGCACCGCTCCAGTGGCTGATCACCCAGCGGGTCCTCCAGGCGCAACGGCTCCTGGAGACGTCCGACTACTCGGTGGACGAGGTGGCGGGCCGCTGCGGCTTCCGCTCGCCGGTCGCGCTGCGCGGCCACTTCCGGCGCCAGCTCGGGTCGTCGCCCGCCGCGTACCGGGCCGCCTACCGGGCGCGCAGGCCGCAGAGCGAGAAGATCATCGACGCGGGAGTGCTCGGCGGCCCGGACAGTCCGGTCCCCGCGCAGAGCCGGCGTACGGCGGCGGCCGACTCGCACGGCCGGTCACCGGCGGTACACGCGGAGCCCGGCAGACACGCCGCCGACATGTACGCGGCGGGGCTGGCGGGACGCCCGAGTCTGCCCGGCCAGCGGAGCGCGCCGTAGGGTAAGGCACATGAACGATCGCATGGTGTGGATCGACTGCGAGATGACCGGTCTCTCGCTGGCGAACGACGCGCTCATCGAGGTGGCCGCACTGGTCACCGACTCGGAGCTGAACGTACTCGGCGAGGGGGTGGACATCGTCGTCCGCCCCCCGGACGAGGCGCTGGAGACCATGCCCGATGTGGTGCGGCAGATGCACACCGCCTCGGGCCTCCTGGAGGAGCTGGCGGGCGGTACGACGCTGGCCGACGCGGAGGCACAGGTCCTGGCGTACGTACGTGAGCACGTCAAGGAACAGGGGAAGGCGCCGCTCTGCGGGAACTCCGTGGGAACGGACCGGGGCTTCCTCTCCCGGGACATGCCGGCCCTGGAGACCTTCCTCCACTACCGCATCGTGGATGTCTCCTCGATCAAGGAGCTGGCCCGCCGCTGGTATCCGCGGGCCTACTTCAACAGCCCCGAGAAGAACGGCAACCACCGCGCGCTCGCCGACATCCGGGAGTCGATCGCCGAGCTGCGGTACTACCGTGAGGCGATCTTCGTACCGCAGCCGGGGCCCGACTCGGAGACGGCGCGGAAGATCGCGGCGAAGCACGTCCTGCCGGTGGAGTAACCCGGTCCGCGCCCGTCGAAAAAGACGGGCGCGACCACCCCCCGGGACCCTGTACACTTTTTCTCGGCCGGTCGGTGATCCCCACGGAGAAACCACCGGTCATGGTGGGTGTAGCTCAGCTGGTAGAGCACCTGGTTGTGGTCCAGGATGCCGCGGGTTCAAGTCCCGTCACTCACCCTGATTGATCAAGGCCCGACCTGCGAAAGCAGGCCGGGCCTTCGTCATAGTCGCCCCTCAGGGGGCATCGAGGTCCCAGGCGGGGCCCTCGGGGCTGTCGAGCCACACCTGCTGCCCGTCGGGACGGATGCTGATGCCGTAGCGGTCGGGGGTCGGGCGACCTGCGGCCTGGTAGGTGCGGTACGTCTCTTCGAGGCCCACCCAGACGACGCCGGCCTCGGTGACGGTGCTATCGGGGTGGAGGTGGGCGATGGAGCCGTCCGGGTGCCAGACGCGGGCGCCGGTGATGCGGCGGTCGCTGTCAAGGTCGTACTGCCAGGTCAGGTCGGGGGCGGTGATGCTGACCAAGAAGCGGAAGTGGTTGTCGGCGATGGCGTGCGCGGGGAGGGCGGAGGGGCGGCCGGGGCCGGCGGGCAGGGGTGGGCGGAAGGCGGGGGCGCCGTCGGCGGGCGTGTGGCGCAGGGGCATGAAGAAGGCGCCGCCGGGGAGGAAGCGGCCGGTGGCGGTGCCCGGTCCGGTGGGACGGATGCGGGCGAGGGCGTTGCCGAGCGGGGCGAGGAGGAAGCCGTCGTCGGCGAGCTGCTGGAGCAGCGCGAGCGGGACGGTGGAAAGGCCGCAGGTGACGATGGTGCGGTCGTAGGGGGCGCGGCCGGCGTGGCCGAGGCAGCCGTCGCCGGTGACGACGAGCGGCGAGTATCCGGCGGTGGCCAGTCGCTGGCGGGCAGGGGCGGTGATGTCGGGGCTGATGTCGATGGTGGTGACGTAGTCGTCGCCAAGGCGGTGTCCGAGCAGGGCGGCGTTGTAGCCGGTGCCGGTGCCGATCTCCAGCACCCTCACCCCGTCCTCCACGGTAAGGGCTCGGAGCATGGTTGCCATGAGGGAGGGCTGTGAGCTGGAGGAGGTCACCGCGCCGCCGGTGCGGTGGGTGACCAGGCTGCGATTCGCGTGCACGGCAGTGAACCACTGCTCGTATGTGGCCGGGTCGTCGCCGGAGATCCGCTCCCCGGACGGGTCGTAGAAGTACGGGACGAAGACGTGCCGGGGGACTTCCTCGAAGGCCCGCCGCCAGCGGGGGTCGGAGAGGTCGCCGGAGTCGGCCAGGGCCTGGGCGAGGGCACCGCGAGCCCGAGCGGCACGCCCGGAAAGGTCGTCGGTCATGTGCGGGGGGCGCCTTTCTGGAGGAGGTCGGCGATGGCATGGGTGATCGGTTCGCGGGTGGGTTCGATCCAGGCCCATTGCCCTCCGGGGTTGACGTCGACCAGATAGGGCGTGCCGTGGGTGGTGACGATGAAGTCGAGGGCGGCGAAGACCAGCCCAAGGCGGTGCATCATCCCGCGCACCGCGTACGCCAGGTGGCCGGGTAACTCGATTCGGGTGTGGGTGAAAGCGTCGGACCCCTGACGCCAGTCCGGCCCGCTGTGCCCGGCTGGGGCATGGATGGCGGCGGCGAAGATCCGGTCGTCGACTACGGTGACGCGGACCTCGTATGCCCGGTCGGTGATCTCCCGCTGGAACAGGTGCGCGGTCAGAGCAATCCGGGGATCAGCCCAATACTCCTCGGGGACGCGGCGCGTGTAGAGCTGCCCCCGGGTGCCGTTCTCGCTATACACGATGCCGCCGAGGACCTTGGTCACGATCTGTCCGCCGCTGCGGCGGGCGAAAGGCGGTACGGCGGCGGGATCGTTGGTGATCAGGGTCTCGGGTACCTGGAGCCCGCTGGCGACGGCGGCGGCGAGATGGACGGGCTTGGTGCAGTCCACGTTCGCCTGCGGCCGGTTCACCCACAGCACGCCCGGCAGCGCCCCGAGGAGGGTGATCGCACGCTTGGCCTGGCCGGTGGCGAACTGGCGCTCGGGCCCGCTCATCGAGGCCGGCAGGTCGTGGGCGGTGGGCTTGCGCCACCACACTGCCCGCAGCTCCGAGAAGTCGATCCCCGAGCCGTCGTCCTGCAGGGAGCCGGTCCACCGACCGTCCGGTCCGAGTTCGGTACGCAGGGTGGTGCGAGTGGGGAAGTCGGCAAGGTCCGTCCGCCAGAACGGCACCCGGCGCTTGTTGAGTTCCCTCAGGACGAAGTCGGCGGTGGGGTCCAGGACATGAGTCACTACGAGCACACGCGGCGGGATGCCGCCGCGTGTGCCCTGACCTTCAGGTTTGGTCATCAGTCGTCGTACTCGTCGTCGTTCTGGTCGAAATCGACGGCGATGGCGTCCTGGCCGTCCGAATCGGTGTTGCAGGACGTCGTACTCATGGCCGGGTGGGCACCGGCCGGGAGGCCGTCGACGAGGGAGAGCTGGGTAACGGGGTCCACGCTCAGCACTGCGCGGTGCTCAGCAACCAGCAGTGGGCTGGTCAGGCTGTCCAGACCGAACGGCCTGGTCCCGGCCGGTCCGGCGGGCTCGGTGCGGACACGGTGCGAGAGGGCCGGGATGCGTTCCAGCAGTTCTGACATGGAGGTGTGCCTTTCTGTTGGGGGTGGCGGGAAGGAGCGAACAGCCACGCTCTGCGCCGAGACGAGCACACACCGGCAGCAGCCAAGGAACAATGACGCAGACCGATCCAGCACCGATCCCAAGCAGGAGAGGCTGCCCCTGATGCCCGATCAACTCCGTGACGGCATGAGGGAGGCACGCAGGGCATCCGGCCTGGCGTGGGCAAGGTTCGCCCGCGAAGCAGGATTCGGTGAGGCGTACCTGCGCAACGTGGAGAACGGAAACAGGTCGGTGACCGAGGGCGCCGCCGCCTACGACAGAGTGCTGCGAACCGGCGGCACCTTCGTGGAGGTGCTGCACGACACCGACTCGACCGCTGCCCGGAATGTGCCGTGGGAGTCGCCCGGGAGCCTGACGGTGCTCGCCGGACTACTGAACAGGAGCGGCGTGGACCGCAGACGGTTCCTGTCGGCCGGGGCCGCACTCTCCGTCTCGGCCGGCAACTGGTCCAAGGCCCTGGACCCGGTCCGCTCGACCAGGACGCTCGCGCCCCTCCCCGGAGGACCGGCACTGTTGGCCCACGTCGACGAACGCCTCGATCACATAAGGCATCTTGATGACGAACTCGGCAGTGGCGAGGTGTACCAACTGGCCCGCACCGAGCTGTCCCTGATCGTCACGCTGATCAAGTCGCGACGCTACGACGGTCCGACCGTCGATCGCTTGCATGCGATGGCATCCGAAGCGGCCCGGCAGGTCGCATGGACGGCTTTCGACCAGGACCGGCCCGGCGTCGCCCAGAGCTTCTTCGAGGGTTCCCTCCGCGCCTCCGCCGACGCCGGCGATCCGGTCAGCGGCGCCTACGCACTGTCGTTCGCCGCGATCCAGTGCTACTCCACCCCCGGGCAGGCGGGCAGAGCGGTATCGCTCTTGGAGACAGCACAACATCAGGTGAGGCGGAAGGCGACCCCGCGCATGCACGCCACGCTGGCGGCCCGCACCGCCCGCGCGCTGTCGAAGGCCGGGGCGAAGAAGGACTGCGCCCGCCAACTCGAAATCGCCCGTGCGGCTCTGGACAAGGGGCCGCACGACGACGACCCGAGGATCCTGTACTGGGTGGACTACGGCGAGATCGAGATGATCGCCGGATCGTCCGCCTTGCAGCTCGGAGACCCGGCCGAGGCAGTACGCCGCTTCGAGGCCGCCATGAAAGCGTCGTACCCCGGCGACGAGCAGTACCCGCGCAGCCACGCGATCTATCTGGCTCGGGCCGCCGAGGCGCATCTCGCCATGCGCGACCTGGACGCCGCGGTCGCCACCGCCCGCCACGCGGCCACCTGCCTCGGCTCCGTGGACTCCGCGCGCTCGGCCTCCGAGCTGAAGGGCCTTCGGGAGAAGCTGGCGGCACACACCTCGCACGCGGCCGTAGGCGAGTTTCTACAGGTCGGATAGGTCGAGCAGTCCGCGAAGACGGCGAGCCACCACCTCTTCGTCCAGCGCCAGTAGCGGCGTGAGTCCGAGCCCGTGGGCAGCGGCAAGATTCTCTTCACTGTCGTCAACGAAGAGGCACCGCTCGGGCGGCACGTCGAGCTTGTCGAGTGCCAGCCGGAAGATCGCAGCATCGGGCTTGCGTACTCCGTGCTCGGCGGAGAGCACTACCGCGTCAAAAGTGCCGTGCAGGTCGAACCCCGCGTAGGGGTCGTAGGGCTCCCGCCCGAGACTGTTGGACACCACCGCGGTTCTGACCCCGGCGGCCCGCGCCTCCCGCGCCACTTTGAGCACTTGGTGGGCCGGGAAGGCATCGTGGAGATAGCGGGCCATGAGGTTGTCGGGCGCGACGCCCATCAGGTCAGCGAATCCGACGTTCCAGTCGGTCTGGGTGATCTCGCCAAGTTCTAGCCGCCGGAAGAGTTCCTGCCCTCGGCGGTCGGCCCAGGCGCGGAGGAATGTTCCCCGCGCGAGTTTCTCCCGGTCCTCGAAGTACGAGATCACCTCGACCATATTGAAGGTCAAGACCCCAAAGAAGTCGAAAATCAGTCCCCTGTACTTGGGCTCTGCGGATGTCGGCATCGTCAAAGCCTACGATCCGTGGGGCAGTTGCAGGGTCGTCCGTAGCCACGTCCTGCTGGGTACCACGCCAGTGCGAAGCTGAGGCGCACGTCCGCCGGCCCGCCCGTACGGAGGGATGCCGCGCGTCCCGCGTTGCCCATCAGGGCGGACGTCGTTTGCCAGTCGCAGGACTGGGGCGATGTGTCCCGGTCTCTCCGATGAAGGCAGGTATGAGCTATGGCAAGTCGTCTCCTCACAGGTCTTGGCGCCCTGGCCGCTGCGGCATTTCTCGCAGTGGCTTCGCCCGCCTCGGCCTTCGCGGCAGAAGGGCACCTCGTCGTCAACGGTGAGGCTTACCTGAACCCGGCGGCGGGCTGCTACAACGCGCCCAACGGTCCGGGTGAACTGGAGATCACCAACTCCACCGACAAGGCGGTAACCGTATTCGCGGGCCCGGATTGCACTGGCGGATCCGTGGTCACCATCGCTCCCGGCGCCGAAGAGACCGCGGTCGGGCACAGCGTCAACGTTGCCTGAGCGGTCTTCGAGCGACGGCGCTTCGCTCAGCCCCCACCGACCTTCGGGCCGGTGGGGGCCTTTTCGGTTCACGCAGCATCGCGCAGGGCCTTCGCCACCCGTTCCGCCGCCTCGGTGAGCGGGCCCGGCGGGTGGGCCAGGAGGAGGCGGCGTTGTTCCTGGGGGCCGCCCCGGACCGGGCGGATCCGTACGCCCGGGGGTGCGGCGGGGGCCAGGGTCGCCGGGATCGTCGTCAGGCCGCAGCCCGCCGCGACCAGGTGGAGCTTGGCGAGCCAGTCGCGGGCCGTGTGGGCGATGTCGGGGCGTTCGTCGAGGCCGGGCCAGACACCCATCAGGCGCTCCTCGCCGGAGGCCGGGCCGGCGATCCAGCGCTGACCGCGCAGATCGGCCACGTCGACGTACTCACCCCGGGCCAGCGGGTGGGCGGTGGGGACCGCCAGGCAGAGACCGCGCTCGCTGAGCGTCCGTACCACCAGCGGCGGCGACTCCGTGTCCGGCGGCCGGAAGGGCGGCGCCGAACCGAGCAGCGCCAGATCGAGACTGCCGGCCCGCAGCGCCCGTACCAACGACGGGGTGCCACCCTCGCGGGTGAGGACCGTCAGGGCCGGATCGGTACGGCGGAGGGCGGCGAGGGCCGTGGGCAGCAGGACAGCACCGGCGCTGGGGAACCAGCCGAGGCGGACCGTGCCCGCGTCGGCGGGCAGACCGGACAGCTCGCGCGCGGTCGCGTCGATCTGGTCCAGTACGAGGGTCGCCCGGCGCAGGACTACACGGCCCGCAGCCGTCAGCCGCACACCCTCCCGGCGCCGCTCCACCAGCTCCCCTCCGGCGACCCGCTCGATCGACGCCATCTGCCGGGACACGGCGGACTGGGTGTAGCCGAGGGAGGTGGCGGCTGCGGTAAAGGTCCCCTGCTCGGCCACGGCCCGGAAGACGCGGAGCGCGGTGAGGGAGACGTCGGTGAAGTCCATGAGGTCTACGCATACCAGGTCGGCATTGCTTCCGCTGACCGCATGGACGCGCGGCGCGGACAGGCCCACCCTCGGGACCCTTCTCCGGCAAATGGCCATATCCCTGCGGATGTGGTTCATCTGGCCAAACAGGAGGAGAGGGTACGGAGGGTGGGCGCCGAAATCACGATCAACCCGCCGCGCACCAGCCCCAGTTGTAGCCTTGCCAGAACACCGCGCCGACCCACGCCACATGAACCATGTCCGCTATGCCGGAATCCACGAGAGTAAGCAAAAACAGCCCCCCGGCCTAACAAAACCCCAGTTCACGACCTGTGCTCCCCGCGCACGCGGGGGTGGTCCCGACGTCCTGGAACTCCAGAACCGAGTGCGCACGTGCTCCCCGCGCACGCGGGGGTGGTCCCGGCCACAGGCCGAAGGGGTTTTCGCGGATGAAGTGGTCCCCGCGCACGCGGGGGTGGTCCCGGACAGCTCTGATGCCCAAACTCAGCCCCGCCGTGGTCCCCGCGCACGCGGGGGTGGTCCCAGCGACCGCGATGAGGCAGGTCGCATCATCCCGTGGTCCCCGCGCACGCGGGGGTGGTCCCAAGGACTTGAGCGCCAGGAAAGCATCCCGGTTGTGGTCCCCGCGCACGGCCGGCCCCGCCCAGGCCCCCGCTTCTGGGCTTCAGCCCCAAGTCGTCGGTAGTCTGCCGGTCCATGGGCTCTGAGATTCCCGCCGGATTGCGCGCTATTGATGGACATCCCGGGGTCGCGCTTGCCGCTGACGTGTGGTCGGTGTTGGAAGGGATCGGGATTCCCGTCGCTCTTGTCGCCGACGAAGGGGGTGGGCAGGCGCCTCGCTTCGGGGTGACCATGTCCGTCGATGAGGACAACGTCATGATCACGTGGGCCGTTCCGCGTGAGGAACCCGTGGTCGAGTTGCCCGCTCAGTTCGCTTGGGGTTCCTCCGAGATCTCCCTCGGACCGGTCGACTATGACGACGCCTGGTTCGCCCTTGCCCAGGCCGTCACCACCCTCATCACCACCCTCGCCGGGATCCTCGTCACCCGTGGGTATGCCGTCAGTGGTGTTTCGGTGCCCGACGACCCGTATCCCCCGAGCCTCGTCATCGTCGCCGGTGACGACACCTGACCTACGACGACGACCGTTCCACCAGCTCCGTCGGGAGCACCACCTGTCGCCGCTCCCCCGCCACCGCCCCCGGCCGCCGGTTCGCGATCTCCTCCTGGAGGAGTTCGATCATCGCCCGGCCCATCTCCTCGATCGGCTGCCGGACACTCGTCAGCGGCGGATCCATGTGGCGGGCTATCGCCGAGTCGTCGAAGCCGACCAGGGCCACGTCCTCCGGCGTGCGGCGGCCCTGGGCCCGCAGCGTCTGGCGGGCGCCCGCCGCCATCACGTCCGAGCCGGCGAACACGGCGTCCAAGTCGGGGTGCAGGGATAGGAGTTGCTCCATCGCACGTAGGCCTCCCTCCTCCGTGAAGTCCCCCGGCACGATCATGGTCTCGTCCACCTCGCGCCCCGCCCGCCGCAACGCGTCGCGGTAGCCGTCGACGCGGCGCTGGGCACCGTACACATCCATGCGCCCCGCGATCGTCGCGATGGACGTGTACCCCCGCGCGATCAGATGTTCCACGGCCGACCGGGCGCCGCCGAAGTTGTCCGAGTCCACCGACGGCAACGTCTCGTCGGCCGACCGGCGACCGCTGATCACCGTGGGGGTCTCCAACTGGGTCAGCAGATCGGGCAGCGGATCGTCCGCGTGGACGGAGACCAGGAGCACGCCGTCCACCCGGTGCGCCGCGAGGTACTGCGCGAGGCGCCGCCGCTCCCGGTCGCTCCCCGCGAAGATCAGCAGCAGTTGCATCTCGGTCTCCGACAGCTCCGCGCCGACCCCGCGCAGCATGTCGGAGAAGTACGGCTCCGCGAAGAAACGCGTCTCCGGTTCGGGGACGACGAGCGCGATGGCGTCGGTACGGTTCGCGGCCAGGGCGCGGGCCGCCGTGTTCGGTACGTACCCCAGCTCCGCCACCGCCGCCTCGACCGCGAGCCGGGTCGCCTCGCTCACCCGCGGTGAACCGTTGATCACCCGGGACACCGTGCCGCGGCCCACGCCGGCGCGGGCGGCGACCTCTTCCAGGGTCGGCCGCCCGCCGCCCCGGCCCCGCGCTCCATGCCCCGCCATCGCCGTCGCCCGCCTCCCATCAGCCGTCAACCGTCAACCGTCACCGTCAACCGATCTGGAATGTAACAGCCGTCCCAGGAGCACCCGGCCCGGGATCAACCGCCGCCCCCACCGCCCGTACCTAACAGGCCGATAACTGAACGCAACTCTCCGCGCCCCGTCCCTTGACACCCCCGCGCCGACCCGCGACCCTTCAACACATCACTTGTGGGAGCGCTCCCACAGTATCTGACACATACACATCCCGCACGTTCCCCGCCCGAGCCGCAGCGAGAACCAACGGGCCCAACAGAGCAGTTGGCCGGGGGGTCGGCACGTCAGGCAACAGGAGGACGCAATGCGTACGAGTACCCGCGGGTCCCGGCTGGCCGCTTTCACGGTCGTGGCCGCGCTCACCACGGGGCTGCTCGCCGGATGCGCCGACGACTCGAAGGACGGCTCGTCGAACGCATCGGACGGTGGCGGCAACGCCAAGGGCAAGATCACGCTCACGGTCGGCACCTTCGGTGTCTTCGGATACAAGCAGGCCGGACTCTACGACGAGTACACGAAGCTGCACCCGGACATCACCATCAAGGAGAACGTCACCGAGCGGAACGACGTCTACTACCCGAAGCTGCTCACCCGCCTCCAGGCCGGCAGCGGTACGGACGACATCCAGGCCATCGAAGTCGCCAACATCACCGAGGTCGTCCAGACGCAGGGCGCCAAGTTCGAGGACCTCGGCAAGGCGGACGGCGTCGACAAGTCGAAGTACCTGCCGTGGAAGTGGGATCAGGCGACGACGGCGGACGGCAAGACGATCGGCCTCGGCACCGACATCGGCCCGATGGCGCTGTGCTACCGCAAGGACCTCTTCGAGAAGGCCGGACTGCCCACCGACCGCGAGGAGTTGGCGAAGGCGTGGTCCGGCGACTGGAACAAGTACGTCGCCCTCGGTGAGCAGTACATGAAGAAGGCACCGAGCGGGACGAAGTTCGTGGACTCGGCGTCCAGCGTGTACAACGCGGTGTTCGCCGGAGCGACCGAGCGCTACTACGACAAGAGCGGCGAGCCGTCGTACGAGCAGAGCGCGGGCCGCAAACTGGCCTGGGACACCGCGATGAAGGTCGCCACGAGCGACATGTCGGCGAAGCTCAAGCAGTTCGAGAAGCCGTGGGACCAGGGGTACGCGAACGGCAAGTTCGCGACCGTCTCCTGCCCCGCGTGGATGCTCGGCTACATCCAGGAGAAGTCCGGCGACAGCGGCAAGGGCAAGTGGGACGTGGCCGCGCCGCCGACGGCCGGCAACTGGGGCGGCGCCTTCATCGGCGTACCGTCGGCCGGCAAGAACAAGGCGGAGGCGATCAAGCTCGCCGCCTGGCTGACCGCGCCCGAGCAGCAGGCGAAGGTCTTCGCGAAGCAGGCCAGCTTCCCGTCGACCCCGGCGGCGTACGCGAATCTGAAGGTGGCGCCCGCGACGGACGAGTACTTCGACAAGGCACCGATCGCGAGCATTTTCGGTGACGCGGCGAAGAACATCCCGTCGGCGGTCTACGGTCTGAAGGACCAGCAGATCGGTACCGCCATCGCCGACATCGGCATCCTCCAGGTCGAGCAGCAGGGCAAGACGCCGGCCCAGGGCTGGGACGCCGCCGTCAAGGAGATCAAGGACGTACTGGGGCAGTGACGTCGATGTCCGATACCTCCACCGAGAACACCGAGACCGCGTCCCCCGTCAAGGGGGGCGCGGCCCCGGCCGCGTCCGGCGGCCCGCGCAGGCCGCCGTCCCCCTGGCGCAGCCGCCTCTACCGCTGGGACATGAAGGCGAGTCCGTACGCGTACATCGCGCCGTTCTTCCTCTTCTTCGGGGCCTTCGGGCTCTTCCCGCTGCTGTACACGGGCTGGTCGTCGCTCCACAGGGTGCAGCTCGCCGATCTGGACAGCCGTACGTGGGTCGGCCTGGACAACTACACCAACCTCCTCCAGAGCGATTTCTTCTGGAACGCGCTGAAGAACACGTTCACCATCGGGGTCATCTCGACGGTGCCGCAGCTCCTGATGGCGCTGGGGCTCGCGCATCTGCTCAACTACAAGCTGCGCGGCTCGACGTTCTGGCGGGTCGCGATGCTCGCGCCGTACGCCACGTCGGTGGCCGCCGCGACCCTGGTGTTCACGCTGCTGTTCGCGTGGGACGGCGGCATGGTCAACTGGCTGCTCGACTTCGTGGGCATCGACCCCGTCAACTGGCGTGAGTCCCAGTGGGGTTCGCAGTTCGCGGTGTCCTCGATCGTGATATGGCGCTGGACCGGCTACAACACCCTGATCTACCTCGCCGCGATGCAGGCCGTCCCGCACGACCTGTACGAGTCGGCGGCGCTGGACGGCGCCTCGCGCTGGCAGCAGTTCCGGCATGTGACGATCCCGATGCTGCGGCCGACGATCCTGTTCACGGTCGTCGTCTCGACCATCGGCGCGACCCAGCTCTTCGGTGAGCCGCTGCTGTTCGGCGGCGCGTCCGGCTCCAAGGGCGGCGCCGACCACCAGTTCCAGACGCTCGGTCTCTACATGTACGACCAGGGCTGGATGATCGGCAACCTCGGCAAGGCGTCCGCCATCGCCTGGTCGATGTTCGTGATCCTGCTGCTCATCGCCGCGGTCAACATGCTGATCGCCCGACGACTGAGGAAGAACGGATGACCGCGACGAGCCCCTCCTCCGGTCCGGCGGCGGGCGACGCCACCCCGGCCGGAGACACCCTGACCGCCGAGCGCCCGACCGCCGCCCCCGCGCCGGAGCCGCCCGGCAGGCGCGGCAGGAGCCGCCGCCCCCTCTCCCAGCGCGCGGGCGGCCAACTGCACGCCGGACCGATCACGTACGCCGTGCTGGCCCTGTTCGTGCTGGTGTCGCTGGCCCCGCTGGTGTGGACGACGATCGCCGCGTCCCGTACGGACACCCGGCTCGCGAAGACCCCGCCGCCGCTGTGGTTCGGCGGCAATCTCTTCACCAACCTGGAGACGGCGTGGACCCAGGCCGGTCTCGGCAAGGCGATGTTCAACACGACCATCGTCGCCGGGTCCATCACCCTCGGTACCGTGCTGTTCTCGACGCTCGCCGGATTCGCCTTCGCCAAGCTGAAGTTCCGGTTCAGCGGCGCGCTGCTGATGCTGACGATCGGCACGATGATGATTCCGCCGCAGCTCGGTGTCGTACCGCTGTATCTGTGGATGGCGGACCTCCAGTGGTCCAATCAGCTCCAGGCGGTGATCCTGCCGACGTTCGTGACGGCGTTCGGTGTGTTCTTCATGCGGCAGTACCTGGTGCAGGCGCTGCCCGGTGAACTCATCGAGGCGGCGCGGGTGGACGGCGCGAGCAGTCTGCGGATCGTGTGGCACGTGGTGTTCCCCGCGGCCCGTCCGGCGATGGCCGTGCTCGGGCTGCTGACCTTCGTGTTCGCCTGGAACGACTTCCTCTGGCCGATCATCGCCCTGAACCAGCAGAACCCGACCGTGCAGGTCGCCCTCAACCAGCTCGGTACGGGATACATCCCCGACCAGGCCGTGATCATGGCGGGCGCGCTGCTCGGCACGCTGCCGCTGCTGATCGCGTTCCTCCTGTTCGGCAAGCAGATCGTCGGCGGCATCATGCAGGGCGCCGTCAAGGGCTGAGCCGGCCGCGCCGTCCCCCCACCACCAACTCCCCCTTTCCGTAAGCCCTTTCGCCCGTTCATGGGAGCGCTTCCATGCCTGAGTCCGTGACCGAATCCGCCACCGATTCCGCTGTGCAGTCCCGGCCCGAACCCGGTTCCGGCTCCGTGCCGTTCCCGCCCGGCTTCGTCTGGGGCGCCGCCACCTCCGCGTACCAGATCGAGGGCGCGGTACGGGAGGACGGCCGCACCCCGTCCATCTGGGACACCTTCAGCCATACGCCGGGAAAGGTGGCGGGCGGCGACACGGGCGATGTGGCCGTGGACCACTACCACCGCTACCGGGACGACGTCGCCCTCATGGCGGACCTCGGGCTCACCTCGTACCGCTTCTCGGTGTCCTGGCCCCGGGTGCAGCCGACCGGGCGCGGGCCCGCCGTGCAGCGCGGGCTCGACTTCTACCGGCGGCTCGTGGACGAGCTGCTCGCGCGGGGCGTGAAGCCCGCCGTGACGCTCTACCACTGGGACCTGCCGCAGGACCTGGAGGACGCGGGCGGCTGGCCGGCGCGCGAGACGGCGTATCGATTCGCCGAGTACGCGCAGATCGTCGGGGACGCCCTGGGTGACCGGGTCGAGCAGTGGATCACTCTCAACGAGCCCTGGTGCAGCGCCTTCCTGGGCTACGGCTCCGGGGTGCACGCCCCCGGCCGCACCGACCCGGTGGCCGCGCTGCGCGCCGCCCACCACCTCAACCTCGGCCACGGCCTGGCGACTTCGGCCCTGCGCGGGGTCCTGCCGTCCCGCGCGTCGGTCGCGGTCAGCCTCAACTCCTGCCCGGTCAGGACCATTTCGGAGGACCCGGCCGACCTGGACGCCGTACGCCGTATCGACCATCTCGCCAACGGCGTCTTCCACGGCCCGATGCTGCACGGCGCCTACCCGGAGGGCCTGTTCGCGGACACCGCCCGGCTGACCGACTGGGCGTACGTCCAGGACGGCGACCTTGAGGTGATCCACCAGCCGCTGGACGCGCTCGGCCTGAACTACTACACGCCGACCCTGGTCGCCGCCGCCCGCCCCGACGACGGGTCGCCGGGCTCGCGCGCCGACGGGCACGGCGCGAGCGACCACTCGCCGTGGCCCGCCGCCGGGGACGTGACGTTCCTTCAGACCCCGGGCGAGCGGACCGAGATGGGCTGGACGATCGACCCGTCGGGGCTGCGCGACCTGATCCTGCGCTACAGCCGCGAGGCCCCGGGCCTGCCGCTGTACATCACCGAGAACGGCGCGGCCTACGACGACCGGCCCGACGCCGAGGGCCGCGTCCACGACCCGGAGCGCATCGCGTACCTCCACGCCCACCTCACGGCCGTCCACGACGCGATCGACGCGGGCGCCGACGTCCGGGGTTACTACCTGTGGTCCCTGCTGGACAACTTCGAGTGGGCGTACGGCTACGAGAAGCGGTTCGGCGCGGTGTACGTGGACTACGCGACCCAGACCCGCACGCCGAAGTCGAGTGCGCGCTGGTACGCACGGGCGGCACGCACGGGGGGCCTGCCGCCCGTGCCCGGGACCGGGCGGTAGCCGGAGTCCGGGTTCCGGGGGCGGAAGCGCCCCGGCCGCGTGGGGGAAGTTCGGCCGGGGCGCGTCCTCGGGGGGTGGTGGCTCACGGCAGCACGCTAGGCCCGGACCACGCGGTCACGGGGGCTCTTAGGGATGCGTTAAGGGTGGGATGGGGGCCGATTAAAGGTCACCCGGAGGTGCCGGACGGCGTCGGGGCGGGCGGACGGGACATGCGGCGCCGCATGCCCCGGTGGCCCCGGCGCCCCGCTTCCCGCCCGGCCGCGAGCTGGATCCAGATCCGGACCTCCGTACCGCCGAGCACCGAGTGCCCGATCCGTACGTCGCCGCCGGTGGATTCGGCGAGGCGGCGGACGATGTCGAGGCCGAGCCCGGTCGATCCGTCGGCGCCCGATCCCCGTCCCCGTGCCATCGCCGCGGCCGGGTCCGCGATGCCGGGTCCGGCGTCGGAGACCAGCACGATCACGGCGTCGTCCCCGTTGTGCACGTCGACCGCGAACGCGGTGCCCTCGGCGGTATGCCGGAACACATTGCCGAGCAACGCGTCGAGCGCGGCGACGAGTTCGGGCCGCGCCACCGGAATCCGTACCGGCCGGTCGACCCCGGCGACCCGCACCTTGCGCCCCTCGTCCTCGGCCAGCGCCGACCAGAACCCCATCCGCTCCCGGATCACCTCGGCGGCGTCGCACCCGGCGCCCGGCCCGGCGGCAGCCGTCCGCGGTTTGGCGTCGCGGGCGGTACGGATGATGGTGTCGACCTCGCGTTCGAGCTGGGCGACGGCGGCGCGGGTCTGGTCGGCGGCGGGCCCGTCCCCGAGCGAGGCGGCGTTGAGCCGGAGCACGGTGAGTGGAGTGCGCAGCCGGTGCGAGAGATCGGCCGCCAACTCCCGCTCATTGGCGAGGAGTTGGACGACCTGGTCGGCCATGGAGTTGAAGGCGACGGCGGCGAGACGCAGCTCCTTGGGGCCTTCCTCCGGCACCCGCGCGCCGAGTTTGCCCTCGCCGAGGTCGCGTGCGGCGCCGACGAGCCGCTGCGCGGGCTGGACCATCCGTCCGCCGAGCCGGTCGGCGACCGCGACGGACCCGATGACCAGCGCGATCCCGACGCCGGCGAGGACGAGCCAGGCGGTGGTGACACCGCCCGCGGCCTCCGCGTCGGGCACGAACACCTCCACGACGGCGATCTCACCCGAGCTGAGCGCGGTCGGCTGGAGCAGCGCCGAACCGCCCTCCACCTCGGAGATGGAGGCGCGGCCGATCCGGCGGGTGGTGGCGACGTCCTCGTCGGTGGCGCGCTGACGCCCGATGTCGAGGGGGTCGGCGCCGCCGGACGCAGGGATGTGCAGCGCCATGCGTCCGTCGGAGCCGGACTGCGTGGACAGGACGGCGCCGGTGAGCTGGTCCCGGTCGGTCGTGATGGACAGGGCGGGACCGATCGCGGCGGCCTGCCGTTCGGCGTCGGAGATGGCACGGTCGCGCGCCATCTCCTTGACGACCAGACCGAGCGGCACCGCGAAGGCGACCACGACCATGGTGGTCACCGCGAGACACACCTTGACGAGCGCCCATCTCATCGCCGTGCCTCCCCTTGCGGGCCGGTCACCGCGGCGGCTCCAGCTTCACTCCGACCCCGCGCAGCGTGTGCAGATAGCGGGGCCGCGCCGCCGTCTCGCCCAACTTCCGCCGCAGCCAGGACAGATGGACGTCGATGGTCTGGTCGTCGCCGTACGACTGCTGCCACACCTCGGCGAGCAGCTCCCTGCGCGGTACGACGACACCGGGGCGCCCGGCGAGGAAGGTGAGCAGGTCGAACTCGCGGCGGGTCAGGTCGAGCGTCACCCCGTCGAGTGCGGCCTGCCGGCGCAGCGGGTCGATGGAGAGCCCGCCGACCTGGATGACCCGGCTGGGCGGCGCCTCACCGGAGCCGGCCCGTGAGCGCCGGAGCACGGCGGCCATCCGCGCGGACAGATGCTCGACGGAGAATGGTTTCGTCAGGTAGTCGTCGGCGCCGTCGTTGAGCAGCCGGACCACCTCGGTCTCGTCGTCGCGGGCCGTGGCGACGATCACCGGTACGTCGGTGATGCCGCGCAGCATCTTCAGCGCCTCGGACCCGTCGAGATCGGGCAGCCCCAGATCCAGGATGACCAAGTCGAAGGGGAAATGGGCGACTTCGCGTAGCGCCTCCAGGGCGGTGCCGACGCTCCGTACGGTGTGGGACGCCTCGGTGAGATGCCGGATGAGGGCCGAGCGTACGAACTGGTCGTCCTCGACGACGAGCACACGTGCCATGGGCGGCACCGTACGCCATAGGGGGGACACAAGTGGGACGGGTGGTGCAGGATGGCCCGACGATGCGCAGAGGACTCGTACACGTACTCGCCTGGTCGCTCGCCACGGGCGCGGCGGTCACGCTGTCGTGGTGGGGTGTCCACACGGTGCTGGCGGGCACCGCCTACGACCCGCCGCGCGCCCTGCCGATCACGGGCGCGCTCGGTCAGGGTTCGGAGCCGCTGTCGTCCTCGACGCGGCGGGCCGACGACCCGCCCTCACCGTCCGCGTCCCCGTCGGGCGCGAAGCCGAGCCCGGACGGCCGACCGTCGAAGAAGGCCCCGAGCGGCAAACCGTCGGCGTCCGCGCGTACGACTCCACCGGCCCCGGCCCCGAAGACGCCAGCGCCTTCGGGTCGTGTGAAGAGCTATACGACGGAAGGCGGGCGGGCCGCGTTCGAGCTGGGCGACTCGGCGGCGACGCTGGTGTCGGCGACCCCGGCGGCGGGCTGGTCGATGCAGGTGTGGACGGAACCGACGTGGATCCGGGTGGAGTTCTCGTCCGGCGCGGACCGGGTGTCGGTGTTCTGCACCTGGCACGACCACGCACCGCTGGTCGAGATCAACACGTACTGAGCGATCAGTACTTACTGGGGGCCCGGCGGGTGTCAGCGGAAGACGGACGACGGCGGGCGCGGTGAGGCGATGGCGCCGGCGTCCATGACGGCCGCCGCTCCCCCGGCGAACCCGACCAGCGCGGGCCCGTGTTCGACGCGTCCGGGGTGCGGGTCGGACGCGGCCCTGCGGGTGAGTTCGGCGAGCGGCAGCGGACGGCCGGACGCGATGAGTACGGCGTTGCCGAACCGTTTGCCCCGCAGGACGGCCGGGTCGGCGACGAGGGCCAGCTCCGGGAACACGGCCGCAGCGGTGGCGATCTGGCCGCGCAGATGGGCGAGCGGCGGGCCGTCGGCGAGGTTGGCCGCGTAGCACCCGCCGGGCGCGAGGACCCGGCGGACCTCGGTCAGGAACTCGGTGCTGGTGAGGTGGGCGGGGGTGCGGGCGCCGCTGAACACGTCGGCGATCAGCAGGTCGGCCCAGCCGTCGGCCAGTTTGGCGAGCGCGGCTCGGGCGTCGGCGGTCCGTACCTTGATCCGGGCGCCCGGGTCCAACGGCAGCTCACGGCGGACGAGTTCGACGAGGGCGGCGTCCCGTTCGGCTATCTGCTGGGTCGAACGGGGGCGGGTCGCGGCGGTGTAGCGGGCGAGGGTGAAGCCGCCTCCGCCGAGGTGCACGGCCCGGACGGGGGTACGGGGCGGGGCGACGAGATCGACCAGGTGTCCGAGGCGGCGCTGGTACTCGAAGTCGAGATAGGTGGGGTCGTCCAGGTCGACGTGGGACTGCGGGGCACCGTCCACGAGGAGCGTCCAGGCGCGGGGCCGGTCCCGATCGGGAATCAGCTCGGCAAGCCCCCCGTCGACCTCCTCGACCAGGGCCACCGCAGTCCGCTTACTCCGTGCGCGTGCCATCAGCCCATTATCGACAGGGGGAGGGGTGGGCGCCGCTCGGGGGCGCCGGGGCGTTCTTCAAGGGGCGCGGGGGGTTGGGCGCGGCAGCGCCCTCCGGGGGCGCGGGGGGCGTGGACGCGGCACGCGCCCTCCAAGGGGCACGGGAGATTGGGCGCGGCAGCGCCCTCCAAGGGGCGCGGGGAACTGCGCGACCAGCCACGACGGCGCAGCAGCCGCCCGAACCGCCTCAGCGACAGCCGTCAGCAGCCTCGATCAGCCGTGCAGCCTGCCCAAGCGCGGCACGCAACAAAGCCGGATCAGTCACCGGATCAACCTCACCCGGAGGCAACAGCCACCCGGTCCCATCAACCGGCGGAGCCGGAACCTCACCCACCACGCTCACGTCTCCGCGCCCGAACGTCTGGGTGCAGGCACTGCCCGGGAGATCCCAGCGGGCGGCCGTACCGGGCGGGACGAGGAAGCCGAGGGTGTCGCAGCCGCCGTCGTGCAGGACGGGGCCCACGGAGTCGCCGGCGGCGCGGCGCAGGATGTCGACGGCCTCAAGGCCCTGCCGAGCCGGCACGGTGACCAGGTCGCACGGGTCCACCGGGGCGGTGCCCTGCGGCGGCGTACCGTGCTCATCGGTCGGTCGGTGCGGTGCCGTCGGCGACGGCTTCCAAGCAGCAGCGCTGGTCTTCATGCCTGCCTCCAACACGGAACCCCTCCTCGGTCGAGTCGGTCGCGTCGCTCGCATGTCGCACGGGTCGGGACACACGGCTCCCTGTCCGCATGGTTCAACGCGCGACCCCGTCAACAGCAACGGCGGCGCACCGCCGCAAAGGATGGCAGTTCATGGCAGATCGTGGGTGAGATATCCGGTTTGTAGCCAAACACTGTGTGGTGGCACTGTCACAGCGGGTACGTTCGTGCCCCGCCGGAACGGGCAGGGGACACGGCGCGGCGGACCCGAGGGTCCGCGTCCTCGACGCCCCGCGAAGTCCGGTCACCATGCGCACGAGAGGCCCGGCCATGGCGTCGTCACCGATGGCATCGTCATCCCCGTCCCAGGAACCCCCGCCCCGGGAGTCACCGGAGTCCCCCACGCCCCCTGTCGCTCCGGTGGCGCCCAACCTCGCGTTCCGGCAGGCGCGCGGCCGGCGCTCCCCGGGGGAGTTCGCGGCGGCGGTGCGGCGGGCGGCGCGGGAGATCGGGGAGCGGGTGAGTTGCGACGCCCGGTACATCGGGCGGGTCGAGGCGGGGGAGATCCGCTGTCCCAACTACGCGTACGAGCGGGTGTTCCTGCACATGTTCCCCGGTCGCACGCTGGCGGACCTGGGCTTCGCGCCGCGCTCGGCGGTACGCGGCCGGGCCGCCCGTACGACACCGCCCCCGGAGCCGGAACCGTCCCACCGGCCTCTGGCGTCCCAGGAGTTCCCACAGCACCATGGAACACAGGGATCGCAAGCACCCCTTGAGTCCCTGAAGTCCCACCAGACCACCCCGTCCCACGAGTTCGACCCGTCCCCTGAGGTCGTTGAGATCGAGCAGTACGAGAGACACGAGGAGAGCGACGTGCGGCGTCGCGCATTCATGACCGGCGGAACGGCCACCGTGGCGACCGCCTCGCTGACCCCCTTCGCCGCGGCCCCGGCCGCCGCCCAGGCCGGTGAGGCGGAGGCGAGCGCCGTCGAGGAGGCCGTACGCCGGATCCGGCTGCTGGACGACCGGCACGGCGCGGACGGTCTGTACCGGCGGGCCGCGGCGCCGCTGCGCACCGCGTTCGCCCTGCTCGACGCGGGCACGTCGCGGCAGGCCACGGCCGACCGGCTGCAGGCGGGCGCCGGTGAACTGGCGATCTCCGTCGGCTGGTTGGCGCACGACTCGGGCCGGTTCGACGACGCCCGGTCGCATTACGCGGAGGCGTTGGCGACGGCCCGGATGTCCGGGGACGCGGCGCTGGAGGCGCACGCGTTCTGCAACACCGCCTTCCTCGCGCGCGACGCGGGGCGTCCCCGGGAGGCGGTGCGGGCGGCGCAGGCGGCGCAGCGCGCGGCGCGGCAGCTCGGTTCGCCGCGGCTGCTGTCCCTGCTGGCGCTGCGCGAGGCGGGCGGCTGGGCGGGGCTCGGCGACCGGTCGGGCTGCGACCGGTCGCTCGTGCGCGCGCAGTCCCTGTTCGACTCCGGTCCGTCGGACGCCGACCCGGAGTGGATGACGTTCTACGGCGAGGCCGAGCTGGAGGGTCTGGAGGCGCAGTGCTGGTCGGCGCTCGGCGACTGGCCGCGGGCGGCCCGGCACGCCCGCCGTGCCGCCGCGCTCCAGGACCGGCACTTCACCCGGAACATCGCCCTGTACACCGCCGAACTGGCCGACGACCTGGCCCGCGCGGGCCGGCCGGACGAGGCGGCGGCGGCCGGTACGCAGGTGATCGGGCTGCTCGACGAGGTGCAGTCGTCGCGCATCCAGTCGATGCTGGCGACGACGGCCCGCGTCCTGCTCCCCCACCGCCGAGCAAACGGAGTCGCAGCCTTCCTGGACCGCCACGGGGCGCTGCCGCGCGGGGTCTGAGCGGTCCCGGGCGCCGACGCGCGGTCCGACCGCTACGGCAGCGGGGCTGACGGGTCGGGGGTTGCGAGCGGATCGGCACCGCCGGACTGCACCGTCGGGGCTGAGCAGCGCTGCGGCGGAAAGGATTGACCCTGGCGGGTCGGGCAGGTCCGGGAGGCTGCGAGCGGTTCGGCACCGCCGGGCAGCACCGACCGGGCTCAGCACCGCTGCGGCGGAAAGAGTGACCCTGGCGGGTCGAAGCCAAGCAAAAACGACCCTGCCGGGTCAGGGGGGGTGCGAGCGGTTCGGCACCGCCGGACCGCGCCCTCGGGG
>NZ_JBIVUQ010000001.1:0-251678 GCF_044757265.1 Streptomyces sp. NPDC091292 | reverse complement strand
GGCTCAGCGCGGCTGCGGCGGAAAAGAGTGACCCTGGCGGGTCGGGCAGGTCCGGGAGGCTGCGAGCGGTTCGGCACCGCCGGGCAGCACCGACCGGGCTCAGCATCACTGCGGCGAAAAGAGTGACCCTGGCGGGTCGAAGCCAAGCAAAAACGACCCTGCCGGGTCAGGGGGGGTGCGAGCGGTTCGGCACCGCCGGACCGCGCCCTCGGGGCTCAGCGCGGCTGCGGCGGAAAAGAGTGACCCTGGCGGGTCGGGCAGGTCCGGGAGGCTGCGAGCGGTTCGGCACCGCCGGGCAGCACCGACCCGGCTCAGCATCACTGCGGCGGAAAGAGTGACCCTGGCGGGTCGAAGCCAAGCAAAAACGACCCTGCCGGGTCGGGGGGTGCGAGCGGTTCGGCACCGCCGGACTGCGCCACCGGGGCTGAGCACCGCTGCGGCGGAAAGGAATGACCGGCGGGACGAAGTCGAGCAGAAACGACCCCGCCCGGTCGGGGGGTACGAGAGATTCGGCACCGCCGGCCGCGCCGCCGGGGCGCAGCACCGCTGCGGCGGAAAGGAATGACCCCGGCGAAGCCAAGCAGGAGCGAGCCGGGCGGGCGGGTCCTGGAGGGGGCCGCCATCCACCCGCGCGCCCCTCCCCCCCCCTCCCCCCCTAAACCCCCGGAGCGACCTGGTGGCCCGTGTCGTTCCAGGTTTCTATTGCTGGGGCGCCGTATGCCCAGCCCAGTATCGACAGGGACGTCGGGTTGAGGCGGATTCTGGCTGCGAAGGTCAGGGGCAGGTCTAGCCAGCGGGCGCCTATCGAGCGGAGCATGTGGCCGTGGGCGAAGATCAGGACGTCTCGGTCGGCCGAGCGTGCCCAGGCGACGACCTCGTCCGCGCGCGTGGTCATCTGTTCCAGGGTCTCGCCGTCGGGCACCCCGTCCCGCCAGATCAGCCAGCCGGGGCGGACGGCCTGGATCTCGTCGGGTGTCATGCCCTCGTACGCGCCGTAGTCCCACTCCATGAGCGTGTCCCAGGGGGTGGCGCGGTCGCCGAAGCCGGCCAGTTCGCAGGTCTCCCGCGCGCGGGAGAGCGGGCTGGTGCGGACCTCGACGCCGGGCAGGCCGTCGTAGGGCGGCCGGTGCAGGCGTTCGCCGAGGAGCTTGGCGCCCTGCCTGCCCTCCTCCAGGAGCGGCACATCGGTCCTGCCCGTGTGCTTGCCGGACAGCGACCACTGCGTCTGTCCGTGCCGGGCCAACAGGATGCGCGGTGCCATGGAGCGCCTTTCCGGGGAGGGGGTGCGAGCCGTCTGTTCCGGAATGAAACCGCCCGCTTCCTCCATCATCGCGCACCCCTCGCACACGCAACCCACCGGGCGATCTCTGCGTCTTCGAACACCGGGGGCGCCCCCTTACGGCGTTCACATACGCCGTAAAGTGGGCGATCGGCCTTGGGCCGACGTGCGGGGGAAGGAGATCATCGGATGCCGCAGAACGACGCGCCGGACACCGGCGCGGCGCGGAGGCACCGGCTCCGCTGGTGGACCGAGCTGCCTCTGATCCTGCTGGTGTACGGGGCCTACTCGGCGGGCCGTCTCCTCGCGCGCGGGGACGTGTCCACGGCCGTCGACCACGGTCTGGCGATCCTGCGCGTGGAGAAGTGGCTGTACCTCAACGCGGAACACCCGCTGAACCGTCTCTTCACGGCCCACGCCTGGCTCGGCGTCCCCGCCGACTTCTGGTACGCCTCACTGCACTACCTCGTCACCCCCGCCCTCCTGATCTGGCTGTTCCGCTCCCGCGCCGTGCACTACCGGGCGGCCAGGACCTGGCTCCTGGTGTCGACGTTCATCGGTCTGATCGGCTTCACGCTGCTTCCGACCTGCCCGCCTCGGCTGCTCGAACCCGGGCACGGTTTCGTCGACACGATGGCCCAGTACAGCGCGTACGGCTGGTGGGGCGGCGACGCGAGCGCGCCGCGGGGGCTGGGCGGCATGACCAACCAGTACGCGGCGATGCCGAGCCTGCACGTCGGGTGGGCGCTGTGGTGCGGGGTGATGCTGTGGCGGCACGGCCGCACCCGTACCGCGAAGGCCGCCGCCGTCGCGTACCCGCTGCTCACCACGGTCGTCGTGATGGGTACCGCGAACCACTACTTCCTCGACGCGGTCGCCGGGGCGGTCGTCATGGGCGCCGGTTTCCTGCTGGTCCGTCCGGTGCTGCGGGTCGCGGACGCGGTCGGCGCGTGGGTGCGGGAGCGGGCGTTCGGGCGTGACCGGTTCGCGCCGGTGGCGGGGCGGGCGGAAGAGGCTCCGGTGGCCGGGGCGGGCAGGAGTTCCCCGATTGTCGGTGCCGGGTGCCAGACTTCGACGGGTGAGCGAATCCCCCGACAGCGCAAGCAGCATGACGAGCCGAGTACCACCCCGGCCGACGCCGACGACGGCGCTCCGGCACCGGCTCGCTGAGCTGCGCGGACCCTCCGTACCGCCGCAGGCTCTCGACGCCCGGTCGCTGGCCGCGCTGGCCGCGAACCCGGGGTGCAGCCGGCGCGCGCTCCTCGACGGCGCGGGCGTGAACAAGGCGGTGCTCGCGGACGCGCTCGGTGTGCCGTCCGGTTTCGGTCAGTCGCAGTTCGCGTTCGTGCGGGGCAACGCGTTCGAGGCGCGGGTCAAGAGCGACGGCGGCGCGGAGCTGCTGCGCCTCGCGCACGAGCGGCTCGACCGGGGCGCGTCGGCGCCCGTGGCGGGTGAGGCCCGCGTTCCGGATCTCACCGCCGCCGGTCCCGAGGGCCGCGCGGCGCGTACGGCGCTGGCGCTGCGGGAGGCGTCGGAAGCGGCGGGCGACGGGGTGTGGACGCTGCTCGACCATCCGATGCTGGCGCTGGACGTGGCGGGCACGCCCGCGTTCCTGGAGCCGGACGCGGTGATCGTGCACCCCGACGGGCGGTGGACGGTCGTGGAGATCAAGTCGTTCCCGATGATCGACGGCTCCGCCGAGCCCGCGAAGGTGGGCGCGGCGGCCCGGCAGGCGGCGGTGTACGTGCTGGCGCTGGAGGAGGTCGCCGCGCGGATGGAACCCTCGGCCGGGGTCGGGCAGGCCCGGGTCGGCCACACCAGGGTCGGGCACCGGGCGCTGCTGGTCTGCCCGAAGGACTTCTCGAACCTGCCGACGGGCGCCGCCGTGGACATCCGCAAGCAACTGTCCGTGACCCGCCGCCAGTTGACCCGGCTGACCCGGATCGAGGACATCGCGGACGCGCTGCCGGAAGGGACGACGTTCGCCGTCGAGCAGCCTCGGGACGAGCTGCGCACGGCGGTCGAGTCGGTCCCGGCGACGTATGCCCCGGAGTGTCTGTCCGCCTGTGAGCTGGCCTTCCACTGCCGCTCCCGCGCGCGTGACGCCGGTGCGGTGACCGCGCTGGGCCGTGCGGTCCGGGGCGAGCTGGGCGGTCTCACCACGGTCGACGCGGTCCTGTCGGCGGCCCACGGCGAGACGGGCGACCCCGACGACCCGACGGTGGTGGCGCTGCGGCGGGCCGCGAGCCTGCGCGCCGAGGCCCTCGGATCAGTGGGGACGGCTGCCCTGTGTCACTGATCCAGCATCTCGCGCGCCTGGAGGCCGTGCAGTCGGGGCGGGCGCAGCGGACGGCCACCGTCCGCCACCGGCACCTCTCCGAGCGCCCGCTCGTCCTGGTACCGCTCACCACCGCGGGCGAGGCGGGCGCCCCGCTCGGCGCCCTGGTCGGGACGGAGCGGACCGCGCCGCGCGTCCTGTTCGTCCCCCAGCCCCGCGACCGCGACCTACGCTTCGCGTTCCTCGCGGACCTCGCGGGCTCGGTCCTCCCGTACATCGAGGCGTACGCCGACTCCGTGGAGGCCGCCGAGCGGACCGAGGCCGACCCGGAGACCGGCAAGCGCGTCAAGGTCGAGGTCGAACTGTGCGCGGACGCGCCCCAGTTGATCGTGCCGAGCCGTGCGGGCGTCGACTTCGTCCGGCTCCTGGGCCGCTCGATGCGTTTCCGCCGCACCGCCGAGCAGGACCCGGAGACGCCGTATCCCGCGCCCCCGCGCGTGCCGCTGCTCGGCCGCTGGCTGACGCACTTCGGGGAGCGCTCCCGGGTGCCGGGCTCCTCGCTGCTGCTCGCGATGACCGAGCTGCTGTCCCGGCACTGGGCGACCGGCCAGTCCGGTCTGGAGGACCAGCATCTGGGCGCGCTGCTCGCCTGGCTGGAGGCGCCCGAGGGCACTTCGGGCGCGGAGGCGGCGCTGCGGGCGGAGCTGGCGCGGGACAAGGACGGGCAGTTGCTCTGTCCGCCGGCCGGACCGGCGACGGACCCGGCGTTCGACAACCGGCTGCTCGCCCCGGCCATCGAGCGGTACGACCGGGCGCGGATCGCGTTCGCGGCGGCCGAGGACGGCATCGAGGCGGACGACAGGATCGGCGAGGTCACCGAGGCCGAGCACGCGATCCGCGCGCTGATCGAGAGCCGCACCCGGCCCACCTGGGACGCGGTGTGGCGCGGCCTCGACCTGCTGTTCACGCTGCCGGAGGGCGCGCACGTGGCGGACCGGTGGACGCGGGACCGCTGGTCCTTCACGGGTCACCGCGACCGGGTCCTCGCGGGTGAGCCGCCGCAGCCGCGCCGCGACGACGCGGTGACCGCGGCGAACAAACTGTCCGCGCGCGAGCGGGAACAGGCCCGTCTCGACGCCCAGGAGTCCCTGGACGACCCGCTGGTGATGGCGGGACGGCGGCTGGCCGGGGAGGCGTTCGCGGGCGAGGTCGTCGAGTCGGTGATGGCGTACAGCGAGGGCAAACGGCCGAGCCCGCGCCCCCTGGTCACGGTCCGCACGGACGACCGGCCGCACCTCGGCGCCCGCACGAAGGTGTACCGCACGCTGGGCGGGAAGCCGCAGGCGGCGGAGTTCGTGGCGTACGGCGAATCGTCCGGCGAGGGCGGCGGCGGCGGTGGCGGTGGCGAGGTCGTCCTGCGGATTCTGGACAAGATGGGCCGGGGCAAGGAGCCCGAGGCGGGTTCCGTGCCGGAGAAGGGCGACCGGGTGTGCTGGACGCTGTTCGAGCACGACCAGCGCGGGGGCCCCAAGCTGCCGGAGCCCGAGGAGACACCGTGGACCCATGGGGGTCCCCCGGGTGAGCGGGCCGAGGCGCCCGACCCGGTGACCGGAGAGGACGTCCTGTGACACCGACGGACGTGTCGCCCGAGCCGGGCGGGTCCCACCCGGACCACGACCCGGGCACGGCCGCGACCCGCGCCACCGACGCGATCCTGCACGACACGCTGCACGGCGGGGCCCGGGGCGTCGTGGTGGACTCGCCGCCCGGCGCCGGGAAGTCGACCCTGGTGGTGCGGGCCGCGCTCGAACTGGCGGCGGCGGGACGCCCGTTGATGGTGGTCGCGCAGACCAACGCGCAGGTGGACGACCTGGTCCTGCGGCTCGCCGAGAAGGCGCCCGACCTGCCGGTGGGCCGGCTGCACAGCAGCGACCCGGACGCGTACGACAAGGCGCTCGACGGACTTCCGCAGGTACGGAAATCCACGAAGGCCGGGGATCTGGCGGGCCTGGACGTCGTCATCTCCACGTCCGCGAAGTGGGCGCATGTGAAGGACGTCGAGCCGTGGCTCCACGCGATCGTGGACGAGGCGTACCAGATGCGCTCGGACGGGCTCCTCGCCGTGGCGGGGCTGTTCGAGCGGGCGCTGTTCGTGGGCGACCCGGGGCAGTTGGACCCGTTCGCGATCGTCGGTGCGGACCAGTGGGCGGGGCTGTCGTACGACCCGTCGGCGAGCGCCGTGTCCACGCTGCTCGCGCACAACCCCGAACTGCCGCAGCACCGGCTGCCGGTGTCCTGGCGGCTGCCCGCGTCGGCCGCGCCCCTCGTCTCGGACGCCTTCTACCCGTACACGCCGTTCCGCAGCGGTACGGGGCACGGGGACCGGACGCTGACCTTCGGGGTCGCGTCGGACGGTTCGGGGCCCGACCGGGTCATCGACGAGGCGGCGGCTTCGGGCTGGGGCCTGCTCGAACTGCCCGCCCGGCACACTCCGCGCACGGACCCCGAGGCGGTACGGGCGGTGGCCCGGGTGGTCCGCAGACTGCTCGACCGGGGCGGGGTCACCGTCTCGGAGCGCGGCCCCGATCCGGCGCCGCTCACGGCGGACCGGATCGCGGTCGGCACGGCCCACCGCGACCAAGCGGCTGCGGTACGGGCCGCGCTCGCCGAGCTGGGCGTCACGGATGTCACGGTCGACACGGCGAACCGGCTCCAGGGCAGGGAGTACGACGTGACGGTGGTCCTGCACCCCCTGTCCGGCCGCCCGGACGCCACGGCCTTCCATCTGGAGACCGGCCGCCTCTGCGTCCTGGCCTCGCGCCACCGGCACGCCTGCGTGGTGGTGAGCCGCGCCGGCATCCCGGACCTCCTGGACGACCACCCGTCCACGGACCCGGTCCAACTCGGTGTCACCCTGAAATTCCCGGACGGCTGGGAGGCGAATCACGCGGTGCTGTCGCATCTGTCGGAACACCGGGTGGGGTGGAGGCCGTGACGTGGGGGGCGGTGGGCGGCGCGATGCCGGGATTCCGGTCCGCCGGGGAATAAAACGGAGCCCACCTCCTGTTACGTAGGGCTGGAGTACCGTACCCCCGATCAGGAGGCCCCCGTGGCGACGAACCCCCCGCCGGAAGACGACATCCGAGGCACCCCGAAGGGCACCGCCCCGGTCCCCCTCTCGGTCCTGGACCTCGCGACGGTGGGCGCCGGGACGACCGCCACGGAAGCCCTCCGCACCAGCGTCAGGATCGCCACCGACGCCGAGAAGCGTGGCTACCACCGCTACTGGGTGGCGGAGCACCACTCCATGCCGGGCGTCGCCTCGACCTCACCGGCGGTCATCCTCGCCCGTCTGACGGCCCACACGACCACCATCCGGCTGGGCTCGGGCGGAGTCATGCTCCCCAACCACGCCCCGCTGGTGATCGCGGAGCAGTTCGGCACGCTGGAGGCGCTGGCCCCGGGCCGTATCGACCTCGGCCTGGGCCGCGCCCCCGGCACCGACGGGGCGACCGCGGCGGCCCTGCGCCGCACCGAACGCCTGAACGAGGGCGCGGACGATTTCCCCCAGCAGTTGGCCGAGCTGACCCGTTTCCTGGACGACGACTTCCCGGACGGCCACCCGTACGCCCGTATCCACGCCGTCCCCGGCCCGGTCCAGGCCACGTCACCCGGCGGGACGCAGTCGCCGCACCGGCCGCCGATCTGGCTGCTCGGCTCGTCCGGCTTCAGCGCCCGGCTCGCCGGCATGCTCGGTCTGCCGTTCGCCTTCGCGCACCACTTCTCGGCGCAGAACACGATCCCGGCGCTCGACCTGTACCGCGAGACGTTCCGCCCGTCCGCGGTCCTGGACGCCCCGTACGCCCTGATCGGCGTCTCGGCCCTGGCGACCGACGACGAGCGCGAGGCCCGGCGCCAGGTGCTGGCAGCGGCCCTGAACATGGTCCGCCTGCGGACCGGCCGCCCCGGCCTGGTGCCGACCCCGGAGGAGGCGGAGGCGTACGAGTTCAGCCCGATGGAGCGGGACTTCATCGACTCCTGGAACGCAAACGTCATCCACGGCACCCCCGACCAGGTCCGCGCCGGCCTGGACGACCTCCAGAAGCGCACGGGCGCCGACGAACTGATGCTCACGGCCAACGCCCACACGGGCGAGATCCGCCACCGCTCGTACGAACTCATCGCGGACGCTTACGATTTGCCGCGCCTCTGAGGGGGGCGAGGGAGCACCGGACCGGAATCAGGGACGCACGCCCTCCGGGCGGCATCCAGGTGGGAACCCCTGACCGTGCACGCGTACGCCTCTACGGACTGGCCGTTGCGTGCCGCCCTTGGCCTCACACCTGCGGGCACACCCGTGACGTCAGCAGGGACGTGATGCGTTCCGGAGGGACGGGGCGGGAGTAGAGCCAGCCCTGGCCCGTGTCGCAGCCGATGCGGCGGAGGCGGGACGCCTGGCCGGCCGTTTCCACGCATTCGGCGGTGACCGTGAGGCCCAGGCGGTGGGCGAGCTGGACCAAGGCCTCGACGATGACCTCGTCGGCGGGGTTGGGGTGCGCGCCGTCGTCGTAGCGGAACCCCCGGACGAAGGAGCCGTCCAGCTTCAGGACGGAGACCGGGAGGCGGCTGAGGTAGGCGAGGTTGGAGTAGCCGGTGCCGAAGTCGTCGATGGCGATCCGGACGCCCATGTCGCTGAGCGCCTGGAGGGCCTGGAGGGGGCGGCCCGCCGAGCCCATCACCGCCGACTCGGTCAGCTCCAGTTGCAGCAGCCGTGGCGGAAGCCCGGTCTCCGCCAGGATCGCCGCGACATCCGCGACCAGATCCGAGTCCCACACCTGACGCACCGCCACATTGACGCTCACGTACACCGGTTCGGCGTCCGGGTGGTCGAGCTGCCACCGCCGGGCCTGGCGGCACGCGGTCCGCAGCACCCACCGGCCCAGCTGCACGATCGATCCGTCCTCCTCGGCGAGTCCGATGAACCGATTCGGCGTCAGCGTGCCGAACTGCGGATGCCGCCACCGCACCAGCGCCTCGACCCCGTGCACACCGCCGTCGTCCAGGCCCACGAGCGGCTGGTATTCGAGGACGAACTCGCCGCGCTCCACGGCGGGGCGCAGGGACGAGGAGAGCGCCTGGCGGGTCATCCGGTGGGCGTTGCGCTCGGGGTCGAACAGCGTCCAGCGCGCCTTGCCGTCGGCCTTCGCCCAGTACAGCGTCGTGTCGGCGGCCTGCATCAGCCCGGTCGCCGTGGTGCCGGCCGCGCGCCGCTCGACGACCCCGATCGACGCGGACAGCGAGAGCCGCTGCCCGGACAGGTCGAACGGCTCCTGAAGGGTCCGCAGCACCGTTTCCGCGAGGTCCGCCAGTTGCTCCGTACCCGTCGAGTCCTCGACCAGGAGTGCGAACTCGTCGCCGCCGAGCCGCGCCACCAGCGGGCTCGAAGCCCGCGCGAAACCGGCCTCCTCCGCGCAGTGCGTCAGCCGGTCCGCGACCGCCGCGAGCAGCCGGTCGCCGACGCGGTGCCCGAGCGTGTCGTTGACCGCCTTGAACCCGTCCAGGTCCAGATAGCACAGGCCGATCCGCCCGGTCCCGGCGTCCTCGTACGAACTTGCCTCCAGCGCGGCCGTCAGCCGTTCGAAGAACAGGGTCCGGTTCGGCAGCCGGGTCACCGGGTCGTGCATCTGGAGATGCCGCAGCCGCGCCTGGAGTTCACGGCGGGCGCTGATGTCGGACACCGAGAGCAGCGCCGCGCCCCGCCCGTCGCCGGCGTGCAGCGGCGACACGGTGATCTGCGCCCACATCGAGTGCCCCTGGGGGTGCTTGAGCCGCCGGGTGCAGCGCAGCCGCGCCTGGCGCCCGCGCAGCACTTCCCGGTACGCGTGCCAGGTGCGGCCGTCGGACGCCAGGTCCACGAGGTCGGCGGCGACCCGGCCCACCGGAGCGGCGCCGTCGCCCTCGTGCGGGGCCGCCCCGCCGAACAGCGTCACGAACGCGTCGTTCGCCGCGAGGACCGTGCCGTCGTGGCCGACGGCGGCGAGCGCGAGGGGCGCGGCGGCGAACGCGGCGCGGTAGAGGGGGGATCCGGCGTCCGGGCCCGCGTGGCGGGGGCGGGCACGGGCGTCGAGGTCGTGCAGATGCGGTTCCGCGCCGAGGTCGTGGGCGCGGGCCTCCCCGCCGGTCTTCCGTGGACGACTCTCCGTGACGGGTAGGTGGACGAGGTGTGCCGCGGGGGCCGGTCCTTCGGACGTTCCGCTCACCGCTCGCTCCCGCAGTGCAGTCGTGCTCGTAAAGGTCTCGGTCGGGTGGCGGGCCGGGCGGTAGAACGAGCCGCTCCGGCCGGATTCGCGCAGGAAAGTCTGCCGATCATAGAGGCAGCGCTCCCGGGCTATCCAGCCACATTCCGGTGATACCCCGTTGCGGGCGACTTTGACAGATCGTTTCTGCTCGGGTCTGGACGGGATTCCTCCGCCGACGACCGTTGGTGACGGTCCGTGAGCACCCGGAGTGTCGAACCCTCACCCGGGCGGGTCAGTCAAACAGGGCGAAGTGGGACAAGTAAGAACAGTCTGGGTGCGGTGTCCCGTCATCCGCACCCGGAGGTCGCCGTGCCGCGTCAGCATTCACCCACGGCGGCAACTCTTGGAGGTCCCGAAAGACCCGAAGGCCCCGGCGGTTCCGGCGGCCGGGTACGCGACCGGTCCCGGCTGCGCAGCACGGCAGCGGCCTTCACCTCGCTGACCGCGCTCGCCGCGACCTCTCTGGTCGCGGGCCCGGCGGTCGCCCAGCCCTTCGCGGGGCCCTGCGCGCTGGAACGTTCCGCCGCCCATCACTCGGAGGGCCTCGACACCTGGAACGCCGCCTATCCGCGCCCGGCCCGCACCCTGAACGCGGTGATGGTCTTCCTGTCCTTCCCGGACGCCCGCCCGCTGACCACGCCCGCCGAGCTGACGGCCGACTACTTCCCGGCGACCAGCCGCTTCTACGAACAGGCGTCCTACGGCAAGTTCACGCTCCAGCCGCATCCGCAGCGGGAGTGGATCCGGATGCCGAAACCTTCCACCGCCTACGCCATACGGCGCGACTGGGACCCCGCGCACCGCTCCGCGTATCTGCGGGACGCGGTCGCGGCGGCCGATCCTGAGGTGGACTTCCGCAAGTTCGACGTCGTGTACTTCGTCGCCGACCCGGACGCGCCGGGCGTCGACTCGGACGCCACGAAGGTCGTCAACTTCGACCGGCCGATGGAGGCGGACGGCACGAGCATCCGCCGTATCGTCACGGTCTTCGAGCGGCACCCACCGGACCGCAACGTCCTCGCGCACGAGACAGGGCACGTCTTCGACCTGCCGGACCTCTACCACCGGCCCACCGACGGCAAGGGCGACTGGGACACGTACGTCGGCGACTGGGACGTCATGGGCAGCCAGTTCGGCCTGGCGCCCGACTTCTTCGCCTGGCACAAGTGGAAGCTGGGCTGGCTGGAGCCGCGCCAGGTGGTGTGCGTCCAGGGCCGTGGCAGTACGCGGCTGACGATGGAGCCGCTGTCGGCGGGGCCGGGTGGTACGGCGACGGGGGTGGCGCCGGGTCCGGGCGGGACGGGTGCGGAGCAGAGGGGGCCGGAGGGCCGGGCCGCCGTGGACGGCAAGGCCGCCGACCCGGTGGTCGGCGGGGCGGCCGGCGGGGTCGGCGCGACGGGACGGTTCGGTGCGGGGAGCGGCACCAAGCTAGCCGTGGTCCGCACGGGCCGCACCAGCGCCATCGCCATCGAGGCCCGCGGCGCGGTCGGCAACGACGCGGCGACCTGCACGGAGGGGCTGCTGATCTACCGGGTGCGCAGCGAGACCGCGTCGGGCGCGGGCCCGGTGGAGGTGATCGACGCGCATCCGGGCTCCGAGGCGTGCTGGGGCCAGTCGGTCTACCCGGCGCTCGCGGACGCCCCGGTGCGCGCGGGCGAGAGCTTCACGGTGCCGGACGAGAAGGTACGGATCGTGGTCGACGCGCAGGACCGGACGGAGAACGGGGACTGGTCGGTGAAGATCACGACGGGCTGAGGAGAGCGGGACGGGCCGCACCGTTCACTCCCGCCGACTCCCGCCGGCCACCGTCGCCCCGGACATGCGAGAAGCCCCTCGCTCTCGCGAAGGGCTTCTCGTTTGTCTGTGCGCCGCCAGGGACTCGAACCCCGGACCCGCTGATTAAGAGTCAGCTGCTCTAACCAACTGAGCTAGCGGCGCCTGCTGACGTCGTAGACCTTAGCATCCTGATCCGGGCCAGGAAAAATCGATATACGGACCGCCGATCCGGCCGCCGCGCGGGCCGTCCGGACGCAGGCCCAGAGCAGGATCTCGGGCCCCGGGAGCCAGGGTCTGCGGGTGTCGGGGGCGACCAGCCAGCGGGAGTCCGGGCGCCCTCGGGTGCCGTCCTGCGCGGTGGTGTCGGGGTGCGTCGACGGGGTCAGCGGCGGCACGGTGACGGCGTCGCCGGTGCCGTGGCAGAGGAGTGGCGGGATGGTGGTCCGGCGCCCGGACTCCGGCGTTCCGGTGCCCCACTCCTCCCAGCTCAGGAGCGACGGGAGCCGCTGGGCGGTGCCGGGGGCGCAGAACAGCAGCATGCGGCCCCGGTGCGCCGCGACGGGCCCGGAGCCGGGCCCCTCGTTCCACAGCCGGTCGATCATGCGGCGCCCGAAGACCGCCGGGGCGCTCACCACGTCGAAGGTGGTGCCGCAGGGCAGCACGACGGGGGCGGCCGGGCGGTCGTTCCAGAGAGCGAGCGTGCTGCGCGGATACGTTCCTGCGGAGGCGAGCCAGGCGGCACCCTCGCGGGTGACACCGGCGACGTCGTGGCGGTCGCCCAGGTCGAGACGTACGGAGTCGCTGCTCATGGCAACCAGATCTACCGGGAGTAGGCGATTCGTTTCTGTTAGTTGACAGAAATCGGGACAGGAGGGGGTGGGAGGGAGTATCTTGCCCGCCTGGCATATGCCAAGAGATCTTTTTGTGGGCGTGTGGGCCGACGAGGGTCGCGGGCCGGTGGAGGGGCGCGGGCCGCGCGGCTCAGGGCCCCGCGTCCGGCGTACGGGTCGCGGCGCTTCCCTTCGGGCACACCTTCACGGCCGCCTCGTGGATGACCCGCGCACCCGCCCGGTCCTCCTCGTCGCCCGTCGTCCAGGTGATCCGGTCGGCGCACGACAGCAGCCCGGTGCCGGTGCCCTCCCAGGTCACGACGCGGCCCTTGCCGCTCGCGCAGGGGTGGGTGAAGTCCGCGGACACCAGGGAGACGGAGGACCAGGAGTAGTAGGCCCCGCGCGGGTGTCCGCCCGAGGAGTGGAACTCGGTCATGGTGTCCGGGTTCGCCACGTCACCGGGCGCGGCGAGCGGTTCGTCGGTCTTGAGGTGGGCACCGAGCGCCTTGATCACCTGGGCGGCGCTCAGCCGGGCGGACGTACCGCTGACGTTGGGGGTGTAATGCCTCTCCCCGCCCCGGACGTCGGCGGTCATCTCGCCCTTGCCGGAGTACTGGATCAGGTCGCTGACGCCGGTCAGCTCGACCTCGCGCTTCGGCTCCCCCCAGGTGAACCCGGAGGCGTCGCACCGGATGGCCTCGCGGGACGGGTCCCCGCTCCCCGCCACGGCGTCCTCGCCGCCGATGGTGCACCCCGTGGCCCCTGCCCAGACGGCGACGGCCCCCATGGCCAGGCCGATGCGATACGCGTTCACTGCGTCCCCCGTTTGGTCATGCGCACCTCACTGGAGAGGCGCCACCGGAGGAGACGACGGACAGGGACGGCGGGTTCCGCCTTGATCGCGGTCCGATCAGGCGTCCTCCCCGGTCCCCCGGATCAGATCCCGGCCGAACTCGACCATCTTCTTCGCGTAGTCCTCCGTCCAGTCCGCCTGTTCCGCGATGGCGGCGGGCGTCAGGCGGTCGAAGCGGCGGGGGTCGGCGAGTTGGGCGGCGGCGATGGCCTGGAACTCCATCGAGCGGTCCGTCGCCGCGCGGAACGCGTGCGTCAGCTCCGTCGCCCGCGCCAGCAACCGGCGCGGGTCCTCGATCGACTCCAGGTCGAAGAAGTGCTCCGGGTCCGCGGCGGCCTCGGCCGGCTCGAAGAGCAGCGGCGCGGGACGCGGTCGCCGCTCGGTACGGGGCCGCTCGGGCTCCGTCATGGTGAGTCCTCCTCGTACGCCTGCCGGTGGGCCGTCTCCCATTGTCCCTCGCCCCGCAAGACCGACCACGGGACGGCGGCCACCGGGTGGTCCACGGCGGAGAAGGGCACGTCCCGTCCGGCGTCCCGTCCGGCGTCCCGTTCAGCACCGTGGCGCCCCGCCCACCGGGGGAAACTACCCCCGTGCGACCTGGATCACCGGTTCCTTGGTGAACAGGGTGCCCAGGGCAGGGGCGTTCACCCTGCGGGCCGTCAGGCGCAGGGCCTCCCAGACCGTCACCTGGTTGGCCGTGAGGACCGGTTTGCCGACGGTGGATTCCAGGTCGCGGAGGTGGGCCGCCGTGTGCAGGGCCGTGTCGGGGAGGAGGACCGCCTCCGCGTCGGGGTGGTCCGCCGCCTCCGCGAGGGCCACCACCTCGGCCCGGCCCCACGTACCGACCTCCGCCGCCGTGATGATCCCGCTCCCCCGCACCCCGACGACCTCCGCGCCCGCCGCCTTCAGGAAGGATGCGAAGAGGGCCGCCACGTCGTCGGGGTAGGTCGCCCCGATCGCGACCCTGCGCACCCCCAGCTCCCGGATCGCGTGCGCGAAGGCGAAGGACGTACTGGACGCCGGAAGCCCCGCCGTACGGGCGAGGGTGCGGACCTGTTCGTGCGCGCCCTCCCAGCCGTAGACGAAACTCCCGCTGGTGCACGCCCACACCAGGGCCTCGGCGCCGGAGCGCCGGATCTCCTCGACCCCGGCGGCGAGCCGGTCCGGCGAGCCCATCTCCAGGAGCGCGTCGACCCGGTGCGCGTCCTCGCCGATGTCCGTGTGGACCACGGCCAGCCGGATGTCGCTGCCCAGCAGTTGCTCGATCCTCGGATAGTCGTCCTCCGCCGAGTGCCCCGGGTACAGGAATCCCAGTGCGGTCACGTCCAGCCTCCTTCGCGTGGGTGCCCCGGCCGCACCCTTCTCAGGGCAGCGGCGGAGGACCGTCGGGCAGGGTCGGCGTCCCCCCGCCCGGTGCGGGAGGCGTGTCGAGCTGCACCGCGCCCGGACGCGCGCCGGGATCGAGCAGCGCCTGATACGGCCCCACCGCACGCGTACCCAGTCGGCGCAGGGCTGCCCACATCGTCACCTGGTTCGCCGAGAGCACCGGCATCCGCAGCTCGGCCTCCAACTGGGGGATCACGTCGTACGTCGGCAGGTTCGTACAACTGATGAACAGCGCGTCCGCGGGCGCGCCCCGGGCCTCACCTACAGCATGCCTCGCCATGGTCACGACGTCTCGGTAGGGCACCTTCCAGATGTGCCGGGTGAGACCGAGGCTCGCGCGGCCCGTGACGGTGACGCCCGCTTCGGCGAGGTAGTCCTCCAGGACCCGGGTCACGGACGTCGTGTACGGGGTGACCAGGGCGATCCGGTGGGCCGACAGTTCGGCGAGCGCGGCCAGGAGGGCGCCGGACGTGGTGAGCGAGGGCAGGGCGCCCGCGCGGGTCATGGCCTCACACATGGCGCGCTCACCGGCGATACCGCCGACGAAGCTGCCGGAGGTGCAGGCGTAGGCGATGACCTCGGGTTCGGCGGCGCCCAGCGCGCGGACCGCCTCGCCGAGGGTCTCGTGCTCGCTGACCAGCCGCGCGAGATGGAGGCTGACCTCGACGGGCACGTACGGCGTGCGGGTGAGGAACAGCGAGATGTCGTCGGGCACCCAGCGCCACAGTTCGCGGTCGAGGGCGAAGTCGAAGGGGGCGACCACACCGATACCGCGTTGCGGGTGAGGTCCACCTCCACCGAGGTAGGAGACGTCCATAGCAGGCCCCAGGGTGGGTAAGAGCGTGCGTGCGTGGCCAGGGCGGTGCCGGAGGGTACGGGCGCCGGTGGCCGGGGACAGAGAGCCGGCACAGGCCGGGACGTCGGGACGGGGCGGTGCGGGTCGGGAGAGAGGCCCGTGTTGACGACGGTAGGTTCGGGTGCCAGCGTGGTCAATCCGCGCTCTCGGCCAACCAGGACGGCACCGCTCGTACGGCTGATCGGACGGCTGATCGGACGACTACCAGAGAAGCGGATCCGCATTGCGAAACGGTTTCCCGACCATGTCCGAACCGGCTCCCCGGCCCCCGGACCGCCCGCTCCCGACCCTCCTCGTCCTCGACGCGGACCCGGCCGATCCGCCGCCCCGGCTCGGGCGGCTGACCGGGCGGGCCCGGATCGTGCACACCGGCGAGGCGGGCCTCGCGGACCGACTCCCGCAGGCCGATGCGCTGTTGGTGTGGGACTTCCGTTCGGAGGCGGTACGGCTGGCCTGGCCGGGTGACGGGCCGCGCCCCGGCTGGGTGCACACGGCGAGCGCGGGCGTCGACCATCTGCTCGGCCCGGAACTGGCCGCGTCGGACACGGTCGTCACCAATGCGCGCGGCATCTTCGACCGGCCCATCGCCGAGTACGTCGGCGGGCTCGTCCTCGCCATGGCCAAGGATCTGCCGCGCACCCTCGCCCTCCAGGAGCGGCGCGAATGGCGGCACCGCGAGACGCAGAAGGTGTCCGGCAGCCGGGCCTGCGTGGTCGGCTCGGGCCCGATCGGGCAGGCGATCGCCGGGACGCTGAAGGCGCTCGGGGTGCTGACGGCCGTCGTGGGCCGCGCCGCGCGCCCCGGTGTGCACGGGCCCGCCGAGCTGGACCGGCTGACGGCCCGCGCGGACTGGGTGGTGTGCGCGGCGCCGCTGACCGACGACACCCGGGGCATGTTCGACGCGCGGCGCTTCGGGATGATGCAGCCGTCGGCGCGGTTCATCAACGTGGGGCGCGGCCCGCTCGTCGTCGAACCCGACCTGGTGGCCGCGCTGGAGCGCCGGTGGATCGCGGGCGCCGCCCTGGACGTCTTCACACACGAGCCGCTGCCGCAGGGCAGCCCGCTGTGGAGCACCCCGGGCCTGATCGTCTCGCCGCACATGAGCGGCGACACGGTCGGCTGGCGGGACGAGCTGGGCGCCCAGTTCGTGGAGCAGTACGAGCGGTGGGTGGCCGGAAAACCGCTGTTGAACGTGGTCGACAAGAAACGTGGGTATGTCCCCGGTCAGTGAACCGGTCGCGATATCCGGTCCCGGAACCCGGTCACGGAACGGCAAGCTCTGGAGGGTGCATGACGCGGCTCACGGATCTGACGGCGACCCAGCTCGTGGAGGGCTACCGCAAGGGCGAGTTCAGCCCGGTCGACGCGGTCGATGCGGTGCTCCGCCGGATCGAGGAGACGCAGCCCGCCGTCAACGCGTTCGTGCGCGTGGACGGCGAGGAAGCTCTGGCGGCGGCGGGCGCCTCCGCCGACCGGTGGCGGCGCGGTGAGCCGCAGGGGCTGCTCGACGGCGTCCCGGTCACCGTCAAGGACCTGCTCCTGACCCGGGGTCACCCGACGCTGCGCGGCTCCCTGACGGTCGACGCGGCCGGGCCGTGGGACGAGGACGCGCCGTCGGTGGCGCGGCTGCGGGAGCACGGCGCGGTGTTCGTGGCGAAGACGACGACGCCCGAGTTCGGCTGGAAGGGCGTCACGGACTCTCGGCGCCATGGCGTGACCCGCAACCCGTACGACACCGCGCGGACCTCGGGCGGCTCCAGCGGCGGCAGCGCGGTCGCGGTGGCGGTGGGCGCGGGGCCGCTGTCGCTGGGGACGGACGGCGGCGGCAGTGTCCGTATCCCCGCGTCGTTCTGCGGGATCTTCGGGCTGAAGCCGACGTACGGGCGGGTGCCGCTCTACCCGGCGACCCCCTTCGGGTCGCTCTCGCACGTCGGGCCGATGGCGCGGGACGCGGCGGACGCGGCGCTGATGATGGACGTGATCAGCGCGCCCGACGCCCGGGACTGGTCGCAGCTCGGCCCGGTCCCCGGGAGCTTCCTCGACGGCATCGACGCGGGCGTGCGCGGCCTGCGGGTCGCGTTCTCGCCGACGCTCGGCGGGCAGGTCGCGGTGCGCCCCGGGGTCGCGGCGGCCGTACGGCGGGCGGTGGAGGGGCTTGCCGGGCTCGGCGCGTACGTCGAGGAGACCGACCCCGATCTGACGGATCCCGTGGACGCCTTCCACACCCTGTGGTTCAGCGGCGCGGCCGGAGTGGCACGGTCGCTCGGCCCCGACCGGCGCGAGCTGCTCGACCCGGGGCTGCGCGAGATCGTCGCGGCCGGCGCCCGCTTCAGCGCCCTGGACACCATCGGCGCCACGGACACCCGCGCGGAGCTGGGGCGGCGGATGGGCCGGTTCCATGAGACGTACGACGTGCTGGTCACGCCGACGATGCCGCTGACCGCGTTCGAGGCGGGGGCCGAGGTGCCCGCGCGGAGCGGGGCGCGCCGGTGGACCGGGTGGACGCCGTTCACGTATCCGTTCAACATGACGCAGCAGCCCGCCGCGACCGTGCCCTGCGGTCTCGACGCGGACGGGCTGCCGGTCGGACTCCAGATCGTGGCGGCCCGGCACGCGGACGCGACGGTGCTGCGCACGGCCCACGCGCTGTACGAGGCCGGGATCGCGGGGATTCCGGCGCCGTCGCTGCCGTAGAAGCGGGGGTCAGGCCCGCCGGAAGGTGAGCGTCTCGCCCAGGGCGCCCGCCCGCCACAGGTCGTTCGCGGCATCGGCCATCGCGTCGAGCCCGTCGACCACCTGGCCCCAGACGATCCCCGGGACCCAGCCCACGTCACCGTTGAGCAGCAGGTTGTTGCGCTCGTAGAACAGGGCCAGGTCGACCGTGGTGGCGCCGGCCGCGACCCCGGCGCCCGAGCCGTAGCCGTACGCCTGGCTGCCCAGTTGGGTGCCGTTGAACGTGAAGTAGCAGAGGTCCCCGGGGATCGGGGTCACCGTCGGGTTCTCCAGCGGGGGTTCCTCGGCGGCGAACGGCGGGAACAGGGCGTAGATCTCGTTCCGGGCGTATTTGGCGTGATACACGTCACCGCCCAGCGGCAGCGCGTCCCAGACGGCGGCGCAGGTCAGCGGGGCCCGGTCGGTGAGGAGTTTCGCGGTGCAGTGGACGCCGCGCCGGGTCAGGGCGATGTCGAGATAGCGATCGGTCATGCACCAAGGGTTCCCGGGGGTCACCGGCGCATACCGGGGTCACAGAAGCATCAGGGGCTCGAAATGATCCGCATACCTCGCGTGAGCCCGGGTAGCCGCGCGGCCATGGCTCCACCTTTCGGAAACGACACAGAGACCATGGGCCCGCGCGCGTCCGGGCCGCCCCGAATCGGCAGACGCGCGGTGCTCGCGGGCGCGGCGGCGGCCGGTGCCGTGGGCGCGCTCGGCGCGGCGGGATGCAGCCGGGTGCCGAGCGGCGACACCCTCGCCCGGCTGAAGTCCCAGGGCACCGTCCGCCTCGGCATCGCCGGTGAGGTGCCGTACGGCTACATCGACGACGACGGCGAGTTCACCGGCGAGGCCGTCGAGCTGGCGAAGGTGATCTTCAAGCGGCTGGGTGTGGACCGGGTGCAGCCCGTGGCGACGGACTTCAGCTCCCTCATCCCCGGGCTCAAGACCCAGCAGTTCGATGTCGTCTCCGCCGGCATGTACATCAACAAGGAACGCTGCCAGCAGGTCATCTTCTCCGACCCCGAGTACCAGATGCTCGACTCGTTCATCGTCCGCAAGGGCAACCCGAAGAACCTGCGCTCGTACGAGGACGTCGTACGGACGAAGGCGAAGTTCGGTACGGGGACGGGGTACGCGGAGATCCAGTACGCCGTCGACTCGGGCTACCCCGAGAAGGACATCGTCATCCTCCAGGACCAGGTCGCCGGGCTGAACGCGGTGGAGGCCGGGCGGATCGACGTCTTCGCCGGGACCGCGCTCACCACGCGTGAGGTGACGAGGAAGAGCGCGAAGGCGGAGGCGACCGAGCCGTTCGCGCCGGTCATCAAAGGCGAGAAGCGGATCGACGGCGGCGGGTTCACGTTCCGCCCGAACGACACCAAGCTGCGGGACGCCTTCAATGTGGAGATCCACAAGATGAAGGACAGCGGCGAACTCTTCCGCATCCTGCGTCCGTTCGGCTTCACCGAGGCCGAGATGACGACGCTGACGGCAGAGGAGCTGTGCCAATGACCGTGGGACTCTGGCAGAACTGGGTGCTCCCCGGGATCTGGGTCACCCTCCAACTCACCGTCTACAGCGCCGCCCTCGCCACGGCCGTCGCCTTCGGCGTCGGCATCCTCCGCACCCACCGGCTGCGTTTCCTACGCTTCCTCGCCGGGCTCTACACCGAGATATTCCGCGGTACCTCGGCGCTGGTCCTGATGTTCTGGATCTTCTTCGTGCTGCCGCAGCTCGCGGGCTGGTCGCTGGTCCCGATGTGGGCCGCCGTCCTCGCGCTCGGCCTGTCCTACGGGGCGTACGGCGCCGAGGTGGTGCGGGGCGCGCTGAACGCGGTGGCGCCCGCGCAGCGTGAAGCGGGCGTGGCGCTCAGCTTCACGCCCTGGCAGCGGGTCCGGCTGATCCTGCTGCCGCAGGCGGTGCCGGAGATGATCCCGCCGTTCTCCAATCTGCTGATCGAACTGCTCAAGGGGACCGCCCTGGTCTCGCTGCTCGGCATCGGCGACGTGTCCTTCGCCGCCTACCTGGTGCGGCTCGCCACCCAGGAGAGCGCGCAGATCTACGGGATCACGCTGGTCGTCTACTTCGTGATCGCGTTCGTCCTGACGCGCGGGATGCGCGCCCTGGAACGGAAGACCAAGGCCGGGATCGGCCGGCGCCCGCAGCCCGCCGGCACGGGAGGGGGCGTCGCGTGAACACCACGTACACCGTGAGCAGCACGTACATATCAGGCACCGGGACGGACGGCGGGACCACGACCCTGGCGGCCGACGCCTGGGACTGGTCCGCCGTCGGGGACTTCATGCCGCACTTCTGGGACGGGGTCGTCACCACCCTCCAGATCCTGGCGCTCGGTTCGCTGATCTCCTTCTCGGTCGGCCTGGTGTGGGCGCTCGCGCTGCGCGCCCCGAGCCGTTTCGTGCGGTGGCCGGTCGGTGTCCTCACCGAGTTCGTCCGCAACACCCCGCTGCTGGTGCAGCTGTTCTTCCTGTACTTCGTGCTGCCGGAGTGGGGCATCCAGTTCTCCGCGCTGACCACCGGCATCGTGGCGATCGGGCTGCACTACTCGACGTACACGGCGCAGGTCTACCGCGCGGGCATCGACGCCGTACCGGCCGGGCAGTGGGAGGCGGCCAAGGCGCTGAGCCTGCCCTACGGCCGCACCTGGACGGCGGTGATCCTGCCGCAGGCCGTCCGCCGGGTGGTCCCGGCGCTCGGCAACTACGCCATCGCGATGCTCAAGGACACCCCGCTGCTCGCCGGGATCGGCGTGCTCGAACTGTTGCAGCGCTCGCGTCTGGAGGCCGCGCAGACCTTCCAGTACACCGAGGCGCTGACCGTCGTCGGGGTCGCCTTCATCCTCATCGCCTATCCGTCCTCCCTGCTCATCCGAACCCTGGAGCGCCGCCTTGTCCGCTGACACCCACCGCCCCAATCCGACGGTCGACGGCAGTGAGCTGATCCGCTTCGACCACGTCACCAAGCGGTTCGGCGACACCACCGTCCTCGACCAACTGGACTTCTCGGTCGCCTCCGGCAAGCACGTCACGCTGATCGGTCCTTCCGGCTCCGGCAAGACGACGATCCTGCGGCTGCTGATGACGCTGCTGCGGCCCTGCGAGGGCACGATCAGGGTCGGCGGCGAATGCCTCACGCATGAGCGGAAGAACGGCAAGCTGGTGCCGGCCGGCGAGAAGCACGTCCGGGAGGTGCGCAAGAACATCGGGATGGTGTTCCAGCAGTTCAACCTCTTCCCGAACATGAAGGTGCTGCGGAACATCACCGAGGCGCCCGTGACCGTGCTCGGCCTGTCCAGGGACGAGGCGGAGGAGCGGGCGAAGGAACTCCTCGACATGGTCGGGCTCGGTGACCGCTGCGACGCCTATCCGTCGCAACTGTCCGGCGGGCAGCAGCAGCGGGTCGCCATCGCGCGGGCGCTCGCGATGCGCCCGCAGGTGCTGCTTCTGGACGAGGTGACGTCCGCGCTCGACCCGGAACTCGTCGCGGGCGTCCTGGACGTCCTGAGGGACATCGCCCGCACCACGGACATCACGATGCTCTGCGTGACCCACGAGATGAACTTCGCCCGGGACATCTCCGACCAGGTGCTGATGTTCGACGCGGGCCGGGTCATCGAGTCCGGTCCGCCGGAGAAGATGTTCAGCGACCCGGAGCAGGAGCGGACCCGTGAGTTTCTGAGCGCGGTGCTGTGAGCACGGACGGTAACCAAGCTGGTCCGGGCCCTGTGGTGTGACTGTGGCATATGACAGAGGTGTCGCGCCGCTGATGAAAGGGGTCGGCGGGGGCGGACAATCTTCGTCAACAGGCACGCCCCGGGGCCCGGTTGACGGCTATCGTGGACACAGCCCAGCTGTCCGGAAGAGGCCCATCCAGGGAGATGCCGTGGCGCTGAAGCACGAGTCGACCGCGCCGTACCAGTCGGTGCAGCACGCTCTGCGGGTGCTCGACCTCGTCTCCCGGCGCGGTACCGGGGTGACGGAGGCGGAGCTGTCCCGCGAGACCGGGCTGCCCGGCGCCCGGCTGGCACCCCTGCTGCGGATGCTGCGCCGCGAGGGGTACGTGGCCCAGCTCACCGACGCCGCCTATGTCACCGGCGACTCACTGAACCGGCTCGCCGCCGCGCACGGCCGCGACCAGGCCCTGCGCGACACCCTCCAGCAGACCCTGGACCGGCTGCGCGACCAGCTCGGCGCCGCGATCTACGTCAGCCGGTACATCGACGGCGAGGTCCGGGTCACCCAGTGCGCCGACGGGCCGCTGACGCCCGCCGTGCACGAGTGGGTGGACTTCCGGAAGTCGGCGCACGCCAGCGCCATCGGCAAGAGCCTCCTCGGCCAGCTCGACCTCAACGGCCGCCGCGACCACCTCGACCGGCACCCGGCCGCCCGGCTCACCTCGCGGACCATCACCAACGAACTGGTCCTGCTGAACCGGCTCGACGCCCAGCCCGCGACCGTACCGGTGCTCGACCTCCAGGAGTACGCGGTGGGGACGGTCTGCGCGGCCGTCCCGCTCACCGCGGGCTCCTCGGCCGGCGCGCTCGGCCTGTCCCTCCCGGTCGAGCACGCACACCGGTTACGGGAGGCGGCGGAGACCCTGAACCGCGAGGCGGCACCGGTGCTGCTGTCCCTGACGCTCTAGGGACGCCGGTGCTCCAGCGGTGATCCAGTGGGCCGGAGCACCCTTCGGGACCAGGTACTATTTTCTGCGTCAGCGGGCGCCGCTAGCTCAGTTGGTTAGAGCAGCTGACTCTTAATCAGCGGGTCCGGGGTTCGAGTCCCTGGCGGCGCACAGACGTGGTACGGCATGGGGCTCCTCGGTTTCCGAGGGGCCCCGGTCGCGTTCCGGTAAGGAAGTCCCGAGGAATCCGCAGAAGGGCACGGACATGACCGGCACAGGCACAGGTTCCGGGACCTCTCCCCTGTTCCCGGCCTCCGTGATCCATGTCGAGATGTTCCACGATCCGCCGGACGCGGTGCTGTTCCCCGAGGAGGAGGCGCTGATCGCGCGGGCCGTGCCGAAGCGGCGGTACGAGTTCACCACCGCCCGCCTCTGCGCCCGCGAGGCGCTGGCCCGGCTCGGCCACCCGGCGGCGCCGATCCTGCGCGACCCGCGAGGCGCGCCCCTCTGGCCCGAGGGGGTCGTGGGCAGCCTCACGCACTGTGCCGGGTACCGGGCCGCGGCCGTGGCGCACCGCGACGATCTCGCCGCGCTCGGCCTGGACGCCGAGCCGAACGCGCCGCTTCCCGACCCCGACACGCTCGCCCTCGTCTCCCTCGCCGGGGAGCGCGAGCGCCTCGCCGGACTCGCGGCGGCCCACGCCGGTCTCGGGGTCCACTGGGACCGGCTCCTCTTCAGCGCCAAGGAGAGCGTCTACAAGTCGTGGTATCCGCTGACGGGCCGCTGGCTGGGCTTCGAGGAGGCCGACATCACCATCTCGGCGCGGGACCACACGTTCCGGGCGGAACTCCTGGTCCCGGGCCCCACGGTGAACGGAACCACCCTCACCCACCTCAACGGCCACTGGCAGCTCAGGGGCAACCTGATCCTGACCTCGACCGACGTACCGGCCTGAGTGCCGGCTTGCGTACCGGTTTGAGGACCGGCGCCGGACGGTGACGGCGGTCAGGGGGTGAGCAGGTCATCCCGGCCCTGCCGTGCGAACTCCGCGCGCAGGGCGGTCAGATCGGCCGCCGTCAGCGGGCGGTAGCCCGCGTCTCCCGGCGGGCGCCACCACACAGGACCCTCGCAGCCGAACCCCTCCCGCCGCAGCCCCACCCGGTGCACCTTGTTCGTCGCCGTCACGGGCATCCGCTCGACCACCCGGACGAAACGCGGCGCCATCTTCGTACCCAGATCGGGCTGGGCGAGCAGGAATGCGGCGAAGGCGAGCGGGTCGAAGGGGGCGCCTTCGCGCAGGGCGAGGGCCGCCATGACCTGGTCGCCGGCCACGGGGTCCGGTACCGCGTACACGGCGACGGCGGCGGCGTCCCCGTAGCGCGCGAGGATGTTCTCGATCATCGCGGCGGCCAGGTTCTCGCTGTCGACGCGGAGCCGGTCGTCGGTGCGGCCCGCGAAGTAGAGGAAGCCGTCGGTGTCGCGGTAGAAGAGGTCGCCCGTCCAGTACCAGCCGCCGCGACGGCGGGCGGCGTCGGCCTCCGGGTTGCGCCAGTAGCCCTCGAAGGGGTTGGGGCCGCGGTTGACCAACTCCCCTATGGACGCCTCGCCGTTGAGCAGCCGTCCCGCCGCGTCGAAGAGTGCCGGAGGGCACTCGGTACGGGTCCCGGGGTCGACCACCGCGAGGTCGTCGCCCGGCGCGGCGCGGCCCACGGCGCCCACCGGTGTGCCGGGGGTGCGCTGGATGGCGGCGCCGCCCTCGGACGACCCGTACCCCTCGACAAGCCGTACCCCGAACCGCTCCTCGAAGCGGGCCGCGTCCACCGCGCCCGCCTCGGTGCCGAAGCCGACGCGCAGCGCGTGGTCGCGGTCGTCGGGGCGCGGCGGGGTCGCGAGGAGGTACTGCACGGCCCGGCCTACGTAGGTGAAGTACGTGGCCCGGTACGCGCGTACGTCGTCCAGGAAGCGGGACGCTGAGAAGCGGCGCCGCAATGCGATGCCCGCTCCGGCGGCGAGGGCGGGTGCCCAGTCGGCGATGACGGCGTTGCCGTGGAAGAGGGGCATGCAGATGTAGTGCACGTCGTCGGGGCCGACGTCGAAGTGCCCGGCGAGGGAGCGCCCGGCGGCGGCGAGGCGGCCCTGGGTGCAGATCGCGGCCTTGGGCGCGCCGGTGGAGCCGGAGGTGAAGTAGAGGAGAAGCCGGTCCCCGGGGGCGGCCCGCGTGGCGTCGGGTTCGGCTCCGGCGTAGGGCGCGAGCAGGTCGGCGTAGGCGTCCGTGTCGGTCACCAGGACGCGGACGCCCGGGAGTTCGAGGCCGTCCAGGAGCGGTAGCCTGCTCCGCTCGGTGATCAGGACGCGGCACTCGGTGTGCCGGATGTCGCGGGCGAGTTCGGGGCCGCGCCGGGTCGGGTTGACGCCCGCGACGGCGGCCCCGGCGAGCGCGGCGGCGCTCAGCCACAGCGGGTACTCGGGGGTGTTGTCGAGCAGGACGCCGAGGTGCGGCGGGGCGCCGGGCGGCAGCAGGTCGGCGAGGAGCGCGGCGCGGGCCGCCGCGCCCGCGGCGACCTCGTGATGGCTCAGCGTCCGGTCCTCGCACCACAGCCCGGGGCGGTGGTCGCCCCACCGCTCCCGTACCAGCTCCGCGACGGTCATCGCCTGGGATCCCATGACCGCGCACCATAATTGACGGAGCGTCAGAAGAACATGTGCACGGTCACCATGAACACGGCACAGAAGGCGATGAAGAAGCCGAGGAAGAGCAGTATGGCGACCAGGGTGCAGCCCGCCTTGACGGGGGCGGCCGGGCGGGCGGTGGCCTTCTCGGGCCGGTCGGCGGCGTAGTGCACGACGACGACGTCCCCTTCGATGACCGTGCCGGGCCCGTCGGCCTCCTCGAACCGGACGGACCGGCCGTCGCGGGCCGTGAACTCGTAGACGTGGTGCAGAGTCGTGGACGTGTGTCCCGAGTCGCTGTCGCGGTCGGTCGTCGTGTACGTGCGCAGACAGCGCGCCTCCGCCGTCAGGCCGCTGTTCCAGGCGCGGCGCAGGTCAAGCCAGCGCTGGACCACCTTCACGGCCATGAACAGCGCCAGCGCCGCGATGAGCGACGGCGCCAGGTAGAACAGGAACTCCATGACATACCCCCCGTACCGGCCGGTTCTCGGCCCTGCGCACGCCACGCGTGGAGTGGCGTGCGCAGAACCTACCTGTGGGGGGTTCGGTGGAGCCTCAGGGGATGCTCAGAGTTCGCCCGGTCAGAACGTGACGTCCGAGCAGGCGTAGAACGCGTTCCCGGTGTCGGCGATCGTCCACACCGCGAGGATCACGTGGTGCCCGCTCTTGCCGGACGGGACGGTGCCCGAGTGCGAGAGCGTGGCCGGGGGCTGGCCGCTGTACGGCACCGTCAGGAACGGGGTCGTGTCGAGCGAGGCGCGGGTCAGCGGAGCGTTCTCGTTCCAGCCGTTCTTGGTGATGTAGTACCGGAAGTCGGTCGTGGAGTGCCTTGCCGTGAACTGCCAGCGGAAGGTGTAGCTCTGTCCGCCGTTCAGCTTCGTGGTGGGCCAGGCGCCCCCGCCCGGCGTCTTCGGCGCGTCGAGCTGGCCGAACTGGGTGAGGCCCGCGGAGCAGATCCTGCCGTCGGCAGGCCCGCCGCCCGGGAAGCCCTTCGGGCCCTCGACACTCTGCGGCTCCCACTGGATGGAGCCGCAGTTCGCGACGGATCCACCGGTGGCACAGAGCTTCTGACGACTGACGGGGAGATCGGTGTAGCCGTGGCTGCTCGCGCCACCGGCCGACAGCGCGAACGCGCCGACGGTGGTGAGGCCGAGCATGGCCGCGTAGATCTTTTTTCGCATGCTGCCGCTCCTGGGGAAACGTGGGGGTCTTCCGTGAGGCGTACGCAGAGCTGCGGTCTAGACCAAGTCTCAGATTATTGCCGTTAGTTGAACATGTCCATACCAATGATGAGCCGGTTCCGGTCAGAGCGGATCCGGTCGCAGGGCGGGACGGAACGGCGTGGTGACGGCGCGGGGCGGGGTGACGGCGGGTCAGGACGGCGGTTCCGCTCCCCGGCCCGTGCAGAACGCGACCGTCAGATCCTTCACCAGAGCCTTGCGCTCGTAGTCGTCCAGCTCGACCAGACCCCGCACGGTGAGCCGAGTGACCGTGTCCTCGACCGAGTCGACCACCGAGGTGAGCACGGTGTCGCGGTGCTGCGCGTCCAGGGCGGCGATCCGGCGCCGCTGCATCGCCGCCGCCACCTCGGGCGCGTACTCGATCCGGGTCGGCTGCGCCGAGAACACCTCCAGGCCGACCGGCGCGGTCTCCGCCGCGAGCAGCCGGGTCAGCGCGTCACCGACCGCCTCCGCGTCGCGCAGCGTCGGCGCGTCCGGCCGGAAGGCGTCGGCGGGCAACTGCGAGAGGACCCGCGCGAGCGCCGCCTCCACGCACTCCCGCAGATACTCCTGATGGTCCGCCACGGCAAGCGTCGCCCGCGCGGTGTCCCGGATCCGCCACACCACGAGGACCACGACGCGCAGCGCGACACCGTTGGCGTCGACCGCGGGCATCGGCTCACTGCGCCAGTGCCGCAGCCGTACGTCGGCTCCGCGCCGCAGCAGCAGCGGGTTGACCCACAGCAGACCGGTGCGCCGGACCGTGCCCCGGTACCGGCCGAAAAGCGTCAGCACCCAGGCCCGGCCGACCCGCCCCCGGGCCAGCCCGCCGAAGCCGAACAGGGCGACGGTGCCCGAGGCGGCGAGCGCGCCCCACTGCGCGGGGGTGATGTCGCCGCCGCCGAGCCCGGTACCCGTCAGCCGGGGCGCGCCGAACCCGGCGCCGCCGAGCCCCGCGTTCCCGAGCCCGACCCCCGCGTACCCGCCGCCCGCGTACGCCGGCAGACCGAGCAACTGGACGAGCAGCGGGGGCAGTACGCCCGCCCACCACAGCGTGATCAGACAGCCCGCGACCCCGGCGAGTCCGGCGAGGACGCCGACGGCGCCGGGCAGGGCGCGGCCGAGCCGTTCGGCCGGGGCGGCGGCGCCGACGTCCGGCGCGGACCGGCCGCCGGGCGCGCCGGGCGTGCGGGGCGCGGGGCGGCGCAGCGGGGGGCGCTGGGGCGGCCGGTCGTCGGTGCGCGGCTGTTCGCCGGTCCCGCGGCGGCGTCCCACCACCGCCGGGGACAGGTCGGCCGACGGCGCTTCGGGCTCGTCGCGGAAGAGGAGGTGGACCGGGATCTCGGTGGTGACCTCGTTGTGGATCAGCCGCGGCGGGCGAGCGCCGGGGTCGTCGGGCCGCGGGGACCGCGGGGTCGTCGTGCTCATCCGTGCCTCCGTCATGAGAAGAGCCGCCGCCAGGTCTCGGGGCCGGGGTAACCGTCGGCCGCGGCGCCGCGCCAGCCCTGCGCGCGCTGGAACGCCTCGACGGCGCGCCGGTCGCTCTCGCTCCAGCGCGGGCCGGGACCCTGCGTGTAGTGCCTGCCGAACCCCTTCTTCACGAGCTGCCTGCCGAGCCGCTCGACGTACGCGTTGGACTGTCCCGGGCGGAAGAACTCGATGCCTGGGTAGGCGGGGACACCGGCCGACGGCGCACCGCCGGGCTTCGCCCCACCGGACTCCCCCGTCCCCCCTGTGCCCCCGGTCCCCCCGCTCCCCGTGGCGGGCGCCGGGGCCTCGGCCGCCTTCGGGATGTCCCGCCCCTTCCCCTTCACCAGCAGATTCCAGGTGGCGGGACCCGGGATGCCGTCCGCGTCGGCGCCCTTCCACCCCTGGGCCTGCTGGAACGCCTGGGTCGCCCGCCGGTCCGCCTCGCCCCAGCGCGGCCCGGGGCCGGAGGCGTAGAAGCGCTTGGCGCCCCGGCCGACGAGCATCGTGCCGAGCTGCGTGACGTACTTGTTGTGCGCGCCGGGGCCGAAGGACGACTTGCCCGGGTACGGCGTCGCGGCGCTCGACGCCTGTGCGCCACCCGCCACCGTTCCGCCCTCCTTGACGCCCTTGTAGCGGTACGGGACGTAACGGTCGGCGTAGTTCCAGTACGCGTACGGCGTCGACTGCTTGCGGGCGGTCGGCGGGGTCTGCTCGTACGCGATGTAGTAGTTCCGCGTGTAGTCCGTCCAGCCGCCGAAGATCGTGACGTGCGAGCCCTTCTCCGGATTGGACGGATTGTGGAAGAGGAGCATGTCGCCGGGTTCCAGCTCGTCCTTGGTGATCCGCACCCCGTAGGCCCCGAGGCTCCCGGTCCACTCGTTCTGCGCGAGCCCCCAGGCCATCGACACGAACCCCGAGCAGTCCTGGCGGTACCCGTCCGTCCAGTACTTGGTCATGCTGTACGGCACCTTCGCCTCGATCCACCCCTTGGCCCGGTTGATGATCTCGGTCCGGGTGATCAAGGGCGTCCTGACCGGCGCCGACGACGCGCCCGGGGGTCCGCTCGCCCCGCCGTGCAGCGGTGCCTTGGTGCCCTGGGGGGTGTCCGGCTCGTCGGGGGCGGGGGCGCCGGGACGGCCGGGGGCGGACGGCGTGGCGGGACGAGCCGGGGCGGCCCGCGTGGCGGGACGACCTGAGGCGGTCTGCGTGGCCGGAGGACCCGGGGCGGCCTCCGTGGCCGGACGACCCGGGGCGGCCTCCGTGGCCGTGGCGCCCGGCGCCACCGGCTGTCCCGGTCCCGCCGGGCGGTGGTCCGCGGCGAAGGCCGGCACCCCCTGCGCACCGCCCAGGACGGTCCCCGCCGCCGCCGCGAGGACGAGCGCGCGGCGCGCGCCGTGCGCCGCCGGGCTGCCGCCGAGCCGGACCGGCAGGGCGTGCACCGGGACGCGCCGCCAGTGGACACAGCCGGCACAGTCACAGTCGCTCGCGGGGTCGATCTCCTCGAACACCGGAGCGTCCATGCGATTCCCCTCACACACCGGATTGACATCTCCGCGCATCTGCACGGTCGTCAGTTTCGCAACTGTCCGCACATACCGCATGTTGACGGTCCAAATGATTGACAGTCAGAACATATGCCACATTTCAGGCATGGGATGGTGTACGGGTGGTGCACGGGACGGTGGCCGAGCACCCTTTCCGGTCAGGTAGAGTTCTCCAGGTCAGCGCGCGCCGCTAGCTCAGTTGGTTAGAGCAGCTGACTCTTAATCAGCGGGTCCGGGGTTCGAGTCCCTGGCGGCGCACCGACCGGAAAGGCCCTCGCAGCAGCGAGGGCCTTTTCGCTGCCCCTGGACCCCCGCGGGCCGCGCATCGCGGCCGTTCCTGGACGCCCGCCACCTGGGGGGCGCCGTGCGGATACCGTGGGCGCCATGGCGCGCGACATACAGGAGCGGATCAAGAAGCTCATCATCGACCGGCGGCTGCCCTCCGGGGCGGTCCTGCCGACCGAGCCCGAACTGATGGAGCTGCTCGGCGTGAGCCGGAACTCCGTCCGCGAGGCGCTGAAGGCACTCCAGGCGATGGGCATCGTCGAGATCCGGCACGGCTTCGGCACGTATGTCGGGCCGATGTCGATGGCGCCCATGATCGAGGGCCTTACCTTCCGCACGGTCGCCGGGCACTACCGGGGCGAGGACAGCCTCCGTCAGCTTCTGGAGCTGCGGGCCGCCGTCGAGACCGGGCTGATCTCCCGGCTCGCGGGCCGGCTGCCCGCCGCCGACCTCGCCGAACTGGATGCCCTGGTGGACCGCATGGACACCGCTGCCGCCGCCGGCGACGGGTTGATAGAGAGCGACCGCGCCTTCCACGCCACGCTCTACCGGGGCCTCGGCAACCAACTGCTCAGCGAACTGCTCGAAGCGTTCTGGGACGCCTTCCACCGGGTGCGGACCGACCTCGTGGACCTCCCGCACGACCCCCAGGTCACCTGCCGCCAGCACCGCGAGATCCTGGACGCCGTCCGCTCGGGCGACGCGGTCCGGGCCGAGCGGGCCATACAGGAGCACTTCGGTGACATCCGTACCCGACTGAGCGCCCCCGCACCGGCCCCCGCATCACAGTCGTATACGTCCCCGCCGCCCGGGAGCCCCACGCCCTTGCGATCATGACGAGCGGCATAGAACGCTGGCCCGAGCCCTGGGATCCCATGTGGCGGCGGGGACGGACGAGTTGGTGATCCGGACCGGGCGCGGGGCGGGAGCGGGGGGCGGGGGCCCCGGTTCGTGAACGGATGCCGAGACGGGCATCATGCAACCGGAAGACCGTCGTTCATCATCTCACTGAACGGTGGCCAGCCACTGATGCGCCCGGCAGGATCAGGGGAATCCGTACCGGGCCCACGATCGACGAACACGCGGTCTCCCGCGTGTTGGGGGGTATGACTCATGACGTCGCCGCCTGACGGCGCCCGGCAGAACTTCGACCCGTCCGAGACCACGCAGCTGCGCGTGCCGTCTCACCGGACAGGGGGCTTCCGAAGAATCAAGAAGACGCTGCCGCGCTACGACTACGAGCACTACAGCCGGCTCGCCGGACCCCTCACCCAGCCCGCCCCGGGCAAGCCGTACAAGGTGCAGTACCGCTCGCTGCTCTCGCAGGAGCCGCACCGCGTCCGGGCCGCGCTCATGCTGGGCGCCGCGCCGCTGCTCTCCCTGGTGCTGCTCGCCTGGCTGCTCCAGCCGACGCACTGGACCGAGCGGGACTATCCGAAGTACGACTTCCTGCCCGTCCTCGACATGGTGATGCTCGTCTCCATCGGCCTCATCGAGTTCTTCCGGTGCATGAACGTGCTGTCGAACGCGCACGCCACGCTCGTCGCCCGTGACCCGATCCCGGTCGTCCCCGAGACCGGTACGCGGGTCGCGTTCCTCACCTCCTTCGTGCCCGGCAAGGAACCCCTCGCCATGGTCACGAAGACGCTGGAGGCCGCGGTCAAAATCCGCCACCGGGGGCTGTTGCACATCTGGCTGCTCGACGAGGGCGACGACCCGGAGGTGAAGGAGGTCTGCGCGCGGCTCGGCGTGCACCACTTCTCCCGCAAGGGGGTCCCCCAGTGGAACCAGGCCAAGGGTCCGCACCGGGCGAAGACGAAGCACGGCAACTACAACGCGTGGCTCGACGCGCACGGCGACAACTACGACTACTTCGCCTCCGTCGACACCGACCATGTCCCGCTGCCGAACTATCTGGAGCGGATGCTCGGCTTCTTCCGCGACCCGGACGTCGGTTTCGTCATCGGCCCGCAGGTGTACGGCAATTACGACACCTTCGTCACCAAGGCCGCGGAATCGCAGCAGTTCCTTTTCCACGCCCTGATCCAGCGCGCGGGCAACGCGTACGGGGCGCCGATGTTCGTCGGCACGTCCAACGCCGTACGGATCAGCGCGCTCAAGCAGATCGGCGGTCTGTACGACTCGATCACCGAGGACATGGCGACCGGGTTCGAGATCCACCGGGCGAAGAATCCGGTGACCGGTAAGAAATGGCGCTCGGTCTATACCCCGGACGTACTCGCGGTCGGTGAGGGTCCCAATGCCTGGACGGACTTCTTCACGCAGCAGTTGCGCTGGTCGCGCGGGACCTACGAGACGATCCTCAAGCAGTATTGGAAGGGCTTCTACTCGCTGCCGCCGAGCAAGCTCTTCAACTACACGATGATGATCATCTTCTATCCGATGTCGGCGCTCAACTGGATTCTGGCGGCGCTGAGTTGTGCGCTGTTCCTGGGCATGGGCGCCTCGGGTGTGAACATCGACCCGACGATCTGGCTGATGCTGTACGGCAATGCGTCCGCCCTCCAGATCGGGCTCTACATCTGGAACCGCCGCCACAATGTGTCCCCGCACGAGCCGGAGGGGTCCGGCGGGGTCGCCGGCATGGTGATGTCCGCGCTGTCCGCGCCGATCTACGCGCGGTCGCTGATGGATGCCGTGCTGCGCCGCAAGAGCAAGTTCGTGGTGACGCCGAAGGGGGATTCGGCGAGCCCGGACACGCTGTTCGGTACGTTCCGGATCCATCTCTTCTTCATCGCGGTCTTCGGCGCCTCGATGGGCGCCTCCTTCTACTTCGGGCACTCCCATCCCGCGATGCTGATCTGGGCGTCCTTCGCGCTGCTGATCACGGCCGCGCCGATCTTCGCGTGGCGGTGGACGCTGCGGCAGGCGAAGAAGAAGCCGCCCGTGGCACCGCCGTCCGATCCGTCGGTTCCCCCGCAGGGCGGCGGCTCCCGGGGGCGGCACGCGGCGCCGGGCCCGCACGCCCCCCAGCAGAGACCGGATTGGGCATCGACGCCGAACGACCAGACCGTACAGATCGCCCTTGGGGGACGTAAGAAATGAAAGACGGTTCCAGCCGCCGCCGCTTCCGTCGTATTGCGATAGGCGCGGCGGTAGTTGTTGCGCTGGCCGCGATGAACGGTCCCGCTCTCTACCGCTTCGGGTCCGAGCAATATCACGAGTACAAGATCAACAAGCCGGAGTACAAGGCCGCGAACGGCAAATGGGACATCATTGAATTCCCGGCGGAGTTCAAGCAGAACACGATTCACGCGGCGCTGCTCCACACCGGCAAGATTCTGCTGGTCGCGGGGTCGGGCAACGATCAGCAGAACTTCGACGACAAGAAGTTCGACACCCGGCTGTGGGACCCGGTCAAGAACACGATCAAGAAGATCCCCACGCCGAAGGATCTGTTCTGCACGGGTCACACACAGCTCTCCAACGGCAATCTGCTGATCGCCGGCGGCACCAAGCGGTACGAGAAGCTGAAGGGCGACGTCACCAAGGCCGGCGGTCTGATGGTCGTCCACAACGAGAACCCGGACAAGCCGATCACGCTCCCCGCGGGCACCAAGTTCACCGGGAAGACGAACGGGAACACCTTCACGTCGAAGGATCCCGTCGTGGTCGAGCGGGCGGAGAAGGTCTTCGACCCGGACACCGGTGAGTTCCTGCGCAACGACCCCGGGCTCGGCCGGATCTATGTCGAGGCGCAGAAGAGCGGCGCGCAGTACGAGACGGGCACCCAGGACAACTACCGGGTGCAGGGACTTTCCGGCGCGGACGCCCGTAACACCTACGGTATGGCGGAGAAACTCGCCCTGGACAAGAAGGACTTCCAGGGAATCCGGGACGCCTTCGAATTCGATCCGGTGGCCGAGAAGTACATCCAGGTCGACCCGATGAAGGAGGCCCGCTGGTATCCGACGCTGACGACGCTCAGCGACGGCAAGGTGCTCAGCCTTTCGGGCCTGGACGAGATCGGGCAGTTGGTGCCCGGCAAGAACGAGGTGTTCGACCCCGAGACGCGGACCTGGGAGTACACCGAGGGCATCCGGCAGTTCCCGACGTATCCGGCGATCTCGCTGATGCAGAACGGGAAGCTGTTCTACTCCGGTTCCAACGCCGGGTACGGCCCGGACGACGTGGGGCGCGACCCCGGAATCTGGGACCTGGAGACCAACAAGTTCCGCAAGCTGCCCGGGATGAGCGACCCGAAGCTCCTGGAGACGTCCGGGACCGTGCTGTTGCCGCCGGCGCAGGACGAGAAGTACATGGTGATCGGCGGCGGCGGGGTCGGCGAGTCGCAGGAGTCCAGCAAGAAGACCCGCATCGTGGACCTCCAGGCGGACGACCCGAAGTTCGTGGACGGTCCCGAGTTGGAGAAGGGGACCCGCTATCCGCAGTCCTCGATCCTGCCGGACGACACGGTGCTCGTGTCGGGCGGCTCGGAGGACTACCGGGGCCGCGGTGGTTCCAACATCCACCAGGCACGGCTCTACGACCCGAAGGCCAACTCCTTCCGGAAGGTGGCCGATCCGCTGGTCGGCCGGAACTACCACTCGGGTTCGCTGCTGCTGCCGGACGGGCGTGTGATGTTCTTCGGCTCGGACTCGCTCTACGCGGACAAGGCCAACACCAAGCCGGGCGTCTTCGAGCAGCGCATCGAGATGTACACACCGCCGTACCTCTACCGCGACTCGCGCCCTTCCCTCTCGGGCGGCCCGAAGACGGTCGAGCGCGGCGCCTCGGCGAAGTTCACCTCCCAGCAGGCGTCGACCCTCAAAACGGCCCGCCTGATCCGCCCGAGCGCGTCCACACACGTCACGGACGTCGACCAGCGCTCGATCGCCCTGGACATGAAGAAGTCGAAGGACAGCATCACTGTCACCGTCCCGGAAAGCCGGAACCTGGTGGAATCGGGCTGGTACATGCTCTTCGTCACAGACGCGGACGGAACTCCGTCGAAGGCGCAGTGGGTGAAGGTGCCGTAGACAAAGGTGCCGTAGACAAAGATCGCCGCCGGGTCCGATCCCGGCGGCGACCTGCTTCGGCGTGATGGATCGTCAGCCGACCCGACCGAGGTGGATGACCACGATTGTCACGGTGCCGTCCTCAATCTCGTACAACACCCGATAGCGGCCCACATGCATGCGGCGCAGGTCGGCGGAGCCGTACTCGGCGGTGCCCTCCGGGCGTGGCTGATCGGCAAGCAGGTCGACCGCGTCCATGACCTGGCGCAGTCCGTCGGGGTCGTCCTTGAGGAAGCGGGCCGCGGCGTCGATGGCTGCCTCGTCCCACGTGATCGCATACGTCAAGAAGCCTGCTCCAGCCCGAGTCGCGCCCGCACGTCCGCGTGCGGCACTGTCGCCACCTTGCCGGCCGCCTGTCGCTCCCGGTATTGAGCCAGCGCGAGCGCGTCCTCAAGGTCGGCCAGCTCTTGCGGGTTGATCAGCACCGCGGCGGGCTGCCCGTGGTCCGTGATCGTGATGCGCTCACGCGCGTGCGAAGCCCTGCGGACCAGGGACCCGAACCGGGCGCGCGCCTCAGTGATGGGGAGGATGTCACTCATGGACAGAACTGTACACTTTCCGCGCCTTCCTGGGTCACTTCGTCGCCCTCGCCAGTTCCAACGCGTACTCCGGCCACCACTCCCCCGCCTTTGGGCCGCCCTTGCAGGTGCCGTCTGATTCTCCGGGGCGTTTGATCCAGAGGAAGGCGTGGACCTTGGGGTCGCCGGTCTTTGTCGTGGGGGTTTCGCCCAGTGCTCGGCCCGGGGGGTTGCACCAGCGTTCGTTCGGGTCGCCGTCCGTGTAGGGGCCGTTGCCGTTGCGGCTGGTGTCGATCACGAACGGTTTGTTGCCGACCTTCGCCGACAGCTCCTTGCCGTACGCCGTGCTGTCCGCCGTCGTGTAGAAGTTGGACACGTTCACCGAGAAGCCGTCCGCCTGCGCGACGCCCGCCCAGGTCAGCGGTTCGAAGATCTGGTCGGGCTTGCCCCAGCCGGTGTTGCCCGCGTCGAGGTAGACCTTGGTGTTCTTCAGCGCCTTGAGGGTGCCGATGGCGCCCTTCAGGAGGTCGTACCGCTCCTCGTGGAACTCGTCGGGCGTGCAGCCGTCGACCAGGTGCAGGACCGCGTCGGGTTCCAGGACGACCGTCGCGGGGCGGTCGCCGATGCCCTTGGCGACCCCGTCGATCCAGGCGCGGTAGGCGTTGCCGTCGGCCGCGCCGCCCGCCGAGAAGTTGCCGCAGTCGCGGTGCGGGATGTTGTAGAGGACGAGGACCGCGTCCCGGTCCGCCTTCGCCGCGGCCTCCGTGAAGCCGCGCGCCTCCTGCTCCGGGTTCTCCGCGCCGATCCACTCCGCCGTCGGCTGCTCCGCGATCTTCCGGATCTGCCCGGCGTCGTCCTTCTTGCCGTCCTTCTCGTACGCCCGGACTTGGGCACCCGCGTTCCCGTCCGGATTGACCCAGTACGGGTCCGAACCCTTCGGCTGCTGCCGGATCGGCTCCGCCGTGTCCTTCGCGGAGTCGTCACCGGAGGAAGAACATCCCGTCAGCAGCAGCGCCGCCCCCGCCACGGCCGCCGACCATTTCACCCTGCCGTACATCCACTCCCCCTCGGGTGCGCCTTCCGAGGTCCAATCCTCACATAGGCGACCTCGCGGCAACGAGGTCCGCAGGGCTTCGTCGAACAGCTGTTACCGCGCCCCGACTTGGGTGGACGCGGTCCGGGCGGGCTGCTCTAGAGTGATGTCGGCCTTTGTACCTCCCGCTGACGCCGGGCCACTCCCGCGGTCCGCGCGCGCGGTCGAGGACCGGCCCGGTCGGCGGCTCCAGGGGGAGCAGGTCGCCGACCGGGCAAGGTCGTCGCACCACAGGGTCGTCGCACCACAGGGGAGTTCAGGACGCCGTCTCACTCGCCCCGGCCGTTGTGCGGGCGCCGTCTGCGGACGCCCCGGAAGACGACGGCGCACGCCGCCGCACCCGCGAGGACCAGACCGATCACGGCGTGCCGGGTGCCGGGGCCCTTGGCCTCCTCGGCGGCGGTCAGCCGCGAGGTGGAGCCGCCACCCGCTTGAACCCGGTGCCCGGCGCCGTGCGCGACGACGTGCACGGCGTCCTCGACCTTGGCCTCCCTGCCGTCGCAGGTGACCGTGACCGGGTAGTCGCGGGGCTCCGCCGACGGCTTGATCCGGGCCTGCGCGAACAGGGTCGGTCCGGTGGCGGACGGCGTGAGATCGGCGGGGGCGACGAACGCGTCCGACGCGGCGCTGCCCGATGTGCCCTCGCAGCCGGTGACCCGCAGCTCGACGTCGGAGCCCGGTGGCGCGTCGGACGGATTCACGACGACGGATCCCCCGGTGCCCGCGTGCGCGGTCGCCACGGGCGGGGCCGCCAGGACGGCGGCGACCCCCACGGCACGGAGAGCGATCAGTCCAGTACGCATCGTGAACCTCCTGGTACTCGCAGGTTCACGCGCCGACGCCCGTACCGCATCCCGGCGGGGGGTCGGCGCTGGTCCGTACGGGCGACGTCCCCAGGACAGACCAGCGCGACGGCCCCCGTCAGATCCTGTCGACCAGATCGGCGATCGAGTCGACCACCCTGGACGGCCGGAACGGGTACTTCTCGATGTCCTCAGGCGTCGTCACCCCGGTCAGCACGAGGTACGTCTCCATCCCCGCCTCCAGACCCGCGAGGACGTCCGTGTCCATCCGGTCACCGATCATCGCGCTGGTCTCGGAGTGCGCGCCGATCGCGTTCAGCCCGGTCCGCATCATCAGCGGATTGGGCTTGCCCGCGAAGTACGGCTCCTTGCCGGTCGCCTTGGTGATGAGCGCGGCGACCGAACCGGCGGCGGGCAGCGCGCCCTCGGTGGACGGCCCTGTCTCGTCCGGGTTGGTGCAGATGAAACGGGCGCCGTCGTTGATCAGCCGGACGGCCTTCGTCATCGCCTCGAACGAGTAGGTGCGGGTCTCGCCGAGCACCACGTAGTCCGGGTCGTGGTCGGTGAGGACGTACCCGATGTCGTGCAGCGCCGTCGTCAGCCCGGCCTCGCCGATGACGTACGCCGTGCCGCCGGGGCGCTGGTCCTCCAGGAAGCGGGCGGTGGCCAGGGCGGAGGTCCAGATGTTCGCGACGGGCACGTCCAGGCCCATGCGGGCGAGCCGGGCGTGCAGGTCGCGGGCGGTGTAGATGGAGTTGTTGGTCAGCACCAGGAAGGGGCGGCCGGAGTCCCGCAGCTTCTTGATGAACGCCTCGGCGCCGGGGATCGGTACGCCCTCGTGGATGAGCACACCGTCCATGTCGGTGAGCCAGGACTCGATGGGCTTGCGGTCTGCCATGGGCGCGATCTCCTGGCGTACGGGCGGTAAGGGACGGGACGGGATTGGGGGCGCCGGAACCACGGCGTGCCGACGCCCCCACCCTAAGCTCTCCCGTTCGAATCAGGACTGTACGAGCCGCACCCCGTCGATCACCCAGTACCAGTTGTTCCCGCCCGTGTAGCGGAAGCGGACCCTGGCGGTGGTCGCGCCCGCCGGGACCTGGAGGGTGAGCGTCTCGGTGCGGGACGGCACGTCGGCCGTGTACGTCTTCACGGAGACCGGGGCCGCGCCGTCGTAGGAGACCAGGACCTCGCCCTTCTGCGGGGCCTCCTGGCGGTAGTAGGTGGTGTAGGTGAGCGTGGCGGTCCGGCCGCCGGTGACCGCGTACGCCGGGGTGATCAGGGTGGAGTCGAAGGTGCCGGAGAACGTCTTGTCGCTCCACTCGTCGCCGTCGGCCACCGCGAAGACGTTCCGGGCGCGGACGTTCGACTCGCGCTGCTGGTCGCGCTGGGCGGCCGTCCAGAACTCGTCGGTCGTGAAGGACCAGCCGCGCCACTCGGTGACACCGCCGGTGCCCATCGCCGAGTTGTCGACCGACCAGCCGCTCGGCGGGGTGTGCGTGAAGCCGAGCACGGCCGCGCCGATACCGGTCTCGTCCACGCGGGTCCCCAGCTTGGTACGCAGCGTGTCGAAGTCGTCCGGTGCGGGCTGCTGGACGGGCCGGCCGTCGAGCCCCCAGGCCGGGTCGATCGCGATGCCCAGGTGGGCCAGGGCGGATGCGGCGACGTCGGGCATCTTGACGTCGTAGCGGGTCGAACCGGCCGCCAGGGTCGGGCCGGTGGCGATGAGGAAGGTCTGCCGCTCGGGCGCGCTGGACCCGCCGTGGCCCCCGGCGTCGGTGTGCCCGTGGTCGGCGGTGATCATGATCAGCCAGTCCTCGTCGCCGTAGGTGGCACGGGACTTGACGGCGGCGACCATCTGGCCGACCTGGGCGTCGGCGGTGTGGACGGCGTCCAGGTACTGCTGGGACGCGGCGCCGTAACTGTGGCCCGCGTGGTCGATGTTGTCGAGGTGGACGAAGACCGCGTCCGGGTTGCCGGTCCGCAGCGTGGCGACGGCGCGCGAGGTGGTGCCGGTGTCGTACTCGGCGCCCGGTGTGGAGATCCGGGTGTCGACCTTGGACGAGAGAATGGTGTCGGTGATCGGCGCCCAGGACGAGACGGCGTAGGTGCTGAGCGACGGCTTCGCGGTCTCGATCCGGGTGAGGAAGTCCGGGTACTGCGCGAACTTGTGGCCGCCGATGGTGTTGTCCTTGACGTTGTGCTTGTCGGGCCAGACACCGGTGATGATCGTCGACCAGCCGGGCCCGGAGAGGGTCGGCGCGAACGGGTTGGCGTAGATGCTGCTGGGCGCGGTGAGGCCGGCGGCCATCAGGGCGTCCAGATGGGGGGCTTCGGCGTCCTTGATGCGCTGGAGCAGGGCGCCGTCGAGCCCGATGACCAGGACCTTCGGGGTACGGGCCGCGGCCCGCGCGAGGGCGGTGAGCGGCCCCGCCGACACGGCTATGGCGACGGCGGAGCCGAGCAGGGTACGACGGGAGAGACGGGACGACACGGGAACCTCCGGATACGGATGGGCTGGGACGTGCCTTGAGACGTGCCTTGAGACGTGCCTTGCGTACGGAACCGGGGGCGGATCAGCTGCCGGTGGCGGACTTCCAGGCATCGACGTACGCGGTCAGGTTCTTGTCGATGTCCGCCCAGTCGGGCTGGAAGACCTCGACGCCCTCCATGAGCTTGGCCAGTTCGATGGCGTTCGCGTCGGTCGCCTTGACGTCGCCGCGGACGGTGAAGCCGCCGCCGACCTCGCTGACCTGCTGCTGCGCCTTCTGCCCGAGCATGTAGTCGAGCAGCTTCCTGCCGTTGTCGCTGTGCGGTGCCTTGGTGACGAGACCGGCCGCGTAGGGCAGCGCGAAGGTGGTGGCCTTGCCGCCCTCCTTCGCCGGGAACCAGATGCCGAGGTTCGGCATGGAGCGGGACTGGGCGTAGTTCATCTGCACATCGCCGTTGGCGACGAGGAGTTCACCCTTGTCGACCTTCGGGGCGAGCTTGCCGGTCGACGCGGACGGGCCGACGTTGTTGGACTGGAGCTTCTTCAGATACGCCATCGCCGGCTCCTGGCCGCCGAAGTCGTGCATCGCCTTGATGAGGACGGCGGTCCCGTCCCCGGCGACTCCGGGCGTGGAGTACTGGAGCTTGTTCTTGTACGCGCCGCCGGTCAGCTCCTCCCACGTGGTGGGCGCCTTCGGCAGCTCCTTCTTGTTGTAGATGAACCCGAAGTAGTTATTGACGACCGACGTCCAAGTGCCGTCGGCGCCCTTGTCGCCGCCGTCGACCTGGCCCGCGTCCTTCGGGCTGTACTTGTCGAGCAGACCCTTGCCGTCGGCCTGCTGGATGAACGGCGGCAGGGTGACCAGCACGTCGGCCTGCGGGTTGGACTTCTCGCGGACGGCGCGCTGCACCACCTCGCCGGAGCCCCCCTCGACGTACTTGACCTTGATACCGGTCTCCTTCTCGAAGTCCTTGAAGATCCGGTCGTACCAGCCGTCGCCGTTCTCGCCCTTCAGGCCGTCGGCGCTGTAGACGGTGACGACCTTCTCGTCGGACGCGGCGGAACCGCCTCCGCAGGCGGTGAGGGAGAGGGCGAGGGCGAGGCTGCCGGTGACGGCGGCGATCGGCTTGATCGAATTGCGCATGGCGAGACGAACTCCTGACGAGGTAAGGGGTAAGGGGTGGTTGAGACGGAACGGACACGCGCGAGGGGGGTGGCGGTCGGTCAGCGGTAGGAGGCGCGGGAGCGGATACGGGAGACCAGGAGCAGGACGAGCAGGGTCGTGCCCATCAGGACCACCGCGAGCGCGGAGCCGGTGAACAGCGAACCGCGGTCGGTGGCGGCGAAGATCCGTACGGGCAGGGGTGTCCAGTCCGGCGGGTAGAGCATCATCGTGGCGCTCAACTCCCCCATGGACAGGGCGAAGCAGAGCCCGGCGGCGGCGTTGAGGGAGGGCAGAAGGAGCGGCAGGCGGACCCGCCACAGGACGTAGGAGGGGCGGGCGCCGAGTGAGGCGGCGGCCTGTTCGTAGGCGGGGTCGAGCCGGACGACGGCGGCCGATACGGACTGGTACGCGAAGGCCGTGACGAGGACGGTGTGCGCGGCGATCACGATCCACCGGGTGCCGTTGAGCAGGACCGGCGGCTGCGAGTAGGCGACGAGGATCGCGAGCCCGACGACGACCGACGGCACGGCGACAGGCAGCACGAACAGGGCGTCCATGACCCGGCGTCCCCGCTTGCCGAGCGCGGCGGCGGAGAGCGCGGCCCAGGTGCCGACGGTCAGCGCGAGGACGCTCGCCGTGAGGGCCGTGACCAGGCTGGTGGTGAGGGCCTGCAACGACTCGCCGCGGGTCGCGGCGCCGTAGTGCTCCGTCGTGAACCCGGACGGCAGGACGCCCGACCAGTGGGTGGCGAAGGACGCGGCGACGATGACCAGGAGCGGCATCGCGAACAGCGGGACGAACAGCACGAGGAACACGGCCCAGGCGGCCCACTTCCCCTTCCGGCTATGCACCAGCACGGCGGCTCACCACCCGGTAGAGGCCGTAGAGGCCCACGGAGATCAGGACGTTGACGACGGCGACGACGCAGGCGCCCGCGTAGTCGGACTCCAGGATCGCCTTGCTGTACACGAGCATCGGCAGCGTCGTGACGCCCTTGGCTCCGGTGAACAGGACGATGCCGAACTCGTTGAGGCAGAGCACCAGGACGAGGCTGCCGCCGGCCGCGAGCGCGGGCAGCGCCTCGGGCAGGATCACCCGCCGCACGATCCGCGCGGGCCGCGCACCCAGCGAACTCGCCACCTCCAGTTGGGCGGTGTCGAGCTGCGAGAACGCGGCGAGCAGGGGCCGCATCACGAACGGCGTGAAGTACGTGATCTCGGCGAGCAGCACCCCCCACGGTGTGGTGAGGAACTGGAACGGCCCCTCGGCCGCGCCCGTGACCCCGGTCCACGCCCCGTTGGCCACGCCGACCGTCCCGTACAGGAAGAGCAGCGCGAGGGTGATGAGGAAGGACGGGAAGGACAGGAAGACGTCGATGAACTTGGCGACGCCCTTCGCCCCGGGGAACGGCACGAAGGCGATGACGAGGGCGAGCAGGAACCCGAGGACCAGACACCCGGCGGTCGCCCCGACCGCGAGCCACACGGTGGTCCACAGCGCGTCCCGGAAGACGCCGGAGGCGAAGACCTGGCCGAAGGCGTCGAACGAGGTCTGCCGGACGACGAGGTAGAGGGGGTAGAGGAACAGCGCGCCGAGGACGAGGACCGGCGGCAGCGTCCACACCACCCGCGCCCTACCCATGCCCCACCCCCTGCGGTATCAGCGAGGCGTCGGCGGGCAGGAAGTGCACGGTGACCCGGTCACCGAGTACGGGAGGCGACGGCAGCTCGGGTACGTCCGCGATGACCTGGTGCCCTTCGACAGCGAGGTGGACCCGGTGCGCGGCCCCCCGCCACTGCACCTCGGTCACCACCCCGGCCAGCGCGTTGACCCCGGCCCCGACATCGACCGCGCCCCCGCCTCCGTATCCGTCCCCGTCCTCGTCTCCCTCTCCGAGCCGCACAAGATGGGGCCGCACACAGAGCGTCGCACTCACCCCGGACGCCAAGTCCCTTGTATCCACGGCGAGTTCAATGGCATCCCCGAAAGACACGACCCCCTTCTTCGCCACGGTCACCGGCAGCAGATTGGCGTTGCCCACGAACGACGCCGTGAAGGCGGTACGCGGCGTCCGGTACAGCTCCTGCGGGGTCCCGCAGTCCTGGAGCCGGGCCCGGTCCATCACGGCGATCCGGTCGGCCAGGGTCAGCGCCTCGACCTGGTCATGGGTGACGTACAGCATCGACACCTCGGGCAACTCGCGGTGCAGCCGGGCGAGTTCGGCGAGCATGCCGGAGCGCAGGCGGGCGTCGAGCGCGGACAGCGGCTCGTCGAGGAGCAGCACCCCGGGGCGTACGGCGAGCGCCCGCGCGATGGCGACGCGCTGCTGCTGCCCGCCGGACAGCTCCCGGGGGTACCGGCGGGCGTAGGCCGTCATCCCGGTCATCTCCAGGGCCTCGCCGACCCGCCCGGGAATCTCGCCCTTGGGGACCTTGCGGGCCCGCATGCCGAAGGCGACGTTGTCGGCGACCCGCATGTGCGGGAAGAGCGCGTACTGCTGGACGACCATGCCGATGCCGCGCCGGTGGGGCGGCAGGTCCGTGATGTCACGGCCGCCGATGAACACCCGCCCGGAATCGGGCCGGACGAATCCGGCGACGGCCCGCAGCGCGGTGGTCTTCCCGGACCCGGACGGGCCGAGCAGCGCCACGACCTCGCCGGGCTCGACGGTCAGATCGAACCCGTCGAGGACGGTCGTGCCGTCGTACGCGACGGAGACCCGGTCGAAGCGGATACCGCTGCTCATCGCCGGTCCCCGGCGGCCAGAAGTGCGGGCAGCTCCACGACCGAGCCGAGCACATCGGTCGCCCCGGCCGCCCGCAGCTCCGCGTCCCCGTGCGCCCCGGTCAGCACCCCCGCCACGACCCCGGCCCCGGCCCGCACCCCGCTGAGCATGTCGTAGGAGGTGTCCCCCGCGACCGCGACCTGACGCAGCGCGTCGGCGGCGCCGGCCCGCAGGAACGCTTCGAGTACGAGGTCGGGGTACGGGCGGCCCCGGCCCCCGGCGTCCGCCGGGCACAGGGTGAGCAGCCCCAGGTCGCGCCAGCCGAGCGCGTCGAGCAGGGCGTCCTGCGTGGTGCGGGCGAATCCGGTGGTGAGGACGACCGTACGGCCGGATTCACGGAGGGCTTCGATGGTGGCGCGGGCGCCCGGAATCTCGGCGATGAGACCGCCGTCGACCAACTCCCCGTACGCCTCCTCGAAGGCGGTGTTGGCGCGCTGGGCAAGGTCCTCGTCGCCGAACAGGTGCCGGAAGACGGAGATCTTGGACTCGCCCATGGTGGCGCGTACGTAGGCGAGTTTGCGGGCGTGGTCGTCAGTGCCGGGCTCGACGCCGAGGCGTTCGGCGGCGGTGGAGAAGGCGCGTTCCACGAGGCCGCCGTCGGCGACGGTGGTGCCGGCCATGTCGAGGACGACGAGGCGGATGCCGTGGTCGTCGTGGGTGGCCATGGCGCTGCTGTCGTTCATGAAGGTGCTCATGGGGGTGTTCATGGGGGTGTTCATGGGGGTATTCACCAGCCCAACTCGTCGGCGGTCCGTTCGGCGATGGCGGGGGCGCAGGTCATGCCGCGCCCGCCGGGCCCGGTCACCAGCCACACGCCGTCGCGCACCCGCTGGCGGTGCACCACGCGGGAGGTGTCGGTGCACTGCGCGTACACCCCGGCCCAGCGGCGCCGGATCTTCGGCAGCGGCCGGCCGAGGAAGCTCTCGACGACGCCGGTCAGATGCTCGTAGGGGTCTTCGAGGGTGTCGAACGCGAAGGGGTGCTCGTACTCGTGGGTGTCGCCGATGGTCAGGCCGCCGTCGCGGCGCTGCACCATCAGCAGTTGCATCCGGTGCGCGGCGGCGGTCGGGTCCTGCGGCTGCTCGGCGTCGAGCAGATCGAGGGCCGCGCTGCGATACGCCGGGTAGTAGCGGAAGCTGTCGGCGTCGGCGATCGAGGTGGTGAGGGGTTCGCCGAGCGGGTCGGTCTGCATCATCTGGAGGCGTACGCGGCGTACGGGCAGGTCGGGTCCGGCGAGTTCGCGGACGAGTCCGCCGAGCCAGGCGCCGGTGCACAGGACGACGGCGTCGGACGCGTGGACGTCGCCGTGGTCGTCGCGGACGGCGTTCTCGCCGATCACCTCGCGGACCTCGCGGCCCGGCAGGAAGGTGTAGCGGGGCGACTTCAACAGCTCGGCGCGCAGGGCGAGTTGGGCGGTGCGGGGTTCGACGGCCGCGTCGCGTTCGCAGTACAGGGCGGCGTCGAAGGCGCCGCGCAGGGCCGGGTTGAGGGCGCGGGCCTCGTCGGCGGTGAGCAGCGCGTAACCGCGCGCCCCCGCGTCGACTCTGGCGAGGGCGGCCTCGGCGACCTTCCGCTCATGGGCTGTGCGCAGCGGGGTGAGCGAGCCGTTGGCCCGGAACCCGAGGTCCGGGACGCGGGCGCCGATGGCCTCCCACAACTCCCGGGCGCGCAGGGCGGTGTCGAGTTCCGCGCCGCCCGCGCGCCCGCTGACCCAGATCTGCCCGAAGTTGCGCAGGGACGCGCCGCGTGCCTCCGTTTCGCGCTCGATCTGGACGACCTCATGGCCGCGTTCCACCGCTTGCCAGGCGTGCATGGTGCCCACCACGCCGGCTCCTACGACTGTCACTCTCACGCCGACCAAGCTGATGGCGCCGGGTGACCCGGGGCGGTCGGAACGGGAACGGGATGGTGAACGGCCTCTCAAGTTTGGCCTAGACCCGTTATCTTCTCGTGACATCGGGAGCCTGGCGACGGGCCGATTCCGCACTCGCCAAAATGGGGCGAGTTACCTCATTGCTTCGGCTGGCGGGTGCCGTCGAGATGAGTGCTGAAGGAGAACCGGTCGCCCCGGTAGAGGCTGCGGACGCGTTCGAGTGGCTGCCCCTCGGTGTCCCGTGAGACTCGGTGGATGAGCAGCATCGGCAGGGCGGGCGGGGTGCCGATGAGCAGGGCCTCGCGCGGCGTGGCGAGGACGGTCTCGATGCGTTCGTCGGCGTCGCCGAAGCCGATGCCCATCCGGTCGCCGAGGTAGGCGTAGAAGGAGGAGTCGGGCTCGAAGTCGGTGTCCAGGTGGGGGACGCGGGACACGGCGACGTACGTGCTCTCCAGGCCGACGCGTTCGTCGTCGGCGAGCAGGACGCGCTCCAGGTGCCAGACGGGTTCGCCGCGCTCCAGGCCGGTCTCGGCGGCGAGCGTCTCCGGGCAGGGGAACCGGTCGAGCCCGATGAGATGACGCCCCGGGGTACGCCCCTGCCTGCGGACGCCCTCGGTGTAGCTGGCGAGGGAGAGGGGCTGTTCGAGCTTGGGCCCGGCGACGACGGTGCCGCGCCCCTGCCGCCGCAGCCTGCCCTCAAGGAGCAGCTCGCGCAGCGCCTGACGCACGGTCTCCCGCGAGACCTCGTACCGCAGCGCCAGATCCCGTTCCGTGGGCAGCGTGTCGCCCTCGGCCAACTCGCCGACCAGCACGGCGATACGGGCCTTCACGGCGTAGTACTTGGGGATACGGCCGTGCTCGGGGATACCGGAACGGATGGGTGCGCCAGGTGCCTGGTCGTTGGGGTAGTCCACGGAAGGGATGGTCGCAGAGGGACGCGCCGCAGGTGGGGCGGGGGGTCAGGCGGGGCGGGGGTCAGTGGCTGTGCGGGGGTCAGTGGCGGTGCGGGCCGGGGGTCCGGAAGCGGCGGGCGACCGTGAAGAGGGCGGTGCCGGTGAGGAACAGGGCGACGGCGGCTGCGGCGAGGCCCTTGCGGGACGGGGCGCCGGTGGTGGCGAGCTGGTAGGGCGCGGAGGGACGGGCGCCGGGCGAGGGCGCGGCGGGGACGGCCGGCCTCGCCCGGCCGTCGAGCACCGCCTTCGAGGCCGCGTCCACGCGGAACCGGTACGGCTCCGACTCCCCCACCCACGCACCGTCGTCGCTGCGGCGCTGGACGACGGCGGCCTGGGCGACGACCTCGTTCGGGGTGGCGTCGGCGGCGAAGGCGAGCCGGACGTCGACGTTCACGCTGCCGTGCGCGGGTACGGCGAATCCGGCGAACCCGTCGTCGAACACGGCGATCGTCTCGTCCCGGTCGGTCCGCTCGATCGCGGCGGGCCGCCACCGCGTACCGTCCCGGAACTCCATCCGCACCTGAGGCCCCCGCAGCGCCCGGGTGGTGTCCACCAACACGACGACGGGGTGCACGCCCGCGCACTCGGCCCCGGTCGCGTTGGCCAGCTCGATCCGCCAGCGGAGCGGCCCGTCACCGGCCCGGTACCGGTCGGGCCCGTCGTGGATCAGGGTGTCGAGGGGGAACGCGTCGTCGGGGGCGGCGGGGCAGGAAGGCGGCGGCAGGGCCAGGGCGCCGGCGCCGGGCGCCCGGGGGACGGCGGGCGGGGTCGCGGTCTCCGCCGGGGCGACGGTGACCGAGCTGAGGGCGGGGGCGCGGGTGAGGGTGCCGGGGGCGGGCGCGGGGGGCGAGGTGCTGGCAGGGGTGACCGTGAGGGCCGCTGCCGCCGGTGCCGTCGTGAGGGTCAGCGTGGCGGCCGTCAGGGCGGTGGCGGCGATGACATGGCGGGCGAGGGGGGTGCTCTGTCGCATGACGGGCCTTTGGTCGTGGGCTCGCGACCCTGCCAGCGGGGTGCGCGGGCGCCGGACCGCCACGCACGGCGTCCGCCCGATCGGCGGCCGAAATCCGTTCGAACAGCGGACCCGCGACAGGCGCACGCAGCGGACGGACCCGCGTCAGACCACGCGGGAGATCCCGGCGCCGCCCGCACGCTCCATCGGCTCCCGGCCGAACACCGGGGCCAGGACCAGTTGGGCCGCCCCCTCGGCGGTGGCGCGGGGCCCGCCCGGGGCGAGGTGGACCGGGATCGCGGGGGCGGGCAGGACCGAGGCGGGGGCGGGCAGGACCGAGGTGACGCCCCGTACGAAGATGTCCTCGTACGCCGTCACCGTCCGGCCGCCGAGCAGGACGAGGTCGATGTCGAGCAGCCCCACGAGGTTGGCGGCGGCCGTACCGAGGACCCGCGCCGCCTCCTCCGGGTCGCCCCGCCGCACCGCCGCGAGACACAGCGCCTCGACGCACCCGCGCCTGCCGCACCCGCACACCACCCCGTCCAGGTCGATCACCTGGTGCCCGAACTCCCCCGCCCCGGTCCGCGCCCCCCGGTACAGGGCCCCGCCCAGCACGAGCCCCGCGCCGAGTCCGGTACCGAGATGCAGATACGCGAACGACCCGTACGCAGGAACCGCCGGGACCGCCGTGCCGCCCAGGCCGAGGGCGAGTCCGAGTGCCGCCGCGTTGGTGTCCTTGTCGACGGCGACCGGCAGCCCGAGGCGCCGCTCCAGGACGTCCCGTAGCGCGAAACCCTCCCACTCGGGGAAGCCCGTGATCCGGCCGAGTACGCCCCGCCGGTGGTCGAGCGGGCCGGGCAGTGCGACGCCGACGCCGAGGGGTGCGGGGCCCGTGCCCTCCGCCGAGAGTTCCGCCACGGCACCGGCCACCGCGTCGATGACCGGCTCCGCGCCCGCGCCCAGGTCGAACGGTGCGTGCCGCTCCGCGACGACCGTGCCCCGCAGATCGACCAGGACGGCCGTGATCTCGTCGCGGTCCAGATGCACTCCGATGGCGTGCCCCGCCTCCGGTACGAGCCGCAGCAGGGTCGACGGCTTGCCGCCCGTCGACGCCCGGCGCCCCGCGTCCGCGAGCAGCCCCTCGCCGCGCAGCCGTGCGGTGATCTTGCTGACGGCCTGCGGGGTGAGTCCGGTGCGGGCGGCGAGTTCGAGCCGGCTGACGCCTGCGGTGCCGGATCGGCGCAGCAGGTCGAGGACGAGGGCGGTGTTGTGCCCGCGCAGCGCGGGGAGGTTGACGCCGTGGGGCCCGGGGTCGCGGGGGTCACCGGGGCCGCCGCTGTCGATCTCACTGCCGATGTCACTGCCGATGTCACTGCCGATGTCACTGCCGATGTCACTGCCGATGTCGCTGCCGATGTTGCTGTCCACACCCCCCATTGTCGGGCCCGCTTGCACTTTGGCAACAGCGTTGCTTAAGTGGGCGTATGACTGGATCGGTCTCACCCCTGCGCGTCGGCCTCGTCGGATACGGGCTGGCGGGCTCCGTGTTCCACGCCCCGCTGATCGCCGCCACCGAGGGTCTCGTCCTCGACACGATCGTCACTTCGTCGCCGGAGCGCCGGGAGCAGGCGCGGGCGGAGTTCCCGGACGTCCGCTTCGCGGACACGGCGGAAGACCTCTGGACGCGGTCCGCCTCATCCGCACTGGACCTGGTGGTCGTGGCGTCCCCGAACAAGACGCACGTACCGCTGGCCACGGCCGCGCTCAGGGCGGGTCTGCCGGTGGTCGTGGACAAGCCGATCGCGGGGACGGCGGCGGAGGCCCACGAGCTGGCCGACCTCGCCGACGAACGCGGCCTGCTCCTGTCGGTCTTCCAGAACCGCCGCTGGGACAACGACTTCCTGACCCTCCGCAAGCTGATCGACGACGGCGAGCTGGGCGACATCTGGCGCTTCGAATCCCGTTTCGAACGGTGGCGCCCCCAGCTCAAGGGCGGCTGGCGCGAGTCGGGCGACCCGAACGAGTTCGGCGGCCTGCTGTACGACCTGGGCAGCCATGTCGTGGACCAGGCGCTGTTCCTGTTCGGCCGGGTGGTGTCGGTGTACGCGGAGTCGGACGTACGGCGGCCTGGCGCGGCGACCGACGACGACACGTTCCTGGCGCTGACGCACGCGAACGGCGTCCGCTCCCACCTGTACGTCTCCGCGACGACGGCCCAACTGGGCCCGCGTTTCCGGGTGTTGGGCTCATCGGCGGGATACGTGAAGTACGGCCTGGACCCCCAGGAGGCCTCCCTCCGCGACGGCGAACGCCCGACTCCACTGGAGCCGTGGGGCATCGAGCCCGAACACCTCTGGGGCACGGTCGGCTCCGGCGAATCCCCTCTGACCGGCGGCGGACGCCCGGAGCCGACGCTTCCCGGCGCGTACCCGGCGTACTACGCGGCCATCGCCGCCGCCCTCCACGACGGCGCCCCGAACCCGGTGACGGCGCGGGAGGCCGCCGCGACCCTGGACGTCCTGGAAGCGGCCCGCCGCTCGGCCCAAGAAGGGGTGACGGTGACGCTGTGACGATCGAGGAGCTGACAGAGGAACTGGAGTCCCAGGAACGCCGTTTGGTGTGGGAGAGCTTCACGCACGAGGACGCGTGGACCCTGGGTTCCCTGCTGGTGACCATGTCTCGCGACCGGAACGCCCCGGTGGCGATCGACATCCACCGCACCGGCCAACAACTCTTCCACGCGGCACTCCCCGGCTCGACCTCGGACAACGACGCGTGGATCACCCGCAAACGCCGAGTGGTGGAGCGCTACGGCTCGTCGTCGTACCTGGTAGGAACGCGCTTCCGGGCCAAGGGCACAAGTTTCGAGGAGTCGTCCCGCCTGAACCCGGACGAGTACGCGGCGCACGGCGGCGCGTTTCCCCTCACGGTGAGGGGGGCGGGGGTGGTGGGCACGGTCACGGTGTCGGGCCTTCCGCAGGCGGAGGACCACGCGATGGTGGTGGAGGCGCTGGAACAGCTCGTGCGCTAGATACATACGTACGCGCCGGCAGATACATACGTACGAGCCAGCCCTGCAGCCGCTCTGACGGCGGGAATCCCTGATCACCGCCAGGCAGTGATCACGTCTTCCGGTCCCCAGTGCGCTGCCAGGCCGTCTGCCGCTTCGGCGGTCGGCGGCCGTCGGCTCACCGCGACCAGCGGCGCCTCCTCCGCACCGGGAACCAGCCGGGCCGAGGCTGCCAGTTCGGCCAGATCCCGGGCGCCGAACCGGGCCTCGTCCCGCCACTTCACCGAGCCGACGAAGAAGACCCGCCGGGCGATCGGCAGGTCGTCCGCGCCGACGAGGTCGACCTCGGGGTTGTTCTGCCGATTCCACCAGCCTCCGACCTCGGCCGCCTCGGGGAACGCGTCCATGGCCAGACGGCGTGCCAGCGCCTCACGGATGACCGGTTCCACGGCGCGTCCACGCCAGGACGGCCATGACCGCTGGATGCGCGCGACGGACACTTCCCCTCGGCCGCGCTCCGCCTGGGCCACGGCGTTCTCCAGGTGCGCCAGCCAGAACCGGAGGTAGGTGTCGGCGATCCGATAGCGCTTGAGTTTGGGGGCGGGCTGGACGGACAGCGGCAGATCCGCGGCCACGATCCGCTTCACCTCGGTGAGTTCGGTCAGGATCGGAGCGAGGGTGCCATGGGCCAGCGGGCGTCCGTCGGTGCCTCCCGTACTGGCCGCGATACCGGAGAAGGTGCGCTCCCCGGAACCGATCGCCCGCAGCACCCGCCCGGCCTGGAGCCTGGCGGGGAACTCCGCGGCCAGCGAGCGCTCACCCGTGGTCAGCAGAACGGACGAGGGATTCTCCACCTGGCGGGCCAGGTACGCGCTCACCGATTCGCCGGTCCGCCAGTCGGTGACCACCTCGGGGAACCCTCCGGTGACCAGGTAGGCGTCCAGCGCCTCCGCGGCGTCGAGGCCGGTGGATTCCTGCACGTCGGCCGGGTTGAGCGGTCCCACGGTGTACTCGCCGGCCCGCCCGTAGAAGGGGTGGTCGTACGACGTCAGCCGGTCCATCATCGACAGGTCCGAGCCCAGCAGCAGGAGCAGTACGGGCTTGGCCGACAGGTGCAGGTCCCAGGCCGTCTTCAGCGCGGCGTCGAATCCCGGGTCGGACTCGGCGAGCCACGGCACCTCGTCGAGGACGAGGATCACCGGCCGGTCGGCGGGCAGCGCGGCGGCCACGGCGGCCAGCGTCCGCACCCAGTCATCCGGCGGTGGTACGTGGGCCAGTGCGGCACCGTATTCCTTCATCCCCACCCCTCCCGAGACCGCGTCGAACAGCGCCCGCCGGGCGAGCGGTGCGGGCTGACTGCGGGTCGCCTGGAAGAAGGTGTACGGAAGCCTGGAGCGTCCACAGAACTCCTGCACCAGCCGGGTCTTCCCGATCCGGCGCCGCCCCTTCAACACCAGCGCCTGCCCCCTGCTGCCCCCCGACCCGGACGAGACCTTGTCCAGCCAGGACTCCAGGATCCGCAACTCACGCCCCCGCCCGGTGAACGCCAAGACAGCCTCCTGAAGTCGGATGCACACAAAGTATGAACGGATCCGACTTTACTCGCCCGAAAACACCCTGTCGCGCCTACTCCGGGGCAGAGGGCCGGGTGGAGCGGAGCATCGCCGCCAGTACCGGAGACTGCGGGGACGACTCGTAGAGGCACTGCACCTTCCCGTCGCCGCCGGCCGGGTTCACCATCAGCGACACGTAAGGCTGGTGCCCGTGCTCGGCGAGGAGCGCGTCGTGGATACGGAGGGGTGATGCGCCCCCACCAGCGGTCGCCGGAGTCGATGACATTGCTGTACGCGTAGCCAACCGCCTCGCCGTCCACCGTGTAGGCGAGCACGGCCGGGCTCACCGGCATGCCGTTCCAGGCGTTCCGTGAAGGTGGCGACGACGGCGATCAGATCGTCCCGGACGGGGGAAAGCCCGGTGACGTAACGCAGGTCGACAACTGTCCTCACGTGGCAGCCCTCCAGGTGATTCGGGCGTAGTCGGCGGAGGCGGTACCCGGGGCGATCTCGGTGAGCCGGGTGCCGAAGGGCGACGCGAGAGTGGTGGCGCTGGAACAGTTGGTGCCGTAGATCAGCGGGAAGAGCTACGTCTCGCTCGTCCGGATCAGCGCCCCGTGCTCGTTCCGCCCGTACGTACGGCGCCTGTTCTTCTCGATCTTGCGGGCGACTTCGGAGTCCAGGTCCACGCCGTTCATCTCCGCGAGGGCCGTCAGATAGAGGAAGACGTCGGCCAGTTCCTCGCCGAGGTCGGGCAGCCCCTTGCGCCAGGCGGTGAAGGCTTCGCCGACCTCGGCGGTGAGAAGGCCGAACTCCAGGGCAACGTCGCTGGTGTTGAACCCCTTGTGGGTCTTGTTCTCCCAGGCGAGCTTCTGGGCGTCCCCGATCTCCAAGACTCCTCCAGCGACGGTACGGCAGGTGACTTCGGAACGTAGCGGAAGCAGTGTGCACACCCTGCGTTCCGCTCAGCACCTCCACCCACCCCGAACCCGCTGTGGGCAGGCGTTCCGCACGGCGGAACGGGTGGGCACAGCCCCAGGCGCCCGGTGCCCCCGAATGCACCGCAGCAGAAATGCAACCCGTCCCCGCAACCCAGCGGAGCGCCTACGCCGCCTTCAGTTCCGCGATTTCCCTCGCCCGACTGGACAGTTCCCGTACCGGACGGGCGGTCGCGTGCCGTCGGAGTTCCCTGCGCATCGTCGTGAAGTGGTCGTCACCGCGTGCGGTGCTCACATGCGCGTACTCGTCGAGGAAGCGGCCCCAGCTCACGCAGGCCGCGTCGAGATGCCCGTACGCGAGTTGCCGTCCGGCCAGGACCGCGTACGCGTGGACCCTGCCCTGCCGTTCCTGCGCGGGCTGGACCTTGATCGACTGTTGCAGGGCCTTGATGCTGCCCGGCAGGTCACGCTCTTCGTTGAGCACGTGGGAGACATGGAAGAGCCAGGCCGTACGGTCGTAGCCGCCGATGGCGTCCCGTCGGCTGTCCGCCTTCGCCAAGGCGTCCTCGGCCTCCCTCAACCGGGCGTGTGCCAGGTGGCGGTCGCCCACCATGGCGGCGGCATGGGCCTGTTGGCCACGCAGGAACGCCCGCAGGCGCGGCCCGGCCGAGGGCGCCGCCTGCGCCGCCGAGTCGGCGAGTTCCAACGCCTTGCGTCCGTGACCGAGGTTCGACGCCTGGAGGGACATACCGCGCAGAGTGCGGCAGTACGTCAGAGGGTCGTCGGCGTCCCGGGCGAGGGCGAGCGCCTTGACGTAGTAGCTCTGCCCCAGGCCGTGGGCCTTCTCGTACATGGCCATCCACCCGGTCAGGTACGTCAGATCGGAGGCCGCCGCGAGCATGTCCTTGCGGACCCGCTCCGTCGACCGGGCCTTCAGCCAGGGGCCGACCGTGTTGACGAGGAAGGCCGAGGCCATGGGCATGGCATGGCCGGCGCCGAGTTCGTCCAGGATGTCCGCGATCCGGTCCGTCATGGTGCGGACCGACTCGACCTGGGAGGCCCCGACCCGGATCGTCCTCCTGGCGGGGGTCGCCCCGCCGGTGGCGGCGTGGGCCTGCGGCGCGAAGGCGGGGACGGCGAGAGCGGCGGAGAACACGGTCGCGGCGACAACGCCACGGCGGGACGGGTCCATGGTTGCCCTTCCTAGGTCCATCAACTCCTCGACAGTGTCGGCCCCTCCGGAGGCGATGACGGACGCGGCGGGCGTCAGACCCGCCTCTGCGTGCGTGACCGGACGCCCGAGCCGCGCCGACAACGCCTCCACGATCAGGGCTCTGACCTGAGGTTTCGGCTCCGTTCCCGCGATCCAGTGGGCGACGGCCGTGCGGTCATACGTCAGATCGAGTCCGGCCTGTGGACCGAGCCGGTTGACCTGCTGCGCCAACTGTGTCCGCGTCCATCCCGCCTGGTCCAGCAACCCGGCGAGGGCAGGGTTGGGTGTGCGCTTCTTCGTGGCCATGACCTCAACTCCCGACAAAGAGCAGGGCGTTCACGGTGTTCACGGTCCCACCTGTCTCCCACGGTACCCGCGGAGAGTGACCGAGCGGTTACCTCTTCCGTGGACAGCGAACGATCTCGGCCTCTGGGAGACGGAGTGACCAGCACCATGAGAGCGCGGCGCGACAACGACCGTTCGACGGGCGGCGATACGGCCGATCCCGGCTGCACGGTGAGCTTCCCCCGCGCGGGGTTGCCGGGGCAGGACAGGCTCCGGCCGGGCCAGGCTCGCCGCGTGGTACGTGCCCGGCTTCGCCACTGGGGACTCGACGGCCTGGTCGAGACGGCCCAGCTGGTCACGAGCGAGCTGGTCACCAACGCCGTCGAACACGGCCACGGGACCGTGACCCTGCGGATGCGGCACACCGGCGGCGAACTCCACATCGAGGTCACGGACGAGAATCCGGCGCCGGCCCAGCTTCAGCACGCCGACGACGGTGACCTGTGCGGCAGAGGGCTGTTCCTGGTCGCCGCACTGGCCGACGCGTGGGGCGTCAGTGACGACGGCCACACCACCTGGGCCGCCTTCACGTTGGCCGGTGGCGCGTGATGACCGCCGGAACACGGCTCCGTACGACTCCCGGCGCCGGGAGCGACCGCAGCCGCACACCGAACAATCGCACCAACCGAGAAAGCCGACTGACGATGTCTCACCTCTGGACCGCCCACCGCATCCGCACCACCCGCCACCCCCGCCGCAAGAACCACACCCCGCACACCCTCATCGACATCCTCCTGAACGGCGACCCACACCCCGACGACAGGACCGACCCCGCCCCGCCCACGACCACCCCGCGCCCGAATCACCCCGTACTCATCCACGTACTCGGCACCTGCCTCGCCACCACTTCCTAACTCGCCGCCGTCATCGCGGCCCACACCGCCCAGGGCCGGTGACGGAACGGATGGAGATCGATACGGACGTGATCCGCCGCGCGCTCAAGGACCCGGCCTACATGACGGCCCTGGCCACACGCCTGATCAAGACGGGGCAGATGGCCGCGCCCTGCGCGCGGGAGGACTACCACCTCACCGCCCCGCAGAGGACGGCAGTGCTCGCCATCGGCGGCGGACCGGGCGCGGATGACCACATCCTCCAGTGGTCCACGTGTCCGCTACCTCCGCGCCACTCCGGCCCCCACTACGCCATCCTCCGCTACCTCGGCGACGACAGAGCGGTGTGGATCAGGTGGCTCGGCCCGCTGAGCGAGCTGGTCACCCTCGCCGAGTGCAAGCTCTCCACGGCTGACGACCATGCCTGCCCGCTGTTCGCCGGACACGACGGAACCTGCCCAGCCCTATGAACCGGTTGACCGGCATTGTGCCGCGCCAATAAACCGGATCAGCATCCCGCCCGTCGGCGGTGAACGGCTTCCAACGGCTACTACGGCGCATCTATCTGCGCGGGACTCACCTCCGTACCCGAAGGGCGGGACGCATGACCGACGAACGCCCCATCACCTCCCAGGCGCGACGCCTGCGCCCGCTGCGCGAACGGTTCGGGACATCCACGAGCGACCTGACCCGCGTCGCGCTGCACTACTGTCTCCAGCACGCGGACAACGCCGCCGTCCTCGTCGGCTTCACCACCCCCGAGCAGGTCGCCCAGAACCTCAAGACCATCGGTGAACCCCTCAGCCCCGAGGACATCGACTTCGTCCGCGAGACCGCCGGACGTCTCCAACAGCAACTCGACGCCGCCGGAGAAGTATTCGTGGACGAGAAGGACGCACCCCCGTGACCGACGACGCCACCCAGCTCTCCCTTCTCACCCCGGCAGAGCCGGAGCACACCGCGTCGACCACGCACGCCCGAGTCCTCGTCTTCAACACCCAGCACGCCTCACCCGCACGCGCGTACCGACAGGTCGAGTGGATCAGTCGGCAGAAGACCGCGGACCTGGTCGTGCTCACCGAGGTCGGCGCAGGGCCCGGCGGCACGGCACTCGTCGAGGCACTGCATCACTTCGGCTACGCGCATGTCATCGCCCCGGACAGGCACCATGGCGACTTCGGCACCGTGCTGGCCTCCCGTACTGCTCAACTGGAGCCCGTCGAGGCCGGGATCAGCTTCCTGCCGCACCGCGCGCCGGCCGCCGTCGTCACGATCGGCGACCGCGAGTTGGGCGTCATGGGCCTGTACGTGCCCTCACGTGGACCGAAGGAGCGCCGGAACGAGGACAAGCGGGCCTTCCAGGATGCCGTCGCGACGGCACTGCCCGGCCTGAGCAAGGTCTTCCCGGACATGCCCGTCGTCGTAGCCGGGGACCTCAACGTCATCGAGCCCGGCCATCAGCCACCACACAAGGTCTTCGGACAGTGGGAGTACGCCTTCTACGACTCCTTCGCCAAGGCCGGATTCACCGACGCCTTCCGCCATCTCCACCCGACGGCCGCCGAGTACTCATGGTTCGGCCGAAGCGGGCAGGGCTTCCGCTTCGACCACGTCTTCACCACAACCACCCACACGAACCTGATCCAGACGTGCGCGTACGACCAGACCCCGAGGACCGCATCGCTGTCCGACCACGCAGCCGTGACACTCACGTCGTCCCTGAACGGGAAGGATGAGGTGCGGCGTGGGTGAGGCGTGCCGGGTGCCTCGGAGTCAACCCGAAAAATGCAACCCGGCACCGGTCAAGCCGCCCGCCAGGGCTACGCCGGCTTCAATTCCTGCCGCTGGCGCCCCAGCCCCTCGATCTCCAGCTCCACCACATCCCCCGCCCTCAGATACGGCTTCGGCTCCGGCTGGCCCAAGGCGACTCCCGCCGGTGTGCCCGTGTTGATGATGTCGCCGGGGTACAAGGTCATGAACTGGCTTACGTAGCGGACGACTTCGGCGACCGGGAAGATCTGGTCGGCCGTGCTGCCGTTCTGCTTCTGCTCGCCGTTGACCCAGAGCTTCAGGGAGAGCGCCTGTGGGTCGGGGACCTCGTCCGCCGTCACCAGCCACGGGCCCAGCGGGTTGAACGTCTCGCAGTTCTTGCCCTTGTCCCACGTGCCGCCGCGCTCGATCTGGAACTCCCGCTCCGACACGTCGTGCGCCACCGCGTACCCCGCGACATGCGCCAACGCCTCCTCGTGCGAGGCGAGGTAGCGGGCCGTCCGGCCGATCACGACCGCCAGTTCGACCTCCCAGTCCGTCTTCACCGAACCGCGCGGCACCAGCACCGTGTCGTGCGGACCGACCACCGTGTCCGCCGCCTTGAAGAAGATGACCGGCTCGGACGGCGGCTCGGCGCCCGTCTCGGACGCGTGGTCGTGGTAGTTCAGCCCGATGCACACGACCTTGCCGATCCGTGCCACCGGCGGCCCGACGCGCAGCCCGTCGGCGTCCAGGGCCGGCAGCTCACCGGCCGCCGCCGCGGCCCGGATCCGGCCGAGCGCGGCATCGTCCGCGAGCAGGTCGCCGTCGATGTCCGTGACGTGTCCGGACAGGTCCCGCAAGGTCCCGTCGGCGTCGAGGAGCGCCGGTCGCTCCGCCCCCGCCGTACCGACACGCAGCAGCTTCATGGTCAATCTCCCTGGATCCTAGGTCGCGCGGGCGCCGGGCCGATGCGTTGCGGACATCGGACGACTGGTCGATCCTCCGACGCCCTGATCCACTCCGCAAGACCCCGTTCACGGACTGGACCAGCCACCAACCACCAGTCAGCGGACAGCAGACGCCCGGCGCCCTACGACCCCGCCCACCCCTCCGAAACCGCCAACCGCTCCAACCTCCCCACATCCGCCAAAATATCCAGCTCCACGATCCGCCCGTCCACGACCGTGAAGCCCATGACCCCCGTGACCCGGCCCCCGGGCGCCGTCACCAACCCCAGCACCCCGTTCACCAGCGCCGGACGCGAGAACTCCGCGAGACTCCGGTACAGCAGCGCCCGCCCCGCCACGTCCCGGGCACCCCGTACCACGTGCCCCAAACCATCCGCCGCCCCCTGATCGGCGCGGAGCACCACGTCCGGGTCGAGGAGCGCCAGCAGCGCGTCGAAGTCACCGGCGCGCGAGGCCGCGAGGAACGCCTCCACGACCTCCCGCTGCCGCCCCGGATCGGTCTCGGGCTCCGGCGTACCGCTCCCGTCGCCCCGCAGCCGCCGCCGGGCCCGGCTCGCGAGCTGCCGGGTCGCGGCCGGCGAACGCCCCACGATCGACGCGATCTCGTCGAACGGCACCGCGAACATGTCGTGCAGCACGAACGCCAGCCGCTCCGCCGGATCCAGCGTCTCCAGGACGACGAGCAGCGCGAGCCCGACCGAGTCCGCGAGCAGCGCCTGCTGTTCGGGGTCGGCGGCCACACCGTCCCGGCCGACGACCGGGTCGGGTACGCGGACGTCGAGCGGGTCCTCACGGCGGGACGCACGGGAGCGCAGCATGTCGAGCGAGACCCGGCCGACGACCGTCGTCAGCCAGCCGCCGAGGTTGTCGATGGTGTCCGCGTCGGAACGGCTGAGCCTGAGCCAGGCCTCCTGAACCGCGTCGTCCGCCTCGCTCAGCGAGCCGAGCATCCGGTAGGCGACGGCCCTCAGCCGAGGCCGGTTCTCCTCGAACCGCCACGCCAGCGCGTCCCGCCGCTCGTCCAGCCCGTCCCGCTCGTCGGTCATTCCGTACGCCTCCTCGCCAGGCCCTTCACACCATTCCACCTGACTGACGTACGGGACGCCTGTGATGTGACCACGCCGCCGTCGGCGTCCCGGTACACGTCCCGGTACAGCGCGTACCGCTCCACCGCACTCCACGCCGTACTGGTCACCACGTACAGCGCGGCGGCGAGCGGCACCACGGCGACCGTGAACAGGGTCATGAACGACATCAGCGGCATGAAACGGGTCATCGCGGCCATGCCCGGCACCTGCTGCCCGTCCCCGGCGACCGCGACCGGCTGCGGCGCCGCCGCCATCTGCCGCTTGGTGAACCGGTAGCTGAAGGTGGCGACGGCCGTGACCAGCGCGAACAGCGCGAGGTAGACGAGGCCGGCCGGGCCGAAGATCCCGCCGTCGGACAGCGCGCCGCTCCAGCGGGCGCCGAGCGCGGCGGAGCCGAGCGTGTGCCCGAGGAGTTCATTGGGCTCGCCGTCGATCCGGGAGGTCGAGAACACGTGGTAGAGCAGGAAGAACGCGGGCAACTGGAACAGGCTCGGCAGACAGCCCGACAGCGGCGACACCTTCTCCTCGCGGTGCAGCTCCATCACCGCCTTCTGGAACTTCTCGGGGTTCTTGCCGTGCTTCTTGCGCAGCTCGGCGATCCGCGGCGCCAGCTTGGTCCGCGCCTTCTGCCCGCGCGCCGACGCCCGCGACAGGGGGTGCACGAGGAGGCGTACGAACGCGGTGAACAGGACGATCGCGGCTGCGGCGGCCGAGGCGTGGAATACGGGTTCCAGGAGGTCGGCCAGGTTGCCGACCAGGCTGGAAAAGGCAGCGAAAATGGGCGAAAGGGACATGGGTGAGGTGAGCCCTCCGGGGGTCTCGTCGTACCGGGTCCCGGGGTACCGGGAAGGGGATCGGTAGGACGAGCCGCGCGGGCGGCGGGAGTAATACCGGTCGAACCGGTCGAGCGCCTACGCGGCCGTCGCAAGGAGACGGCCGGGCGCCCGGGGCCTCGGGCGCCCCGAGGCGTCGGGATCGCGCTGCGGCAGGAAGGCGGTGCGGTGCTCGCGGTCGCGGATGGCCGTACGGACCCGGGTACGCGGCACGGCGGGCGCGCAGCGCGAGGTCAGCAGGGCGCAGACGGCGAGCGCGGAGCCCGCCGCCGCGGTGGCCGCGAACGCGACGACGGCGGAGAGGCTGCCGGTCTCCGCGAGGAGGACGTCGGCGAGGACGACCTCGGTGAGGAGGAAGAGCAGGAGGAGAGCGGGGCGGAGCGGGGACGAGGGCCGGGAGGTCGCCGTACGTCGCATGGTCGCCTTCCCCTCTCTCTCGTACGCCCGGTCCGAATCGGCGTGCGCCGACTCTCCCCCCGTTTATACAGGAGCCGCGCCCCGGGCAGGAGCCCCGTCCTGTTCGGCGGAGGCTCCCTCCCGCTGCCGGGGCAGCCCGCTGTCCGTGCGGGCCAGGACCTCGCCGTCCGGCCGCTCGTCCCGGTCGCCGGGCCCCGCGTACGCGACGGTGAGCGCGACCGCGAGATTGGCGACGAGGGCGACGAGGCCCGCGTTGATCCCGAACACCGGATCGTTGCCGGTGAAGACGAGGCAGCAGACGAGGACGGCTCCGACGGCGAGCCCGCTGACGGCGGCCACCCAGGTCAGCCGCCGCCACACCAGGCCGAGCAGCAGCATCGGGACGAGCTGCGCCAGACCCTCGTACGAGATGAGGGAGAGCCGTACGAGGGTGTTGGGCGCCCCGTACGTCAGGCCGAGGGCGATCAGGCCCGCGGCGACCACGACCGTCTGCGCGGCGGCCTTCTCGCGGCGCGGGGCCCGCAGCCGTGGCACGAGCGACAGCACGCTGCGCCCCCACATCGTGCCGATGACCAGCATGAACACGGCCATCGGCACGATCGAGGAGAGCGCCGCCGCGACCCCGATGACGCCCACGGCCCATGCGGGCAGCGAGTCGACCACCAGCCGGAACAGGGCGAGGTTCGAACCGGCGCCGGTCAGCCCCGGTACGACGAAGAGGGCGGCGAGGCCGAGGATCATCGGGACGAAGAGGAGGACGTTGTACGCGGGCAGCCAGACGGCGTTGCGGCGCAGGACGTCGGCGTCGCGGGCGCCGAGGTAGCCGGCGACGGTGGTCGGGAAGATGACGACGGTGAGGGCGTTGAGGAGAGACGTACTGAGATACCAGGTCTGCCCAAGCCCGCTGCCACCGCCACCGCCGCTCCCGCCATGTCCTGGCAGCGTCAGCCACTCCCCCTTCTCCGCGACGAGCCGGTCGAGGAAGGGGCCGTAGCCGCCGAAGTAGTGGAGCGGTACGTAGACGGCGAGGAAGACGAGCGTCCCGATCACGAGGACGTCCTTCAGGACCGACACCCACGCGCTGCCGCGCAACCCGCTGACCACGACGAACCCGGTCGTGACGGCGAAGGCGGCGAAGTACGCCCAGTCGAGGCTGATCGCGCCGTAGGAGATGGTGGTGACCACGACGCCCATGCCGGTGATCTGGAGCTGGATGTACGGCAGCAGGCAGGCCGTCACCAGCACGGCGACCACCGCGCCGAGCCAGGGGCTGCGGTAGCGGTGCGCGATCATGTCGCTGATCCCGACCAGGCCGTGCCGGCGCGCGTACGACCACAGCATCGGCCCGACCAGATACCCGACGGCGTAACCGCACGACATGTACGCGACGACGTACAGGACCGGGGCGCCGTAGTTGTAGCCCCAGCCCGCGGCGCCGAGATAGCTGAAACTCGTATAACTCTCGCCCGCCATCAGCACCCAGATGAACACGGCGCCGAGGCTGCGCCCGCCCACCGACCACTCGGCGAGCCCGCCCTGCCCGCCGCCGCGGCCCCGGACGGCGAGGAGGCCGAGGACGACGGTGAGGACCATGAAGGCGGCGAAGACGGAGGTGGCGACGGCGGCGTTCACGACTCGCCCCCATGATCGCCGCGCCAGGCCAGCCAGACGGCGAACGGCGTCACGACCGTGGCCAGAAGCAGCCAGAAGAAGAGGAACGGGAGCCCGAGGACGGTCGGCTCGACGCGGTTGACGAAGGGGAGGGCGACGAGGAAGAGGAGGAAGGGGACGAGGAGGTACAGAAGGTGGGGGCGTGTCACGGCAGGCGAGCCTATCGATCAACGGAGCTGAGCTTTCCCCAGACGATCAGCCGGTACCGCGATGTGTACTCGGGGGTGCAGGTGGTGAGCGTGAGGTAGTACCCGGGCTCGCTGTACCCGTATCCGGTACGGACCTGGCTGCGCGGCACCGGCCGGATGACGCCACCGTCCCCGGCGGAGGTCTCGGGCAGCGTCTTGTCGACGACGTAGGTGTACGTGGCGGTCTTCGTCCGTACGCCGATCTCGTCGCCCTTGCTGAGCCGGTCGATGTAACGGAACGGCTCCCCATGGGTGTTGCGGTGCCCGGCCAGCGCGAAGTTCCCGGCCTGGCCCGGCTGTGCGGTGCCCGGGTAGTGCCCGACGTACCCCTTGTTGAGCACACCGGCTTTGCCGACACCTTGGGCGACGGGGACGCGGAGGCCGAGGCGGGGGATGGTGAGGACGGCGTAGGCGTGGTCCCAGGTGGGTGGGGGTGTTGGGGTGCGGGAGTCGGGCGGGGGGTCGTCGGTACGGGTGTCGGGGGAGCCGGGGCTGACGGCGGGGGTGTCCGGCGGGTGGGGTGCAGCCGACCCGGCCGGCGCGTCGGGGTCACCCCACTCGCGCTCCAAGGCGCGGACGGTGCGCTGGGCGTCGGCGCGGGCCTGGCGGTTGGTCCACCAGAGCTGGTGGGCGACGAGGAGGAGCAGGACGACACCGAGCGTGACGGCGAGTTCGGCGCCGCTCCACAGGGCGCGACGGGCGACGGCACGGCGACGGCGTTGCCGGTGCCCGACGACGGAGGAACGCACGCGCCACACGGAGGGTTCCCTTCGCCGGGGATGTCCGGCGGAACGATAGAGGGTGGGCGCGCAACCCACCAGGCACGAGCCGGTACGGCCCCACCCCGCGCACACGTACGGCAGTACGGTGTCACCCATGCGCCGCGACACGCCTGCCGAGAACGCCGAGAACGCCGACCCCGTCGACCACATCGCCGAAGCCGAGCGCCTGGAGCGCACGGCCGGGCGGTACCCCGAAGACGCCGAACAACTGCTGGTGCAAGCCGCCGCACATCTCGAACTGGCAGGCGCCCGCACCCGCGCCACCGCCCTCTACGACCTCCTGCTCGCCCCGTCCCCGCCGGCCCCCCTGGAGAACCCGGCGCTGGTACGGGCGCTGAAGGCGGCGAACCTGTGGGAGTACGGGCACGAGGCCGAGGCCAGGGCGATCATCGACGGCGTGCGGGCTGCCGCGCCGAAGGATCCGGCGCCCTGGGTGATCGTGGCGGAGGCGCTGGAGGCGCACGACGAACTGGAGGCGGCGCACGAGACGTTCACGCGCGCCGCGACGCTGCTGCTGACGGCGGAGGAGGCCCCGCCGTACGCGACGCACCCGGTCCTCTTCGGCCGCCATCGCGTACGCCGCATGCTGGGCGAGGCCCACGACACATGGGACGCCCTGGCGGACGACCTCCACACCGGCCCGGTCCCCCTGGACGAACTGCACGACCCGAAACGGGTGTGGTCACTCGGCTCGGACAACCCGGCGGAACTCCAGGCGGAGATCTCGCGGCTGCGGGCGGAACTGGGCGCGTACCGGGAGGCGTTGTCGCGCCCGTACCCGGTGGCGGTCCTGCACTGGCCGGCCGCGGAACTGGCGGAGCTGGTGGACGCGTATCCGCCGCTGGCCCAGGAATACCCCTCCCACGAGGAGCACTTGGCGACGATAGAGGCGTCGCTGCGGGAGCTGGCGGCGTCGGGCACGGCGAATCTGGGCATCGTCACGGGCACGGTCCCGTCATACGAGGCCTTCGCGGCGTCGGAGTCGACGCCCCCTTCAGACCCGTCCCTCCTCCCCCAGTACGCCACCACCCTGGCAGCCCGGGGCCGAGCCGTCCCGTGGCCGCCGGGGCGGGGGGAGGTTTGCTGGTGCGGGTCTGGGCGGGGGTATGGGGGGTGTCACGGGGGTCCGCTCGGTCGGGAGTGATCCGCCCGCGTCAGTCCCGCGCGGCGCGCACGACCTCGGCGACCCGGGCGGCGACCGTCTCCGGAGTCTCGTGCTCCCAGAAGCGAAGGACCGTCCACCCCCGAGCTTCCAGATGGGCCGTCGTCTCGGCGTCCCTGGCGATGTTCTTGTCGAGTTTGGTCCGCCACCAGTCCGCGTTGGCCTTGGGGCTGGTGGCGTGGCGGGGACAGCCGTGCCAGAAGCAGCCGTCGATGAAGACGGCGACACGGGGGCCCGGGAACGCGATGTCGATGGTGCGCCGCGGCATGCCCACCACCTTGCGCTCCACCCGGTAGCGCAGGCCACCGGCGTACAGCAGCCGCCGTACGGCCAGCTCGGGCTTCGTGTCCCGCCGCACCTGGCGGCTCATGCGGCCGGAAACATCCGGAGACGACGGGACGACGGGCGGACGTGTCATGGACCAAGCATGGTCCACGACCGCTCAGGAGAAGAAACCGGGAGTCCTTCCGTCCGGTGTGCCGATCAGCATCGCCCGGTCCAGGAACGTGTTGTTCATCTCACAGCTGGTCTCCGGAAGCAGGACACAGGCGTGGCAGGCGGCCAGGTTGAGGCTGTTGACACCGCTGGCGTCGGCCTCCATGCACAGCGGGTCCGCGGAACACCACGAGACCCTTTTGAGCGCCGAACCCAGTGACGCGGCCAGGCGCTCGGGCTCACCCTGGGCGATGATGCCTCCCAGACTCCCGGCCGAGTCGCTGGTGGCCGTGTACAGCAGAACGCCCGCCATGTCGTCGTTCACGTAGAGGCGCTCGCGGATCGCCGAAGCCGGGTACCCGCAGTCCAGACTCCACTCGTTGATCAAGGCGTGGGCCAGCGTGTGCAGCAGGACGAAGCGAGTGGTGACCGGTGAGCGCACGTCTTCCCGTGGATCGCGCGTCCGGGTGCGCAGCTGACGCTCGTCGTTGCGTCTGATCCGCTCCGTACGCTCGGCCGGTGACCCGTGTCCCGCCGACGACTCCCAGTCGGCCAGCTTTTCGCGGTCCAGGGTGAGGAAGACGCCTTCTCCGATGACCTCGATCGCCGGCAGCCAGTCGATCTCGTCGCTCAGCGCGAGGCCGACCTCCCGGCCTCGGTCCGCCTCGGTCCGCATCAGCGGTTCGATACGGGTGAAGCTCCGGAGGGCCCGTACCTCACGCAGCCGTTTGACGAGCATCGTCCTGTCGATCCCCGGGACGACCACCTTCCCGCCGGTCCCGGCGGGGGGGACGCACACGAAGTGCCGGTTCTCGGGCAGTTCCTTCGTCTCGGCGCACAGTTGGTGGTACTCCTCCTGCCTGATCCTGTTGCCCGCCTCCAGCTCGGTGATCTCGTCGGTCTCCTCCCCCGCGGACTCCGTCGTCGCGTCCTCCAAGGTCCGGACGGCCTTGACCACGTCGTCGACGGTGTACCTGCCCGAGTCGAGCCAGCCCTGCTTGCCGGCGACCCAACCGATCAATGCCGGGTCCACCCCCAGCAGAAGCTTCCGATGTCCCATGACGAGCTGCATCAACTCGTCGTGCCACGGCGGAATGGACAGCGCGGACCGCACCTCGGGGAACCACGCGGCGGACGAACCACGCTGGAGGACGCGCAGCGGACTGTCGCAGTCGGCCTCGCGTGCGTCCGCGCCGTGCCAGGGACGCCCGCCTCGGCAACCGATGGCCAGCGCCGCCATGGCGTCCCGACCGAACGCGCCCTCCAGCGAGCCTTGTTCGCCGCAGTCGCACTTGATCACGATGCCCCGAAGCGTGGCGGTACGACCCTCGCTCTTGAGTTTCAGCTCGGCCTTCCTCGGGTCGCAGACCCGGTGCACCCGGCTCTCCCCACTCCGGCGCGCGTGCAACCAACGCCAGTAGGGGAATTCGTCGAGGTGTCCGTCGGCACACGCGACGACGAAACGGGACGGCGTCAGCGGGGCCCCGCATTCGCCGCAGACGTTCTCGTTCCGTCGCGTTCCGAAGTCCCTGAAGGGCCTCAGGTCCGTGCACCTGGGGCACGAGTACGTCTGAGGGAAGCGACGTACCTTGACGCCGTTCCCGGTGGGCGCCGGAGCGGCGGGCGGCAGCCGGAACCCGGCGACGCCCAGCCGCTGTTCGAGGCGGGGCTCCCGCAGATCGGGTTCTCCGTACACCCCCCAGGTGTCCAGGCCGCTGACGATGTACGACTGGTCGCCGATGGCGATCATGGACCCGACGCCGTACGTGGTGATCTGTTGGGCCCGGCGTACCGCGCCCAACGGCTTGCGTCTGGTCTCGCGCCCCGACACGTTGCCGTTGCTCTTCGCCGATGATCGACGCGCCATGTCAGTACTCCAGATACAGGTCGGACTCGACGTCGACGTCGCGGAGGCTCCACAGCGTGGCCTCGGCCTCTTCGAGGTCCTGGTCGGCGTGGGTGCGGAGCAGCGCCGTGTCGGCGTGCCGGTCGGGACTCGGGCTGAAGGAGAACTTCGCCTCGTACAGCAGCCGTTCGTTGCTCGCGGCGAGGTTCGACCACTTCCGTACGAATGCACGGAGTTGGGTGTCGGTGACCTGGGCCTCGTCAGGGGAGATCCTGCCGACCCTGGCGACCAGTTCGGCGCGGATTTCGTGCAGTTGCTCCTCGAAGGCGGCCACATGGGCCGCGGCTCCGTTGCTCCGCGCGACCGGCAGCGTCAACCGGGCGAGACCGACGAAGACGGCGTGCAGGGCCCGGTCCCGTGCACGGGCGGACCAAGGCGTCACGCTGGTGGACTCCACCTGCTTGTACAACGCCGAGTGGTACGCGACGAAGTCCTCGTAGTGCGAAAGGTCCCTGGACCTCGCGGCGTTGAAGAGCGTGACCACGAGACCTGGGTGCTGTCGACCGACACGGCTGGTGGCCTGGATGTACTCGGCCGTGGTCTGCGGCTGCCCCATGACGGCCATGAGCCCGAGCCGGTTCACGTCGACGCCGACGGAGATCATGTTGGTGGCGAGGACCACGTCCTGCGCGGTACCGGACCCGTAGGTTCTCGCGAGCGCGTCGAGGCGCGGTCGGATCTCGCTCGACGGGACACGGCTGGTGAGTTCTCCAGGGACCACCTGGCGTGCCTCGCACCCGTCCCGCTCGGCGTGCGTCCTGAGACGTTCGTTGACGTCGGCGTGCACCTGGAGTTCGGCAGCGGCGAGAAGCCGGAGGCTGTTGAAGTAGCCGATCAGCGTCCAATAGGCGTCCCGCGCGGAGTCGTCGTCGATCTGCCGGGCATGGTGCAGCAGCGAGGCGTAGGCCCGGATCAGCAGGGTGGCCTGCGAGATGCCCGGGGCGAGCAGACCGACGTACCGCCGTGACGCCTGCCGCTCGGCCGGGGCCTGGACGGCGAACCAGGAGTCACGGGCGTCCAGCCCCGCCGGTGGGAACTGGGCGACCTCGCGGTCGAAGAGCGCCTTCCCCTGTCGATGCGCCCTTCGGATCGTGGCGGTCGACGCGATGATCTTCGGCCGGTCGCAGGCCACGTCGACTGCCGCCTCGTACAACCCGGCGAGGGTTCCCAACGGGCCTGAGATGAGATGCAGTTCGTCCTGGACGATCAGCTCGGGCGGCGGCGTGCCGACGCTGCCGGTGTCCCTGTTGAACAGCGCCGCGACGTCCTCGCGCCAGGCGACGCGCGCGAACTTGTCGGCGGTGGCCACCACGAGGGTGGGGCGGACCCGGTACAGCTCGGAGTCCACGACGTGCACGGGGAGCCCGTGCCGATAGGCGCAGTCGTCGGTCGGGCAGGTGATCGTCATGACCCCTGCGTCAGGGTCGGCCCTGTAGTTGCCCACGCCCAGGGGCGCGCCGCACCAAGGGCAGGCGCTGAGTTGTACGGGGTTCTCCTCCTGAAGGGTCTCTCCGGCCGCCAGCCTGAGCAGCGCGGTCCGAGCCTGCTCCAGTGTGTTGGGCGTGGCCGCCTTGCCGACCCACATCCCGATGGAGACGGGTTCCGTGCCGAATCGTTCGGGTTCCAGGGCCCGGAGACGATCCATGGCACATATCAACAGGGCGGCCCGCTCGAACTGTTGCAGGGTGAGCAACCGGAGGGTGTACCGCATCAACACGGTGACCCCACCCCCCGCCGTACCGCTGCGGAGGCGTCGATGGAAGACGGTGAAGGCGATCAGTCCGAGGTACGCCTCGGTCTTGCCGCCACCCGTGGGAAACCAGAGCAGGTCGACGACGCCACGGTCCGCATGGTCAGGGTCCACCACGCCGTTCAGGCACAGCAGCAGGAAACCGATCTGGAAGGGTCGCCACGTGCCCTGGGGCTCCGGGGACGCCGCCGCTCCGCGGATCCAGAGCCCACGGCCGCGTTGCAGGGCCATCGCCTCGTTGGCCTTCCGGAAGGCATCCATGGCCCGCCGGTCGGTGCCCAGGAGCCGTACACCGGCCGCCATGCGACGCTGCGCCGTCCGGCACAGTTCCAGCTGTTCCACGGCGAGTCGAAGGTATTCCGTGTCACCGTACGGGCCGCCGCGCAGCGCCTCGGCGTCGACCTGTCGCGCGTCGATCCACCGGCCGTACGCCTCGACGAGGGCCCCGAGGGAAGCTGTCACCTCCTGCGGCGTCGCCGTGGCGAGTGTCTGCATCCCGAGGCGTTCGTCGTCGATGTCCGGGTTGGAGTCGGTGAGCAGGACCTCGTAGGTCGGCACGGACTCCGTCCACACGGAAGCCACGCCGGCCGGACGGTTGTCGAGATCCCGGACGCCCGGAGCGGGCGGCGTCCAGTCCCAGTCGGCCGCGCAGCCGTGGCCCGTGGCGAAGGCCGGGACGTGCCGATGCAGCAGGCGATTGAGCCGTGTCTCGTCGTCGATGCCACCTTCGGCGGGCCGCTCCACCAGGGCCGGCACGGCATCGGGTACGTCGATGCGCAGGGCGGTCTGGAAGAAGCAGTGGGTGTCCTTGATGTCGCTCTGCCCGACCACATGGGTGTTCACGAGGGTCGCGGTGACCGCGACGATCCCCCGCGGGCCGCTCGGCGGGCGTACCCGGAGGCGCAGTTCGAGCCCGGCCGCCAGCTTCACCGGTTCGTGGTCGAGCCGGGAGACGTCGACCGGGGTGACGGGCAGGTCGAGGGGGCGACGGCGCCACTCCAGGTCCTGACCGCCGGTGGCCCGCCGTTCCAGTCGCTTGGGCACCGTCGGCGCCCCCTGCCCGTCGACCGGGTCGTACACGGCGGCGGTCGCGGCTATCCGAACGGTGCCGCTCAGTGCCGGGTCGACGGCGAAGGTGATCCCCGTCGCCGACGGTTTCCGGACGTGGGCCAGGGTGACCCCGGTGTCAGGGACCTCGTCGACGCCGAACGTGGAGTCCGCGTCGTCGTGGTCCTTCTCCGCGGCTTCCTCACCGGCCAGGTCCTCGCCCTCGGAACGGGGGAAGAGCACCCCGGTGGCGTAGGTCGTGACGGGCCAGTCGTGGAGCGTCTCGACGGAGTCGGCGCGGGCACCGGTGGGGCCCAGCAGATCCGCCTTGAGGCGGTCCACCAGCTCGCCGCGGAAACGGTAGTGCTCCTTGTGGTCGGCCATCGTCATTCCTTGTCCGAGCTGTCGTAGTGGAACCGTCCGAGGCCGGTCGGCCGTGGCGCGAGCCAGACCCCCAGGTCGCCGAGACCGGCGCGGACACCGGCGGCGGGATCACCGGCGACGGTCTCGACCGTGTCGAGGCGCAGGCCGGTGATCCGGCGGGGCCAGTTCTCCGGCGTGTACCGCTGGGACTGCTGCATGTGGCGGTACAGGTCCCTGCGGAACGTGTCCGAGGCGACGCCGATCGTGCGGTCACCGTGGTCGAGTACGTAGCCGGGGCCGATCCGCTCCTCGTGCTGTTCACGGACGTCGTCGTTCCGCATGAATTCGAGTGCGGCGCCCGCCGGGATGCCGGTGCGGAGGTACGCCTGCGCCTTCACGGCGTCGCCCGTACGTTGGCAGGTGCCCGCGGGATGGTGCGGGTGGATGTCGCCGGCCGTGACCTCCAGCCCCTTGCGTTCCCAGTACTTGTAGCCGAAGCGTGCCCAGCGACCGGACCGCTTGTCCCTCCGGACCCACCGGAAGCCGTTGCGCGCCGTGGCGCGTGCCTCGTCGGGCAGGTCCAAGCGGTACAACTCGTCGCGAGGTCGGGTCATGGCGACGTACAGAGCGCGGGCCCGGTCCGCCGCGTCGGGGCCGAGCGAGCCCTCCTCGACCTCCAGGTGACCGGGGTCCACCACCAACAGGCGGTCGAACTCAAGGCCCTTGGCCCGGTGGAACGTGGAGACGACCAACGGGTGCGCGGGCTGTGCCGTCAGCGCGTCCGGCAGACGCCCCGCCGCGACCGCCCGCCGGAGCCGGGAGAGGTCGACGGACCGACCGCCACCGTCTCCGGCGCACAGGCGAAGCTGTCGCCACGTGCGCTCGCCGTCCTCGACGGCCAAGGACCCCAGGGGCAGCAGGCCGATGAACCGTTCCTCGGTGAGCGTCAGGGCTCCCTCGTCCCCGTTCATCAGGTCGACGAGCCAGGCGGGGGCGACCCGGTCCTGTGCCGCGCGGCGGACCTGGTGACCGATGGCGGTCCGGTGCAGCCACTCCGAGATGAGCAGTGCCTCGCCGTTCGTGCGGCACAGCACGGCCGTCGTGATGTCGGTGTCGCGCAGGGACTCCTGGATGTACTGGACGTCGAGATCGCCGAAGTCCATCAGCCCCGCGAGTTCGATCCGCAGTTCCTCATGGAGTCGTTCGGCCTCGGCCACCGTGGCGCACCGCCGAACCGCGTCCCCGAACCGCAACGCGGTGCGCGCCTCGTCGGAGCGGGCGCGGAAGTTGCGGGTGAGTGACAGCTCGGTCAGCTCGTCGCCGAAGTAGCCGCGCAGCCAGTCGAAGAACCTGTTCGTCTCGATGGCGCGCTGCTCGTCGTCCGTGACCTGGAAGCCGTAGATCGCCTGGGCCGGGTCACCGACGACGGTGAACCCGATGTCGTACGCCTCCAACAGGACCTCCAGCAGCTCCCGCCGGTCGCCCACGAGGTCCTGGACCTCGTCGATCACGAGATGCCTCAGCTCTTCGAGCCAACCCGGCGCGGTGGCCTCGTCCTCGACACACTTCGTGGCCTCCCTGATCCGCTCGTCGAAGGAACGCGACCGCCAGTCGACATCGGCCGCGACCTCGCTCAGGATCTCCAGGGCCCAGGAGTCGAAGGTCGTCACACGCACGTGTCGGGACCGCCCCTCGTACGTCGACAGGCGCTCCCGCAGTTCCCGTACCGCCGCGTTGGAGAAGGTGAGGACCAGGATGTCCCCGGCCGCCAGTCCCTCGTCGGTGATCAACGCCTCGACGCGACGCACGAGTGTGTGGGTCTTACCCGCACCCGCGCCGGCCGTGACCAGCAGTTTGGCGTCCTCGGGCAGGTCGACGACCGCCTGTTGCTCGGTGGTGAGCGACGGGCTGCCCTCGTACGGGCCGCGGCTCATGCGTTGCCCCCCTCCCAGAGGTACTCGAGTTCCGTGTAGGCGGGCTCACGGCCGAAGTGCTCGATGTTGTCGGCGACGTTGAGGATCAGACAGCTGTCCTTGCCGCCGTTGAGCGGCCCCCGCAGCCCGCGACCGATCATCTGGATGTACGTGTTCGGGCTGTAGGTCGGCCGGGCGACGACAACCGCGCGCACAGCGGGGGCGTCGAAACCTTGGGTGAGGACGTTGTAGTTGGTGAGGACCTGGGTCCTGCCCTTGCGGAAGGCTTCGATCCGTCGGTTGCGCACTCCGGTCGGCGTCGTGGCGTCCACCGATGCGGCGGCGATCCCGCTTTCGTTGAGCAACGCCGAGAGCACCTGCGCATGTTCGACCGAGGTGGCGAAGACCAGTACGGGCCAGGTCTGCGGAAGCCGCTCGATCTCCTCGATGATGCGCTTGGTCCGGTTCACGTCCCGTGCGAGCCGGGCGATCACGGCGGCGGGCAGGGTCATGCTGTTGCTGCTGGTGACCTGCTCGATCTGCTCGGGGGTGAGGGTGTACTTGCCGCCGGGCAGCTCACGGTGCTCGACCTTGGAGAGCACGCCGAGTTCCTGAAGATGCGCATAGGGGGTCTCGCCCTCGAACACACCGCGGTCCAGGCGCTTGTGCCCGAACCGGGATGCGAGTCGGCGGGTCTCCTCGGTGCTGCCGCCTCGGAAAGCGGTGGCGGTGAGACCCACCAGGTGACGTGCGGTCCGGTGCTGGTCGATGCCGAGGTGGTCGAGGATCCTGGTGTACGTCTTGGGGACCGCGAAGTGGGCCTCGTCGACGACGACCGCGTACGCCTCCCGCAGCCAGGCGTACTGATCCGTTCCGAGGTGGCGCGCCAGGGTGTCGTCGATCGCGACGACGACCTGTGGCCCGCCGGGACCCGGCTCGGCGGCCATGCCGGCCCACATACGGCTGATGCGCAGGCTCTTCTCCGGGCCCACTGTGGACCAGACGAACTTCCAGGTCTCGATGGCCTGTTCGCACAGTTCCGAACTCTGCGCCACCCACAGCACCGGGCCGGTGACAACACCGTCCGCGATGGCCTGCACCAGCGCCTCGACCGCGATTCGGGTCTTGCCCGCTCCCGTCGGGATCTGGAGCATCGCCCGCTTCTCCTCGCCCTGCACGAGGTGCTGGTACATGTTGGCGACCAGACGCATCTGGTAGGGGTGGAGAGGAAGTGGCTTCCGCGGACCGGACACGGTCTCGAAAGGAGGAGGCGCCTGCCCGGCCTCCTGGTCCCCCGCCCAGGCGACCGGGAATCCGTAGTTCTTCACGAAAGCACGCGCGGTGTGCGTGCCGTTCCACACCCTCGGGGCGTCGAACCCGGCCTTGACCAGCACGGGGGCAAGTTCCCTCAGCACCTCCTCGCCGTGGGTGGCGATGACGAGTTGCGCGATCCGCAGCTCACTCGCCGCCTCACCGTTCAACTCCTCGTCCGCCAGCAGAAGTCCGGGGGGCAACTCCTCCCGGAGCCGGTCCACGCCCAGCGCGAGAAGAAGCTTCCGCGCATGGTCGGGCTCCCTGCGCACCTTCAGGAAGCGCTCGTCCTCGCGATCCTTCTTCTGCTGTTCGAGCAGGTCACGGCAGCCCGTCCCGCCGAGCCGCAGCCCGAGGACACGGTCGATCGCGCACAGGACGTCCAGTTCGTCGTCCGGGCCGCACAGCAGCACCGTGTCGCCCTCCCGGGCCTCGACGAGGGGTTCCTCCCTCTTCCCCTCGGGGGTACGGATCACCGTGGCGAGGTGGGAACAGTGCGTCAGCTGCCAGTCCGTCCCCCTGGGCAGGACCAGCCGCAGCCGGGGGTAGACGTCCGTGAGGCGTACCGGGGTTCCGAGGGTGACGACCTCCAGCTCCTCCTGGAGAAGCTCCGAGGGGGCGCGCAGCTCACTCTCCTCGATCATCCGGGCCGCGTCCTCCGCGTCGAGGACCAGCAGCGCCGGTACGTTCTCACGCCGAAGGATGCGGTACTGCTCCCGGTCGGCCGTGACCGCGATCTCGTCGTCGGGGCGACAGGTCCACTCGTCTCCCACCTCGCAGCGGGTGAGCGGGTGGCGCCCCCAGAACTCCTCGTCGAGTGGGGCCCGCGTCAGCAGGGCATAGGCCCGGCCGACGAAGTCGGCGTCCTCGCTGTCGAGGGCACGGACGACGAGGCTCTCCCACAGTGCCTCCGGCACCGACTCGATGGCGTCACGGAGCCGCAGCAGGCGGGCGGTCTCCGTGCTCACCTCCGCCACGGGCAACAGGCTGCCGTCGACCTCCATGGTCGGGCTCACACAGTCGGCCGGCCTACGGACACCGAGTGACGTGGGCACGGCGCCGTCGCGCTGCAGCATCCACGCGATGGGCGAGCGGACCTGCTTCTCCGTGCCACGGCTCCCGCCGCCCTGCAGCGTCCAGTTCAGCACGAGGCTGTGACGGGGCAGATGGTGGACGAAGGCCGCGCGCCCCTCCTCGGACAGCCGGGGCAGCAGGTGCAGCGGCCCGGCCGGGTCCGCGCCGAGCCACCGTACGCTCTGGGCGGTGGGCGGCCGGCGCCCCTCCTTGACCAGCACCTGGGCGTACGCCTTGTAGCTCTGTTCGGCGTACGTGGTGAACCACGGATCGTTGCGCGGGTCCCAGTCGGGGGTCGGCCGGTCCACCGCTCCGAGATCCCGCAGCACCGCGACATCGGCGGCGTGGAACCGGGGATCGATCAGGACCTCGCGGTCACGTCGCCTGTCCGCCGGGGCCGCGGGCCCTGCGACGTCGGCGGGGACCACGGGTCCGGCGAGGAAGGCGTCCCGGAGCGGCCGGAACACGCCGTCCGCCGTCTTGATCTTGAGCGTGTGACGGGGGTCGTCGATCTTCGCACCGATGACGACCGCGGCCCGGCCCCCACCGGCCTGGCGCGTCAGCTCCCAGAAGTCCTCCCAGTCGGCGTTGCCGTAGCGCCCGAAGCCGACGTCGAGCACGGCCTTGAGGCGTCCCTCGGCATCCGCCTCGGGAACTCCGAGGACCTCAAGAGCCCGTCGGGCCTCGTGGTCGGCGGCGATGTCGGGGTGCACATAGGTCAGATCGTCCTGAAGTCCGTGCGCGGCGAGAGGGCTCCGCCGGTAGACCTTGCCGCGTACCGGTGGAACCAGGTCATCGCGTTCCGTGAGGAGGATGCGGGCCCTGGCCGCCTCGGCCGCCTGCCCGGTGGCACCGACCTCCTCCATGTCGGCGGCGATCCGCAGAGCCAGCGCGGACGCCTCGGCGGAGCGGTCGGCGACCAGCGCCTCCAGCCAGGCGGTGACGTCCGTGGTCGCATCCTCCGCGCCCGCGCGGAGCATGATGTCGCGGACCCGCGAGCGGCGCTCCCGTCCCTCCACGGAGTGGTGGCACCAGTCGACGGGCCGACCGGGGTGCGACGCCCACAGGTCCAGCCACTTCTCGCGGAGGTCCTCCGGGTGCAGACGGAGGTCCTTGGGCCTGCGCAACGCTCCGCGCTGATCGGGCAACGACGGCCGGCCGGCGGCGACTTCGAGCACCTCCCTGCTGAGCAGTTCGTCGCCCCACTGGGACGCTTCGCGGCCACGCGCGGTGAGCAGGTTGAGATACGAACCCGGGTCGTCGGCCTCGGCCAGCTGCGGCAGGGAGCCGACGATCAACTCCGCTGCGGCCCTGACGAGTTCCGCGTTGAAGTCACTCTTCGTGAGGTTCTGCCGGTCCTCGGGCGTTTTCCAGGGCGCGTTGAGGATGCCGGTCAGCGTGGTGTCGTAGTGGGTGGGGAAGTACGCCCAGAAATTGCCCCGCTTCTTGCGGGCCTCCACCTTCTTGCCGGGCACCGCCCAGGACAGCCTGATGAGGGGGCGCTCGTGCAGTTCGCCCGCCGTCTTCCGCGCCTCCACGGTGGGTTCGTGGTCGACGTGGAAGACGTCCCACCGTTCGTTGCGGACCTCCTTGCCGTTGTTCTCCTCCAGGACCCGGTGCTCGACGCCCCGCGTCACCTGTCGCAGTACGCGCCGGAGCCGGATTCCCTCCCGACGGTCCTCCAGGGCGACCATGGCGACGTGCGAGGAGAACAGCATGAAGTGTGCCGGGAAGTTACGCAGGTCCTGTCCGAGTCGGCGCCCGGCCCCGGGCTGGAGCGGCAGCACGACGGTCGTGCTCGCCCAGGACATCAACTCGTCCAGCACCGCGTCGTGCTGCCGGTCGACGGCCAGGTCGAGTGGTTGGGCCATGCGCAGCACGGGGGTCTCGTCCTGTGCGGTCAGATCGGGCAGCACCTCACGGATGCGCCCGGCGGACCACGCCTTGTCGAACCCGAAGCTGCCCGAAGTGCTGTAGAAGCGGGGCGTGTCCGAGACACTCAGCACCGATTTCACGCCGACGCCGAAACGGCCGATCTGGCCCCCGCGCTTCCGCGACACGGCCATTCTCAGGATGGTGTCGGCGCCGTCCGGCGTCACCGGATCCCCGGTGTTGGCGCAGTAGAGCCTCTTGTCCGTCAACAGGACGTGGATGCGCCCCCCACCGGGGTACTCCTGGTTCTCGTCGGCGCCGTTCTGCACCAACTCGTATATCTGCCGCTCCCCGTAGCCACCCTGGGTGATGCGGCGTTCGTTGTTCGCGTGTTCCTGCACGTGGCCCGGGTCGGCCCGATAGACCTCCAGGATGCGCCGGGACTGTGCGACCACTGTGCGGACGACGTCCGTGGCGTCGGGTAGGGCGCTGTTCATGAGGTGAGCGACTCCCAGGTCTCGGATGAACGCGGGGCGGAACGGACAGAGGTTGTCCGGGGGAAGGCAGGTTACGGGGCGGCACCGACAACCGGAGGCGAAACGCCCATCATCGACAGCCCGGCACAGAACACACTCACGGAACGGCTCCGGACTCGTCCGGCCGGGCTTCACCCGCGCGGAGCTCCCGCAACTCGAAGTGCGCCTCGCTCAGCGCCGCCTTCAACCTCGCGTTCTCGGCATGGGCGTTGAGGATGTCGCGCGCCAACTCGTCACGGAACTCGTCCGCCCATCGTCGGACCGAAGTATCCAGGATGTCCTGCCAGAACGCGGCGCCCTTGACCGACACACCGGCGTGCACGACAAGCGTGGCGGACAACTCCGCCGCTATCGGCGGGTGTTGCGGGGTTCGACCCATGAGCGGTCACCTTCACCGTGAGTAAGGAGGTACGGGCGTCATGCCGTCCGACGGACGGTCGACACGGGAAACGGCGGACGCGTCCGGATCGCGGTCGTCGGCGAAGCGAACTCGGATGTGGTTGCCCGCCGGGATGGTTGCGGACACACTTCACCCCTTTACCGACAGTCATCAGATACGAGCTGGCGGTCGTGGCCCCCGGACGCTAGCGGGCCGTCGCAGCTTCACGCAAGCCCGTTCACCGTCGTGGACACGCTCCCCATAGAAGCAACCCGAGGGCCGCATGTACAACGAAATTATCGCGATGGCGTCATGTCAAATCCACGGTACGATGGCGGGGTTCGCGAAGGGGGGTCGGATGGAGACCGACAACGAGCACGGTGAAGGCTTCGGCGTGTGGCTGGCGCGTCAACTGCGGCGACAGGGCATGACCCAGGCCGAACTCGCCGACGCCCTCAATATCACCAGGGCCGGGGTCTCCGCCTGGATCACCGGGCGGGCCGAACCACGCGAGGACAAGAAACGGGCGATCGCCGGGATCCTCGGCATCGATGAAGCAACAGTGCATCTGCGAACATCTGATGCCCCGGCCTCCCGTCCGGTGTCCTGGTACCACCGAAAGGCACACGTCGACGGTGGCCGTGAATTCGGCAATGCCGCAGCGTTCGCCTTCGACGCGGACCTGTCGGTACTGGCTCGTGAGGCCACTCAGAACAGCCTCGACGAGCGCCTCGACGAGAATCGCCCTGTTCGCGTTCGCTATGTGCTCCACGAGCTCAGCGGAGAGCACCTGCACGACTTCCTCCAGGCCCTGCGCTGGGACGAACTGCTTCCCCACTACGAGGTGGCCGCCGCCCAGCAGCAGAAGGTCGGCCGGGTCGTCGCCGAAGGTCTGCGCGACATGCGCGAGACCGACACCCTGCTCCTGCTCCGCGTCGACGACTACAACGCGTCCGGTCTCACGGGACCCGACTACGGTGACGGTCGGTTCGCCGCCGTGGTGCGTCGGCAGTTGGACAGCCACAAGGCGAGCGGCCATGCGGGTGGCTCGTACGGCCTGGGCAAGGCCACGCTCTGGGCCACGAGCAGGCTGGGCATCGTCCTCGTCAACAGCACCCTCTCGACACCGCACGAGGGGCGCACCGAACGACGGCTCGTCGGACGTCTCGACCTGCCATGGCGAGAGGTCGAGGGGCGTGCGTACGCGGGACCTGCCTGGCTGGGCGAGGAGGACACGGAACCCGAGTACAAGGGAGTCTCCCGCTCCTGGTGGGCGGACGAGAAGACGACGGACCGGCTCCATCTCGGCCGGGCCACCCCCGATCCCGGTACGTCGTTCCTGGTCGTGGGTGCCCACGACGCGGCGGGGGACGCCGAGACCGTGCAGGAGATGCACGAGAAGCTCGTCCGTTCGCTGGCGGAGAACTTCTGGGCCGCGATGACCCATGGGGCGGCCACGCCCCCGCTGATGGACGCCTCGGTCACGACGCTGCGCAACGGCCAGGTGGTGATCAAGGAGGAGCGCGTGGATCCCCATGTCCACGAGCCGGCCCGTTCCCGCGCCCTGAGGGCCTACCTGGACGGCACGACCGTCGAACGTCTGTCGGACGTCGACCAGGTAGCGCTGGCCCATGTGCCGCTCACCGTTCCACCGTTGCGGGGCGAGAAGGGGCAGGGCGTGGAGCACCGGGCCGTCCTGCTGGTGACGCCGGCGGACGAAACGGACAACCGACCGAACCAACTCGTGTGCATGCGAGGCAACCGCATGACCGTCAGTGTCCGTCGGGTACCGGACCTGCCGATGGGGACGAACCACTTCCAGGCCGTTCTCCTGGCGGGTCGGGCGACGGGCGTCACCACCGACGAAGGCGCCGACGCCGCCGAGGCGTTCCTCCGTGCGTCCGAACCACCGGAGCACGACGACTGGAATCGGACGGACGATCTGGCCGCCCGCTATGCGCGTGGCGCCCTCACACGCATCAGGGAGTTCCGGAGCGACATGAACGTCGTGGTCCGCCGACTCGTCGCCCGCCACGAGGAAAGGGCCCAGGGTGGTCCGACCGTCCTGCGTGAGCTTCTCCGCATCGACGGCGGTGGCGCCCCGACCGGTCGCCGGGTCGACGGCCACCCGACCGTGCGTCACGTCGACGGTGAACTCGATCCGTCGGGCGCCTGGCGGGTTCGCGTCGAGGTGAAGTTGCCGCCCCGTGAGGATCCGTGGTCGATGACGCCGGTGGCGAAGTTCGACGTCCGTTCCGGCGGTAGGCCGACGGTCCGCTGGGCGGAACTCCTGCCGGGCGACAACTGTCAGGTGGACAACGGCCGTCTCCGCTTCGCGCCCGGCGCGCGCAACGCGTCGTTCAGCGGCGTCACGGATGTCGCGAGCCACCCGGTGGCCGCCGCCATGGCCCGACTCGTCATCGATCTGCAGAAGCCGCGAGGCAGCACCGCATGAAGACCTTGATGCCGTACGCCACCCTGGCGGGCGAGGTGACCTTCAAGGTCACCTCTGCGAAGTTGGACGGTCGGGACCTGCCGTTGGCCATGATCTCCCAACAGGACCGCGTCGTCGCCGTGCACCAGGTGGAACGCCAGGAGTGGGCGGAGACCCGCCTGGAGGTCCGGGCGCGCATCCCGGAGGGCGAACTGTCCTCCGGGCACTGGGCCGAGGTGGTCTGTGTGGCCGTACTCGCCGACGGTGGCACCAACTTCCGCACCGTGACACGTCTTCTCGTGTCGCCCGACGGTTCCCGGACGGGCACACTCGTGCTGCCCCGCGGTGCCTGTCGTACCCGGGCCGAGCTGTCCGTGAGCGTCGTCGCGACGGTCGACGGCGTGGCCGGTCGCGTCATCGGCGCTTCCGAGGACGACTGGATCGTCGACCTGAAGGCCAAGGAGCCCGTGCGTCAACGGGAACTCCACATCGAGGAGGTCGACTTCCGTGAGGGCCCGCACGAGTGGCTGCGTCCGTTCAAGGACGCGCCTTGGTTGGTGGAGACCTCCGGCGACATGCCCACCGTCCATCTGAACACGGGATTCGAGGGGGTCACCGACCTCCTGGCCGCGGGCGGCAGCCCCCTGGAGAGAGCGGTACGCGGCATGCTCGCCGCACAGATCGCGAGTGACGCCTGGGTCGCGATGTTCCACTCGGCCGTGAGCGATGTCGAGATCGAGGAGAGCGGCACCCCGAGCTGGCCCAGTGGGTGGCGGGACTGGGTACTGCGCAGCATGCTTCCCGACATCCTTCCCGATCTCTCCCCCGCGGACGCGCTGGTGGAGATCCACTCCCGCCGAACGGAACGCTCCGGTTGGAACGAACTTCAACCGCGCATCCAGTACGCCGCTTCCCGTCGGGCCCGCGTTGCCAGGAACCTCGGAACCGCGATCCGCGTACTCGACCGCTCCGACGAAGGGGACCGATGATGGGCCGCGATGTCGACGACCTGCCTCCGCGTCTCGGTCTGTTGCGGGACGCCACGGCGGCGAAGAACCTCACACGCGGCGTCCTCACGGGACAGGAGGAACCGCCCCTGGTGTCCCTCGTCCGCGGGGCGGAGCCCGTGGACGCGGTCGGTTCCCGGTGGGACGTGCTGCCGCTGCGTGAGCTGATCGACGACTCCCGGCGTCTGCACGAGGAGACGGGTCGCACGGCCGCCGACGCGTGGCTGGCGCCCCGGCTGCACGCGACACTGCGGCTGACCCGGGCGGAGGCCGCTGACCCGGCCCTGTGGAACTTCATCGCCCTCGTCGTGGCTCCCGACTACGTGATCTGGCGGCACCTGCCGCGGAAGGGCGTTTCCGGCCGACAACCCGCCGCCACCGCTGACCGGTTCTGCGGCCTCCACTACAAGCAGGCGTTCGCCCGTCTGTGGTGGGCCGCCGAACTGTTCCGCGACGGTGAGGACTATCGCCCGGCCGTCACGGCCTGCGGCAACCAGGACGTCCTCAACACCGTGCTCCGCCTCGACGTCATCGACCACCGTCCGACCGCCCGTGCCGTGACCCGACTCCTGGAAGAGGGCACCGTGCGGACCGGTCGCGACGTCAACGCCTTGGCCACAGCGGTCAACTCGGCGGGCAGCACCCTGATGTACGAGGTCCTCGCACCGGACGACGGTCCGGACTCGGATGCCGTCCGCCATTGGATCGACGATGGGGACATGGCCCCACCGACTCCACGGGGGTCACTCCCTGACGGCCCGCCCGACGGCGGGATCCCCCACTCGGCCGTGGACACTCTGGTCGACCGCTTCGGCAGACTGTTCGCGGAGGCTCCCGTCCGAGGGAAGGACCGTCCGGCCGAATCGGAGGAGCCGGACGACGACTGAGCCTCCGCCCGACCACCCGGCAGGGGCCCGGCGCAGGTCAGAGCCGGGCCGCTTCCCGCACATCGGAGATCCGCCCACGTTCCAGGGCGAGTTGCAGGGGCGCCCTTCTGCCCGGGACCGCGGCGACGCCGTTCCTGGTCCGGGCTCCGGGGCCCATGAGCGAGGCGATCGCCCGAGCCACCACGTCGTCACCGAGGTCGAGCGCGGTGGCGAGGACGTGAACGGCGAGCAGCGGCGGAACGGCATTGCCGATCTGTTGCGGGACGGCGCGCCCCGACCACGGGTAGTCGGCGGGGAACGTCTGCAGGCGTCCCGCCTCGGCAAAGGTGAACCTGTCCTCCTGGCCGAGGGGCATCAGCACACGGTTACGGGAGATCTTCCCGGTGACGGTGGCGGCGGGCTCGGTCGATCGGCGCCGGCCACGGTCCTTGGGGTCGCCGCCGGTGCCGTAGTTGGAGATCACGTCGTAGGGCGTGGGCCGGTCGAGCACCTCCCCCATCGACACCCAGGGCTCCAGCGCCTTGTCCCCCTGGTCCTGGGACACACCCTTTCGGTAATGGCGATGGATGGGTCGAGGGAGTTCCACCTCCCGATTCCGGCGCGCGATCAGGATGGCCCGTCGGCGGGTCTGTGGAACCCCGAACTGCTCCGTCCGCAGCACCCCGTGGTCCACCTCGTAGTCCAGCCCTCGCAGGAGCCGGCCCACCGCTTTCCAGACGGGCAGCACGGCCGGTACCTGTTCCAGCACGATCGCGTCGTACGGCTGTCCCGCGTCATGGGCGGCGAGTGCCCATCGCAACGGTTCCAGCACCAGGCCGGTGCGGACGTCGTCCAGCGCTGCCAACTGTTCCGTGACGTCCTCACCATCGGCCATACGCTCGGCGAAGCGGAGTACGTCGTTCAAGGCCCGTCGTCCTTCCCCGCCCCCGGCGACCGTGTACGTCTGACACGGTGGCCCTCCCGCGAGGACGGTGGCTTCCGGGAAGTCCTTCGGCCCGTACTCCCGTACGTCACCCTCGATCGTGCGCAGCTCGGCCGCGCCCTTCGGCGAGAGGCGCTCGGCCTCGCGACGCGTGTGGCAGGCGTCCGGGTCCCACTCGATGCCGGTCACGGGGATGCCGAGCTTCTGCGCCGCCACGTCCAGCCCGCCGGGTCCGGCGAACAGGTCGATGATCTTCGCGGCGCGCACGTGGTCTCCCGGCTGTCGGATGGAGAGATGATCAAGCGGGGAAGCCCTGCGGCAGTGTATCGACGTCGGCGCCGTCCTTTGACGCCTTCCCCATGGGCGGACCGTCATGATCGGATCGGTCCTCGTTCACGCTGGCCCCGTCCCTCCGGGCGCCAGAGCCTCTGCGAGCCGAACCCCCAGGGCGTGCGCGACCGGTGGTGGTGATGCGTGTCCCAGCTGCCGGTAGCGCGCCGTCTTGCCTCCCATCAGTCGCCACTGGGAAGGAAATCCTTGCAGGATTGCGACCTGTTCGACGGTGAGTTTCGGCATCCGCCGCACTTCGCCATGGGGATCCCATCGATAGTCCGCGTCGGGCACCTGATCGCCGATACCGCCTCCGTTGATCCCCAGACGTGCCCAAGCCCTCTTGGTGCCCGTCGGCCCCAGATCGCCACCCCCGCGGTTCTCGGAGCCCCCGACGATCGCCGGAGCGGGCCGGTCGGCCTGTGCGGCCCAGGTCGCCGCGTCCCGCCAGCCCCGTGCGGCCATGGACTTCCACAGTGCGGCACCCACGGTCGGCACCGGTGTCCCGAGCGGCTCCGGCCAGCGGAACCTCGCCGCCTCATCGGCCCTGAGCCCGACCATCACCCCGACTTTCCGCTCCTGCGCCAGTCCGAAGTCCCGTGCGTTGAGGACGTGCCACTTCAGGACGTAGCCCAGGTGTTCCAGCTCGATCCGGATCGCTTCACGTACGTCCACGAACGCGGAGTGGTCCACCAGGGCCGGTACGTTCTCGATCAGGATCGCCCGCGGGCGGACCTCGGCCGCGAGCCATACCGTCGCCTCCAGGAGTTCGCGTTCGTAACGGTCCTCGGCCCGCTTGACCGCCGCGGACGACTTGACCCGCGGCAGGCCGCCGGCGATGAGGTCCACGTCGTACGCGTAGGTGTGTTCCCGCGCCACGAAGTCTCTGAGATCCATCTCCAGAACGTTCCACCCGAGCCTGTTGACGCGCAGGGTTTCGCAGGCGTGGGCGTTGCGCTCGATGAGCGCGACCGGCTCGAATCCGGCCTTCTCCAGTCCCTGGGCCAGACCACCTGCTCCCGCGCACAGTTCCAACGAGCGGTAGCGGCGGGCGGGGGTGGTCAACGTGATTCCTTCGGCTCGGCACGAATCGACGGTCGGCGGTGGGACGGTTCCCGGCACCCCCTCCTCCGGCGTCCCTTCGCCGGCGTTAGCCTTCCGGCACAGTACGAAGTGTGCAAGGAGGAACCCATGGCACAGGTACCCGGAGCCGTAGTAGCTGTTGGGGGGCTTGTTGGGGGGTTTGGGGTGGCTCGGTGGAGTGGGCGGCGGGAAATTGGGGGGCTCGTGTTGGGTTTGGCGGGGGTCGGGGCCGTCCGGCAGTGGCGGCGGGACGCCGGCGGTGGGGTCGCGGGTGCGTTGAGCGTCGCTTATCTCGCCGGCTTCGCCGGGTCCCATCCCCTCGCGAAGAAGATCGGCGCCTGGCCGGCGGTGTTCACCGTGGCCGGTGGGGTGGCCGCCGCCTCCTGGGCGCTCGCCGACCGGCACCGCTGAGGTCAGTCCGGTGAACCCTGCTGGTGGCTCACCACATTGATGATCTTGCCGTTCGGGTCGCGGACGAAGAAGCGGCGGACTCCCCAGGGTTCGTCACGGAGGTCGCGGACGATTTCGGCGCCGGATGCCCGTACCGCCGCGTGGACCGCGTCCACGTCCTCCACCTCGACGCTGATGTCCGGGACGACCGGGGCGGTCTGTTCCTCGGTGATCAGGGTGATCTGGGCCGTGGGGTTCGAGGGGGACGCCATCGTGGTGACCCAGCCCAGGTTCATGACCTCCTCGAAGCCGAGGAGGGTGTAGAAGGCGCTGCTCTCCGTCGGCGACTTCGTGTGGATGTCCGGTACCGCTCGGCGGATTGTCATGCGCCCCTACTACTTTCTGTCGTGCGGAATGTCGTGCGGTAGGTCGCCGGGGGGACTCCCAGTACCTCCTGGAAGTGCAGGCGCAGTGACGCGCCCGTGCCCAGGCCCGCCTCCGACGCCACCCGGTCGACCGTGTGGTCCGTCTCCTCCAGGAGGACGCGGGCCTCGTTCACGCGGCTGCGGATCAGCCACTGGCCCGGGGTCAGACCCGTCTCGTCGCGGAAACGGCGACTGAACGTCCGTACGCTCATCGCGGCCCGCGCGGCCATGTCGGCGAGGGTGATCGGCTCGGCGATGTGCTCCAGCGCCCAGGCCCGCGCGGGCGCGGTCGAACGGTTGTCCATGGCGGTCACCGGGCCGCGGATGTACGGGGCCTGGCCGCCCTCGCGGTGCGGCGGTACGACCGTGCGGCGCGCGATGTCGGCCGCGACCGCGGCGCCGTGGTCCGCGCGGATCATGTGCAGGCAGAGGTCGATGCCGGCGGCCTCGCCCGCCGAGGTCAGGACGCGGCCCTCGTCGACGTAGAGGACATCGGGGTCGACCGTCACGGACGGGAACGTACGCGCGAACCGGGCCGTCGACAGCCAGTGCGTCGTCGCCCGCTTCCCGTCGAGCAGGCCCGCCGCCGCGAGGACGAACGCGCCGGTACAGATCGAGGCGATACGGGTGTCGGGGCGGGCGAGGGCCAGTGCGTCGGCGAGGGATCGGGGGAGGGCGAGAGGGGACAGGAATTCGTCGTGCTCGTGCGCGGCCGGCACGATCACGGTGTCGGCCGTCGCGATCACCTCCGGGCCGTGCGGCGCGTGGATGGGGAAGTCCGCGTCGGTACGGACCGGGCCGGGGGTCACCGCGCAGGTCATGACCGTGTACGGCGGGGGCTCGTACGAGTACGCCGAGCGGGTCGCGTGCCCGAACAACTGGTGGGCCAGGCCGAGTTCGAAGGGGCGGACACCGTCCCGTACCAGGACGGCCACACGGTGCGTCGACATGGCGCGATCCTTGCACACCGTGGCGATCTGGCCACTTTCAGAAACAGACCCTCCCCGGCGGGGGCGTACGCACAGCACGCCTACGCGCCCAGGGCCCTGGACACCGTGAAGATGACCAGGCCCGCGAGGGAGCCCACCACCGTGCCGTTGATCCGGATGAACTGGAGGTCCCGGCCGATGTGCGCCTCGATCTTCTTCGAGGTGTGGTCGGCGTCCCAGCTCGCGACGGTGTCCGTGATGAGCGAGGTGATCTCGTCGCGGTAGGTGGTGACCACGTACACCGCCGCGCCCTCGACCCAGCCGTCGACCTTGGCCTGGAGGCGGGGGTCCGTGGACATCCGGGAGCCGAGCGACAGCAGCGAGGCCCGCACCCGCAGCCGCAGTTCACTGCGCTCGTCCTCGGCCGCCGCGACGATCATCGAGCGGACCGCCGACCATGTCGACGCGATGAGGTCCTGGACCTCGCCCCGGGCCAGCACCTCGCCCTTGAGGCGTTCGACACGGGCCCGGGTGTCCGTGTCGGACTGCAGGTCGGACGCGAAGTCGGCGAGGAACCTGTCGACGGCGCCGCGCGCGGGGTGCTCGGGCATGTCCCGCATCTCGGTGACGAAGCGCAGCAGCTCGCGGTAGACCCGGTCGCCGACCTTCCGGTCCACGAAACGCGGCGTCCAGCCGGGGGCGCCACCCTGCACGGCGTCCATCACGGAGTCACCGTGCTCCACGAGCCAGTCGTGGGCACGCACGCACAGCAGGTCCACGACCCGCTTGTGGCCGCCGTCCGCGACGACCTTCTCCAGCATCTTCCCTATGCCGGGCGCGATCTCCTGGGCGTCGGCGCGGCGCGTGACGGCCTCGCCGACGACGGCCTGGACGTCGGAGTCGCGCAGCACGGTGAGGGCGCCGCGCAGCGCGGTGGCCAGTTCGGCGGTGACCCGGTCGGCGTGTTCGGGCTCGGCGAGCCAGGCGCCGAGCCGGCTGCCGATGCCGACGGCGCGCAACCGGGTCCGTACGACGTCCTCCGACAGGAAGTTCTCGCCGACGAAATCGCCGAGCGACGCGCCGAGCTGGTCCTTCTTGTTCGGGATGATCGCGGTGTGCGGGATCGGCAGCCCCAGCGGGTGCCGGAACAGCGCGGTCACCGCGAACCAGTCGGCCAGCGCACCGACCATGCCGGCCTCGGCCGCGGCGGCGACATAGCCGGTCCAGGCACCGGCGCCGGAGTTCCCCGCCCACTTCGCGAGGACGTACACGACGGCGACGAGGAGCAGCAGCCCGGTCGCGGTCGTCTTCATCCGGCGTACACCGCGGCGCCGCTCCTCGTCGGCAGGTGTGAAGGCACCGATGACCCGGGCAGACTGCCCCGTGCCCGTCTCGTCCCGTTCCATCCGTTGCATCCGTTCTGTTCACTCCGACCGACGCACTCCGACTGACGCACTCCGACCGGCACGCCGTACCGCGAGTCCCGGGTCCCCTTCGTATTGTCCCTTCCTGACCTACTCCTGGAACGGATCATTCGTTCCCGGCGTCTGTCCGGGCGGAGGGTCCGGGTGGGGAATCCGGGCGGGGGTCCGGAGTCCTGCGGAGGGTCCTGTCTGTTTCCTCCCGCCCCGTGTCGCATCATGGGGTGATCATCACGGAGCCCCGGGCTCCCGGCCCGAGGAGAAACGCACCGCATGACCGAGCGTCACGACGGGGGCCCCGGGGTGTCCCGGGGCAGGCCTGGCGCCCTGCTCGCCGCGATCATCGCCGTGATCCTGACCATGTCCGCCGGAATCTACTTCGGCGTGTCCCGTACGGAGAACCGCGCCGGATCCGGCGCCTCGGACCAACTCCCCCGGGACAACTCCGCCGCCCCCGCCTCGGCCGGCCGCTGGGTCGCCTCCTGGGCCACCGCGCCCGCCGGCGGCGAGCCGGGCACCGAGACCAACGGGTTCGCGCAGCAGTCGGTCCGCAATGTCGTGCACACCAGCGTCGGCGGCACCGGCGGCCGGGTCACCTTCTCCAACCTGTACGGGCAGCAGCCGCTGCGGATCACGCACGCGTCGATCGCCGTGGCCGACGCCCCGAACGACCCCGGCGCCCGCCGCGGCACCCTGCGCCGCCTCTCCTTCGGCGGCAACGCCGGGGTGCTGATCCGGCCGGGCGAGCAGGTGATGTCCGACGCGGTCGGGCTGCCGGTACCGGCAGGCGCGGACATGCTGATCACCACGTACACACCGCTCCCGTCCGGACCGGTCACGTACCACCCGCACGCGCGGCAGATCTCCTACGTCGCCCAGGGTGACCGGACCCTGGACCCGAGCGGCGAGCCGTTCTCCCAGCAGAGCCCGTACTGGCGCTACGTGACCGCGCTGGACGTGCTGACCACCGAGGCGCAGGGGACCGTCGCGGTGATCGGGGACTCGCTCACCGACGGCAGCACCTCCACCATGGGCGCGAACCACCGCTGGCCGGACGTCCTGGCGGGCCGGCTGCGCGACGAGGACGGCGCCCCGCACTACGGCGTCGTGAACCTCGGCATCAGCGGCAACCGCGTCCTGTCCGACGGCACCGGGCGGCCCCCCGCCAACCCGAGCGGCCTGAACCGGTTCCGCCGGGACGTCCTGGACCGGACCGGCGTCAAGGTCGTCGTCGTCGCGCTAGGCATCAACGACATCCTCCGCACCCCGCACCAGACGGACGCCGACACGATCACGGAGGGTCTGCGCGAGCTGACCCGGCAGGCGCACGCCCGCGGTCTGAAGGTGGTCGGCGCGACGCTCATGCCGTTCGGCAGGTTCCGGGGCGACAAACCGGAGCTGGAGGCCGCCCGGCAGCGCGTCAACGCCCAGATCCGCTCCGGCCACGTGTTCGACGAGATCGTCGACTTCGACAAGGCGCTCCAGGACCCGTACGCCCCCAGCCGGCTTCGCGGCATCTACGACTCGGGCGACCATCTGCACCCCAGCGACCTCGGCTACCGCCGGATGGCCGAAGCACTGGACCTCGACCATCTGAAGGGCCGCGCCCCCGCAACCCTGTGAACCGAGGGACGCGCGCCCCTCACCGGTCCCGGCGGTCCTCCCGCCGGGACTCCAGCTCCGCCCGCCGGGCCTCCCGCCGCTCCAGCTTCTCGCGCCGCCGGTCCTCCCTGGCCTCCAGCCGCTGCGCCCGGGTCATCTTCCGCTCCACCCCGACACCGCCCCAGAAGGCGAAACCGGTGACGATGACCCGAGGGGCACCGGGCTCCCCCGGCACCCCCTCCTCCCGGTGGTCGAAACCGCCCATGATGCCGATCCCGCGCACCACGACCTCGACCCCCGGCGGCACGACGACGTTCATCCCGCCCATGATCGCCACACAGTTGATCACGACCTCACGCTCCGCGAACCGGGCCTCCCGCAGATCGATCTCGCCGCCGCCCCAGAACGCGAACGAGTTGAACCGCCTCGGCACCGTCCAATGCCCCTTGCGCTGGAACCCGGCCATGATCGCGACACCCCACTGCGAGGACGCCTCACCGCCGATCCGCGCCGGCCAGTCGTCCCCCGCGCCGTCACGGGCCACCCCGCCGGGCGCCGGCGCCTTCACCATCGACACGGACGGGGCCGCGCCCACGGGCAGATCACGCAGGATCGGATCCAGCTCGCCATAGGTACGGGCCGCGTACGTCGCTTCCAGCCGCTCCTCGAATTCCGTCATGTCGAGACGGCCCTCCGCGAGGGCGTCCCGGAGATGTTCGGCGACCCGTTCACGGTCGGCGTCGGCTGCCCGCAATTCGGGGTTCGGGGAGCCGGGGTTCGTCCCCCGGGAAGGCTCTTCCGTCATACGACCAGCCTACGAGACGGCCTGCCCCGCGTACATCTTCGCGATCACCGCCTCGATGTCCGGCTCCCGTACCGACAGGTCCACCAGCGGGTACGCGGCGGCGATCCGCGCGACGAGCGGCGCCGCGGACTCCGAGGCCGGGAACGCCAGCCACTGCCGGGGCCCTTCGACCTTGACCACCCGGGCCGCGCTCCCGGGATCGACCGGCGGAAGCTCCCGCTCCAAGTCCACGACCAGGGTGCGTTCGCTCGCACCGACCTCGTGCAGGCCGGTGAGCGGCCCGTCGTACATCAACCGGCCGTGGTCGATGACCATCACGCGGCGGCACAACTGCTCGATGTCGGTGAGGTCGTGCGTGGTGAGCAGGACCGTCGTACCGGCCGTCTCGTTCAAGTCCCGCAGAAATCCCCGGACCTTGGCCTTCGACACGACATCCAGACCGATGGTCGGCTCATCGAGGTAGAGCACCTCCGGGTCGTGGAGCAGGGCCGCCGCGATGTCGCCGCGCATCCGCTGCCCGAGCGACAACTGACGGACCGGCACGTCCAACAGGGCGCCCAGTTCGAGGAGTTCGACACACCGGTCGAGATTCTCGCGGTACCGGGCGTCGGGGATGCGGTACATGCGGTGCATCAGCCGGTACGAGTCGATCAGCGGGAGGTCCCACCAGAGGGTGGTGCGCTGCCCGAACACGACGCCGATCCGGCGGGCGAGACGGGTCCGCTCGCGGGACGGGTCGATACCGGCGACCCGGACCCGCCCGGCGCTGGGCGTGAGGATGCCGGTGAGCATCTTGATGGTGGTGGACTTGCCGGCGCCGTTGGGCCCGATGTAGCCGACCATCTCACCGCGCGACACCGTGAAGGACAGCGAGTCCACCGCCCGCACCGCACGCTTCTCACGCCGCAGGAACCCGGTTCTGCGCCGCACGTCGAAGACCTTCTCGACACCGTCCAACTCGATGAAACCCTCGGCGGCCATGCCTCCGGCCGCATCGCCTGACACTTCCGATACTTCCGACACTTCGCGCACCCCTTGACTCCCCGTACTGCTCAATTCCCCGTACTCCGGTACGACCGCAGTCCGGCCCGCCACGCGAGCCCGGCCAGCGCGCAGCACGCCACGGCGACCAGCGGAGGCGTGAACGCCAGCCAGTGCGGCAGGCCCAGCGGATACGGCCGCCCGAGCACGTACAGCGCGGGCAGCCAGTTGACGAAGGCGAGCGGCACGACGAACGTCACCCCGCGCACCAGATCCTTCGCGAAGACGGTCGGCGGGTACTGGAGCAGCGTGTTCCCGCCGTACGTGACGGAGTTCTGCACCTCGGCGGCGTCCTGCGCGACGAACTGGAAGGCGCCGCCCGCGATGAACACGGCCCCGAAGATCCCGGCGCCGCTGAGCAGCATCAGCGGAATCATCAGGACCTTCAGCGCGGTCCAGTCGATGTCGAGGGCGAGCAGCGCGTACCCGAGGACCAGCAGGCCCTGGGTGATCCGGCCCAGGCGGCGCAGCGCGAAGCGGTCGGCGGCGATCTGCGCGAGGACCGGAGCGGGCCGTACGAGGAGGGTGTCGAGCGTGCCGTCCCGCACCCGCCGCCCCAGCCGGTCCATCGTGCCGAGCGCGAGATCGGCGAGCCCGAAGGCGGCGCCCGACGCCCCGTAGAGGAAGGCGACTTCGGGCAGCGCGTACCCGCCGAGCACGTCGACCTGCGAGAACATCAGCAGGATCGCCACGAAGTCGAGCCCGGTCGCGGCGAAGTTGGCGAGCGCGGTCATCGCGAAGGACGCCCGGTAGGCCATCGTGGAGCGGATCCACATCGCGGCGATCATCCGGTAGGCGCGCAGCCCGTCCGCGAAACGCGCGACGCCGCCCGCGAGTCCCGCCCGTCCCGCCAGGCCCGTATCAGCCACCCTGCACCACCACCCGCCGGGTCGCGAAGGACTGCACAAGCCGTCCCGCGGCGAGCAGCCCGGCGGCCCACGCGGCCTGGAACCCGTACGCCGCCCACAGATCGGCTCCCGTGTGCTTGCCGAGGAACACATCGGCGGGCACCTGGAGCGTCGCCGACCACGGCAGGGCGCGGGCGACCTCGCCGAGGGTCCCGGGGAACACGGTGAGCGGCAGCAGCATCCCGGAGAAGAACATCCCGGCGAGCCACGCGATCTGCGCGACACCCGCGCCGTCCATCAGCCAGAACGCGGACAGCGCGACGAGGTAGCGGATCGCGAAACTGACGAGGATGCCGAGCGCCATGGCGACGAGGAACGCCAGCCAGGTCAGCGGGTCCGCCGGGATCGCCAGGGTGAACAGCAGCGCGCCGCACACCATCGGTACGACGCCCCGGCCCAGCAGATGGAAAGCGGCCCGCCCGGCGTCCCCGGCGAGCCACCAGCACTGGAGATCGGCGGGCCGGTACAGATCGATGGCGATGTCCCCGTTGCGGATGCGTTCGATCAGCTCGTCCTCGAAGCCGCCGCCCATCGCGGCGACCGCCATGAGCAGGGCCTGCCCGAGCCACACATAGGTCACGGCCTCGGCCTGGTCGTACCCGCCGAGTCCGGGCCGCTGGTCCCACAGGGCGAGGTAGGTGTACGCGAGGATCACGCCGAAGACGGTGTTGGTGAAGACGCCCGCGGCCGTCGCGACGCGATAGGTGGCGTACCGCCGGAACCCTCCCGCGGCAACGGCCAGGTACAACCGGCCGGCGCTCACGTGCAACCCCTTCCCCTCCAGAACGGTCTCCGTTGACGAAAGGCGACGGACGACACCGCATCGGGCCAAAGCGCAAGAGCGTAACCACCCGCGGGTTCCGGGACCACGCATTTTCCGGGCAGCGCGGGTAGCACGCGTGCCACGCCAAGGGCAACCTCGGGCGGGGTGCGACAGTTGAGAAAGTTCCGACGTACCACCCGAATCGGGAGTTCCGCGAACATGAGCGACGAGCCGCAGCAGCACGACGAGGGTGTCCCGGACGGCCCCGGCGCCCCCGACAGCGGCACGAGCCCCTCGGAATCCCAGCCTCCGAAGAAGCCCAAGCGCCCCAAACGCAAGGGCTGGCGCCGCGCCTTCCCCACCTGGCGCATGTCCCTCGCCACCGTCACCGGCCTGCTGCTCCTGCTCATCGCGGGCTTCGTCACCGGCTATCTGCTCGTCGACATCCCGCCCGCGAACGCCGCCGCGACCGCCCAGAGCAACGTCTATCTGTACGCCGACGGCTCCCAGCTCGCCCGCGACGGCGACATCAACCGCGAGAACGTCGACCTGGCGCAGATCCCCAAGACCGTCCAGCGCACGGTGCTCGCCGCCGAGGATCGCGACTTCTACTCCGAGTCCGCGGTCGACCCGCAGGCGATGATCCGCGCCGGCTGGAACACGGTCACCGGCAAGGGCAAGCAGTCGGGTTCGACGATCACGCAGCAGTACGTCAAGAACTACTACCTCGGCCAGGAGCAGACGGTCACCCGGAAGGTGAAGGAGTTCTTCATCGCGATCAAGCTGGACCGCGAGGAGACCAAGGACGGCATCCTGGAGGGCTACCTCAACACCAGCTACTTCGGCCGCAACGCGTACGGCATCCAGGCCGCCGCGCAGGCGTACTACGGCATCGACGTCCAGGACCTGAACACCGCGCAGGGCGCCTATCTCGCCGCGCTCCTCAACGCGCCCAGCGCGTACGACGTGGTCGCCCACCCCGAGAACAAGGTCGCGGCACAGGCCCGCTGGAACTACGTCCTGGACGGCATGGTCAAGGAGAAGTGGCTCACCCCCGCCGACCGCGCCCGCATGACCTTCCCGACCCCGCGCGAGGACCGCGGCTCGACGGGCCTGTCCGGGCAGCGCGGCTATCTCGTCCAGGCCGTCAAGGACTATCTGACCGAACACGAGATCATCGACGAGGACGCGCTCAACTCGGGCGGCGGCTACCGCATCACGACGACCCTGCAGAAGGACAAGCAGGACGCGTTCGTGAAGGCCGTCGACGACCAGCTCATGTCCGACATCGACAAGGAGGCCCGCAAGGCGGACCGCAACGTCCGCGCGGGCGGCGTCTCCATCGACCCGGCGACCGGCAAGGTCCTCGCGATGTACGGCGGCATCGACTACACCAAGCAGTACGTCAACAACGCGACGCGCCGTGACTACCAGGTGGGTTCGACGTTCAAACCGTTCGTCTTCACCTCCGCCGTGCAGAACGGCTCGGTCACCCAGGACGGCCGCCCGATCACCCCGAACACGATGTACGACGGGACGGACCGGCGCCCGGTACAGGGCTGGAGCGGCCCCCGGTACGCGCCCGAGAACGAGGACAACGTCACCTACGGCCCCATCACCGTCCGCACCGCCACCGACAAGTCCGTCAACGCGGTGTACGCGCAGATGGCCGTCGACGTCGGCCCGGCGAAAGTCAAATCGACCGCGGTGGACCTCGGACTCCCGAAGTCGACGCCCGACCTCCAGCCGTACCCGTCGATCGCCCTGGGCACCGCGACGGCGAGCGTCCTCGACATGGCCGAGGCGTACGCGACGCTCGCCAACCACGGCAAGCACGGCACGTACACGCTGGTCGCGGACGTCACCAAGGACGGCAAGGAGGTCGAGCTGCCGAAGCAGGCGATGAAACGGGTCGTCAGCCGGGAAGCCGCCGACACCACGACGTCGATACTGCAGAGCGTCGTGGACGGCGGCACCGGCACGGCGGCACAGGCCGCGAACCGTCCGGCGGCCGGCAAGACCGGCACCGCCGAGGAGGACAAGGCGGCCTGGTTCGCGGGCTACACCCCCGATCTGGCGACGGTCGTCGCCGTCATGGGCCAGGACCCGGTCACCGGCGTGCAGACCCCGCTGTACGAGGCGCTGGGGCAGCCCCGGATCAACGGCGGCGGATATCCCGCGCAGATCTGGGCCCAGTTCACCCGCACCGCCCTGAAGGGCAGCGACCCGAAGGACTTCGATCTCCGGCTCCAGGACGGCGCCGACGAACAGGACATCCCTACGGGCGACGGCTCGGAATCCCCGAGTACGCAGGAGCCGGGCAACGGCGACACGACCGGCGGCACCCCGAGCCAGGGCGCGCCGCAGGGCCAGACCCAGGGCCAGACCGGAGGCACCGGCACCCCGACCACGGGCGGCACCGAGTCCCCCGGGCCCGGAGGCACCGGCGGCGACGGCGGCACCGGGGACACCGGCGGGACCGGAGGGGACGGCGGTACGGGAGGTACCGGCGGGGCGGCCGACGGAGGAACCGCGGACGGCGGGACGACGGGCGGCACCCCCGGCGGCACCACAGGGGGCACGACCGGGGGCGACGCGACGGGCGGCGGCGCGGACGGGGGCACCACGGCGGGACCGGGCCGCACCACGAACAACGTGCTCCGCCGCGGCCCCGGGGGTCAGTGACCCGAGGTCGCCTTCAGACCGACGACGGCGACCAGCAGCAGACAGACGAAGAAGATCCGCGCGGCGGTCGCCGGTTCACCGAGGGCGACCATGCCGACAACGGCGGCACCGGCCGCGCCGATCCCGACCCACACGCCGTACGCCGTACCGATCGGCAGGGTCTTCGCGGCCTGCGACAGCAGCACCATGCTGACGACGATTCCGGCACCGGTGAACACGCTCGGCCACAGCCGCGTGAACCCCTCGGTGTACTTCATACCGATCGACCAGCCGACTTCGAGCAGACCGGCGATGATCAGCAGAACCCAGGCCATGACGGCACCTCCGTGGTTTCCATGACGGAATGAACAGGGGGTGCGTCGTCTTTGCAGGTCCCGGTACGGCGCGTCTCGTCGGGTGCTGTCCACGGTAGCAAAGGCACGGCGAAGCGGCTGGTGAGATGGGTCACCAGCCGCTGAGGGAAGCCTTGGGGAGCCGTGGGGGGGCTCTGCGGAAACGGTTCTACAGATACAGGCCGGTCGAGTCCTCGGAGCCCTCGAAGCGGTCGGCGGCGACGGCGTGCAGATCGCGCTCCCGCATCAGGACGTACGCGGTGCCGCGCACCTCGACCTCGGCGCGGTCCTCCGGGTCGTACAGGACCCGGTCGCCCGGCTCGACGGTACGGACGTTCTGCCCGACCGCGACCACCTCGGCCCAGGCCAGGCGGCGGCCGACCGCCGCGGTCGCCGGGATCAGGATGCCGCCGCCGGACCGCCGCTCGCCCTCGGCGGTGTCCTGGCGCACGAGGACCCGGTCGTGCAGCATCCGGATCGGCAGCTTGTCGTGCGGGGTGTGGGGGGTGTTCACATCATGTTTGGCGCTCACGCCCCCGAACCTACCTGCCCGCGCGGCCCACGGGTACGCCGGTGCGCCCGGCCCTTGGGACCGGGGCCCACGACCGGGGCTCAGCCCTTGCGGCGGCGGGAGCTGACGGCGAGCAGGCCCACCAGGCCGACGACGACGAGCGCGACCGGCACGATCCGCTCCAGACGCGGGGCGCCGTCGTCGGAGACGAGCCTGCCCCTGACTCCGGACACGACACGGTTGGCGCCGACGTACGCCCGGCCCAGCGAGTTGTCGACGCCCGCGACGAACTTGGCCTTGGCGTCCCCCACGATCGTCTTGGGGTGCACGCGCACACCGATCTCGTCGAGCGTCTCCGCGAGCCGCTCGCGGCGGTGCTTGATGTCCGCCTCGATCTGCGCAGGGGTCCTGGCATCCGACACCGCGCTGCCTCCGTGGTCGTGTCCGGCGTTCTCCTGGTCGACAGTCTGTCAGCTTCCCCGCCGCCGCACCCCACGGCACCCCTATGGGGCTCGGGATTAGGCTCGGGTCCGTGAGCCCGCCGGGGCGGCCCGATCCCGGCGGGACCGTGATCGCGTACCCGCACAGGAGACCTGAGATGAGCGACCGACTCCAGCCCGGCGACACCGCCCCGGCCTTCACCCTGTCCGACGCCGACGGGAACGAGGTGTCGCTCGCGGACCACAAGGGGCGCAAGGTCATCGTCTACTTCTACCCGGCCGCGCTGACCCCCGGCTGCACCAAGCAGGCGTGCGACTTCACGGACAACCTCGACGTCCTCGCGGGCGCCGGCTACGACGTCATCGGCATCTCCCCCGACAAGCCGGAGAAGCTCGCGAAGTTCCGCGAGAAGGAGCACCTGAAGGTCACCCTGCTGGCCGACCCCGACCGCACGGTCCTCACGGAGTACGGAGCCTTCGGCGAAAAGAAGCTGTACGGCAAAACGGTCACGGGAGTAATCCGCTCCACGTTCGTCGTGGACGAGGACGGCAAGGTCGAACGCGCCCTGTACAACGTCAAGGCAACAGGCCACGTAGCCAAAATCCTCAAGGACCTGTCCATCTCCATCTGACCCCCGCCGGCCCAGTAGGGGGAAGCGGGCGCTCCGCATTCCGTACGTGACCATCCGATAAACGGTTCGTTACTCCGTACGAGACCACGAACGTGTGGTCGGGACGGAGGGGAACGATGGGGGTCAGCGCGTACAGCAGGGAGCGGCTGCAAGAGGCGGCCGGTTCGTCGCGGACGTTGTCGGAGGCGTTGACGCGCCTGGGGGTGGATCCACGGAGTTCAACGCGGAACTACCTCCGGGAGCGGATGAAGAAGCTCGGAGTGGACACCTCACACTTCGAACGGGAAGGCCGACGGTGGACCAGAGAGATTCTGGAGTCCGCCGTCGCCGCCTCGCACAGCGTTTCAGAGGTGGTGCGGCGCCTCGGACTCGACAATGTGGGCGGCCATCAGACCCATATAGGTCGGCGCATCAAGTCATACGGCATCGACACCTCCCACTTCGACGCAGGGATCAGCACAGGGCGGAGGAGAGGCGGGCCGCACCGCCGGTCCTCGGCGGAGATCCTGGTGGCGGACTCGTCAGCACACGCGAAGCGCAAGCCCAGCAGCCGCCTCAAGGAAGCCATGCACGAACTCGGCATCGCCGAGCAGTGCGCCCTGTGCGGCATCGAAGCCGTGTGGCAAGGCGAGCCCCTGCCTCTTGAGGTCGACCACATCGACGGCGACTGGCGCAACAACCGCGTCGAAAACCTCAGGCTCCTCTGCCCCAACTGCCACTCCACGACAGACACTTACCGAGGCCGGGGCAAGCGACGCACCCGCGGTGTCACTTCATGAACGACGGCACCCGCTACACGCGCGAACTGCTGGCCCGAGCCGCCGAAGCGTGCTCAGACATCGACGAGGTCATCGCTTTCTTGGGCATTCGGCCGTACCGAAACCTCAGAGGGCGTCTGTACGGGCGCTTCGAGCAGTTCGGTATCGACGTCTCCCATTTCCCGCGCAAGGGCCGACACGGACCGAAGGGCCTGCCCAGTGAGCAGGAGTTGCGGGACGCCGTCGCACAGTCCACCTCGGTCGCCGGAGCGCTGCGGCTGTTGGGGCGTCCTGGCAGCAGTCGCCTGCGCGCACTGTTCCCCCGCCTGACCGCCGAGTACGGGATCGACACCTCGCACTTCCTGGGCCAGGGACACCGGCGGGGCAAGCCGGGGCCTACGCCGCTCAGGCGGCCCGAGGACCTGCTCGTCAAGCGTGACGGCAGACGCCGCACGAAGACGGTGCTCCTGCGCCGGGCACTTCGCGAGATCGGCGTACCCGAGCAATGCGCCGGATGCGGCACCGGGCCGGAATGGCGTGGCAGACCGATGACGCTGGAGATCGATCACATCAATGGCGACTGGAGTGACGACCGGGAGGAAAACCTCAGGTTGCTCTGTCCCAACTGTCACGCGATCACCAGCACCTGGTGCCGAGGCGGCAGACGGCGCGCCTTTTGATCGAGACCCGCCCCACCGCGATTCGGCGTCGCCCGGTAAAGTGGGGCGCGGTACACGCGCCTGTGCTCCAACTTGGCAGAGAGACTGGTCCTAGGAACCAGGGGTTGTCGGTTCGAATCCGACCAGGCGCACCAAGCCCAGGCCCGGCTCGCGCACCCGCGACCGGGCCTTCGCCTTTGGCATCCCTAGCCCAGCAATTCCTGGATCACCGGCACCAGTGCCCTGAACGCCTTACCCCTGTGACTGATCGCGTTCTTTTCGTCCGGGGTCAGTTCCGCGCAGGTTCGGGTCATGTCCTGCGGCTGGAGGATGGGGTCGTAGCCGAAGCCGTTCGTGCCTGTGGGGGTGTGGCGGAGGGTGCCGGTCAGGTGGCCTTCCACTACGCGTTCCGTGCCGTCGGGGAGGGCGAGGGCCGCCGCGCAGGCGAAGTGGGCGCCCCGGTGGGGGGCGCCGATGTCGGAGAGCTGGGCGAGGAGCAGGTCGAGGTTGGCCTGGTCGTCGCCGTGCCGGCCGGCCCAGCGGGCGGAGAAGATGCCGGGTGCGCCGTTCAGGACGTCGACGCAGAGGCCGGAGTCGTCGGCGACGGCGGGCAGTCCGGTGGCTTCGGCGAGGGCGTGGGCCTTGAGGAGGGCGTTCTCGGCGAAGGTGACGCCGGTCTCCTTGACGTCGGGGATGTGCGGATAGGCGTCCGCGCCGACGAGTTCATGGCTGAGCCCTGCGTCGGCGAGGATCGCCCTCAGCTCGGTGAGCTTTCCTGCATTGCGGGTGGCGAGGATCAGGCGGGTCATGGGGTGATTATCCGGGGTCGGACCGTCGCCCCGTCGACCCGCCCCTCACCCCGCTGACCCGCCGTCCCCCTCGCCTTGACGCTACGGCGTGCAGACCTTGGTGAGTTCGCCCGCCGCGTCCGTCACCGGGCTGATGTCCGGGGTCTTGTCGCCGTCGTTGATGGCCTGGCGGACGTTGTCCACGGCCGTGCCGAGGTCGTCCACGGCCTTGTTGACGTCGGTGTTGTCGGTCTTGTCGCCTATCTTGTCCAGGTTTTTCTCTATGGAGCGCAGCGATTCGTCGGCCTGCCCGGGGTCGTTCGCCGCGTTCTCCACGGCCTGCTGGAGGTCGGTGACGCTGTCGGCGATGGTGTCGGCGGTCTGGACACAGTCCAACGCCTTGTTCACGGCGTCACAGCCGATGGCGAACGGCGCGATGAGCGCCACGCTCGCCATGGCGAGAACGGTAGTGGTACGGCGGCGGCGCGAGGCCATGTCGGCGGTCCCTCCCGAGAGTTGCGGACGGGCGCACGGTGTGTCCCGTACGCCCGTATGTATGAGAACGCTGTGCGGGTCTTCTTGGTTGCCTCTTTACCAAGTCGACGGGGTCACAGTCGGCGGGATCACGGGTGCGTCATCGCTGGGCCGCGAGGACCTCGCGCTGGATGGCCGCGAGGTCGGTGCAGCCGGCGACGGCGAGGTCGAGGAGCGAGTTGAGTTCGTCGCGCGCGAAGGGCTCGGCCTCGGCGGTGCCCTGGACCTCGACGAAGCGGCCGTCGCCGGTGCAGACGACGTTCATGTCGGTGTCGGCGCGCACGTCCTCCTCGTAGCAGAGGTCGAGCAGCGGGATGCCGCCGACGATGCCTACGGAGACGGCGGCGACGGTGCCGGTGAGGGGCTGGCGTCCGGCCTTGATCAGCTTGTGCTCGCGGGCCCAGGTGACGGCGTCGGCGAGGGCGACGTACGCGCCGGTGACGGCGGCGGTGCGGGTGCCGCCGTCGGCCTGGAGGACGTCGCAGTCGAGGACGATGGTGTTCTCGCCGAGCGCCTTGTAGTCGACGACCGCGCGCAGGGAGCGGCCGATGAGGCGGGAGATCTCGTGGGTACGGCCGCCGATCTTGCCGCGGACGGATTCGCGGTCGCCCCGGGTGTTGGTGGCGCGGGGCAGCATCGCGTATTCGGCGGTGACCCAGCCTTCGCCGGTGCCCTTGCGCCAGCGGGGGACGCCCTCCGTGAGGGAGGCCGTGCACATGACTTTGGTGTCGCCGAAGGAGACGAGGACGGAGCCTTCTGCGTGCTTGCTCCAGCCGCGTTCGATGGTGACCGGGCGGAGTTGTTCGGGGGTACGGCCGTCGATGCGAGACATGGCGACGACCTTATCGGTCGGGTTCTTCGCCGCTGCGGGGTACTTCCGCGTGGGCCGGAACCGGGGTGCTGTGCCCGGTGGGGCACAGCGGCGCGCCGGGCGGGGTGCTACATCATGTCTTCGATCTCTGAGGCGATCGGGTCCGCGTCCGTGCCGATGACGACCTGGATCGCCGTACCCATCTTGACGACGCCGTGGGCGCCGGCGGCCTTGAGGGCCGGCTCGTCGACCAGGGACGGGTCGGACACCTCGGTGCGCAGGCGGGTGATGCAGCCTTCGACCTCTTCGATGTTGTCGATACCGCCGAGCCCGGCAACGATCTTCTCCGCCTTGCTGGCCATTTCTTTCTCCCTGCTGTCAAAGGACGAGGCCGCGGCCCACGTGGTCCGCTTCGTCAAGGTAACGCACGGTTGGCCCATCTTCGCGAGCGATGACCCGACTCGTACCCAATGATGACGTTCAGCGTGCGCCGCCGGCCGAGTACCGGCCGACTGGTCTACACCAGTTTACGGCGGGCGCCGGACCTGGCCGGTACGGGGAGGACGAGGATGAGCGCGCACAGCGCGGCAGTACCCACCCGCTCGTGGTGGAACGGTTTCTTCCAGGGGCTCCAGAAGATGGGGCGGAGTCTTCAGCTCCCGATCGCCGTACTGCCCGCCGCGGGCATCCTCAACCGGCTCGGGCAGCCGGACGTCTTCGGCTCCGAGGGCCTGAACTGGACGAATGTCGCGACGGTGTTCGTCGCGGCGGGCGGCGCGCTGCTGGACTCCTCGCTCGGTCTGCCGCTGCTGTTCTGCATCGGTGTCGCGATCGGTATGGCGAAGAAGTCGGACGGGTCGACGGCGCTGGCGGCGGTGGCGGGGTTCCTGGTCTATTACGCGGTGCTGCGGGCGTTCCCCGGGAGCTGTCCGCCGGGGCAGACGTTCGCGGGGGCGGGGATCTGGAGCGGGTTGTGCGTCGCCGAGGACGGGACGTCGGCGCAGGCGTCGTACCAGAATCCGGGGGTGTTCGGCGGGATCGTGCTGGGCCTTGTCACCGCGTATGTGTGGCGGCGGTTCCACCGGACGAAGCTGGTGGACTGGCTGGGGTTCTTCAACGGGCGCCGGCTGGTGCCGATCATCATGGCGTTCATCGGGCTGCTGTTCGCGGGGCTGTGCATCTGGATCTGGCCGCCCATCGGGGACGGGCTGACCAGTTTCTCGAAGTGGCTGTCGGATCTGGGGGCGTGGGGTTCGGGCATCTTCGGTGTCGCGAACCGGGCGCTGCTCACGGTGGGGCTGCACCAGTTCCTGAACACGTTCGTCTGGTTCCAGTTCGGCGACTACACCAAGCCGGACGGGACGGTCGTGCACGGTGACATCAACCGGTTCCTCGCGGGTGACCCGACGGCGGGCCAGTTCACCACGGGGTTCTTCCCGATCATGATGTTCGCGCTGCCGGCCGCCGCGCTCGCGATCACGCACTGCGCCCGTCCGGAGCGCCGGAAGATCGTCGGCGGGATGATGCTGTCGGTCGGCCTGACGTCGTTCGTCACGGGGATCACCGAGCCGATCGAGTACTCGTTCCTGTTCATCGCGCCGCTCCTGTACGCGATCCACGCGCTGCTGACCGGTGTGTCGATGGCGCTGACGTGGGCGCTGGGGGTCAAGGACGGGTTCAGCTTCTCGGCCGGCCTGATCGACTACGTCATCAACTGGAACCTCGCGACGAAACCCTGGCTGATCATCCCGATCGGTCTCGGGTTCGCGGTGGTCTACTACGTGATCTTCCGGTTCGCGATCACCGTGTTCAACCTTCAAACGCCGGGCCGCGAGTCCGTGGAGGAGGCGGCCGAGGAGGACCGCGAGAACGTGAAGTAGCCCCCTTCGCGGTATGGCTCAAATAACAGGAATCGCGGGTTCCTTATCTCGCCTTCACCGTGCTAGAACAGGTCTACACCACTCAGTGGTGTAGACCATTTGTTCTGCATGGAGGCATCTGATGTCCACGGCGAGCGCCGCACCCGCGGCCGACAAGAAGAAGGGCGCCGGCGCGATGGCTGTCATGCAGCGCATCGGCCGCAGCCTGATGCTGCCGGTCGCCGTGCTGCCCGCGGCGGCCCTGCTGGTCCGGTTCGGCAACGACGACATGCTGGGCCGGGCGTCGTTCCCGGACTTCGTCACCAAGCTCGCCGGGTACATGTCCGCGGGCGGTGGCGCGCTGCTCGACAACATGCCGCTGCTGTTCTGCGTGGGCATCGCGATCGGCTTCGCGAAGAAGTCGGACGGTTCGACCGCGCTGGCCGCCGTCGTCGGCTACCTGGTCTTCCAGAAGGTCCTCGGCACCTTCACGGACGGCAATCTGCCCAAGGTCGCCTCGGTGGTCGAGGGCAAGATCGTGATGAACGAGGCGCCGGTCAACGCCGGGGTGCTCGGCGGTGTCGTGATGGGCGTCGTGGTGGCGCTGCTGTACCAGAAGTTCTACCGGACCAAGCTGCCCGACTGGGCGGGCTTCTTCGGCGGGCGCCGGCTCGTCCCGATCCTGTCGGCCTTCGCGGGCCTGGTCATCGGTATCGTCTTCGGCCTCATATGGCCGGTGCTCGGCGCCGGTCTGCACCACTTCGGTGAGTGGCTGGTCAACTCGGGCGCGGTCGGCGCGGGCATCTTCGGTGTCGCGAACCGCGCGCTGATCCCGATCGGCATGCACCACCTGCTGAACTCGTTCCCGTGGTTCCAGGCGGGTTCGTACGAGGGCAAGAGCGGCGACATCGCGCGCTTCCTGGCCGGTGACCCGAGCGCCGGGCAGTTCATGACCGGCTTCTTCCCGATCATGATGTTCGCGCTGCCCGCCGCGTGTCTCGCGATCACCCACGCGGCCCGGCCGGAGCGGCGCAAGGTCGTCGGCGGCATGATGTTCTCGCTGGCGCTGACGTCCTTCGTGACGGGTGTGACCGAGCCGATCGAGTTCACGTTCATGTTCATCGCGCCGGTCCTGTACGCGATCCACGCGGTGCTCACCGGTGTGTCGATGGCGCTGACCTGGGCGCTCGGCATGAAGGACGGCTTCGGCTTCTCGGCGGGCGCGGTCGACTTCTTCCTGAACCTCGGGATCGCGTCCAACCCGTGGGGCCTGGCGCTTGTCGGCCTCTGTTTCGCGGCCCTGTACTACGTGATCTTCCGGTTCGCGATCGTCAAGTTCAATCTGCCGACGCCGGGGCGCGAGTCCGACGAGGAGCTGGCGGAGTTGCAGAAGGCCGAGAGCAAGTAGCGGCTCACCGGGCTGTGTTACGGGGAAGTCCCCGCCGTTGTGGTCCAACGGCGGGGACTTCCCCGTACGGGCGTCTCTGCGGGGGGGTCAGATCTCGTACGTGGCGCCGGGCGCCGCGAGTTCTGACGGGCCGTCGAACACGGCTCGGGCGTCGGCCAGGTTGACCTGGGGGTCCGTCCACGGCGGGATATGGGTGAGGACCAGGCGTCCGACATCCGCGCGGCGCGCGCTCTCGCCGGCCTCGCGGCCGTTCAGATGGAGGTCGGGGATGTTCTCCTTGCCGGCCGTGAACGCCGCCTCGCACAGGAACAGGTCGGTGCCGGAGGCGAGTTGGTCGAGCGCGTCGCAGACGCCGGTGTCCCCGGAGTACGTCAGCGAACGGCCCTGGTGTTCCACCCGGATGCCGTACGCCTCGACGGGGTGGCGGACCCGTTCGGTGCGGATGGCGAAGGGGCCGATGTCGAAGCCGCCGGGTTTGACGGTGTGGAAGTCGAAGACCTCGCTCATCGAGGACGCCGACGGGGTGTCGGCGTACGCCGTGGTGAGGCGCTGTTCGGTGCCCTCGGGGCCGTAGACCGGGAGGGGGGCGGGTCGGCCGCCGTCGTGGCGGTAGTAGCGCGCCACGAAATAGGCGCACATGTCGATGCAGTGGTCGGCGTGCAGATGGCTGAGGAAGATCGCGTCGAGGTCGTAGAGACCGATGTGGCGCTGCAGCTCGCCCAGGGCGCCATTGCCCATGTCGAGGAGCAGCCGGAAGCCGTCGGCCTCGATGAGGTAGCTCGAACAGGCCGATTCCGCGGACGGAAACGACCCCGAGCAGCCGACGACGGTGAGCTTCATAGGAGCTGGAACCTCCGCGCTGGCAGGAAAGTGACCGGATTTCCGGTCCGGAGAACGGGGGTCGTGCGGTCCGTCGAGCGTAAGACGCAAAAGGCCGGGTCGCCCCTCGGTCACGGTCCGTTGTGGGCGAACTCACCCACCCGTCCCCCTCACGGGGGCCCTCCTCCGACCGGGACACATCGGCCGGGGGTCTCCCCCCACACCCCCGGCAGAATCCCCTAGCCCCCCTCCGCGAGGCCGGCCCGAGCCCCGACCGGAAAGACCCAACGCGTAACCCCGCCGGGTTCCCCTCCCACCACCACGCCGATCAGCCCACCACCGGGAGGGTCCGGCGGAATCCCATACCGCCGAACCCACACCACCGTGGCGGAGCACCACTGCGGCGGAAAGAATTACCGGACCTCGCAGGTCCGCCCCCAGCCCGCAAGCCGGCACCCCCAGACCCGCCCAGTCCCAGCCACCTCGAACCCTGCCAGGTCCGGCCCTGGCCCCGGGCGGGCAGCACCCGCCGGGTTTCCCTCTCGCCGCCACGGCGATCAGCCCACCGCCAGGAGGGTCCGGCGGAATCCCATGCCGCCGGACCCACACCACCGTGGCGAAGCACCGCTGCGGCGGAAAGAAAAACCGGACCCCACAGATCCGACCCCCCAGCTCCCGGCCCTCCGGCCGCCACCCCAAATCCGCCCCAGCCTCAGCCACCCCGGGCAGCGACCCCAACCCCACCCGGTCCCAGCCCCCCCTCCCCCGCGAGGGGGGTAAACCCGCCGCTACCCCAAAAGAAAGGGGCCGAGTGCTCTGGCAGGTTCAGCGTCCTGCCATAGCCCACGGCCCCCAGACCCACCCGGTCTCAGCCAACCCCCGCGAGGGGGGTGAACCCGTTAAGCCCACAATTGGCCCTGCAAGGTTTCGATGGCCTCTTCTGTTGTCGCTGCTGTGTAGACGCCCGTCGAGAGGTATTTCCAGCCGCCGTCGGCCACGACGAACACGATGTCCGCCGGGTCGCCGGAGGCCACCGCCTTGCGGCCCACGCCGATCGCCGCGTGGAGGGCCGCGCCGGTGGAGACTCCGGCGAAGATGCCCTCCTGCTGGAGGAGTTCCCGGGTGCGGGTCACCGCGTCGGCCGAGCCGACCGAGAAGCGGGTCGTCAGGACGGAGGCGTCGTACAGCTCGGGTACGAAACCCTCGTCGAGGTTGCGCAGGCCGTAGACCAGGTCGTCGTAGCGCGGCTCGGCCGCGACGATCTTGATGTCCGGTTTCTGCTCCCGCAGGAAGCGGCCCACCCCCATCAGCGTCCCGGTGGTGCCGAGCCCGGCGACGAAGTGCGTGATGGAGGGCAGGTCGGCGAGGATCTCGGGGCCGGTGGTCGCGTAGTGGGCGCCCGCGTTGTCCGGGTTGCCGTACTGGTAGAGCATCACCCAGTCCGGGTGCTGCCCGGCCAGCTCCTTCGCGACCCGTACGGCCGTGTTGGAGCCGCCCGCCGCAGGCGAGGAGATGATCTCCGCGCCCCACATGGCGAGCAGATCACGCCGCTCCCGCGAGGTGTTCTCGGGCATCACGCACACGATCCGGTACCCCTTGAGCCGCGCCGCCATGGCGAGCGAGATACCGGTGTTGCCGGAGGTCGGCTCCAGGATGGTGCAGCCGGGTGTGAGCCGGCCGTCCTTCTCGGCCTGCTCGATCATGTGGAGCGCGGGGCGGTCCTTGATCGAGCCGGTCGGATTCCGGTCCTCCAGCTTCGCCCAGATCCGCACGTCCGCGGAGGGCGAAAGCCGCGGCAGCCGGACGAGCGGCGTGTTGCCGACCGCCGCGAGCGGGGAGTCGTACCGCATCGCCGATCAGGCCATACCGCCGGCGACGGCCGGCAGGATCGTGACGCTGTCGCCGTCGGAGAGCTTCGTGCCGATGCCGTCGAGGAACCGTACGTCCTCGTCGTTGAGGTAGACGTTGACGAAGCGGCGCAGCTTGTCGCCGTCCACGATGCGGGCCTGGATTCCGGCGTGCCGGGTCTCCAGGTCGGCGAGGAGCGCGGCGAGGGTGTCACCGCTGCCCTGGACGGCCTTCTCACCGTCGGTGTACGTGCGGAGGATGGTCGGGATGCGGACCTCGATGGCCATAGCTGTGGGCTCCTGTCGGGAGGATGTCGGGTCGGTGGGCGCGCGGCGGCCCGGCAGTGCGGGGTGCGTACGTACGTGGGGCGAGGCGCCGCGGCTCACGGGCGCCCGGTGGCAGGGGTCAGCTGGGACAGATGGCGCTGGACAGCCTGCACAGGTCGACGTGCAGCCGCGCCACGAGCAGCATGCCCGGCGTCTTCTCGCTCACGTCGTGGGAAACCATGCGGTCATCGTATCGATTCCCGGTCACCCTCCCCGAGTGTGATCTCAAATACTGGAAGAATTCCGCCCGCTCCGCGAGATCAGTACGGGTCTCCGTACGTCTCTCAGTACGTCTCCACGACGCTGACCTCTTCTTCCGTCACCTTTCCTTCCACGATCCGGTAGGACCGGAACTGGAAGGGGCCGGTGCCGTCGGCGTCGGCGGTGGACACGAGGACGTAGTGCGCGCCGGGTTCGTTGGCGTAGGCGAGGTCGGTGCGTGAGGGGTACGCCTCGGTGGCGGTGTGCGAGTGGTAGATGATGACGGGCTCCTCGTCGCGGTCGTCCATCTCGCGGTAGAGCTTGAGGAGATCGCCCGAGTCGAACTCGTAGAACGTGGGCGAGCGGGCGGCGTTGAGCATGGGGATGAACCGCTCGGGGCGGCCGGTCCCGGCGGGTCCGGCGACGACACCGCACGCCTCGTCGGGGTGGTCCTCGCGCGCGTGGGCGACGATCCGGTCGTACAGGGCCTGGGTCAGGGTCAGCATGCCGGCAAGGATAAGCAAAAGGGCCCGTACGGACCGGAGTACGGTACGGACGGGCCCACATGCTGGACGAACCGGCGGATCGCGCTACTTCGCCTCGGGGGTGCGGCGCTTGGCGAAGGCCGCTGCCTCCGGGTTGCGGCTGCGCAGCACGAGGTACGAGACGCCCAGGATCAGCGCCCACAGCGGTGCGCAGTACAGCGAGATACGGGCGTCCTTGTCGATGCCCATCATCACGATGACCATGCCGATGAAGGAGAGCGAGAACCAGCTCGCGACCGGCGCGAACGGCGCGCGGAACGGTGACGCGGGCAGCTCGCCCCGGTCGGCCTTGGCGCGGTAGCGGATCTGGCAGACCAGGATCATGATCCAGGCCCACATGCCGGAGATGGTGGCGAAGGAGACGACGTAGGTGAAGGCGTCGCCGGGCCACTGGTAGTTGATCCAGACGCCGACGAGCATCAGGGCTGCCGAGAACGTCGTACCGATGAGCGGGGTTCCGCTGCGGGTCAGCCGGGTGAAGGCGGCGGGGCCCTGCCGGTTGAGGGCGAGGTCGCGGAGCATCCGGCCGGTGGAGTACATCCCGGAGTTGCAGGACGACAGGGCCGCGGTGAGGACGACGAAGTTGACGATGGCGGCGCCCGCGGCGAGGCCCATCTTCTCGAAGGCGGCGACGAAGGGGCTGACGCCGGGCTGGAACTCGGTCCACGGCACGACCGAGAGGATCATGATCAGCGCGCCGACGTAGAAGACGGCGATGCGCCACGGCACGGTGTTGATGGCCTTGGGGAGCGTCTTCTCGGGGTCCTTGGACTCCCCGGCGGTGACGCCGACGAGTTCGACGGCGAGGAAGGCGAACATGACGATCTGGAGGGTCATCAGGGTGCCGGTGATGCCCTCGGGGAAGAAGCCGCCGTCGGCCCACAGATGGCTGACGGACGCGGTGTCACCGGCGTCCGAGAAGCCGAGGGTGAGGACGCCGGCGCAGATCAGGATCATGCCGATGATCGCGGTGACCTTGACCATCGAGAACCAGAACTCCAGCTCCCCGAAGAGCTTCACGGAGATCAGGTTGGCGCCGTAGAGGATGACCGTGAAGACCAGTGCGGACAGCCATTGGGGGATGTCCCACCAGTACGTCATGTAGGTGGCGGCGGCGGTGACCTCGGTGATGCCGGTGACGACCCAGAAGAGCCAGTACGTCCAGCCGGTGACGAAGCCCGCGAAGGGGCCGACGAACTCGCGCGCGTACTCGGAGAAGGAGCCCGAGACCGGGCGGTACATGAGGAGTTCGCCGAGGGCCCGCATGATGAAGAAGATCACGATGCCCGCGATGGCGTAGGCGAGGATCAGGCTGGGGCCCGCCTTGGAGATGGCCTTGCCCGCGCCGAGGAAGAGGCCGGTGCCGATGGCGCCGCCGATCGCGATCATCTGGATCTGGCGGGCGCCGAGTCCGCGCTGGTAGCCCTCACCGTGGCCGGACGGGTCCGTGTGCGCGGAGGCGGAGGGTCCGGGGCCGTCGTGGGGCTGGTCGAGCCGCACTTGGGTCATGGTGGTGCGCCTTTCGCCGGGAACAGGGGTGGGGCCCTGTCGGGTCCGGCAGATCTATCACGCGGACGCCGCCGATCGATTCAGGCGCATGTGACGCGGTCCACGGGAAGAAGCGGACAAAATTCTTCCGGCGCGGCAAAGGTCATCGGGGCGGTGACGGGATCGTTATCCCGATTTGAGCGTCCGCTGAGCACCTCTGGACCTCACGACATCAGCGTGCTGACCAGCGTCTCCTGGAGTCCGCCGAGCCACAGATACGCCATGACCATCGGCTTGCGCGGGTCCGAGTCGGGGAGCCGGTAGAGCAGGTCGGCGTCGTCCTCGTCGCTGACGTCGAGCCGGGCGCCGATCGCGAGCCGCAGGTCGTTGAGTGCGCCGAGCCACTGCCGTGACTGCTCGGGCGCGAGCTTGAGGACGGCGCCGCCGTCCCCGGCCGCGCCGAGCGCGTCGAGCGTGTGGACCACGGCGAGGGCGTCCTCGCGCTTGCGGGCCCGCAGGTCGTTCTCGGTGAAGCGGCGGAACTCGGCGGAGTACGCCATGAGTTCGTCGGCCTCGTCGCCGGTCGCGTCCTCGGTGCCGGGGCCGCCGTAGGCGTCCGGGAAGAGCCGGAAGAGGACGGGGTCGGAGGGCGGTTCGCTGGGGCCGTCGGTGAAGATCTCCGCGAGCGGGTCGTCGGGGGCGTCTTCGGCGGGTCCCGGTCCGATCAGCTCCAGGAGCTGGACGGCGAGCGAGCGGATGATGGAGATCTCGACCTCGTCGAGCGCGACGGCCGCGCCGCCCCCGGGGGTCGGTTCGAAGTGTCCTGGCATGAAGTGAGTCGCTACTTCCGGTCCTGCTGGAGGGTGGCCCACAGACCGTATCCGTGCATCGCCTGCACATCCCGCTCCATCTCTTCGCGGGTTCCGCTGGAGACGACGGCACGGCCCTTGTGGTGGACGTCGAGCATCAGTTTCGTGGCCTTGTCCTTCGAGTACCCGAAATACGCCTGGAAGACATAGGTCACATAGCTCATCAGATTGACCGGGTCGTTGTGGACGAGCGTGATCCAGGGGACGTCCGGCTCGGGCACGGCGAAGACCTCCTCCGCCGACTCGGTCTTTTCGATCTCTAGGGGTGCGGGAGCCGTCACAGGCCCCATGCTGCCACCTGGCGGGGGCCCTCGCACAAACGGCTCCCGAAATCGTCAGAGTGACGAGATAGGGGTAGCATCCTCGTCATGAACACTGCGGACCCAGGGCCTGTCCCAGGGCTGCCGGTCGACGTTCCCTCGACCGCGCTCTTCACGGACCACTACGAGCTGACGATGCTCCAGGCCGCGCTGCACGCCGGCACCGCCGACCGCCGTTCGGTCTTCGAGGTCTTCACCCGGCGGCTGCCGGACGGCCGCAGGTACGGGGTCGTGGCGGGCACCGGACGCGTCCTGGACGCCGTCGAGAACTTCCGCTTCGACGCACCGGTGCTCGACTTCCTGCGCGAGCGCCGCATCGTCGACGAACCGACCCTCGCCTGGCTCGCCGACTACCGCTTCACCGGCGACATCTGGGGCTATCCGGAGGGCGAGGTCTACTTCCCGGGCTCACCGCTGCTGCGGGTCGAGGGCAGCTTCGCGGAGTGCGTGCTCCTGGAGACGGTGATCCTGTCGATCCTCAACCACGACTCGGCGATCGCGGCGGCGGCGTCCCGGATGGCGTCGGCGGCCGGGGACCGCCCGCTGATCGAGATGGGCGCGCGCCGCACCCATGAGCTGGCGGCGGTGGCGGCGTCCCGGGCGGCGTACGTGGGCGGGTTCGCGACCACCTCCGATCTCGCGGCGGGCTTCCGGTACGGCATTCCGACCGTCGGCACCTCCGCACACGCCTTCACCCTGCTGCACGACAGCGAGCGGGACGCCTTCCGCGCCCAGGTCGACTCGCTGGGCGCCGGGACGACCCTGCTGGTCGACACCTACGACGTGGCCGAAGCGGTACGGGCCGCCGTCGACATCGCGGGGCCCGAGCTGGGCGCCGTCCGGATCGACTCCGGGGATCTGCTCCTGGTCGCCCACCGGGTCCGCGACCAGCTCGACACCCTGGGCGCCACCGGCACCCGGATCGTGGTCACGTCCGACCTGGACGAGTACGCCATCGCGTCGCTCGCGGCGGCGCCCGTGGACGCGTACGGGGTCGGCACCCAGCTCGTCACCGGGTCCGGGCACCCGACCTGCTCGATGGTGTACAAGCTCGTCGCGCGCGCCGGCTCGGCCGACCCGAAGGCACCGCTCGTGCCGGTCGCGAAGAAGGCGCTGGGCGGCAAGACGTCGATCGGCGGACGCAAATGGGCGGCGCGCCGTCTGGACGCGTACGGGGTCGCCGAGGCCGAGGTGATCGGTACGGGCCCCGTCCCGGCGGAGCTGGTGGACCAGCAGCTCCTGGTGGAGCTGGTCAAGGGCGGCACCGTGGTGGCCCGGGAGACGCTGGACGTGGTGCGGGACCGGCACGCGAGCGTCCGCGCGGGGCTTCCGCTGTCCGCCACCCAGCTCTCGCGCGGGGAGCCGGTCATTCCCACGGAGTACGTCTAGGGAGTCCGGTGGGGTGGTGTGCGCGGTCGCCGGACGCCCCCTCCCGCTGCGCGCCGGAAGTCTCTACCCTCGACAAAACCGGCCGCACCGCACCCCGCCCCACCGAACCCGCCGTACCGAACCCGAGGACACCCGACATGCGCCGCGCCTTGATCGTCGTAGATGTGCAGAACGACTTCTGTGAGGGTGGCAGCCTCGCCGTCGCCGGTGGGGCCGATGTGGCCGCCGCGATCACGGAACTCATCGGGCAGGCGCCCGCCGGGTACCGCCATGCCGTGGCGACCCGCGACCACCACATCGCACCCGGTGACCACTTCTCGGACCACCCCGACTTCCGCCGCTCCTGGCCCGCGCACTGCGTCGCGGGCACCGAGGGCGTCGGCTTCCACCCGAACTTCGCCCCCGCCGTCGCCTCCGGCGCGGTGGACGCGGTGTTCGACAAGGGGGCGTACTCGGCCGCGTACAGCGGTTTCGAGGGGGCCGACGAGAACGGGACGGCGCTCGCCGACTGGCTGCGGGAGCGGGGGATCACCGAGGTGGACGTGGTGGGGATCGCGACGGATCACTGTGTGCGTGCCACGGCCCTGGATGCCGTCCGTTCCGGCTTCGGGACCACGGTGCTGCTCGACCTCACGGCCGGGGTCGCCGGGGAGACCACGGAACAGGCGCTGGCCGAGCTGCACGCGGCCGGGGTGGAGCTGACCGGCAAGCCGGTGGTCTCTTCCACGGGCTGAGCCCGTCCGACGGGTCTCAGGGGGACAGGAGGGCTCGGATCGGGTGCCAGAGTTCCGCCCGGTTGTCCGGGGCCGTGCGCCAGAGGAGGCCGTCGGGGTGGTGCAGGACGGCGGTGATCTCGTCGGGGGTCGGTGGCTCCGCGTTACCGCGCAGGTACACCGAGCGGAGGCCGAGGTTCCGTAGCCGGGTCAGGGCGCGGGCCCTGTTCGCGGCGTGCACGAGGACCCGCACGCGCCCGGCGCAGGGCAGGCCGGGGTACGGCAGGGGGGCCGCGTTCGCCGGTCCGCCCGTCGGACCCGGCACCGTCACCGATACCGCTCCCGGGATCGGGCTCGGCAGGTTCAGCGCGACCACCACACTCCCGTTCGGCAACTTGCAGAAGCCTCCTGCGGCCATTCCGGTCACACCCCCGTGAGACGTAGCGTCAATAAGGAACTCACAGGACGCACCTAAACACGACCGGCCGTCGCCCCGCTAGAGGGCAACGGCCGATCATGCTCTGACCTGCTAAAACGTCTTCTACTTCACCGAGCGACCCACCTGGACGGTGATCGTCGAGCCGTCCTTGGGCTGCTTGACGATCTTGATCTGGGTGTTGGTGTCAGCGGTCTGGACGCTTCCGGTGGGGTTCGTCGCGTACCAGTACGTGCCCTTGTGGTCGTCGAAGACCGGGACACCGCGCTGCGACGGGATCTTCAGCGCGACGTCCGCGCTGTGCAGCGTGAAACCGTCGGTGCGGTACGTGCTGAACGGCGCGTCGAACGGCTGGATCTTGTTCCGCAGCAGGGTGCCGTCGGTCCACTTCAGCGGCGCGGCGTGCGCGTCGATCGGCAGGATCAGACCCTTGCCCGGGTGCTGGCTGACGTTGTTGTCCTTCTGCGAGGTGTCCCACTGCCAGATCAGCAGACCGGTCTGGTACGGGTAGTGCTCCACCCAGTCCGGACGGGACTTCGAGAAGCCGAAGTTGTACGGGCCGACCTTGAGGGTCTTGTCGTACGACACGTACTGCCGGTTCTCGGCGATGTAGTACTGCGCGTACTCGTTGGTGAAGGACTCGCCGATCCGCGAGAAGCCCTTCGCGGTCCAGCCGGCCGCGTCCGTCTCGGCGTTGTCGCTGAAGAGGGTGGTGCCGTCGGCGGTCACCGCGATGGTGTCGGCGGCGAAGCCCATCAGGGCGAGACCGCCGTCCGTGGCGTAGCGGAAGCGGACGTCGATCTTCTGGCCCGCGTAGGCGTCCAGCGGGTACACGAGGTTCTTGTACGCGCCCGAGGGGCCGGTCAGCGCGGGGCGGTCGCCGCCGTCACGGGTGATCTGCTTGCCGTCCGCCGTGCCGTCCACGGGCGTCCAGTTGGCGCCGCCGTCCGTGGAGACCTCCGTGTACAGGTAGTCGTAGTCGGCCTCGATGTCCCACCAGCCCTGGAGGGTGAGTGCGGCCTTGGCCTTGCCCGTGAGGTCGACCGAGCGGGTGAGGGTGTTCTGGAGGTCGTCGCCGCTGCCGCTCCACCACTGCTTGGCGCCTTCGGCGGGCTTCACGACGGTCGTGGTGACAGCCTTCTTCGGCAGCTCTACGACCAGCGCCTGCGGGTTCTTCGTGTTGTACGCGGAGACCCCGAGCTTGTGCGTCGACTTGGTCGCGGCCTTGGCCTGGTCGTAGTCGAGCCAGCCGAGTTGCAGCTTGTCCCAGGCGGTCATGTCACCGGGCAGGTCGCCGATCGCGTCCTTGCCGGTGCCCAGCCAGGAGCCGGCCGACATAAGCGACCAGAAGCCGACCGAGTTCTCGGCGCCGCCGGAGGTGTCGTAGAGGTCCGGCAGGCCCAGGTCGTGGCCGTACTCGTGGGCGAAGACGCCGAGGCCGCCGTTCTCCGGCTGCATCGTGTAGTCGCCGACCCAGATGCCGGTGTCACCTATCTGGGTGCCGCCGGCCTTGTTGCCGGCCGGCCCTGTGCGTCCGGCGTCGCTCCCGTACGCGTACCAGCGGTGCGCCCACAGGGCGTTGGTGCCCTCGGCGCCGCCGCCCGCGGACTCGTCCTCGCCGGCGTGCACGATCTGGAAGTGGTCGATGTAGCCGTCGGGCTCGTTGAAGTTGCCGTCGTTGTCGTAGTCGTAGCGGTCCCACTGGTCGTACTCGGCCAGGGTCGCCTTGATCTCGGCGTCCGTGCGGCCCTGGGCCTTCTGGTCGGCGGTCCACGCGGTGACGCCGTCACGGACCGCGTCCCAGACGTTGGCGCAGTTGCTGGAGCCGCAGTAGTTCGAGCCGTAACGGGCCTCGTTGTAGTCGACCTTGACCCAGTCCGAGACCACGCCGTCGACCGAGTAGCGGCCCGAAGACGTCTTCTCGTAGTACGTCTTCAGGGAGTCCTTCGGCTTGCCCTTGGCGTCCTTGCCGGAGCCGAAGTACAGGTCCTGGAAGTGCGCCTGGTTGTAATCGGCCTGCCAGGCGGTCGAGTTGTCCTTCGTACGGTCCGGCTTGGCGATCGTGTTGTGCGCCGGGCCCGGCGTGCCGCCGTACTTGACGACGGGCGGCTTGGGGCCGTCGGGGCCGTCCGGGTCGTACATGGTCGTGTTGTCGACCTTGTCGCCGAACTCCACCAGGATCGTGAAGATCTTGTCCGTCTTCTCGCGGCCCAGCTCGACGTACTTCTTGTCGTCGAGCTTCACCACCTTCGAACCGCCGCGCTCCTGGACCTTCTTGTCGCCCTTGAGCACCTGCTCCAGGGCCGACTTGCGCTGCTGCGCCTGCGCCTCGCTGAACGGTCCGTCGAGGTCGTGGTCGACGTGGCCCTTGCCGGGTGCCGGGTCCTGGCGGTCGATGCCGGGCGTGTTGGCGCTGGCGGTGGTGCCGGCGTCGGCTCCGGCGCCCGTGGCCTGGGCGGGGCCCACATACGCGACGGTGGCCGCGGCGAATGCCGCGACCACCGCGATCGCCCTCGACGTGCGCTGTCTTCTGTCCACTTGAAGCAGTCCTCCCCCGCGCCCGCGAGCAGCGGCCCGTGTGGGGGTGTCCCGCAGTGAAGGAGGGCCGCGCGCGGCATGCGCGTCACAAGTGGAGACATTCGATCGAAGTTGCGAGAGAAAAGACAGATCTTGACTTGAACAGGCCAAGTGCACTATGCAGGGCGGCGGCTCCGGTATGCGGACATCCGGTGTGGCTTACGGGACATGACAGATGCCCGGCTCCGGGGTCCAACCGGCGCGCCGAACCGTCCACTTGCTGGACTCGGTGACTCCGTGCGCCCCCCATGCTCCGGCGACCTCGGTTAGGTCACGCTTACCGTTCGATTCCCCGGGCATGCAGGCGAGGGGAGTCATCTACCCGACTCCACACCTCGCACCCCCCGCTTGCTTGCCCTTGTCCGCAACTGCTGTCCCGAGGACGGATTACGCCATGCCTCGTCCGACTGCCGCACAGCTCACCTATGGAACCGCCACCGTCGTCTGCTGCACGCTCGCCATGCTTCTGCTCTCGCAGACGAGTTCCGGCATCGGTGTCGCGGTCATCGCACTCGCCGCGCTCGGCCTCGGCCTGCTGGTCGCCGTGACGGTGCCGCTCCCGAAATCATCACGACGGGTGACCTCTGCCGCTCCGTCCGCCACCCGGGTACCGGACCCGACTCCGGCACCCCGCCACCGCCAGACCGCGACGGCGGGCCTGAGCAGGGCATCGAACCCCCACGTCTGACGCCGGCTCTCGCCGACGCGCTATCGACCACCGAGCCCGGCTGTGGCGGGGCTCGGGGGTCGGGGGTTGGGGGTCGGGGGCAGGGGCCTCCGGCGGTCGACCGGGCGGGGGCGGTCCCTGCGGGGCTCTGACCCGGGCGGGGAGCGGGGCACGACGGCTCCGGGACTGCGGAACGTGTCACCGCCGAGAGGAAACCCGCCTCCGGCGGGGCAGAAGGCTGCTCCCGGTGAAGGAAGTAGTTACCCGCGCGGGGGGAACTGTCAGGGCCGGGAGGGCAGTTACTCCCGGCAGAGGGCTTGACGGCCGGATGCGGCGAGAGGCTTGCCGAATGGGCTCGGTCGGGCGGCCATCCCCCTGTGGGGCGGAGGACCGCCTCCGGCGAGAAGCCTGTCGGCGGGGCTCGGGGCGGGGAGGGAAGCGTCACCGGCGCGGGGCGGAATGCCGGCTCCGGTCGCAAGGGGCCACTGCCCCGGTCCGACCCGACCACGGCTCCCATTCCCCGCCGCCACGACGGCCAACCACCACCCTGAGAGTCCGACGGCAATCGCGACCACCCCACCCCCACAGCTCACTCGACACCGCCGACCACCACCCACGTGGCTGAGCACCACTGCGGCGGAGAGAAAAGCGCCTCCCGCGAGGAGCATGAGCACTTTCGGCGGTGGCCCTGATCGGGGAGGGAACCGTCACCGGCGCCGGGAGAAATGTCGGCCCGGCCGCAATGGGCCACGGCCCCCATTCCCCGCCGCCACGACGGCCAACCACCACCCTGAGAGTCCGGCGGCAATCGCGACCACCCCACCCCCACAGCTCACTCCGCACCGCCGACCACCGCCTGCGGCGGAGACAGGCCCGCCTTCGGCTGGTGCCGTCTCCGGGCGCGGCGGGGCGCTTTCCCCTGCAGAGGGTGCCTCGTCAGGCAGGGCCGACTCGGACCCAACCCCCGGTACGGGACGTCCCGGCGCGCCCGGTTTCCCGGTCAACCGCCGGAGGCTATGCCACCGTTACCTCCACCGTTTTCGCCGCCTTGTCGTGCAGGCCCTGTTTGTACGGCTTGTCGAAGAAGCTCCAGCCTCCGCAGATCGCTGTCCAGATGCAGGCGCAGCAGAAGGCGAAGGGGAGCCAGAGCACCGCGGCTCGGATGAGGGACGTCTGGACGGACGGTGTCGCGCCGTCGCTCAGGTTGGCCACCCGCATCTTCAGGAGCCGCTTGCCGAGGGTCTGACCGGTGCGCGCGATCAACACCGTGTCGTACGCGATGTAGAGGATCGCCGCGATCAAGGACTGGCCCCAGGACTTGCCGGTCTGCACCTTGTCGACGTCGACCGAGCTGGTGCCGAACCCCCACGACAGCAGCGCCACCACGATCCCCACCAGGATCATGTCGATGATGCGCGCCAGCACCCGCTTGCCGCTGTCCGCCAGCGGCGGCATCCCCGCGAGAGGATCCTCGCCGCCGTACGGACCGCCCCCACCGCTGCCGTACGGGTCGTTGCTCGGCGGCGGAGGGGGCGGCGGAGGCGGCGGCGCACCCCAGGACGGGCCCCCGCCGCCACCCGACGGCGGTGGAGCCCCGTACGGCGAGCCGGAGCCCGGCGGAGGCGTCGGCGGCTGCTTCTTGAACGGGTCGTCGTCAGGCGGCTGACCGGATCCCGGCGGCGGTTCGGTGCTCATGGCCCGAGTCGACCCCGAACCCACCGCCTCCGCATCCGGCGAGCGGCCGTCCGAGGGACCGCCGCACCACCGACACTCCGTCAGCCCGAGACGAACGTGTGCGCGGCCTTGTCGTGCCAGCACTGGCGCCACGGCCGGTCGAACGCCCCCCACACCACCCCGACCACACCCACCACGAGCACCCCGGGAACGCTGTAGACCAGCCACCGCCGCAGCGCCGCCCCGAACTCCGGCGGCTCGTGCGCCTCGATGTCCCACACCGTCACACCGCACAGCCTCTTGCCGAGGGTGCGCCCCCACTTGGCGGTCGGCAGCACCTCGTAGACGACACCGAACAGCAGCAGGACGGCGAGGATCGCACCGAGGTAGCCCGCCGTCGTCCCGTCCAACAGCCATACGGTGACGGTCCGGCCGGAGAGTTTCGCGGCATCGATCTTCGCGTTCACGTGGTCGGCGGCCCGGGTCCCGAGCGGTACGGCCGCCGCCCCGGTCACGGCCCCGAGGACGACCGAGTCGATCAGCCGCGCCACGAACCGCTTGCCGAGCCCCGCGGGGCGCGCCGCGGCCTGGGCCTGCGCGGCGGCCAGGAACGGGTCGTTGACGGGCGGCTTCCACGGCACGACGGGCTGCGCGCTCTCGTCGGCGTGGTCGGCGCCCCCGAGCCGGTGCGCCTGCTGCGCCCAGGACGGCTGCCCCCCGCCGGGCCCGGACGTCAGCGGCGACGGAGCCGCGGGCCCCGCCTGCTGCGGTACCGAAGGTGCGGAGGGAGTGGAGGGTACGGAGGGTGCCGTGGGGGGTGCCTGAGGCGACGGCTGTCGCGGTGCTGTCGTACCACCGGCCGCAGCCGCCCTCGGCGGAACCGCCCTGATCGCCATCGTGCCGTCCCGCGGCTCCGGCCGCGCCTCGGCCGCCGGCCGTACGGGACCCGTCGGGCGCCGGAAGGTGACCGTGCCCTCGCCCTGCCCGGGTGCGCCGGCCCCGGAGAAGGTCGGCCCGGAGGGACCGGCGGCCGGGGCGTCCTCCGGCGCCGCGACGCGGGGATCGCGCGGATCGCGGGGATCACGCGGATCGCGCGGGTCTGCGCCGGGCGGCGCGCCCCACGACACCCGGCGGTCCTGGTCGCCGCCGAACCCGGACTGGTGCGCGGCGTCGGCGCCCCAGGCGGCGGCCGGTTCGGGGCGGCTCCCGTGCGGGGAGTTCTGCGCCGGGACCTCGGGTCGGTCACCCGGCCGGTCACCGCCCCGCGCCGCCGCCGGCTCCTCGTCGAAGAAGACCGGACCGGTCTCCTCGACGGCGGGCGGCGCAGGGGCGGGTGCGGGTGCGGGGGCCGGTGCCGGTGTCTCGGGTGCCGCGTCACGCGGGCTCCGCAGCGGCTCGCCGTCCGAGGGCGCAGGACGGCTCGTACCGGGAACCCACGCCGCGCCGTTCCAGTACCGGACATATCCAGGAATGGACGGGTCCGGGTAATAGCCCTCGCGGGGCCTGTCGTCGCCGGGTGCCGGGGTTGGGGCGCTCATGTCCGTCGTCCCGTATCTGCTCGGGGGTCTTGGTGGGCCTCCACATTTATCAGACCCTCGCCCCGACCTGGGCCGGTCCTGCCGTTCACACCTCTTTCCGGGCAACACCTGTGTCCCTCCGGGCAACACCTGTGTCCTTCAGGGCAACACCTGTGTCGTTCCGGGCAACACCTGTGCCGCTTCCGGGAAGTCGGTGAAAAAACTTTCCCGAACCCGCGTAATGGCCGCGTACCACCGCGCTCTCTCCTCCCGTGGGCCCGTACCGGGGCCCGTCAGAGCAGGAAGAAGAAGCAGGAGAGGACGCCCTAGATGCACACCGTGGTGGAGCGCGAGTTGGAACTCAAACTGGTCCTGTCGCCGGAGCGCAGCATCCCCGTACCGGCCCGGCTGATCTACCGCACGGACGATCCGTACGCCGTCCACATCACCTTCCACATCGGCACCGACCACCCCGTGAACTGGACCTTCGCCCGTGAACTGCTCGTCGAGGGCGTGTTCCGGCCGTGCGGGCACGGGGACGTACGGGTGTGGCCGACGAAGGTCGACGGGCGCAGCGTCGTCCTGGTGGCGCTCAGCTCACCGGACGGCGACGCGCTCCTTGAGGCGCCCGCCGCCCCGGTGTCCGCGTGGCTGGAACGCACCCTCCGGGTGGTTCCTCCGGGCTCTGAGGCCGAGCAGCTCCGCATCGACGACGGCCTCGCCGAGCTGCTCGCACCGACACTCGGCCGCTTCCAGGACGACCTGTGGCTGCGCGACCCGTGGCCGTCGGACGAGTCCCAGGACGGGGAGTGAGCCGAGCCGCAAACGGCCACGAGAACACGTACACGAGGAGGTGTCAGAAGAGTTTGCCCGGGTTGAGGAGGCCCAGCGGGTCGAAGGTGTGTTTCACGGCGCGCTGCATCTCCACGCCCACCGGGCCGATCTCGCGCGCCAGCCACTCCTTCTTCAGGACGCCCACGCCGTGCTCGCCGGTGATGGTGCCGCCCAGCTCCAGGCCGAGCGCCATGATCTCGTCGAAGGACTCGCGGGCGCGCCGTGACTCGTCCGGGTCGGCGGCGTCGAAGCAGACCGTCGGATGCGTGTTGCCGTCGCCCGCATGGGCGCAGACCCCGATGGTCAGGTCGTACTTGGCGCCGATCCGCTCGACGCCTTCGAGCATCGCGCCGAGCCGTGAGCGCGGTACGCACACGTCGTCGATCATCGTGGTGCCCTTGACCGCTTCGAGCGCGGTGAGCGACAGACGGCGCGCCTTGAGCAGCAGTTCGGACTCGGCGTGGTCGTCGGCGGGGACGACCTCGGTGGCGCCCGCGGCCTCGCACAGCGCGCCGACGGCGGCCAGGTCGGCGGCGGGATCGGCGGTGTCGAAGGCGGCGAGGAGTAGCGCCTCGGTGGTCTCCGGGAGACCCATGTTCGCCATGGCGTTGACCGCGCGGACCGTCGTACGGTCCATCAGTTCGAGCAGGGACGGCACATGACCGCCCGCCATGATCCGGCAGACGGCGTCGCACGCGGCGGACGCCGACGCGAACTCGGCGGCGAGGACGAGTTGCGCGGGCGGCTGCGGCTTGAGCGCGAGGACCGCGCGGACGACGATGCCGAGGCTGCCTTCGGAGCCGACGAACAGCCGGGTGAGGTCGTATCCGGCGACGCCTTTGGCGGTGCGGCGCCCGGTGGACATGAGGCGGCCGTCGGCGAGGACGACGTCGAGGCCGAGTACGTACTCGGCGGTGACCCCGTACTTCACGCAGCACAGGCCGCCGGACGCGGTGCCGATGTTGCCGCCGATGGTGCAGGTCTCCCAACTGGAGGGGTCCGGCGGGTAGCAGAGGCCGTGCTCGTTGACCGCGCGGGAGAGGGTGGCGTTGACGACGCCGGGTTCCACGACGGCGATGCGGTCGACGGGGCTGATCTCCAGGATGCGGTCCATCTTGACCAGGGACAGCACGATGCAGCCGTCGGTGGCGTTGGCGGCGCCGGACAGGCCGGTACGGGCGCCCTGCGGGACGACCGGGACGCGCAGCGCGGTGGCGGTGCGCATCACGTGCTGGACCTGTTCGACGGTGCGGGGCAGGACGACGGCGGCCGGGGCTCCGGCGGCGCAGAAGCTCGCCATGTCATGGGCGTAGGAGGCGGTGATGTCGGGGTCGGTGAGGACCGCTTCGGCCGGCAGACCGTCGAGGAGGTGTTCGATGAGTGTGCGGCTCATGATCACAGCCTGGCATCCGGGGCCATCGGTGTGAACCCGTGGGCGACCCTCTTCGGGTGCCCGGGTGTGTTCGTCGTACTGGCGCACAGTGAGCGGCATGGACAGCGTCAAGGAGAGTGGACCGTCCCCTGCCGTGCGACGCCCCGCCCCGCGCCTCGGGCGCGTGGTGCTCGCCTCCCTCGCCGGGAGCGTCGTCCTGGGCGGGTTCGCCGTGCTGCTGCCCAGCTATGTGCCGCGCGACACGCCGCCGCCCGCGCCGGGGCCCGTGGCGCGGGCGATGACGGCGGCGGGCGCCGGGGTTCCGGCGCTGCTGCCCGATCTGGTGGCGCTGATCGGTGACCGTGAAACGTATCTGCGGGACCATCCCCGCTCCCCCGAGGCGGCGCAGACGTGGGCGGCGCTCGGGGCCGCGTATGTGGAGCGGGGGCAGCGGACCGCGGATTCGGCGTTCTTTCCAGTGGCCGACCAGGCGCTGCGGTCCTCGCTGAAGGCCCGCCCGCAGGGCAACGCCGACGCGTTGAACGGGCTCGCCGCGCTGGCCGCCGCCCGGCACGATTTCGCGGCGGCGAAGAAGTGGGGCGAGGAGGCGGTACGGCTCGCGCCGAAGCGGTGGACGAGCTATCCGGCGCTGATCGACGCGTACACAGGGCTCGGCGATGTGAAGGCGGCGGGCCGGTCCCTGGAGGCGCTGCTCACGCTGCGGACCGGGACGGTCGCGCTGATCCGGGCGGGCCAGGTGTACCGGGAGCGCGGCTGGCGGGAGGACGCGGCGACGACGCTGTCGGACGCGGCGGCGCTCGCGCGCACGCCCGCCGAGGAGGCCCTGTGTCAGCAGCGCGCCGGTGAGCTGGCCTGGGAGCGGGGCGATCCGGCCGCCGCGCTGCGGTTCTACGACACGGCGCTGCGGGCCGACCCCGACCGGCCCGAGGCGCACGCCGGACGCGGGCGCGCGCTCGCGGCGCTCGGCCGCCCGCAGGACGCGGTACGCGCCTATCAAGCCGCCCAGGCCAAGCGGCCCGCGCCCGAATACGCGCTGGAGCTGGGCGAGTTGTACGAGTCCCTGCGGATGAGCGCCCAGGCGCGCGCCGAGTACGAAAAGGTCCGGGCGCGGGTACGGGAGCGGGCGGCCGACGGGGTCGACGACGGGCTCGTGCTGGGTCTTTTCGAGGCGGACCACGGGGATCCCGAGGTGGCCGTGGAAGGGCTGCGGGAGGTGTGGAAGCGGGCCGGGAGCGCGCGGGCCGCGGACGCGCTGGCGTGGGCGCTGCACCGGGCGGGCAACGACAAGGAGGCCCTGGAGTTCGCCCGCAAGGCCGCCGAGAAGGGGCCGCGTACGGCGCTCGCCTCGTTCCATCGCGCCGAGATCGACGGGGCGCTCGGTGACGACGGCGGGGCGCGCCGGCATCTGGAGGAGGCGCTGCGGACGAACGCGTACTTCTCGCCGCTGTTCGCGCCCCGGGTCCGCGAGGCGCAGGAGGCGCTGGGCGAGCCGGCCCCGGGCGGCCCGGAGGAGGTGGACGCGCCGCCGGGCGCCCCGGTGGAGCTGCCGCCGCCCGCACCCCGCCGCCCCAAGCCCCCCGCGAAACGGTGACGCGGGGGGCAGGGCGTTCGGTCTCGGGCCGGCTTCGGACTCAGGCCGGCGGTCGGGTCATGACCCCGTATAGCCGATCTCGCCGAGTCGCTTGCGCATCACGTCCGCGTAGCCCGTGGTGCCCGCGCTCTTCGGGTGGAAGGACTCGCGGCTGAGGCAGGTCTCGGAGGTGAGGCAGGCCGGGGCGGCCGGGTCGCCCTTGTGGAAGTCGCCGTCGCCGTTGGGGCCGATGACGATCTTGTTGATCCACTCGGGGTCGTCGCAGCCGCCGTGTCCGACGAACGCGTCGACCGGGTCGGCGTACTCCACCTTCAGCTTGCCCGCCCCGGCCTTCAGCCGGTCCACGAGCTTCTTCTGTTCTCCGTTCGCGTAGTTGACGAGGTCGGCGAGCGCCTTGACCTCGCCCATGTCGTAGTACCAGGAGCCCGCGCACTTGACGGTGCGGCTCAGCAGCTCCGGGTAGCCCATGAGGACGACCTTGGCGTTGGGCGCGCGGGAGGCGACGGTGGTCAGGACGGCCTCCAGGTCCGGGATCATCCGGTCCACGACCGCCTTGTACTTGGGTAGGAAGTTGGAGTCGTTGCTGCAGTCCGTGATGTTTCCGCACTCCGTCATCGCGGAGGCGAATCCGGTCTCGTCGTTGCCGCCCGCCGTGAGCATCACCAGCGTCGTGTCGGGGCTGAGGACGCCGGAGTCGACCTGGAGGACTTCCTTGAACTGGCCCTCGCGGTGCGGTTGTTGGGCGTTGCCCGACGGTACGTAGGCGATGTTCTTGGTCATCGCGCCGGAGCAGGCGACGAAGCCGAGTTCGGCGTCGTATCCGTAGCCGTCCTGGCTCTGGCCGACCGTCTGTGTCATGCCGGGCAGGGTGATCTTGCGGGCCCAGGCGTTGTTGCTGCGGCGGCAGGCGTTCCACGCGCTGGTGCCGTGGTCCTTGTCGGTCTCCGGCGCGTACGCTCCCGCGCCCTCGCCGGAGGTGTAGGAGTCACCGAGGACCGCGACCATGTGCTTCGGCTTGGCGCCGAGCGGCTGGAAGGCCATGGCGTCCCAGGCGACGTCCTCGGAGCCGGTGCCGTCGGCGGTCTGGGTGGCGAGCCTGACCTTCGGCTTGCCGGTGACCTTGTACGCGCCGAGCGAGACCCACGTGTTCTTGCCGCGCTCCTGGCTGATGTAGCGGGTGCGCTCGAAGACGCCGTCGCCGTCGGCGTCGATCTCGTACTTCGCCTGCTGGGTGTGGGCGCCGTGGTCGGGCAGGTGGGCCATGATGCGGACCCACTCGTTCATGCTGTAGTTCAGCGACCAGGTGCCGGTCGTCTTCAGCCGGTCGCCGTCGCCGCCTGGCGTACGGGTGTGCGAGAACCAGAAGTGGTTGTCGTCGCCCGCGCCGATCTGGTGCAGGTCGATCCGGCCCGGTTTGGTGCCGTTCCAGTCGGCGAAGTCGAAGGTGAACGTGCCCGCCGACGAGATGTTGCCGCAGGTTCTCAGCGCCGATCCGGCGGGCCGGACACCGTCGGGAAGGTCGTCCACGATGTACGTGCCGGAGGGGATGGCCGCGTCGCAGCGCGGCGGATAGGCGTTGCCGTCGGGCTGTTCCGGATAGGTGTCGTTGAAGCGGTGCACCGGGTAGCCGCACTGGGCGCCCGCCGCACAGTCCTTCCACTTGACCGACTTGTTCCACCAGCAGTGCAGCCACACCGGCGAGTTGGGGTCGTCCAGCGTGCAGGCGCCCTTGCCCGGGTCGTTGGAGTCGTTCTCGCCGATCTTGCCGGGGACGCAGTTGTTCGCGGCGGTGCAGAACAGGTCGTTGGCCGGCTTGGCGCCGGTACGCAGGCTGTTGCTGTTCCACCACGCGGCGCGGTAGCCGGCCTGCATGTCGCCGGGCGCGAACATCGCGGAGATGGGCCGCGCGGCCCAGCCGATCACCTTCTCCTGGTACGGCCAGTGCTGCGGGGTCGCGGCGTGCGAGTAGTCGTCCTTGCCCTCGGAGTTCTCCAGGAACGGGGTCCGGTTCGACTTCCACAGCGGGTTGGCCGGGTTGTTGGTCCAGCCGACGCCCCAGTAGCCGCCGTTCTTGGCCTTGTCGGCCTCCAGGTAGAAGCCGGAGTTGTACGCCCACAGGGCGAAGGTCCAGTTCTCGATGTACTGCGGCTTGCCGTCGTTGATCACCATCCCGGCGTTCTTGGTCTGGTTCCACTTCTCGACCAGGATGTTGACGCCTGCGGCGATGTTGGCGGTGTAGTCGAGGGCGACGGCCTCCTGCTGCGCGGTGCTGAGCGCGGTCTCGCCGGGCTTCTCCTTCCCCTTCATCCGCATGCCGTCGGTGACCTGCGTGATGCCGTAACCGCAGTCCGCGTCGGCCCAGTCGATCTTCCACGGGTCGTTCTGCGAGCCGTTGGGGTCGTAGCTGATGCCGTAGTAGTTGCCGATGAGGGAGTTCGCGGTCACGCCGGGCACGGCGAACCGGGTCGCCTGCCACATGTTGGACTCCTGCGCGGTGATACCGAGCATCACCTGCGCGGGTATGTGGTAGTCCGGGTCGTTGCCCGGGTCACCGGCCATCGAGCGCAGCGGGAACAGGGTCTGCGGCTGGTAGGCCGCCATGCCCATGTCCTTCCAGTCCGCCGGGCGCGAGATGTGCTTGTTCAGCTTGCCGACGACGGCCTGGTCCACGGCCCACTCGACCTGCCGGGGCGTGGGCTGGAACGCCTGCTTCTTGGGGTCGTTGCGGGGGACGGAGCAGTAGCGGTCGGCGTCGACGGGGGTGTCGGCGGCGATCGCCTTGGTCCCTGTTGCGGAACTCGCGGCTCCGGTGGCTCCGGTCGCGCCGGTGAGGGCCGGGGAGATCGCGGTGCCCTGGGCCACGGCCTTCCGCTCGCCGAGCGCCAACCCGGGCGCCGCGTCGAGCGTGACCTTCCGGCCCGTCGTCAGGGCGTGCAGTTCGGTACGGGCGGTCCGCGCGGTGAGGGCTTCCTCCGGGCGGATACGGGAGTCCTTGCCGTCCGCCCAGCGGGTCGAGACGGCGGTCAGTCCACGGGTGGAGACGGTGACGTCCTTGGCGAGACCCGCGGGCTGCTCCACGACGGCCGGAGCGCTGTCGGCGAGCGTGGCCTCTCCGGTGACGTAGACGGTGCCGGACGCGGAGCGCGCCAGGTCGAGCCCGGTCAGGCGGCCCGACCCGATGGCCTTCGGTACGGAACGGCCGGGCGCCGAGGACTTCGCCTTCGCGAGCTGACTGCCCGTCACCCTCCGTATCTCGGCGCGCGTCGCGCTCTGCTTGCCGGCGGCGTGGTCCAGGAACACCACACCCCCGTCGGCGTCCGGCATCAACTGGAACGGCACCGCGTTCGTGTAGGCGGCGGTACGGACCGTCGTACCGTCGACCGTGACGATTCCGGCGCCCCTGGCCGCGACGACACGGTTCCCGACCGGTACCGCCGAGGTGATCTGCCCCGGCAGCTTCACCGGCTTCGACGCCTTGCCCCGGGCCGCGTCGACCGTGATGAGACGGGTCGCGTTCTCCTTGAGTCCGTCATCCGTGAACTGCGAGAAGACGGCCTTGTCGGAGGTGCCGCAGCCCGGCGAGAAGTAGCCGAGGGTCGCCTGGAACGGCAGCTTGGTGACCTCGCCGGTGGTGAGGTCGACCACGGCGGTGAAGGCGCCACGGGTCATCAGCTCGGGCTTGTTGGTGAAGGTGCGGGGCGCGTACGCGACGGCCGCGTGCTTGCCCGACGCGGTCACACAGGCGTTGCCGATCCAGGCGTCGGTGTCGAATCCGGGCTCGGACAGGGTCGCCGCGCTCTTCCACGCGTACCCGTCGGCGGCGTCCGCGACCAGCACATGGAACCCGGTGCCGTCACCGGACGTGGTCCACGCGAGGTCGCCGGACTTCTTGTAGTCGTCGCCAAGCAGCGCCTTGCGCTGGGCCGGGGGTACGGCGGCGGGCTTGGCGGCCTCCCCGGTGGTGTCGGACCAGCCTTTCGCGGCGTCCGGCGGCGGGGTTTCGGCGGCGTAGGCGGAGGGCTGCAGGAAACTGGCGAGTACGGTGCAGGCGGCCAGTGCGGCGCCGCCCACATATCGTCTTCTGCGTCTCAAGACACGTCCCTTCAGGGGTGGTTCAGCGGTTTCCGGGCAGGCGGAAGCGCACGGCGTCGTCGCCGTGACAGGAGAGGGCTCGGTACGGGTACGGGTACGGGGCTCTGGGCTCTGGTGCTGGCACGGATCCTGGGCGGAAGGGGGATGCCCGGCATGCGCGCGGCGCGTACCGACGCCGCGTCAGTCACCCCCCGTGACTACGTCGCCGACGATCCGCCGCGCCCCCACGTGATCGTTCGACACCCTGACGCTAAATGCCGGTGCCCTCCGGGGGATACGGGGCAACCGGAGGTTGTCTCGATGGCCGCTCTTTGGCCAGTTCATGCCACCGCCATCTGGGGGGTCCCGACGGCGCGAAAAGAAGAAGACCCCGCCTCAGCGGGGTCTTCTCATGGGGTCCTGTCGTGGGAGGCGGGGGGAGCTACAGGTTCCCGCGCCTCTCCTGCTCCCGCTCGATCGCCTCGAAGAGGGCCTTGAAGTTGCCCTTGCCGAAGCCCATCGAGCCGTGGCGTTCGATGATCTCGAAGAAGACCGTCGGGCGGTCCTGGACCGGCTTGGTGAAGATCTGGAGCAGGTAGCCGTCCTCGTCGCGGTCCGCGAGGATCTTCAGCTCCCGCAGCGTGTCCACCGGGACCCGGGTGTCCCCGACCCACTCCCCCAGCGTGTCGTAGTACGAGTCCGGCGTGTCCAGGAACGCGACCCCGGCGGCCCGCATCGTCCGTACCGTCCGCACGATGTCGTTCGTGGCGAGCGCGATGTGCTGGACGCCCGCACCGCCGTAGAACTCCAGGTACTCGTCGATCTGCGACTTCTTCTTCGCGACGGCCGGTTCGTTGATCGGGAACTTGACCTTGAGGGTGCCGTCCGCGACCACCTTCGACATCAGCGCCGAGTACTCGGTAGCGATGTCGTCGCCCACGAACTCCTTCATGTTCGTGAAGCCCATGACCTTGTTGTAGAAGCCGACCCACTCGTTCATCCGGCCCAGTTCCACATTGCCCACGCAGTGGTCGACGGCCTGGAAGGTGCGCTTCTCCGGCTGCTCGACCAGTGGCGCGGCGGCGACGTACCCGGGCAGGTACGGGCCGTCGTACCCGGTGCGCTCGACCAAGGTGTGCCGCGTGTCGCCGTAGGTGGCGATGGCCGCGAGCACCACCGTGCCGTGCTCGTCCTTCACCTCGTGCGGCTCGACGATCCCCCGGGCGCCGTGCTCGGTGGCGTACGCGTAGGCGGCCCGCGCGTCCGGCACCTCGATGGCGAGGTCGATCACGCCGTCGCCGTGCGCGGCGACATGGCCGGCGAGGAAGTGGCCCCAGTCGGTCGTCGGATGGATGACGGAGGTGAGGACGAAGCGGGCGGAGCCGTTCTCCAGGACGTAGCTCGCGGTCTCGCGGCTGCCGTGCTCCGGCCCGGTGTACGCCACGAGACGCATGCCGAACGCGGTCGAGTAGTAGTGCGCGGCCTGCTTGGCGTTGCCGACGGCGAAGACGACCGCGTCCATGCCCTTCACCGGGAAGGGGTCGGCCTCACGCGCGGTGGACGGGGTCACGGGCTGGGTGTGCGCAGAAGTAGCTGCCATGTCCGCAGGCTCCCCCCGTTCCGCAAGGTGCGCAATAGTTTGCGTTTTGGGTGGGCAAAGTGACTAGTGACTGACCAATATGGTCGGGCGATCTGTACATCATGACCATCTCGGGAGGCAGCTATGGCGATCGATCAGTTGGACGGCAGGCTCATCGTGCTGCTCGCCCGTGAGCCCCGGATCGGCGTCCTGGAGGCGTCCCGCAGGCTCGGCGTGGCGCGCGGCACCGTGCAGGCTCGCCTGGACCGGCTTCAGTCGAACGGAGTCATCCGGGGCTTCGGCCCCCAGGTCGACCCGGCGGCCCTCGGCTACCCGGTCACGGCCTTCGCGACCCTCCAGATCCGGCAGGGCCAAGGGCCGGACGTACGGGCGCATTTGGACACCGTGCCCGAGGTCCTGGAGCTGCACACGACGACCGGTACCGGGGACATGCTGTGCCGTCTGGTGGCCCGGTCCAACGCCGATCTCCAGCGGGTGATCGACCGGGTCGTGGGTTTTGATGGCATCGTCCGGGCCTCCACGGCGATCGTCATGGAGAACCCCGTACCGCTGCGGTTCATCCCGCTGGTGGAACAGGCGTCCGAGGACACCTGACCGGGGCACGGATGCACGGATGTACGGATGTCGGGCACGGGTGTCAGGGACTGGTGTCAGGGACGGGTGACGACGGGGACGCGGGTGACACGGTGAACTTCTGGAGCTACCTGAGCAGCCGTCACGAGCAGTTGCTCACGGACGCGGGCCAGCACGCGTCGGCGGTCTTCCAGTGCATGGTCGTGGCGACCCTCATCGGCGTCTTCATCGGCGTCGTCACCTACCGCAGCCAGTGGGCGGGGAATCTGGCCACGACGACCACGTCCACGCTGCTGACCATTCCGTCGCTCGCCATGATCGGACTGCTGATCCCGATCGTCGGGCTCGGCGTCGCGCCGACGGTGATCGCGCTGACCCTGTACGGGCTGCTGCCGATCGTGCGGAACGCGATCGTGGGCCTGCGGGGCGTGGACGCGACCCTCGTGGACGCGGCGAAGGGCATCGGGATGTCCCGCGCCGCCCGGCTCCTTCGGGTGGAGCTGCCGCTGGCCTGGCCGCCGATCCTCACCGGTATCCGGGTGGCGACGCAGATGCTGATGGGCATCGCCGCCATCGCCGCGTACGCCTCGGGGCCCGGCCTCGGCAACGAGATCTTCCGCGGTATCTCCTCGCTCGGCAGCAAGAACGCGCTCAATCAGGTGCTCGCCGGCACGCTCGGGATCATCGTCCTCGCGCTGCTGTTCGACGCCGCGTACGTGCTCATCGGGCGGCTGACCATTCCGAGGGGGATCCGTGTCTGACGAGGGATCCGTGTCCGAAGGGGGCCGGGTGTCCGAAGGCGGTTCCGTGTCCGAAGGGGGCCGGGTGTCCGAAGGCGGTTCCGTGTCCGGGGCGACCGTGACCGCCGTGGACTCCGGCGACGACGGGCGCGCGAGCGGCGCCAACGCCACCACCGGCGCGACCATCGAGCTGGAGAACCTGACGAAGCGCTTTCCCGGTAGCTCCTACCCGGCCGTCGACAACGTCTCCATGGAGATCAAGGCGGGCGAGACAGTCATCTTCGTCGGCCCCTCGGGCGGCGGCAAGACGACCCTGCTGAAGATGATCAACCGGCTGATCGAGCCGACCAGCGGCCGGATCCGGATCGCGGGCGAGGACGTCACGGACATCGACCCGGTGAAGCTGCGCCGCAAGGTCGGGTACGCGATCCAGTCGTCCGGCCTGTTCCCGCACATGACGGTCGCGCAGAACATCGGACTCGTACCGAAGATGGTCGGCTGGTCGAAGGCGCGGGTCGCCTCGCGGGTCGAGGAGATGCTCGACCTGGTGGGCCTGGACCCCGGCGAGTTCCAGGGCCGCTACCCCCGGCAGCTCTCGGGCGGGCAGCAGCAGCGCGTCGGGGTCGCCCGCGCGCTGGCCGCCGATCCGCCGGTGCTGCTGATGGACGAGCCGTTCGGCGCGGTCGACCCGATCACCCGCGACCATCTCCAGGACGAACTGATCAGGCTCCAGCACGAGTTGCACAAGACGATCGTCTTCGTCACCCACGACTTCGACGAGGCCATCAAGCTGGGCGACCGGATCGTGGTGCTGCGCGAGCGGTCCCGGATCGCCCAGTTCGACACCCCGGAGGCGATCCTCACCAACCCGGCGGACGACTTCGTCTCGGGCTTCGTCGGCGCGGGCGCGGCGCTCAAACGGCTCAACCTGACGCGCGTACGGGACGTGGAGATCACGGACTATCCGACGGTGACCGTGGACGATCCGCTGCAGAGCATCTTCAACCTGCTCCGGTCCAGCGGCACCAACGAGATCCTGCTCCTCGACAAGCGGCGCCGCCCGTACAAGTGGCTGCGCCGGGGCGACCTGATGCGCGCCAAGGGGTCCCTCGCCCGCGCGGGCACGCTGGTGCACGACACGGTGACCCGGGACGCGACGCTGCGGGACGCCCTGGAGGCGGTCCTCACGGACAACGCGGGCCGGGTCGCGGTCACCGGGCGCCGGGGCGAGTACACGGGCGTCGTGGACATGGAGACGCTGATGAACTCCGTCCAGGAACTCCTCGAAGCGGACCGCCTGGAGGCGCGGGAGCACCAGCACGAACTGGAGGAGATGCGCGCCCACCAGACCCAGCTGGAGCAGGAGGGCGGCGGCGCGGCGGGGGCGGAGGGGTGAGCGGGGGCGGCGGTGACGGTGGCCGTGGCGGCGGTCTCGGTGGCGGGGGCGACCCGGGTGGTGCGCCGGGGCCCGGCGGATCGGGCTCGGGCGGGCGGCGCGGCGCCGCGGTGCGCGGGGACCGGGCCGACGACGGGCGGCCCGCGGGCTCCCACGAGGTCAAGGGCCTGTCGTTCCGGGACGCGGGCGAGGCCGAACAGGAGCCGCCGCCCGCCGCCGTACGGGACAGCGAGCCGGCCCTGATCACCTGGCGGAAGCTGACCTTCCTGCCCGCGGTCCTGGCCCTCGTCCTGCTGGCCACCTGGCTGTGGTTCCAGAACGCCACCCTGGACTCGATCAGCAAGAACGCCCTGGCCGGCGGCATCGTGTGGCTGCGTCTGTGGGAGCACGTCCAGCTCACCGCGATCTCCACCTTCTTCGTACTGATCATCGCGATCCCGCTGGGCATCCTGCTGACCCGCCCCCGGATGCGCCCGGCCGCGCCGTTCGCGATGACGATCGCCAACGTCGGCCAGGCCACCCCCGCGATCGGCCTGCTCGCGCTCCTGGTCATCTGGATCGGCATCGGCGAGAAGGCCGCACTGATCGGCATCATCATCTACGCGCTGCTGCCGGTCCTCTCCAACACGATCGCGGGCCTGAGGGCCAACGACCCGACCCTCCTGGAGGCGGCGCGCGGCATCGGCATGTCCTCGCTCGGCGCGCTGCGCAAGGTCGAACTCCCGCTGGCCGTCCCGCTGATCCTCGCGGGCGTCCGCACGGCGCTCGTCCTCAACGTCGGTACGGCGACCCTCGCCACCTTCGGCGGAGGCGGCGGCCTCGGCGACCTGATCACCACCGGCATCACCAACCAGCGGATGCCGGTCCTGCTGCTCGGCTCGATCCTGACGGTGGCGCTCGCCCTGTTCGTGGACTGGCTCGCTTCCCTGGCCGAACTGCTGCTCACACCACGGGGGTTGGAGGTGGGGACGTGAGGCGTACGGGGACGGGGGTACGGGTTCCGGTGCGGGTGCGCGTCCTCGCTGCCGGTGCGCTGGCCGGTTCGCTGCTCGCCGGGTGCGGGCTGACCAGCGGCTCCCCCATGGTCGACGACGTGAAACCGGGGTCGATCGGGCAGGGCCTGCCGCTCAAGGGCGCACAGCTCACCGTCACCTCCAAGGAGTTCACGGAACAGCTGATCCTCGGCGCCGTCATGGGCATCGCCTGGGAGGCGGCGGGCGCCGAAGTCCTCGACCGTACGGGCATCCAGGGCTCGATCGGCGCCCGCGAGGCCGTCAAGTCCGGTACGGCGGACGGCATGTACGAGTACACGGGCACCGCCTGGATCACGTACCAGGGCAACTCGAAGCCCATCACCGACCCGCAGAAGCAGTGGGAGGCGGTACGGGACGCCGACCTCGCCAACGGCATCACCTGGCTGCCGCCCGCCGCGCTCAACAACACCTACGCACTGGCGATGAACCGGGCCAACGCCGAGAAGTACGGGACCAAGACGCTGTCGGACGTCGCCGCGCTCTCCGTATCGGACCCGAACGCGGTCACGCTCTGCGTGGAGAGCGAGTTCGCGTCGCGCGACGACGGGCTGATCGGGATGCAGAAGGCGTACGGGATGAAGATCCCGAACTCCCACATCACCAAGATGGACACCGGGATCATCTACACCCAGGCCGCCAAGGGCACCTGCACCTACGGCGAGGTCTTCACCACCGACGGCCGGATCAAGGCGATGGATCTGACGGTGATGGAGGACGACAAGCACTTCTTCCCCAACTACAACGTCGCCCCGGAGATCAACACCAAGGCGCTGGAGAATCACCCGGCCATCCGCGAGGTCCTGGACCCGATCACCAGGAAGCTCGACAACACGGTGGCGCAGACCCTCAACGCCAAGGTGGACGTGGAGGGGCAGGACGCGCATGAGGTGGCGTTGGACTGGTTGGTCCAGGAGGGGTTCATCAAGAAGGGATAGACGCTCCGCTGGGAGCGCGGTTCGTCGGCTGCCGGTCGCTCGTGGCTGGTCGCGCAGTTCCCCGCGCCCCTATGGGCAAGCCTCTCTCGCAAAGAAACCTTTGCATCAATCTCTTTGCAAGGGTACCTTTGGACCCATGCCGGAGCCAGAAGACGCCGTACCCGTACCCGACTCGGTCCGCGCCCTCGACGCGCGCTCCCTGCGCGGGCTCGCGCACCCCCTCCGTATGGCGATGCTCAGCAAGTTGCGCCACGACGGACCGGCGACCGCGTCCCAACTCGCCGCCCGCCTGGGCGAGTCGAGCGGCGCGACCAGCTACCACCTGCGGCAGCTCGCGGCGCACGGCTTCGTCGAGGACGACCCCGGGCACGGCAAGGGACGCGAGCGCTGGTGGCGCGCGACCCACACCGGGACGACCTTCAGCGACGGCCTGTTGCGCCACGACGATCCCCAGGTGCGGGGCGCCGCCCACCTGTATCTGTACGAGGTGGCCAACGCGCACGCCCAGGAGACGGCGAACTGGCTCGGCACCCGAGCCGGCCACTCGGAGCAGTGGCAGCGCGCGTCCGACCTCAGCGACTTCACGCTGCGACTGACCCCGGACCGCGCCCGGGAACTCCTCGAACGGGTCCATGAACTCGTCGACAGCTACCGGGAGTTCGCCGAGGAGTCCGGCACCGGTGGCGATGAGGCCGCGCAGACGCGTATCCACCTGCACGCCTTCCCGCGCCCCCTCGACTGACCGTACGACCATCCGACCATCCGCAGGACCCCCGAGAGGACCGATCCGCCATGCACTCCGACATCCATCTGTCTCTGCACGAACTGCGCGCCGAAGAGCTGGCGGCCGAGGCCGCCGCGTATCCCTTGCGGGCACACCACTCGTCCCCGCTGCGTACGCGCCTCGGGTGGACCCTGGTCGAGGTGGGCCTGCGCCTGGCCACCACGCCCCGCGCGGCCCGGGGAGGGCTGAGTCCCGGTATATGAGACGTGCGCGGTGCGCGGGTCAGCAGCTCGGGACCGAGCCGCCCTTCTCCAGGGCGCGCAGCGAGTTCACCGCGCCCTTGAGGTCCGTGACCGGGATGAGCCGCAGCCCCTTCGGGAGGTCGGCCTTCGCGTCCGAGCACTCCGCCTTCGGCACCAGGAACACGGTCGCGCCGTCCCGGTGCGCGGCCTGCGTCTTCAGGGCGACTCCGCCGACCGGGCCGACGTTCCCGCCGGAGTCGATCGTGCCGGTGCCCGCGATCGTACGGCCGCCGGTCAGATCGCCGCCGCTGCCGTCGCCGTCGAGCTTGTCGACGATGCCGAGGGAGAAGAGGAGTCCGGCGCTGGGCCCGCCGACCTGGGCGAGTTCCAGGGTGACCTTGACCTTCGACGGGTCGTCGCCGAGGAAGGACAGGGCCGCGGTGGTCGCGGTGTCCTGGGACTTCTTCATCTCCTGCGTGTTGTGCTGCTCGATCTCCTTGGTGGTGTCGCCCGCCGGGTAGACGGCGTCGCGGGGCATCACCGCGCGGTCCGTACGGAACCAGTCGTCCACGATCTGGCCGAGGCGGACCGTCGTGTCGGGCGCCGTCGCCTCGATCGTCGTCATCCGCAGCTCGCCCCGGGTGTCGCGCAGCGGGGCGCCCTGGATGGTGATGACCGGGGTGCCCTTGTTGTCGCCGAGCACGTTCGCCGTCATCCCGGGCTGCGCCACGGAGAAGGGGAGCGGGGCCGCCGCCGCGGTGGCGAGCAGGGCGGCGACGGGCAGGGCGCAGAGGGCGACGGTCTGGGAGCGAGTGAGGCGAGGCACGCTCCCTAACATACGGGGTGTGTCCTGCGGGGCGCTCGGGACAGGGGGTGCCGGGGGCACGGGTGCCCGGGGCATGGGTCGACCGGGGTGCTAGCGCAGGGCGTCCGCCACCTCGCGGGCGGCGTCCACGACCCGCGGCCCCACCCGCTCCGGTACGGAGTCCGAGAGCATCACCACTCCGACGCTGCCCTCGACCCCGGTGACGCCGAGCAGGGCCGCCGCCGCACCGCTCGCGCCCGCCTCCAGCTCGCCGTGGGTGAGGATGTACGCGGGGTCGCCGGCACCCGTGGTGCCCCCCTTGCCGACCCCCTTGGCCGCGCCCTTCGCGGCCCCCTTCGCGGCGCTGCTCTGGCGGGCCGCGAGGATCGCCCGGCCCGCGGCTCCCCGGTCCAGCGGGTGCCGGAAGCCGGTCCGGTACGCGACGTGGTAGTCCGTCCAGGTCGGCTCGACGACGGCGACGGCCAGCGCCTCCGTACCGTCGACCAGGGTCAGATGCGCGGTGGCGCCGATGTCCTCGGCGAGGGAGCGCAGCGCGGGCAGCGCGGCCTCCCGTACCAGCGGATGCACCTGGCGGCCCAGGCGCAGCACACCGAGTCCGACGCGGGCCCGGCCGCCGAGGTCGCGGCGGACGAGGGCGTGCTGTTCCAGGGTGGCGAGGAGCCGGTAGACGACGGTGCGGTTCACACCGAGCTTGGTGGACAGTTCGGTGACGGTCAGGCCGTGGTCGGTGTCGGCGAGCAACTTGAGGACCCGCAGTCCTCGGTCGAGCGTCTGAGAAGTCTCCGCGGTCACGACGCCCACTCCTTCGTGGATGAGGGTCGACGGCCGTTCTGGAGGTTCGCGTCACCGTCCCGCCGGCGACGCGCGTCAGAGGCCGCCGGCAGGGAAACGACCTGGGGCGCTGGCGCTGTGCCCCCGGGCACCGGCTGCACTGCGCGGCGGCGCTGCCACGGTGCGTGTGCGTTCACGGGAATGTAGCGACTCAGGTTCGCTCAGCGGAAGACTCCGTCCAGAATCCGGGCAGACACTCACAGAGAGCGCCCACCTTGCCCCGAAAAACGCCGCGCCCGCGCACCGAACGGGCACAAGTGATCACGAGGTCCCCACAGTGAGGGTGGACCGGGACGGTCGTCCCCTGCATCCGGGTCGGGGGTCACCGCATCCGGGTGGCCCACTCCCTCACCTTGTCGATGCGCTGGCGGAGCTGCCCGGCGGTGGCCTCCGCGCTCGGCGGTCCCCCGCACACCCGGCGCAGCTCGGTGTGGATCACTCCGTGCGGCTTGCCGCTCTGATGGACGTAGGCGCCGACGAGGGTGTTGAGCTGCTTGCGCAGGTCGAGCATCTCCTTGTGGCTGACCACCGGCCGCCGCTCGGCGGGCAGTTCGAGGAGGTCGGCCTCCTCGTCCGGCTTCTTGCGGCTGTGCGCGATCTGCCGGGCCTGCCGCTTCTGGAGGAGAAGCTGCACCTGGTCGGGTTCGAGGAGCCCGGGGATCCCGAGGTAGTCCTGCTCCTCCTCGCTGCCGGGGTGCGCCTGCATGCCGAACTCGGCGCCGTCGTAGAGGACCCGGTCGAAGACGGCGTCGGACTCCAGCGCCTCGAAGGGCAGCATGTCCTGCTCGCCGGTGTCCTCGTCCTCCTCCCGGTTGGCCTCCTCCATCTCCTTCTCGGACTCGGCGTACGGGTCTTCCTCTTCGCCGTCCTTCTTCGGCTTGTCGAGCACGTGGTCGCGCTCGACCTCCATCTCGTTGGCGAAGGTGAGGAGGTCCGGGATGGTCGGCAGGAACACGGACGCGGTCTCGCCGCGCCGCCGTGACCGTACGAAACGGCCGACGGCCTGGGCGAAGAAGAGAGGCGTGGAAATGGTCGTCGCGTACACGCCGACGGAGAGCCGGGGCACGTCCACGCCTTCGGAGACCATGCGGACGGCGACCATCCAGCGGTCGTCGCCCGCGCTGAACTCGTCGATACGGTTCGACGCGCCGGAGTCGTCCGACAGCACGACGGTCGCCTTGGTGCCGGTGATCTCGCGGAGGAGTTTGGCGTAGGAGCGGGCCGAGTCCTGGTCCGACGCGATGACGAGTCCGCCGGCGTCGGGGATGCTCTTGCGTACCTCGCCGAGGCGCCGGTCGGCGGCGCGCAGCACGTTGGGCATCCAGTCGCCGCGCGGGTCGAGGGCGGTGCGCCACGCCTGCGAGATCGCGTCCTTGGTCATCGGCTCGCCGAGGCGCGCGGCGATCTCGTCGCCCGCCTTGGTGCGCCAGCGCATGTTGCCGCTGTAGGAGAGGAAGATGACGGGCCGCACGACGCCGTCGCCGAGGGCGCTGCCGTAGCCGTAGGTGTAGTCGGCGGACGACCGCCGGATGCCGTCGTTGCCCTCCTCGTACGCGACGAAGGGGATCGGGTTGGTGTCGGACCGGAAGGGCGTACCGGTGAGCGCGAGCCGCCGGGTCGCCGGTTCGAACGCCTCCATGCACGCCTCGCCCCACGACTTGGAGTCACCGGCGTGGTGGATCTCGTCGAGGATGACCAGGGTCTTGCGCTGCTCGACGCGGTTGCGGTGCAGCATCGGGCGGACGCCGACACCGGCGTACGTGAGGGCGATGCCGTCGTACTCGCGGCTGAGCGGGCCCGCGCTGTACTCCGGGTCCAGCTTGATCCCTATCCGGGCCGCCGCCTCGGACCACTGCTTCTTCAGATGCTCGGTCGGCGCGACCACCGTGACCTGCTGCACGACATGGTGGTGCAGCAGCCAGGACGCGAGGGTCAGCGCGAACGTGGTCTTTCCGGCGCCCGGGGTCGCCACGGCGAGGAAGTCGCGCGGCTGCTCCCGGAGGTACGTCTCCATCGCCCCCTGCTGCCAGGCACGCAGCTTGTTGGCGGTGCCCCAGGGGGCACGGCCGGGGAAGGCGGGTGAGAGATGGTGCGAGGAGGTGGTGGTAGTCACGGTCTCCGGTCTTGATCGGCCTCGGCTACGTATGACAACCGGGCCACCCTACCGGTGCGACGGAAACACCCACGCGCCAACACCGGGCCCCTGAGCCGGGTGCGACACACCTCACACGACGGCGTCGTGGCCTTCGGGCCGTGCCGACGGATGGTCGGTCCCCGTACCCCCGCTCACTGCCTCTCGCGCAGCCGTCCCGCCACCCACGCCCCGATCAGCGCCACCGCCGCCATCGGCAGGAACACCGAGGCGAAGGCGGCGGGGTGGGAGCTGTCGCCGGTCAGTGCACCGTGGGCGCCGGCCGCCCCGACGGCTCCCCCGCCGAGCGCCGCGAAGGCCGCGCCGCCCGCGGCGAGCAGCAGGACGTTCGACAGGCCGTCCGAGATCTGGAGCGCCGCCGAGTTGGTGCCCGCCTCGGCCGGCGGGGAGAGCTGGAGCAGCAGCACGCTGGTCGACGAGATCACCAGGCCCATGCCGAAGCAGCCGTAGCCCCAGGCGACGGCGACGATCCACACCGGTACCGCGTCCACGAGCACCGTCGGCGCCGTCGCGATGGCCGCCGCGACCAGCACCATCCCGAAGACCATCCACCGCTGCCGCCGCGCCTCGTCCCGTACCCGCGACTGCATGAAGCTGCCCAGGGCCCACGTCACGCCGCCCGCCGCGAGCGACAGCCCGGCCAGCGTCGGCGACAGCCCCCGCTGGGTGACCAGCATCAGCGGTACGAAGGATTCCGCCGCGATGAACGAGCCCGCCGCGATCCCGCGCAGCAGCACCACGCTGGGCAGCCCGCGCACCGCCCGGTACGTACCGCGCGGCAACAGCCCCAGCACGGCCGGTACGAGCAGTGCGGCGCCCGCGATGCCGGGGATCAGGGACAGCCAGCGGAGGTCCTGGGCGGCGTACTGGAGGAGGCCGGCGCCGAGGGAGATGCCGAGCGCGAGGCGGAGGCGGCGGCCGGGCGGGTCGGCGGCCTTGCTGGTGCCGTCGGCCGGGTCGGTCCGGGGGGCCGGGCCCGATGCCCGGCGGCGTATCTGCGGGAGCGCGAGGGCCAGCGGCAGGACGACCAGGACCGGGATACCGGTGAACACCCAGCGCCAGCCGAGATGTTCGGTGACCGCGCCGGACGCGAGCGGCCCCACGACCGAGGGGATCACCCAGCTCGCCGCGAACGCCGCCATGATCGCCGGACGCAACCGCTCCGGATACGCCCGGCCGACGATCACGTACAGCGCCACGATCACCAGGCCGCCGCCGAGACCCTGGACCGCGCGGCCGAGGATGAACAGCCACATCGCGCCGGCCGTCCCCGACAGCAGCAGCCCGAGCGCGAAGGCCGTGATGCCGGCGGCCAGCGGCCCGAGCGGCCCCTTCCGGTCGGCCCACTGCCCGGACAGGACCATGCCGAACAGGCTCGTGGTGAAGTACCCGGAGAACGCGAACGCGTAGAGCGAGACCCCGTCCAGCTCCCGCGCCGCCACCGGCATCGCCGTCCCGACCGCCGTCGCCTCGAAGGCGATGAGCAGGACGACGGAGACGATGCCGATGCTGAGCGCGCGGTAGGTCCGGCCGAGGACGCCGGTCTCCATGGGTACGGGGCCGGGTGTGGCCGGTTCGGCGTGAGGGACGGCGGCGACGTCGGTGTCGCGCGGTTCGGGGGCGGTCATGCAGGCCAGCGTAAGGGGCGAACGGGAGCTTGGCCCCTGTCGGGAGACGGGGACCACCTGGTCCGCAGGTCGTACGACCCCTACACCTTGCCGAGGGCGTCGAGGCGGGCCATCTCCTCGGATGTGAGGCGCAGGCCGGCGGCGGCGACGTTCTCGGCGAGGTGGTCCGGGTTCCCGGTGCCGGGGATGGCCAGGACGTGGGGTCCCTGCTGGAGCGTCCACGCGATACGGACCTGGGTGACCGAGGCGCCGTGCGCGCGGGCGATGTCCTCCACGGTGCCGACCTCGTCACCCTGGCGGCCGATGTCGCGCCCTTCACCGGCGAGGGCGTAGAACGGCACGAAGGCGATGCCCTGCTCACCGCAGAACCTCAGCAGGTCGTCGCCCGCTGCGCGGCCCGCGTCGACGCTGTACGGATTCTGTACGCAGACGACCGGCGCGATGGCCCGTGCGGCGGCCAGTTGCTCCTGGTCGACGTTGGAGACGCCGAGGTGCCGGACGAGACCGGCGTCACGCAGCTCGGCGAGCGCGCCGAACAGCTCCGCGATCGGGGTGCCGGGGCGCTTGGCGCGCAGATTCACCACGTCGAGGTGGTCGCGGCCGAGCTGCCGCAGATTCTCCTCGACCTGCCCGCGCAACTGATCGGGCGTGGCCCAGTACCACGTCCCGGACGGGTCCCGGCCCGGACCGACCTTGCTGACGATGACCAGGTCGTCGGGGTACGGGTCGAGCGCCCGGTTGATCAGCTCATTGGCCGACCGCAGCGAGGAGAAGTAGAACGACGCCGTGTCGATGTGATTGACCCCGAGTTCGACGGCCCGCCGCACCACGGCAATCGAAGGCTCCCGCTCCCGGGGCACCCCCAGATCAAAGGCAGCACTCCCGGTAAGCCGCATGGCCCCGAGCCCCAGCCGATTGACGGAGAGTTCGCCGAACTTCCAGGTACCGGCGTCCGCGGCGGTGATCGTCTCAGAACCCATACCGGGGAGTCTCGCACGCCCCGTTTCATGAACGCGGTGTGGCAGTCGCGTTGCAGCGGGGGCGGGGGGCTTGAGGGGTCGGGGGCGGGGACTTACGGTCGAGACCAAGAAGTTCAGAACAGTGAACCCAGAACAGTGAACATGGCCGTGTGCCCGAGTGGATTAGGGGCTCGCCTGCAAAGCGAGTTACACGAGTTCGATTCTCGTCACGGCCTCCAAACCAGCCCCTTGGGGGGCGGTGCGCCCGAGTGGTCCAGGGGCTCGCCTGCACTGCATCCATCAGCGGGCTCCGCCCGCGGGGAGTTACGTGGGTTCGATTCCCGCCACGGCCTCCATCTGATCATGGGCGGTTTGGGCGCTGTCCGCGGTGCCGCCCATAGGGCCGCAGGTGGTGCTACCCGCTGCCCAGAGCCGCACGGTCGCCACATGGCTACCCTGGAACCATGACGACACGGGAAGAGCTGCATGCGCTCATCGACCGCGTGCCGGACGATGACATCGACGCCGTGGTGCAAAGCCTGCGACCGTTCATAGAGCGCACCTCCCGCCCGGCGCGCCCCGCGTTCATCGGCATGGGCCACTCCGGGCACTCCGACACCTCCGCGCGCGCGGACGAGATTCTGCGGGAGACAGGGTTCGGCGAGTGATCGTGGTCGACACGGGGCCGCTCGTGGCCCTGGCCGATGCTGACCACCACCGATAAACCTGCCGGGCATCCATCAGCGGGCTCCGCCCGCGGGGAGTTGCGTGCCGCCACGGCCTTCTCCTCAGCCCCCTGGGGGCTACAGCACGCCTCCCGCCTCGTCCTGGAAGACCTCCGGCCAGTAGCGCCAGTCCGCGGCCGAGGGGAGTTCCGAGGGGGCTGGGGCCGCCTTTGGGTCGACCGTCCGTAGGACCTCCGTCATCGTGGCTGCCAGATGCTCATACGCCTCCGTCGTCATTTCGTTGTGCTGGTCGTCGTCCAGTTCGCGTTCTCGGTGGAGGAGCCAGAGGGTGAAGGCCAGGGTGGAGACGTCCGTGTTGAGGGGGCTCAGGGACGCCTCCGGGATCGACCAGGCTTGTACCTCGCCCGTCGTGCCGTCGATCACGAGGTCCGTGTCCTCGATGAGGTAGCCGAGGCGTATGAGGTGGTCCGCGTGGGGAGGGAGCGGGCCGGCCGGGTCCTCCTCCTCGTGGTGTTCCGTGAGCGTCGGCAGCGGTATGTCCGTGTCGAGCTGGAACATGCCGCCGTCCTCGGGCAGCCCCACGTCCCGCAGAAAACGGCGCGTCGGCTCGTGCGTGAGGGTGGCCGGGAAGTCCACGTCCTCGAACCGCATCACCCCGCCGGGCCCGAACTCCTCGTCGAGGAGCCGCACCGGGAAGTCCAGCGCCAGGTCCGTCCCGGGCCCCGCGATCCGGGCGAGCGGGCGGATCAGGGCCGTGATCCGCCAGTACAAAGGCACTTCGGCCGCGCCCTCCATCGCGTGCTGGAAGACCGACTGCAACTGCTGCACCGCCTCGGCCACCGCCTCCGCGCCGTACCGCCCTTCGTGCGCCGCGAACTGGCCCCGGGTGTCGAGGAGTTGACCCGTCGCCTCAGCGCACTCCACCAGCGCCTTCAGGGACGGTGCGAGCGGGGTGCGCTCCATCAGGTCGGGGCGGTCGTGCAGCACCGGAACCGAGGAGACCTCGCCCGTGGCGCCGTCGAGCAGGACCCACTCCCCCAGGTCCTCGCCCCCGCCCCCGCCCCCGCCCCCGGCATGGACCTCACCTATCACCAGCAGGTCCCGTACGTCGGAGGGGAGTCGGGCGGGATCCCCCACATGGTCCGCCGTGCGCCTCGGCCCGCCCCCGCCCCTCCGCAGCGCCTCGAAGCCGAACAGCGCGCCGTCCGACGGCAGTCCGGGCCCGGCGAGCCAGCGCCGCGTGCCGCCGTGCGGGACGTGCGCCCCCAGTTCGTCCCCGCTCAACGTGATCGTCTTCGTCGTACTCATGTTTCCCCCGCACCCGCGAATCCCCGGCTTCCCCACCTGCCCAGAACCCTACGGGCCACCACTGACAATCACCCGTCAGGCGACCCGCGCCTCCGCCCACCGCGCCAGCACCGCGTCGACCGTCCCGGCCACGTCGAGCCCCGAACTGTCCAGCCACAGCCCGATCCGCGGGGTCTCATCGCGGAGTGCGCGGTCCAGCTCGGCCACCGTCCAGGCGCCGTAGCCCGTCTTGGCCCGGCCGGACTCCCGGGCCGCGACCGTCTCGGCGTCCGGCGCCAGGACGACCACGTGGAACGGGCGCGTCCGCACCAGCCCCGGATAGGCCCCCAGGCCCGCGCCCAGCACCACGTCCTGGACGATCGCCGTGAACCCCGCGCGCGCGTACGCGTCCGCCGTCGTCGCCGACAGGCGGTGGCGGAGCGCCAGTTGGGCCACCGCCTCCGGGTCCTCGGTTCCGGGCGTGTACTCATGGCGCCCGGACACGATCATCCGGCGGAAGACATCGCCCCGGACGTGCACCGCGCGCGGGAGGCGTTCCGCGAGGGACTGGGCCACCGTCGACTTGCCGGAGGCCATGATGCCCGTGATGAGCACCACCCCGGGGCCCGGTGCCTGCCGCGTCACGACACCGGTGTCGTGACCACCGCCGCCTGCGGGCGGATCGGCAGGCGGGTCACCGGGCGGCCCGTCGCCGCCCGTACCGCCGACGCGATGGCCGCCGGAGACGTCACGACCGGCACCGCGCTGGCCGCCTTGGCGCCGAACGGCGCGACCACGTCCCGCTCCTCGACCAGCTTCACGATGCGGATGTCGGGGGTGTCCAGGGCGGTCGGCAGCGCGTACCCGGTGAGGTCGGGGTGGCGGACCAGGCCGCGCGGGGTGCGCAGGTTCTCCGTCAGCGCGGCGCCGACGCCCTGGGTGACGCCGGCCTCGATCCGGGCGGCGAGCTGCGCGGGGTTGAGGACCCGGCCCACGTCCTGCGCGACGGCGAGTTCCACGACCCGTACCGAGCCGAGTTCGATGTCGACGTCGACCACCGCGCGGATCGCGCAGAAGGCGAGGCCCACAAAGGCGTCACCCTGGCCCGCCTCGTCCAGCGGCTCCGTCGGGTGCGGGCGGCACTGCGCGGTGGCCCACAGCTCCTTGCCGTCCATGGCCTCGGACACGGTCGTCGACAGCACACCGTCGTATGAGGTGATCTTGCCGTCGGCGATCTGGAGCAGCTCCGTCGACATGCCGAACTTGTGCGCGAGCGGCTGGAGAAGCTGCGTACGGACCATCTTCGCGGCGCGTTCGACGGCGCCGCCGGACACCCAGGTGTGCCGTCCCCGGCAGCCGGGCCCGGCGGGCGGCTGGTCGGTGTCGACGGACGCGACGTGCACCTCGTCCAGGCCGAGCGTCTCCTGCACGATCTGGCGCGCGAGGGTGGTGAACCCCTGCCCGGTCTCGACGGCCGCGCAGATGACCGTCGCGACCCCGTCATGGACCTTCACGGTGGCCGTGGCGACCTCGTCGGTGCCCTCGGCGCCGAGCATGTGCACCATGCCGAGGCCGTAGCCCACGCCACGGCGTACGGCACCGGGCTCACCCGCGCCCTCGGGGCCGCCGGGCAGCAGCCATTCGTCCTCGGGGGTGTCCTTGGGCAGCGCGGGCAGCGGGAAGTCCCTTACGGCGGTGAGGAGTTCGGCGACGGGCGCGGGGCAGGTGACGGTCTGCCCGGTGGGCAGGATGTCGCCGGTCGCGAGCGCGTTGCGCAGCCGTACGTCGGCCGGGTCGACGCCGAGTTTCTTGGCGAGCTTGTCCATCTGCGCCTCGTAGGCGGCGCACACCTGGAGGGCGCCCTCGCCGCGTACGTGCCCCGACGGCGGGTTGTTCGTACGGACCGCCCAGCCCTCGATGAAGGCGTTCGGGACGACGTACGGGCCGCACGCGAAGGACACCGCGGCGGCGAGCGCGTCGGACGACGTGTCCGCGTACGCGCCCGCGTCGAGCAGGACCTGCGCCTCGACCTTCACCAGACGTCCGTCGGCGTCCGCGTGGTGGCGGTAGCGCAGCAGGGTCGGGTGCCGGTGCGCGTGGCCGAGGAAGGACTCCTCGCGCGTGGCGGTCAGTTTCACCGGGCAGCCGGTGCGCAGGGCGAGCAGACCGAGGGGCAGTTGGAAACCCGGGTCCTCCCGGTCGGCGGTCGCGCCCGGCACGCCGGTGACGACGACCTTGACGCGGTCGGTGTCGAGGCCGTAGCAGGCGGCGGCCATGTCCCGGTCGGTGTGCGGGTCGGTGGACGCGACGTACAGCTCGACGCCGCCGTCCGGGCGCGGCACGGCGAGTCCGGCCTCCGCGCCGATGGGCGCCGGGTCCTGACGGCCGATGCGGTACAGGCCCTCGACGACGATCTCGCCGACCGCCTCCGGGTCGCCGTGGCGCAGCGGGATGTGCCGGATCAAGTTGCCGTCGGGGTGCAGGGGTTCGGCCTCGAACGCCTTCTCCGGGTCGATGACCGGGTCGAGGACCTCGTACTCGACGATGATCGCGGCGGCGGCCATCCGCGCGGTGTCGGGGTGGTCGGCGGCGACGGCGGCGATCGGCTCGCCGTGGTGGCGCACGACCTCGGACGCGAAGACGGGCCGGTCCGTGGTGCCGCGCCCGTGCTCGGTGGCGCCGGGCACGTCCTCCTGGGTGACGACGGCCCGTACGCCGGGCATCCCGCGCGCGTGGGTGGTGTCGACGGACACGATGCGCGCGTGCGGGTGCGGGGAGCGCAGGATGGCGGCCCAGAGCAGGCCCTCGGCCCACAGGTCCGACGCGTACGGGAAGGTGCCCTCCGTCTTCGCCTGGGCGTGCGCCGACGGGAGCGACGAACCCAGGCCGTGCGGAAGGGGATCGGGGGCGGGCGCGGGCCTGGCGGAGGTCACCGTGGACGCTGTCGACGCTGTGGCTTCCTTGCTCACGCCGGGGCTCCGTCCTGGCCGTCCCGGCCGTACGCGCGGTACGTGTCGTGTGCGGTGGGGTTGACGCCGCCGGCGCCGGGGCCCGCCTGGTGCGGGATACGGAACTCGCCGGTGCGGTCGCCGTTGTCGCCTTTGTCGCCGTTGGCGCTGTCGTCGTCCTGTTCGGCGTCCGCCGCGGACGACGCGCGCTCGGCGACGACCTCGCGTACGGCGTCCAGGACGCCCCGGTAGCCGGAGCAGCGGCAGAGGTTGCCGCAGAGCGCCTGGCGGGCCTCCAGGTCGGAGGGTGCCGGGTTGCCCTCCAGGAGGTCGTGCACGGTCATCGCCATGCCGGGGACGCAGAACCCGCACTGGACGGCGCCGCACTTGGCGAGCGCCCGCTGCACGTCGGACGGCTGTCCGTCGGCCGCGAGCCCTTCGACGGTACGGACCTCGCTGCCCGCCGTGGTGGCCGACGGCACCAGGCAGGAGGCGACGAGGCGGCCGTCGACCTGGACGTTGCAGGCGCCGCACTCGCCCTGTGAGCAGCCGTCCTTGGCGCCCGCGAGCCCGAGGCGCTCCCGCAGCACGTAGAGCAGTGACTCGCCGATCCAGGCGTCGGTGACGGGGCGGTCGGTGCCGTTGACCCTCAGGACGTAGGAGACGAGGGGGTGTTCGTCGTGGTGGACGAGGGGCGCCACGTCCTCGCCCTGGTCCTCGTCCGGCTCCGGTGCCGGAGTCGACTCCGGTGCCGGCTCCGGGTCCTGTGCCTGGTCCTGGTGGTCCCGGTCCGGTGCGGATTCCGGCGCGGGGGCGGCGGCGCTCTCGCCTTCCGGGTGGTCGGCGGCGGGCTCGTCCTGCGGTCCGGCCTCGGTGGGCTCGGCGGTGGGGGCGTGGTCGGCCGGGGCCGCGTGATCGGCCCGGTCGCCGTGGACCGCGTACTCCTCGCGCGCCGGGTGGTCCTCCTGGACGGCGTGGTCCTCGCGCGCGGTGTGGTCCTCGCGGACCGCGTGCGGGTCGTGGCCGCCGTGCCGCTGGTGCTCCCGCGCGGCGGCCCGGTCCGCCGGGACGGCGCGCTCCTCGAAGTACGGGTACGGATCGGGCGACGGGGGCTCCTGCGCGCGCGGGGGCGCGGTCCGCGGGTCGGCGGCCTGCCCGCCCTGGGCCAGGGGCTCCGTGCCGTGCGTCCCCGGCGCCTCCCGGGTGCCCGGCGTCTCCGGCGCCCAGGGACCGCCCGCCCCGGTGTCCGTCGCCCAGGGTGCCGCCGCTCCGCCCGGCAGGGTCGCCGGCGGGGTGCCGCCCCAGCGCGCGGTCAGGGACGACGTCGTGAACTCGCCCGATTCATCCGGAAGATCACCCTCTGCCACGGGGATCGACCACTGCCCGGTCACATCGGCGGCGGGCCGCTGCGCCTCGGCGGCGTCCGGGAAGGACCACTGCCCGGTCGCCCTCGGGTCGTACGCACCGGGGTCGTACCCCGCCTGCGCGGCACCCGGCACCGCCGTCCCGTCCTGCGGCGCCTCGGGCAGCACCTCGGGATCCGGCCACGTAGGCGTCCGTACGGCACCTGTCACCGCACCCGGCACCGCACCTGTCACCGCACCCGGCAGCACCCAGGTCCCGGTGGCCGCCGGGTCGGTGGCCTCGGCCGCGGCCGGGGCGACCGTTATCTGCGGGGGGACGTACCCGTGACCGGGGGCGGCCAGGGGGCTGTCCGCGAGGGCGTCGATGCCGCCTTCGGGGAGCTTCACGAAGGCGGTGGCGTCGGAGTCGTACTCGCCCTGCGGCAGCGGCTGCCAACCGCCCGTGTAGTGCTGCTCGTCGGTCATGACAGCGCCCTCCCCAGTGCTCGTCGGGCCAGCACGGCGACGGTGCGCCGCAGATGCAGGACGGCGGGCGGCAGCGGCTGCGGCGAGCCGTCCTCGGCGGGCGGGGCGTCGGGGATGCAGGCCGCGGCGACGTACTCGCCGAAGGCTTCCAGGGCCTCGGGAACCACCGTACGGCTCCCGTCCCAGTCGATGAGCGAGGCGATCCACTGCTCGGCGTCCAGCGGGCGCAGCGGCATCGGCGCGACCGCGCCCACCGCGCACCGGATGCCGCGCCGCGCGGGGTCCAGGACGAGCGCGACCGATGCGGTGGCGCGTCCGGGTCCGGTGCGTCCGGTCGCCTTGAGGAAGACCTGCGGGGCGTGCAGCAGCGGAACCCGCACGTACCCGATGAGTTCGCCGCCGCGCAGCAGTTCCATGCCGGCGAGGAGGTGCGAGACGGGGATCTCGCGGCGGGCGCCGCCCGCGCCCGCGACGATGACGGTGGCTTCGAGCGCGGCCAGGACGGGCAGCGCGTCGCCGGTCGGCGCGGCCGTGGCGATGTTCCCGCCGAGGGTGCCCGCGTTACGGATCTGGGGCGGGCCCGCGGCGCGTGCGGCGGCGGCGAGCGCGGGGATGAGCGCCGCGAAGTCGGGGCGTCCCATGCGCGCGTGGGTGAGGCCCGCGCCGAGCAGGGCGTGCCCGTCCTGGTACTGCCAGCCGCGGATCTCGCTGATGCGGCCGAGGCCGACGAGCGCGGCGGGCCGCAGCTGGCCGGAGTTGACCGAGGTCATGAGGTCGGTGCCGCCCGCGACGGGCACGGCGGCGGGCGTCGCGGCGAGCGCCGCGACTGCCTCGTCCAGCGTGGCAGGCAGCTTCACCGACGGTGCCGTCTGCGCCGCCTGCGGTGCGTGCGTGGTCAAACCGGCTGCCCCTTCCCGCGGTCCCACCTGGTCGGCCTGTGTTGCCGTACGGTACGTGCTCACAGGCCGGACGTGGCAACTCTGGCACATCTTCCCCAGGCGCCGACGCAGGGGTCCGCTAGGAGGCATTCCTCCCCCGACCAGGGAGATGGTCCGATATGGACCGACCTCCCCGGTGCGGGCGCATTGCCACTCTTTCGATGACCCTTGTGCGACATTTCCGTAGAGTTCCCGCCACCCCTTTTCGGGCGGTCGCGGATGGTTCTCAGACGACGGGCGGGGGGCCGTCCTTGGGGCGGCCGAGGACTCCGGGGCGCTGCTGCCAGGGCAGCGGGCCGGTGGGCGGCCGGTAGCCGACACCGAGGGCGTCAAGTCGCCGGTAGTGCACGGCCATCCGGCGCTCGAAGTCCGCGAAGTCGCGGTCGGCGGGGGCGGGCAGCGCGCTCCAGGCGACCTCGGCGAAGGCCACGAGGCGCGGGTACGCCTGGTAGTCCACGCGCGCGGGGGTCTCCATCACCTCGGTCCACACATTGGCCTGGGTGCCCAGGACATGGCGGGCTTCATCGGAGGTGAGCTGCGGGGGAACGGGTTCGAAACGGTAGACGTCCTCCAGGGTGCGGACCCAGCCGATGGGCACCGGCTCGTCCGCGCCGCCGTCCTGACGGTGGTCCAGGTAGACCTGCTGCTCGGGGCACATGACGACGTCGTGGCCCGCGCGGGCCGCCGTGATGCCGCCCTGGTAGCCGCGCCAGGAGGAGACGGCGGCGCCGGGCGCGAGGCCGCCCTCCAGGATCTCGTCCCAGCCGATGAGGCGGCGCCCGCGCGCGGTGAGCCAGTGGTCGAAGTGCCGGATGAACCAGGACTGCAACTCGTCCTCGTCGCGCAGACCGAGTTCCTTGATACGGGCCTGCGCCGCGGGCGACTGCTTCCACTGGTCCTTGGGGCACTCGTCGCCGCCGATGTGCACGAACTCCGAGAAGCGGCCCGCGCCGGCCGGGAACAGATCGAGGACTTCTTCGAGTACGCCCTCGTAGAACCGCAGGGTGTTGTCAGTGGGGGCGAGTACGTTCGGATTGACGCCCCAGGTGTCCCAGACGGAGAGGGAGGTCGTGTCGATGACGTCGGTGTTGCCGAGTTCCGGGTATGCGGTGATGGCGGCCTGCGAGTGGCCGGGGATGTCGATTTCGGGGATGACGCTGATATGCCGCGCGGTGGCGTAGGCGACGATCTCGCGGATGTCGTCCTGGGTGTAGAAGCCACCGTGCGGCTTGTCCTCCCACAGGGGTGAGGCGCGGTGGCCGTATTTCGTGCGGGACCGCCAGGAGCCCGACTCGGTCAGCTTGGGATAGCGCTTGATCTCGATGCGCCAGCCCTGGTCGTCGGTGAGGTGGAAATGGAAGACGTTCAGTTTGTGCGCGGCGAGCAGGTCGAGATGGCGCAGGACGCCGTCCTTGGGCGTGAAGTGCCGTGAGACGTCGAGCATGAGGCCGCGCCAGGCGAAGCGGGGCGTGTCCTCGGCGCTGATCGGCGGAAGGGGCCAGGTGCGGCCGGGGAGCGGGGCGCACCGGTAGGCGTCCGGGCCGAGGAGCTGACGGAGGGTCTGGGCGGCCCAGAACAGACCGGCGGGACCGCCGCCGGTCAGCCGTGCGGTGTCGGGGGTCACCTCGATCCGGTAGCCCTCGTCGCCGAGTTCGGCCGCGAGAGCCGGGTCCACGGAGAGCGTGATGGTGTTCGCCCCCTCGGCGCCGTAGGGCGAGAGGGGAAGCCCGGTGGCGGCGCCGAGCGCGCCGCGCAGCCATCGCGCCACGCCCTGCGCGGCCTCGTCGGCGGCCACGAGCCGTGTCTCCGCGTCCAGTTCGAAGGACCCGCCGTCAGGGCCGGAGACCTGTCGGGGAGCGGGAATCAGAGAGTGAGTGGGATGCAGATCGGTCACGTCAGTCCTTCACCGCGCCGCCGAGTCCGGACACCAGGCGTCGCTGTACGAGTACGAAGAAGACCAGTACCGGAATGGTCATCACCGTGGATGCCGCCATGATCCCGCCCCAGTCGTTCTCATCGGGCTTGAAGAACACGAGCAGCGCCATCGGAAGGGTCGATTGGGAGGTGTCGCTGATGATGAAGGACTTGGCGAAGAGGAAGTCGTTCCAGGCGGAGATGAAGGAGAAGACGCTCGTCGCCACGAGCCCGGGGAAGACCAGCGGAAAGAGGATCTGCCAGAGGAATCGGCTGCGGCTCGCGCCGTCCAGCGCCGCGGCCTCCTCCAGCGCTTCGGGGACGGCCTTCACGAATCCCCGCAGCATCCAGATCGCGAAGGGCAGCGAGAAGGCGATGTGCGGCAGGATCAGGGCGCCCAGCGTGTTGAGCTGACCGAGGTCGCGCATCAGGAAGAACAGCGGGATGGCGAGCCCTTCCACGGGCACCATCTGTGCGATCAGGAACATGATCAGCAGGGTCGTACGGAATCGGAACCGGAAGCGGGTCACCGCGGTCGCCGCGAGGAATGCGATGAGCGCCGACACGAGCACCACGGAGACCGCGACGGTCAGGCTGTTGAGGAAGTAGCGGCCGAATTCCTGCTGTTGGAAGACGCGCCGGAAAGAATCGAGCGACGGGTCGAGCGTCCACGGCCGGGGCCGGGTCGACTCGATCTCACCCGCGGGTTTGAACGCCGACAGCACCATCCAATAAAGGGGGAATGCAACGACCACCGCGATGAGCAGGGCGGACGCCTCGGCGGCCAGCCGCCAGGGACGGCGGATCCGAAGCCGGCCCCGGGGACCAGCCGGACCGGACCCCTGACCGGGCCTCTGACCAGGCATCCGACCGCCCGGAACCCCCACTTTCCGCCCCGCCTTCCGACCCGCCTTCCGACCCGAATCCCGACTCGGCTCCTGACCGGATGTGACCGGCGCGACCGCGCTCACAGTTCCTCCCCCTGCCGCCGCAGCAGCCGCAAATACACGAGCGTGACCGCCAGCAGAATCAGCAGCATCACGACACCGATCGCGGAACCGAGGCTGTACTGCGAGGACGCGAACGCCTTTTGATACGCGTACACATTGAGCACCAGGTTCTGTCCGGCGATTCCGCCGCCGTTGGTCATCACATAGATCTGCGTGAAGACCTTGAAGTCCCAGATGACGGACTGGATGGTGACGACGACCAGGATCGGCCGGAGCATCGGCGCGAGGACCGACCGCCAGATCCGCCACTGCGACGCGCCGTCGAGCGACGCGGCCTCCAGGACCTCGGCGGGCACGGCGCGGATCCCGGCGTACACGGTGACCATCACGAACGGGAAGGAGCACCACACCACTTCGAGCATGACCAGCGCGAAGGCGCTGAGGCGTCCGTACGTCCAGGAGAAGTCACCGAGTCCGAGGACCTTGTTGACCGGGCCGAAGTCGGGGTCGAAGAGGAACACCCACACCGTGGAACCGGTGATCGCGGGCGTCGCCCACGCGCCGAGCGCCGCCAGCATCAGCGCGAGCCGGGGCACGGCCCGTACCCGGGTGAGCAGCACGGCGAGCGCGCAGCCGACGGCGAGGGTGGTGACGACACAGGCGCCGGCGAACAGCACGGTGGCGAGGAGCACCTGCCAGAACTGCTCGTCGCGGAAGAGGGTCGCGTAGTTGCCGAAGCCCTGGAAAGTGGTCGGCTCGCCGCCGCTGACCTGGGCCTGGGTGTACTCCAGGAAGGAGATCAGGCCGAGTTGGTAGATCGGGTAGACGAGCAGCCCGGCGAGGACGACCAGGGCGGGGGCGAGGTAGAGCCACGGGGTCCAGGCCGGGTGCCGCCGCGCCGCGCGTGCGGGCGGCGGGCCCTTGCGTACGGGCGGCTCGGCGAGGGAGATGTCGTGCGTCATGGGAGCCGGTGTCTCAGCCGGTGGCGCCGAACGCGGCGTCCATCTTCTTCGCCGCGTCGGCGGATGCCGCCGCCACGTCCTTACGGCCGCTGACGATCTCCTGGAACATCGTCGGCAGGACCTGCGAGGCGTCGATCTGGCCCCAGGCGGGCGAGGCGGGCACGAACTTGGCGCCGGCGCCGAGGGTCTTGATGAACGGCTCGACGTACGGCTGCTTGCGCGCGGCCTCCTCGCGGACGTCCGTGTAGGTCGGCAGGAAGCCCATCGCGTCGAAGAGTTCACCCTGCGTCTTCTTGCCGGCGAGCTCCTTGACCAGGTCGACGGCGAGAGTGCGGTGGGACGTGCTCTTCAGGACGCCGATGTTGTTGCCGCCGGCGAAGGCGGGGGCGATGTCGCCCTCCTTGACGCCCGGCAGTGGTACGACGGCGTACTTGCCCTTGACCGCGCCGTCCTCCATCGCCTGGTGGCTGAAGTCGCCGCCGATGGCCATGCCCGCCTTGCCCGAGGCGAAGGCGGTGACGGTGTCGTTGCCGCCCATGCCCGCGCACTTGGCGGCGGGACAGTTGTCGGCGCCGAAGAGCGAGGTGTAGCTCTTGATGCCCTTCTGGGCGGCGGCGCTGTCGATGGCGGAGGTGTACGAGTCGCCGTTCTTGTCGGCGAGTTCACCGCCGTTGGCCCAGATGAACGGCATCGCGCCATAGGTGTAGGCGCCGCCGACGGCGAGGCCGTACAGCTCCGGCTCGGCCTTGCGGATCTTCTTCGCGGCGGCGACGAGCTGGTCCTGGGTCTTCGGTACGTCGATCTTCAGCTGCTTGAAAAGGTCGGTGCGGTAGTAGAGGGCGCGTACGCCGACGAAGTAGGGGGCGCCGTAGATCTTGCCGTCGACGGTGACGGACTCCTTGGCCGTGGGGTCGGTGTCCTTGGCCTCGTCCCAGGCGCCGAACTCCTTGCTGATGTCGGCGAGTCCACCGTCCTTGACGTATCCGGCGGTGTCGGTGTTGCCGTACTCGATGACGTCCGGGGCGCTCTCGGGGTCGTTGAACGCGGCCTTGATCTTCTCGGCGCGGGTCTCGACCGGGATGTACTCGACCTTGACGTCGGCACCGTCGTGCGCCTTCTCGAAAGCGGCGACGGCGCTCTTGACGACGTCTTCCTTGGGCTTGTTGTTGACCTCCTGGAAGAGCCAGACGCGCAGGGTGCCGCTCTTCTCGTCCTTGTCCGAGCTGGTGTCGGAGCTCTGCGGGGCGCAGGCAGTCGCGGTGAGACCGGCGACGACAAGTGCCGCTATCGGGGCGGCCATTCGGGTCGAGAGCTGCTTCGGGAGCTTCATCGAGCGGTCCTCCGGGTTTCGCGTTGCAGCATACGCAACGGCTGTTTCGTGCTGCACAACACGACGGAGGCTAGAAGTAGACCAACACCCCAGACAAGAGGTCTCGACCACTCTGTGACCCAGGAGCCGAAATCGGTCACCCGTCCCCGTCCCCGCGACCGCCCTTCCCGGGCGCTTCCGGGCATGACAAAACCGCGGCACCCGTACGGGGGGTACCGCGGCTCTGTGTCGTACGAAATCACCGCGCGGGGCAGGACCCTGGCGGCGCGCTGTGGAGGCCGGGATCAGCCCCCTGGAAGGGGCGCGGGGAACTGCGCAAACAACCACCCACGACCCGCACACGGAAACCGACGCTCAGACCCCGCTCCGGTCCGGCCGTGCCGCGCCCCGCCGACCAGGCGGCACGCGGCACGCGAAAACCCGGTCACGTGTCACGCCGACCTACTTGTCCTTGCCGCCGCCCTTGCCGCCCTTGTCCTTGTCGCCGCCCGCTCCCATGGACTCGTAGATCTCCTTGCACATGGGGCACACGGGATACTTCTTCGGGTCGCGGCCGGGCACCCAGACCTTGCCGCAGAGCGCGACGACGGGCGTGCCGTCCAGCGCGCTCGCCATGATCTTGTCCTTCTGGACGTAGTGGGCGTAGCGCTCGTGATCACCGTCACCGTGCGACGTCTGCGGCGTCGGCTCTACGAGGGTCCCCGTACCTGTCCCGCGCTCGGGCTCAAGAGTGCTCATGCGATCCAGGGTACCCAGGGCCCCGCCCTAACGGCCGGGACGCCCGGCGAACGCCCCCCGAACCACCTTCGGCCCACATCAGGCCCACATCAGACCCACATCAGGCCCGCCTCCGAACGCCTTCCGGACGCCCTTCCCGCAGCGCGGAACTCCGTAGTAACTTCGCGAGCGCGTTCGGCGACGACCGTTCACGACAGCGAACCGGGGGGTTTCGGATGGCGGGGAATCGGCCAACGGATTGGCATGTCCTGGACCTGGAGAAGGATCCGACGCCGGGTGATCCGGACCGGGTGCGGACGCTGGCGAAGAGTCTGCACGATTTCGCGGACGACGTCGCCGAGGCGTTGCGGCTGGTCAAGGGGATGGCGGAGGAGGACGCGGTCCTGACGTGGGCGGGCAAGTCCGCCAAAGCCTTCCAGGACGAGTTCTCGGGCGTCCCGAAGAATCTGCGGAAGCTGAAGAAGTCGTACGAGATGGCGGGCGACGCGCTCGCCGCGTACTGGCCGAAACTGGAACGCGCCCAGGCGCTGGCGGACAAGGCCCTGGTGAAGGGCCGCGAGGCGCAGGCGGACCTCTCCTCCGCCCAGTCCCGTCTCACCTCCGCCGAATCCTGGGTGGACCGGGCGGGCAAGGAGGCGGACAAGTACAAGGACGACCCGACCGGCGGCAAGGACGTGCCGAAGCCGGATCCGGACAAGGTGAAGGCGGCGACCCGGGACGCGCAGAGCGCGAAGGACGCGCGTACGAGCGCCCAGTCGGATGTGTCGTCGGCGTCGAACGCGTTGGACGCGGCGAAGAAGATGGCCGCGGACGCCCGGAAGATGCGGGAGGACGCGGCGCGCGAGGCGAAGGACAAGATCGGCGACGCGTCGGACGCGGGGATCCAGAACCGGAAGTGGTGGGAGGAGGTCGGCGACTGGTTCACCGACAACTGGGACACCATTGTCGCGGTCTGCAAGGTAGTCGTGGCGGTGGTGGGCATCGTCGCCCTGATCATCGGCGGGCCGATCCTGGGAGCGATCGTCCTGATCGCGGCTCTCGTCGTCCTGGCGGACACGTTGAGCAAATACGCGAAGGGACAAGCCAGTCTCTGGGATGTGGGCTTCGCGGCCCTCGACTGCATCCCCGGTATGAAGGCCCTCACCAGCCTCCGAGGCATCGCCAAGGGCCTGAAGGGGCTCAAGGCCGGCATGAAGGGCATGAGCGCGGGGCTCAAGGGCCTCGGCAAGACGGGCCGGAACATGCTCGGTCGCGGCAAGGACGCCTTCGGCAGGAACGCCAAGGCGATCTGGAACAAGATGACCGACCCGATCGACCTGGCCACCGGCAAGATGTACCTGCCGCAGACCGACATCGAACTGCCCGGCCTGCTGCCCCTGGTGCTCTCCCGCCGGGTCGAGTCCGGTTACGGCGCGGGCTGGTGGTTCGGGCCCTGCTGGGCGTCGAGTCTGGACGAGCACCTGGAGGTCGACGCCCAGGGCGTCATCTACGTCTCGGAGGGCGGGCAGCTCCTGCCGTACCCGCACCCCGAGGGCCCCGATCTCCCCGTACTCCCGGAGACGGGCCAGCGGTGGCCGCTGCGCCGGCTGGACGACGGCGGTTACGCGGTCACCCTGACCGACACGGGCGAGACCCGGCGGTTCGCCGCGCCGGGCGGCGGGGTCGCCCGGCTGCGGCAGATCACCGACCGCAACGGGAACCACATCACCTTCGACCACGACGCGGACGGCGCCCCCACCGACGTACGGCACTCCGGCGGGTACCACCTCAAGGTCGAGACGGACGACGGCCGGGTCGTCGCGCTCCGTCTGGTGGGCGCGGGCGACGACGGGAGCGACGTCACCGTCAAGCGCTTCGGCTATACGGACGGCCTGCTCACGGAAGACATCAACTCCTCGGGTCTGCCGCTGCGATACGCGTACGACGAGCGCGGCCGGATCATCTCCTGGACCGACCGGAACGGGCGCGGCTACTCGTACACGTACGACGCTCTCGACCGCTGTGTCGCGGAGGCGGGTGAGGCCGGGCATCTCGCGGTCTCGCTGGACTACGACCAGACCCTGCCCAACCATCCCGGGCACCGGGTCACCACCCTCACGACGTCCGACGGCGCCGTCACCCGGTTCGTCATCAACGACGCCTGCCAGGTCGTCGCCGAGATCGACCCCCTCGGCCACACCTCCCGCACGACGTACGACCGGTACCACCACGTCACGTCGTTCACGGACGAGCTGGGCCGGGTCACCTCGTACGTGAACGACGAGGCGGGGCGGCCTGTCCTGATCCGCGCCCCCGACGGAGGCGAGACCACGGTCGCGTACCACCCGCTCGGCCCGGTCACGGACATGGTGCTGCCGGGGGGCCGCCGCTGGACCCGCACCTACGACGCGCGCGGCAACGGCCTGACCCTCACCGAACCCACCGGCGCCACCAGCCACTTCACGTACGACGAGGCGGGCCGGCTCACCTCGGTCACCGACCCGCTGGGCCGCACCACACGGCTCCTGTGCGACGAGGCGGGGCTCACCGTGCAGTCGGTCGACGCGAACGGCGGCCGGGTCCGGGTCGAGCGCGACACCTTCGGGCGCCCCCTTGCCGAGACCGGTCCGCTGGGCGCCACCATCCGCTGGGACTGGAGCACCGAGGGCAATCTGCTGAGCCTCACCGACCCGGACGGCGCCACCGAGCGCTGGGACTACGACGCCGAGGGCAACTGCGTCACGCACACCGACGCGGCGGACGCGGTGACGCGCTACGAGTACACGCACTTCGACCAGCTCAGCGCCCGGATCGAACCGGACGGCGCCCGCTACCGGTTCGACCACGACCCGGCGCTGCGGCTGACCCGGGTGACGGATGCGGCAGGGCGGACCTGGGACTACGGCTACGACGCGGCCGGGCGGCTGATCGCCGAATCGGACTTCGACGGCCGGGCGCGCCGCTACGAGCGGGACGCGGCGGGACAGCTCACGTCCCGGACGACCGCGTCCGGGCAGGTCGTCCGCCACCGGCACGACGCGCTGGGCCATGTCGTCCGGACGGAGGCCGAGGGGCGGGCGACCGACCTCACCTATGACGCGGCCGGTCTGCTGGTTCGCGCGGTCTGGCCGGACGGGGAGCTGACCCGTACATACGACCTGTGCGGCCAGTTGACGTCCGAGACGGTCAACGGGCGGACCGTGCGCCTCGCGTACGACGCAGCGGGACAGCTCGTCGAGCGGCGGACACCCGCCGGGATCCGCACGGAGTACACCTTCGACGCCGTGGGCAGGCGGACCGCGCTCACCGCCGGGGCGCACCGGATCGCCTTCGGCCACGACGCCGCGGGGCGCGAGACGAGCCGCGCGTGGGGCTCCGCGCTGCGGCTGTCCCAGGCGTGGGGTGCGGCCGATCGGCCGCTGGACCGGCAGGTGACCGGGGCGCACGGCGCGGCGCTGCCCCGCCACGCGTACACCTGGCGGCCGGACGGCGCGCTGACCGGGGCGGGCGACCGGCGCTACGACCTGGATCCCGCCGGACGCGTCACGCGCGTGGAGGCGGCGGGCTGGACGGAGACCTACGCCTACGACACGTCGGGCAACCAGACCGAAGCGCACTGGCCCGCCACGCACCCCGGCGCCGACGCCACCGGCACCCGCGCCTACGAAGGCAGCCGGCTGACAGCCGCCGGAAGCGTGCGGTACGCCCATGACGGTGCGGGGCGCCTGGTCACCCGCAGCCGCACCCGGCTGTCCCGTAAGCCCGATGTGTGGCGGTACGCCTGGGACGCGGAGGACCGGCTGACGCGGGTGACGGTGCCCGACGGCACGGTATGGCGCTATCAGTACGACCCGCTGGGGCGTCGTATCGCCAAACAGCGGATGGGGGCGGACGGGCACACCGTGCTGGAGGAGACCGTGTTCACCTGGCACGAGGGGACGCTGGTCGAGCAGTCGGCGACCTCGGCGCAGTGGCCGGGGCAGCAGACGATGACCTGGGAGTTCGACGAGGGAGGGCTCGCGCCCGTGTCTCAGACGGACGGATACGCGAGCGCGCGCGACGCGTCGCCGGAGGACATCGACACCCGGTTCTACGCCATCGTCACCGACCTGATCGGCACGCCCACCGACATGCTCGACGAGCAGGGCGCGGTGGTGTGGAGCCGCAGCGCGACGTTGTGGGGCGCGACGACGTGGAACAGCGACGCCACCGCGTACACACCGCTGCGCTTCCCTGGCCAGTACCACGATCTGGAGACCGGCCACCACTACAACGTGCACCGGCACTACGACCCCGAGGCGGGCCGTTACCTCAGTCAGGACCCGCTCGGTCTGCTGCCGGCGCCGAACCCCGTCACGTACATCCCCAACCCGCTGACCTGGGCGGACCCGTACGGTCTCTCGCCGTACGACCCGATCCGCATCAAGGCGGGACAGCAGTTGCCGGGCGCGTACAAGCTGAGCCCGCCGGAGATGGACTTCGTGCGTCAGCTGATGGCGAAGAAGCCGAACCTCCAGATCTTCCGGACCCATGGGGAGAAGTTCCAGGGGGACTTCATGGCGGTCGACATGTCCGATCCCAAGGATCTGGTGGCTTTCGTCGTCGACCATAAGATGGGTGGCGGCAACGCGGGACAGCAGCTCAAGAACGCCATGGACGCGGCGCGGCACGTGGGCATCAGGGACCCGTCGAAGGTGATCACCGGTTCGGGCGACACCCCGAAGCTGCTGGAGCTGATGGGCCGTGGTCGAGGAGCGTGGAACAACTAGTGATCATTCTTCCGGTCAGGGTCGGGGAACTCCTCGGCGACGTGGACGACACCAGGGCGGCGCTCCTGGCCCTCGATTTCGCGGAGTACGCGCTCGACGTACAGGCCGATGCCCTGGATCCGCGCCTGTACGCGGTCTGCCGCGCTTACACATCGGCGGCGCGTGAGGCCGTCGGGCCGGGGCGGGCGCCCGAGCGGCTGGTCCGGGCGAGCGACGAGTTCTTCACTGTCGGCACGGAGTTCCCCGGCCACTCGGCGGTGACCGGGGTCGCGGAGTGGGCCGTCAGGATCGGCTGCCAGGAGATGCTGGAGGCGGCCGGGGCACTCAGCCCGGCAAGCCGCATCAAGGTGACGGTCCGGGACGTGGCGACCCGCGTCCAGTCCGACCTCGGCCGCTGGTACGCCCAACAGACACCCGACGACCCGAACCGGGCGAAGGCGGACCGAGCGGCCCGCTGGGAAGAAGCCCGCCGCCAACTGCTCCACATCATCACCACAGAACCGAACCCGCACACCTCATGAACTCCGGGCGGGAGTCCGCAGTGCGGGAGTTCGCCGTCCACCCCCCTACTCCTCGAACCAAACCACCACCCGCACCCCCTCCCCCCCATGCACCCCCGCCAACGCCCCCATCACCGCCCACACCACCCCCCACGAACCGTCCTCCGGCACCGCATCCCTCCTCCGGGCCCGTTCCGCGCGGTACACCGTGCGGCCTGTGTCCCATTCCGTGCCCTCTTCCCAGAGGTCGGGGATGCGGTCGGGGGAGATCGTGAGGGTGTCCGTGCCGCTGGCGTGGGCGAAGCCTCGGGACCAGACGGAGCGGTGGACGAGTTCCAGGGTGCCGTCGGGGAGCCGGCGGTAGCGGGCGATGTCCGTGGCGCGGGGCAGGGCCGGCTCGTCCCAGTCGACGGCCGTGATCTCCTGCCAGGTCAGCCATGTCGCGCCGAAGGCCCCGGCGCCCCAGTCCGCCATCTCCGCGCCGGCCGTCTCCGACACATCGGGCGGCAGTCCGCGTCCCGCCGCGATCGGACGCCACACCCCGCTCCCCCGCACCCCGAACAGGCAGTCGTACGCCGGGTAGTCGCGGGCCACGCCCAGCAGGGGCAGAGGGATGGCCGGGTACCAGGCGGTCTCCGTCGGAGCCAGCCCGGGGCCCCACGTGCGGCACTCCACGTAGCCGTGGATGTCGGTTCCCATGAATCGATTCTGCCCGGCCAGAGAGGTCAGAGAGGTCAGTTCAGCGACGGGTCGTCGGGGTACGTGGCGACCATCGCCAGCTCGTTGCGCTGGCGCCGCAGCACCTCGCGCCACAGCCGCTCCGGCGCCGGCGACGACACATCACCCGGTTCCGACTCGACCACGTACCACGCGCCGTCGACCAGTTCGTTCTCCAGCTGTCCCGGCCCCCAGCCCGCGTAACCGGCGAAGATGCGCAGCGATCCGAGCGCCGACGCGAGGAGTTCCGGCGGGGCCTCCAGATCGACCAGGCCGATCGCCCCGTGCACCCGGCGCCAGCCGAGCGGCGCCCGTTCGCCCGAGACGGCGCCGCCCGGGATCACCGCGACGCCGAGCGCCGAGTCCAGCGAGACCGGGCCGCCCTGGAAGACGACCCCGGGGTCACCGGTGAGTTCGGCCCAGCCTTCGAGGATGTCGCCGACGTCCACCGGCGTGGGACGGTTGAGCACCACGCCGAGCGAGCCCTCCTCGTCGTGGTCGAGGAGCAGCACCACCGCGCGGTCGAAGTTCGGGTCCGCCAGGGCGGGGGTCGCCACGAGCAGCCGCCCTGTGAGCGAGGACACCTCGGTCATGGCAGACATGATCCCGCATCTTCCCCGCGTACGGGGACCCCACGTCCGTACCTGTCCGAAGGCAGCAGATGGGCGCACGGAAGCGGCCGGAGCGCACACCCCGGACGGACCCACCGCTACCCCCCGAACGGAGTCACCGCGCGTGCCCGTACGGCCACCTGCCGTGTTGTGGCGAATCCATGACGACGTGGCAACCGCACGTGCATACGGAACCGGTGCCCGTGGCCATTACGCTTGCTGCTCGGCCCCTTGCCCCTCCCAACTCGGAACGCGGAGATTCATGACCGTCACCGACGATGTACTGCTTGTCCACGGCGGAACCCCGCTGGAGGGAGAGATCCGTGTCCGCGGCGCGAAGAACCTCGTGCCCAAGGCCATGGTCGCCGCACTCCTCGGCAGCGGCCCGAGCCGGCTGCGCAATGTCCCGGACATCCGTGATGTCCGAGTAGTCCGGGGTTTGCTGCAACTGCACGGCGTGACCGTCCGACCCGGTGAGGAGCCGGGCGAACTGGTCCTCGACCCGACGCACGTCGAGAGCGCGAACGTCGCCGACATCGACGCGCACGCGGGCTCGTCGCGCATCCCGATCCTCTTCTGCGGCCCGCTCCTGCACCGCCTGGGCCACGCGTTCATCCCGGGCCTCGGCGGCTGCGACATCGGCGGCCGGCCGATCGACTTCCACTTCGACGTGCTGCGGCAGTTCGGCGCGCGGATCGAGAAGCGCGCGGACGGCCAGTACCTGGAGGCCCCGCAGCGGCTGCGCGGTACGAAGATCCGGCTGCCCTACCCGTCGGTCGGCACGACCGAGCAGGTGCTGCTCACGGCGGTCCTCGCGGAGGGCGTGACGGAGCTGTCCAACGCCGCCGTGGAGCCGGAGATCGAAGATCTCATCTGTGTGCTCCAGAAAATGGGCGCCATCATCGCGATGGACACGGACCGCACGATCCGTATCACCGGCGTCGACCGGCTCGGCGGCTACACGCACGCGGCCGTCCCGGACCGTCTGGAGGCCGCGTCGTGGGCGTCGGCGGCGCTGGCGACCGAGGGCAACATCTATGTGCGCGGCGCCCAGCAGCGCACGATGATGACGTTCCTGAACACGTATCGGAAGGTGGGCGGCGCCTTCGAGATCGATGACGAGGGCATCCGCTTCTGGCACCCGGGCGGCCAGCTCAAGTCGATCGCCCTGGAGACCGACGTACACCCCGGTTTCCAGACGGACTGGCAGCAGCCGCTGGTCGTCGCGCTGACGCAGGCCACGGGCCTGTCCATCGTCCACGAGACGGTGTACGAGTCCCGGCTCGGCTTCACCTCGGCGCTGAACCAGATGGGCGCGCACATCCAGCTCTACCGCGAGTGCCTGGGCGGCTCCGTCTGCCGGTTCGGGCAACGCAACTTCCTGCACTCGGCCGTCGTTTCGGGCCCCACCAAGCTCCAGGGCTCCGACCTGGTCATCCCCGACCTGCGCGGCGGCTTCTCGTATCTGATCGCCGCCCTCGCGGCCCAGGGCACGTCCCGGGTGCACGGCATCGAGCTGATCAACCGTGGCTACGAGAACTTCATGGACAAGCTCCAGGAGCTGGGCGCGAAGGTCGAACTGCCGGGCAAGACACCGCTGGGCTGAGGGCTGGGCTGAGGCGGCACCCGCACGTCCGCGGCCTCCGGAACAGAAAACTGGGGCGGCACCCGAACCATCGGGTGCCGCCCCAGCGCCGTCAAAGGGACTACTTCCCCTTCGCCGCTTCCTTGAGCTTCGAGCCCGCGGACACCTTCACGCTGTAGCCGGCCGGGATGTCGATCGGCTCGCCGGTCTGCGGGTTGCGGGCGGTGCGAGCGGCACGGTGGGTGCGCTCGAAGGTGAGGAAGCCGGGGATGGTGACCTTCTCGTCGCCCTTGGCGACGATCTCGCCGACGGTCTCGGCGAACGCGGCCAGCACGGCGTCGGCGTCCTTGCGGGTCACCTCGGCGCGGTCGGCCAGCGCGGCCACCAGCTCACTGCGGTTCATGTTTGTACTCCCGTGTTCATCTTGCCGTTGAGGCGTGCCACGCGGCAGAGCCGCATATCCGATGCGGCGAAGCCGATGTTGCCAGGGCCCTCGTTGGCCCCCTGACCCGGGTCCGTAGCCAGACCCTCGCGCCCAGAGATGCATCCTGCCCCCACCTGCGGCGGGAACGCCAATCCGGCACTCGTGGGAGTCACACGAAAAGCGCCACTGCCTCGACGTGGTGACGCTCCGTCCGCTCCCGGCAGCGGACCGCAGGGCCTGCGGGCAAAGGACACCCGCAGGACACCCCCTGGCTGCCCGCCACCCTAAATGCGGGCTCGGGCCGTGCCTTCCGCGACGCGCCGCAGCCGTCAGGCCGTGGTGGCCGTCACAGTGGCGCCCGCCGCCCTGGCCGCCTCCCGGACGGCCCCCGCGACGGCGCCCGCGACCTTGTCGTTGAAGACGCTCGGAATGATGTAGTTCGGGTTGAGTTCGTCCTCGGTGACGACATCGGCGAGCGCGGTGGCCGCCGCGAGCATCATGCCGGTGTCGACCGTGCGGGACTGGGCGTCGAGCAGGCCGCGGAAGACGCCCGGGAAGACCAGCACGTTGTTGATCTGGTTCGGGAAGTCCGAGCGGCCCGTGGCGACGACGGCGGCGGTCTGCCGGGCGAGACCCGGGTCGACCTCCGGGTCGGGATTCGCGAGCGCGAACACAATGGCGTCGTCGGCCATCGCGGCGACGTCCTCGGCGCCCAGGACGTTCGGCGCGGAGACCCCGATGAAGACGTCCGCGCCGCGCACGGCCTCCTTCAGGGTGCCGGTGACGCCCTCGGGGTTGGTGTTGTCGGCGATCCAGCGCAGCGGCGAGTCGGCGGCGGCGTCGACCAGGTCGGCGCGGCCCGCGTTCACCACGCCGTGGATGTCGGCGACGACGGCGTGCTTGACGCCCGCCGCGATCAGCAGCTTCAGGATGGCCGTACCGGCCGCGCCGGCGCCGGACATGACGACCCGTACGTCCTCGATGGCCTTGCCGACCACGCGCAGCGCGTTGGTGAGCGCGGCGAGGACGACGATGGCGGTGCCGTGCTGGTCGTCGTGGAAGACGGGGATGTCGAGCGCCTCGCGCAGGCGGGCCTCGATCTCGAAGCAGCGGGGCGCCGAGATGTCCTCCAGGTTGATGCCCGCGAAGCCCGGCGCGATGGCCTTGACGATCTCCACGATGGCGTCGGTGTCCTGGGTGTCCAGGCAGAGCGGCCAGGCGTCGATGCCGGCGAACCGCTTGAACAGGGCCGCCTTGCCCTCCATCACGGGCAGCGCGGCCATCGGGCCGATGTTGCCGAGGCCGAGCACGGCGGAGCCGTCGGTGACGACCGCGACGGAGTTGCGCTTGATGGTGAGGCGGCGGGCGTCCTCGGGGTTCTCGGCGATGGCCATGCAGACCCGCGCCACACCCGGCGTGTAGATCATCGAGAGATCGTCACGGTTGCGGATGGGGTGCTTGGACTGCATCTCGATCTTGCCGCCGAGGTGCATCAGGAACGTACGGTCCGAGACCTTGCCGAGGACGACGCCCTCGATGGTGCGGAGCTTGCCGACGATCTCGTCGGCGTGCGAGGTCGAGGTCGCCGCGATGGTGACGTCGATACGGAGCTTCTCGTGGCCGGACGCGGTGACGTCCAGGCCGGTCACCGAGCCTCCGGACGATTCGACCGCCGTGGTGAGCTGAGATACCGCTGTTCCGCTGGCGGGCACCTCAAGGCGGACCGTCATCGAGTAGGAGACGCTGGGCGCCGTTGCCATGGCCGACTTCCTCTGCTTTCCCTCTGTGTCGCTTGCGCACGATTGCGGCGTGCGCACGGCCCGTGAGGCCACGGGCGGCGTCATCCGATGGTCGCACCTACCGTCGGGTACGTGGTAGCCGCCCTGGGATTGCGAACCTTTTGTTCGCTCGGTCTTCAACCGGAAAAAGGCCCGTACCACCAGGTGGCACGGGCCTTTCCTCCGTTCAGTGACACCGACCCGCCATGCTCGCCTCGCGGCAAGTGGTCGCTCGTAGCGACGAAGGTTGGGCCCGGGGGCTTGGATCGGGCCGGTGTCGCATCCACGGTAACAAACGATCCCCGCAAGGCAATTCCCGTCACAGAAAGTCGCCCTCCGACGGGGGTGTCCCTCACTCCCTCAGCAGGTCGGGTACGCCGTCCGTGTCCGGGTCGTCGCGGCGGCCCGAGACGACCGTGAGGCGTTGGGTCGCTCGGGTGAGGGCCACGTACAGGACCCTTAGTCCGGCGGGTGACTCGTCGGCGATCTCGGCGGGTGAGACCACGACCGTCGCGTCGTACTCCAGGCCCTTCGCCTCCAGGCTGCCGAGTGCCACCACCCGGTCGCCGAGCCCGGCGAGCCAGCGGGCGGCCTCCTCGCGCCGGTTCATGGCGACGACGACACCGACGGTGCCGTCGACCTCGTCGAGGAGCCGTGCGGCCTCCTCGCGCACCGTGCGGCCCTGGCCGCCGTCGCCGACGGTCGCGAACCGGGGCCGTACGCCGGTGGAGCGCACCGCCGTCGGTGAGGGCGCGCCGGGCATCGCCAGGGCGAGGACGCGGGACGCAAGATCGGCGATCTCGGCGGGGTTGCGGTAGTTCACGGTGAGCGCGAAGCGGCGGCGCGGGCGGCTGCCGAGCGCTTCGTCGCGGGCCTCGGCGGCCTCCTTGGGGTCGGACCAGGAGGACTGCGCCGGGTCGCCCACGACGGTCCAGGTGGCGTGCCGGCCGCGCCGCCCGACCATGCGCCACTGCATCGGCGTGAGGTCCTGCGCCTCGTCGACGATGACGTGCGCGTACTCGGTACGTTCCTGGGCGAGCCGTTCGGCCCGCTCGCGGCGGCTCTCCTCACGGACCGGCATCAGCTCCTCCAGCCCTGTGAGGTGGTCCAGCGGGTCGGCGTCGGCGGGGCGTTTCCTGGGCCGGGCGGGGGTGCCGAGGATCGACTGGAGTTCGTCCAGGAGCGCCACGTCGTGCACGGAGAGCGCGTCGCGCTGGAGGGAGCGGGCGGTGCGCCGCACCTCGCCCTGGTTCAGCTCCCGGCGCGCCCAGCGGCCGAGCCGCCGCTCGTCGCCCATCGACGCGAGCACCCCGCGCGGGGTCAGCTCGGGCCACCAGGCGTCCAGGAACTCCTGGAAGGCGTCCTCGGAGCTGATGTCCTCGTCGAAGGAGGACCGCAGCTCGGCCGCGAGTTCCGGATCGGTGTGGCGGGAGCCGGCGCCCGAGCGGTGCCAGAGGGCGTCCAGGAGGAGTCTGCGGGCGCGGGGGCGCAGCAGGTTGACGGGCGCGGTGCCGCTGAGCGCGGTGCGGCGGATGTCGTCCAGCTCGGCGGCCTCCAGCTCCAGCCGCCGGTTGAACGCGACGACCCGCAGCCGGACCGGTGTGCCCGGCAGCTCCAGGGCGCCCCGCGCGGCCTTCCGCAGCACCCGGAGCATCCGCGACGAGCCCTTCACGCGGGCGGTCGCCGGGGTGTCGTAGACCGTGGCGTCGGCGCCGTCGACCAGGGAGCCGACCGCGCGGATCGCGACCTGGCCCTCCTCGCCGAGCGACGGCAGGACGCCCTCGGTGTAGGCGACGAGCAGCGGGGTCGGCGAGACGATGAGGATGCCGCCCGCGTACCGCCGCCGGTCCTGGTAGAGCAGGTACGCGGCCCGGTGCAGCGCCACCGCCGTCTTGCCGGTGCCGGGGCCGCCCTCGACCTGCGTGACGGACGCGGCGGGCGCCCTGATCACCAGGTCCTGTTCGGCCTGGATGGAGGAGACGATGTCCCGCATGGTGTGGCCCCGGGCCTGGCCGAGCGCCGCCATCAGGGCGCCGTCGCCGATCACCGCGAGGTCGTCGCCGTCGAGCCGGGCGGTCAGCTCCGGGCGCATCAGGTCGTCCTCGACACCGAGGACGCGGCGGCCCTTGGAGCGGATGACCCGGCGGCGGACCACGCGGCCCGGGTCGACCGGGGTCGAGCGGTAGAAGGGCGCGGCGGCCGGGGCGCGCCAGTCGATGACGAGCGGTGTGTAGTCGGCGTCCAGGACACCGATCCGGCCGATGTGCAGGGTCTCGGCGATGTCCGCGACCTGGTCGGCGCCCTCGGTGCGTACGGCGCCGTCGGCGGGCTCGACGGCCGTGTACGCGCCGTCCGGGCCCTTCTTGCCGTCCTTGCCCGGCAGGAGGTCGATCCGGCCGAAGAGGAAGTCCTCGAACTCGTTGTTGAGCCGGTTGAGGTGGATTCCGGCCCGGAATACCTGGGCGTCGCGCTCGGCGAGCGCGCCCGGGGTGCCGACCTGGCCGCGCTGGGCCGCGTCGTGCATCAGGAACTCCGCCTCGTGGATCTTCTCCTCAAGGCGTCGGTACACCTGGTCCAGATGCTCCTGTTCGACTGCGATCTCCCGATCGCGGAGGGAATCAGGAGCGGCGTGAGCGGCGTGAGCGGCGTGCTGAGCGGCCACCGGGCCCCCTTCTGACGTGCATGGCAGCCGTCTACCGTACGCGAAGGGGACCCTCTGGTGCCACGTGTCGGCACCGGTGGCGGAAGCAGATGATCCGGATCGGTATCCGTCTGGACCTGTCCCGTGACCTGCACGCCGACGACGCCTTGCCCCGCACCCTGACCACGCCTTGCTCCACGCCCTGCCCTCGCCCTGCCCTACGCCTTGACCTCCACGAGTTTCTTGCCGTCGAGGGTGCGGACCTCGAAGTGGTCGATGTCCTTGTCGGCGAAGGCGGCGCCGCCGTGCACGTACAGCGGTTTCTTCGCGTTCTCGTTGGTGCTGTTCTCGATGCCGTAGCCCCAGGCGGGGACGGACCAGGTGGTGACCGTCTCGCGCTCGCCGTTCTTGCCGACGGCGATCAGGGAGCACTTCAGCGGGCCCTTGACGTTCTTCAGCTCCAGGACGGTGTGGGTGCCCCACGCCTTGTTCTCCATGCCGACGGTCGCCGTCACCTTGCTGGCCGCGTCCGTCGCCGTGACCTTCTGGTCCATGTGGTGGAAGAAGGCGTCCTCGGCGGGGCTCGTCGGATGGGCCTCGACGCCGGTCGTACCGCCCTTGCCGCCGTCGTCGCCGCCCACGGCGATGACGGTCAGCGGGCCGCCGATGATCAGGGCAGCGGCGGCGGCCACCAGATACAGTCCGCGCCGGCGCTTCTTCGCGCGCCGGACGGCGACCTCGTCGACGAGCCGGTCCGCGAGTTGCCTGCTGGGTTTGGCGGCGAGCTGTTCGCCGATGGCGGGCGTCCCCATCTGCATGCCGGGGCCGCCGGGCAGATCGGCGAGGGCGGCCAGCATGGGTTCCATGCCGGCAAGTTCCTCCAACTGCTGCGCGCACCAGTCGCAGCCCGCGAGGTGCGCCTCGAAGGCGGTCGCCTCGTAGTCGTCGAGGATGCCCAGGGCGTAGGCACCGACCGTCTCGTGGACGTCGTGGGCCTCGTTCGGAGTCATGTCATGCGACGTCATGCCGTCACCCCCCGCTCCTCCAGCGCCAGCTTCATCGAGCGCAGGGCATAGAACACCCGTGAGCGCACGGTGCCGCTGGGTATGCCGAGCGTTTCGGCCGCCTCATTGACCGTACGTCCTTTGAAGTACGTCTCGACCAGAACCTCCCGATGGGCAGGGGTCAGGTCGTCGAGTGCGTCTGAGAGTGTCATCAGCCACAACGCCTTGTCGATCTCGTCCTCCGCGGGGATGACCTCCAGAGGTGACGGGTCGACCTCCTGCGGCCGGGCCTGTCGACTGCGGTGGCCGTCGATCACGATACGACGGGCGACCGTCACCAGCCAGGGGCGTACGGAACCCGTGGCCCGATTGAGCTGACCGGCGTTCTTCCAGGCACGGATGAGCGTCTCCTGGACGACGTCCTCGGCGCGCTGCCGGTCTCCCGCGACGAGGCGGAGCACGTACGCGAGCAAGGGACCGGCGTGTTCGCGGTAGAGCGCGCGCATCAGTTCCTCGTCCGGGCTGCTGGGCGCGGACGGAGACTGGGTCATGCGATGTCGGGCCCTTGGCGGGCGTTCATCGGCCACGGCGGAATCCTTGCGCACGCCTACCTCCGGTGTCCCCGATTCGACTGGGTCAGCCCTGGGGACCTGCCCCAGCCGGGATCGCTCAGCACGGGGTACGTACGCGGGCCGGGAGTTGTTCAACGGGCGCGCGAAACGGGGTGTGCCCCTGAAGGGATGTGCCCCTGAAGGGTTACGTGGGTTCAGGCGCGGGCGAGGGCGGCGCGGCGGCGGTGCCGGGCGACGCGTTCCCGGTTGCCGCACACCTCGCTGGAGCACCAGCGGCGGCGGCCTCCGCGCGAGGTGTCGAGGTAGATGAGGGGGCAGTTGTCGCCCTCGCACTGGCGGAGCCGGGCGCGGGCCACGGGGTCGGTGAGCAGGTCGACGGTGTCCCGGGCGACGGCCGCGATCAGGGCGGCGCAGCCGGGGTCGGTGTGCAGGGCGCGCGCGAGGGTGCCGTCGGGGGCGCGGACCGCGCGGGGGGCCGGCGGCGCCTCGCGGGCCAGCGAGTTGACCCGGTCCAGGGCCACCGGTACCGGGCGTCCGCCGAGTTCGCCGCGGACCAGCAGCCCTATGTGGGCGCGGAGTTCACGGAAGTCGACGAGCCAGCCGGGGTCGGCGGCGCGCAACGGGGTCGGATCGGGGACGAGTCCGGCGGCGGTGCACCAGGCACGGAGCCGGTCCACCGAGTCGAGCCGGTCGTCGGGGTGCCCGGTCGCGACCAGGTCCAGACAGAGCCGTCCTGGATCGAACCGCGGCTCGGAGGTGGCCGAGGCCGTGCCAAGGGCGCTCGATGCCATGAGCTAGTCACCGCCTTGTGGGTACCGCTGAGTCCTGTCGGGTGCGTTCCGCGGGGTGCCGTCCCTCTACAGTGCCTGCCCGAAGGCGCGCCCGGAACCCCTGCTGCCGGGCAAGGGGGCTTGTCCTCGTGGACGCGCGCGTATGCGGCTGCGCGTCGTGGCCATGTCCCGGTCCCCGGGTGGACGTCTTGACTGGTCGACATGGTGGACATGGCGAACATGACGACGACCGGGACGTACAGGAATGGCCGGGCGGCCGGCGTCGTACTGGGGGCGGCCACGGTCGCCATGGGGCTGATCGCGGGCAGTTTCTACGTGTTCGCCTGCGCGGTGATGCCGGCGCTGGCCCGCAGCGGTGACCGTACGTATGTCGAGGTGATGCGGAACACCAACGAGGTGATCCAGAACCCGGTGTTCTTCCTGAGCTTCCTGGGGGCGCTCGTCCTGACGGGCATCGCGGCATGGCAGCTCCGCACCCGCTGGGTGTACGCGGCGCTCCTCGCCTACGCGGCGGCCTTCCTGATCACCGTGGCGGTGAACGTCCCCCTCAACGACGCCCTGGCCCGCCCCGGCGATCCGACGGTCCTGCGCGAGAACTTCGAGGCCCCGTGGGTGGCCTGGAACATCACGAGAGCGCTGCTGTGCACGGCGGCTACGGGCTTTCTGGCGCGGGCGCTGGTGGTGTGGGGGCGGGCGCGGCCCCAGGGGTGAGGGCGGGGTCGGATCTCAGGACGCGCGGTCTCCGCTGTCCCCGCTGTCCCCGCTGTCCCCGCTGTCTCCATTGTCCCCGCTGTCTCAGTTCGCGTACTTGGCGTCCGTCGCCGGGTCCAGGGCCAGCCGGTAACCCCGTTTGACCACGGTCTGGATCAGCTTCGGCGCCCCCAGGGCCGTGCGGAGGCGGGCCATCGCGGTCTCCACGGCGTGTTCGTCGCGGCCCGCGCCGGGCAGCGCGCGCAGCAGGTCGGCGCGGGCCACCACCCAGCCGGGGCGCCGGGAGAGGGCGCGCAGCAGCGCCATCCCGGCGGGCGGTACGGGACGCAGCGCCTCGTCGACGAGGACCGCGTGGCCGCGGATCTCCACCCGGTGCCCCGCGATGGGCAACGTACGGGCACGGCCCGGGAGTTCCTGGCACAGGAGCTGGACGAGCGGTCCGAGCCGGAAGCGTTCGGGCTGGACGGTGTCGAGGCCGTACGCCTGCAACGGCAGCGCGGTGACCGGTCCGACGCAGGCGGACAGTACGTCGTGGCGCAGCGCGGCGAGGAGGTCGCCGAGCTGTCCGCGTACCTCGGCGCGCCGCAGGAGTGAGGCGGCGGCGGGCGCGCTGGTGAAGGTGAGCGCGTCGAGGCCGCGCGCGAGGGTGGTGTCGAGGAGCCGGTCGACGGGGCCGATCTCCTCGGGCGGCATCCACCGGTAGACGGGGACGCCCACGACCTCCGCGCCCGCGGCCCGCAGCGCCTCCACGAACCCGGGCAGCGGCTCCCCGTGCAACTGGACGGCGATACGGCGCCCTTCGACCCCCTCGTCCAGCAGCCGGTCCAGGACCTCGGCCATCGACTCGGACGAGGGCGACCACTCCTCGGTGAGCCCGGCGGCGCGCACCGCGCCCTTGACCTTGGGTCCCCTGGCGAGGAGTTCGACGCCGCGCAGCCGGTCGAGCAGGGCCTCACCGACGCCCCACCCGTCGGCGGCCTCGACCCACCCGCGGAACCCGATGGCGGTGGTCGCGACCACGACGTCAGGGCCGTGGTCGATCACCTCCTTGGTGGCGGCGAGGAGTTCGCTGTCGTCGGCGAGGGGCACGATGCGCAGCGCGGGCGCGTGCTGCACGGTGGCACCGCGCCGCTGGAGCAGCGCGCCGAGTTCGTCGGCGCGGCGCGCGGCGGTCACACCGACGGTGAACCCGGCGAGGGGCCCGTACGGACCCTTCTGTGGCCGGCCCTGCCGGGGGTGGCCCTGCTGGTGTCGGCCCTGCTGTGGAACGTCCATGAGCCCTCGTCGTCGCCGGGGGTGGACGACCGAGCCTGCCAACGGACGGTGACAGGCCCGGTACCTCGTGATGTCCGTGGTGTTACGTCGGGGGCGGGCGGTCACACTTCGGCGTATCCGAGCCGGGTCGGGGCCTCGGTGGCGGTCGGGTGCGGGACGGCGACGGCGGGGCGGCGAAGGTATACGGCCCAGGTCACGCCGAGGCACAGGGCGTAGAAGGCGAGGAAGGCGACGAACGCGCCGGTGCCGGACCCGGTGGTCTGGAAGGACTGCCGGAAGGCGAGGTTGATCCCGAGCCCGCCGAGCGCGCCGACGGCGCCGATGAGCCCCATCGAGGCGCCGGAGAGGCGCCGCCCGTACGCGGCGGCGGCCTCCCCGCCGAGCCCGCGCGCGAGCGCCTTGGTGTGGAAGATCCCGGGGATCATCTTGTACGTGGAGCCGTTGCCGAGCCCGGTGAGGACGAACAGGGCGATGAAGGCGGAGGTGAACAGCGGCAGCGAGGCCCGCACCGACGCCAGCACGACGACGGCGGTGGCCAGGCCCATGCCGACGAAGTTCCAGAGGGTGATCCGGGCACCGCCGTACCGGTCCGCGAGCACCCCGCCGACGGGCCGGATCAGCGAGCCGAGCAGCGGCCCGACGAAGGTGATCGACGCGGCCTGCAAGGGCGTCCGCCCGAACTGCGTCTGGAGTACGAGCCCGAAGGCGAAGCTGTACCCGATGAACGACCCGAAGGTCCCCACGTACAGCAGCGACATGATCCAGGTGTGCGGGTCGCGTACGGCTTCCCTCGCGGCGCCGGTGTCATTGCGTACGGACGCGAGGTTGTCCATGAAGAGGGCGGAGCACACGGCCGCCGCGACGATGAGCGGGACATAGATCCCGAGCAGGACGCGGGGTCCCCAGGAGGCGCCGATGGTGCCGAGTCCGATGAGCTGGACGACGGGGACGCCGATGTTCCCGCCGCCGGCGTTGAGCCCGAGCGCCCACCCTTTCTTCCGCAGCGGGAAGAAGGAGTTGATGTTGGTCATGGAGGAGGCGAAGTTCCCGCCGCCGACGCCGGTGAGCACGGCGCACAGCATGAACGTCGTGTACGAGGTCCCCGGCTCCATCACCACGAAGGCGGCCACCGTCGGCAGCAGCAGCATCGACGCCGCCACGACCGTCCAGTTCCGCCCGCCGAACCGCGCGACGGCGAAGGTGTACGGCACCCGTACGACGGCGCCGACGAGCGTGGCCATCGACACCAGGAAGAACTTCCCCGCGGGATCGATCCCGTACTCGGGCCCCATGAACAGCACGAGCACGGACCACAGCGTCCACACGGAGAACCCGATGTGCTCGGACAGCACGGAGAACAGAAGATTCCGCCGGGCGACCCGCTCGCCGCCGCCGTCCCAGAACTCCCGGTCCTCGGGCTCCCACCGCTGAATCCAGCGCCCCCCGCTCCGCACCGAACCACCATTCGCACCCATCAGGGGCCTCCCAACACCTCGGCTGCCCCGACCGTAGAAACCCCGGGTTTCGCCCCCGTGCCCCGGAGTGACCACGGGGGAACGTTGCTCTCACTCGGGGGTGGGGCGGGCGGTGAGGAGGGGGCTCCCAGGAATGCTCGCAGGGATGTCAGGGGGCGACTTGCGGTGTCAGGCGGCGACTCGGCGCCCCCGCTCGCGCGCCCGGCGCTCCACCCCGTTCGGCCACAGGCGCGGGGGTCGTTTGGCCGCCAGGTCCTCCGCCCAGCCGGCCGCCACGATCATCAGGCCGATCAGCGGCCAGACCAGGACGAACGCCCAGACCATGTAGGTGGTGTCCAGGGCCGCCATCATGCGGTCGGTCATGAAGGGGAGGTCGTAGAGGCGGTCCACGAGGGGGAAGGTCGCCATGATCAGGAAGTTGTGCCAGAGGTAGATCGTCACCGCTCTGTTGTTGGAGAGGGTGATGACCTTGTCGAATCGGGCGAGGCGGCCGGGCAGGCGCTGCCAGGACGGCGCGTACACGAGGAGGATCGCGACCGCGCCGAACGACCAGGTCGCCTGGGCCAGCGGGATGTCGTTGAGGTCCCAGCCCTCCGGGCCGAGGTGGCCCGAGGCCCACCACAGGCCGAAGGCCATGACGAGCACGGACAGCGATACGGCGAGATAGCGCGGGATGCGGCGCAGTACGCCTTCCTGGTGGGCGAAGCCGAGGACCCAGCAGCCGCCGAAGACGGCGAAGTCGGTGAGCGCGTTGCCGGTCTCGCCGGGGATCGTGACGACACCGGTGCCGATGACCGCGGTGAGCGCGAGCGGTGCGAGCAGCGTCGCCCACGGCATCCGGCGGAACGCCCACAGCAGCAGCGGCGACGCGAGCACGAACCACAGGTACGCGCGCAGGTACCAGAGCGGGCCGATCGCCTGTTCGGGCCAGGTGGCGTCGAGCAGGCCGCCGTCCGCGCCGATGTGCCACGGATAGGTCGGCTCGCCGATCGGCACGAGGTAGTTGAAGAGGCTGATCCAGCCCCAGGTGCCGCCGTTGTCCGGGTCGTTGCCCGGGTTCCAGCCGGCCGTGAACAGCATGATCAGGGCGAGCGCGCCGAAGAGCCACATCGGTGGCAGCAGCCGCCGGATCCGGCCCCGGATCACGCCGAGCGCGGGCCGGTTCAGCGACCGCGCCATCAGGGAGCCCGCCAGCGCGAACATCACGCCCATGGAGGGGAACAGCACCGTCAGCCAGGCCCAGCCGAAGAGGTGGTAGACGACGACCCGGACCAGGGCGACGGAGCGGAGGAGGTCGAGGTAGCGGTCCCGGCCGGGGGCCTTCGCCGGCGCGGCGCCCTCGCCGGACATGTCGGCGGCCTCCCCAACCCTTTCGTCCCGCTGTGTCGGATACGTCATGCCACCGGCCTCCGGTCGTTCGCGGGCCCCCGCTGCCCCGGCAGTCCGCCGGGCGCCTCCACCACTCCGGTGCGCCGGAGCTTCTGCCAGCGCAGCCGGCCGCCGGTGAGTGCGGTGATCCAGGACTGCAGCAGCACGACGTACATGAGCTGCCGATAAAGGATCTGCTGGAGGGGCAGCGAGATCAGATGGGTCATGCGCTCGCGGTCGAGCCGGAACGCGTAGGCGGCGCAGGCGGCCTGGATCGCGAGGACGCCCAGCCAGGCGCCGACCGTCTTGCCGGTGGGGCCGAACACCAGCCCGTAGAGCAGGAACACGTCGATGAGGGGGGCGAGGAGAGGGGCCAGGACCATGAACAGGGACACCAGGGGCAGACCTACGCGGCCGAAGCGGCCCGACGCGCCCCGCTCGACCACGGCCTTGCGGTGCTTCCAGATGGCCTGCATCGTGCCGTACGACCACCGGTAGCGCTGGGACCAGAGCTGCTGCACGGACTCCGGGGCCTCGGTCCAGGCGCGCGCCTTCTCCGCGTACACCACGCGCCAGCCGTCGCGGTGCAGCGCCATGGTGATGTCGGTGTCCTCGGCGAGTGTGTCGTCGCTCATGCCGCCGACGCGCTCCAGGGCCGAGCGGCGGAAGGCGCCGACGGCTCCGGGGATCGTCGGCATGCAGCGCAGGATGTCGTACATCCGGCGGTCGAGGTTGAAGCCCATCACGTACTCGATGTGCTGCCAGGCGCCGATCAGCGAGTCGCGGTTGCCGACCTTGGCGTTGCCCGCGACGGCGCCCACGCGCGCGTCGCCGAACGGCTGCACCAGCTCGCCCACGGTCGCCCGTTCGAAGACGGTGTCGCCGTCCATCATGACGATGAGGTCGTGACGGGCGTTGGCGATACCGCGGTTGAGCGCTGCGGGCTTGCCCGCGTTGTGCTGGCGCACCACCCGTACGTTCGGCAGCCGCAGGTCCTCGACGATGCGGGCGGTGCCGTCGCTGGAGCCGTCGTCGATGACGATCACCTCGACGGGATGGTCACTGTCCATGAGGGAACGGACGGTGTTCTCGATGCACTTGGCCTCGTTGTACGCGGGTACCAGCACCGACACCGGTTCGGTGACGGGCGCCCCCCAGCGGAAGCCGGGGCGCCGCACCCGCCGCGCGTGCGCGAAGGACAGCACCAGCATCAGGCCGAAGCGGGTGATGACGAGGACCCCGATGACGGCGAGTCCGACACCGAGGACCTGCGTGGTCTTCTCGGCGGCCTGGACGAGGAAGATCCACGCCCGGCCCTTCCACAGCTCGGCGCCGGTGACCGGGGTGTGCGCGCTCGGCGCGTCCAGAGCCTCGGTGAGGTTGGTGAACCGGTAGCCCTCCTCCTGGAGGCCGGGCAGGAACTTGTCGAGCGCGGCGACGGTCTGTGAGCGGTCGCCTCCGGAGTCGTGCATCAGGACGACGGCGCCTTTGCCGCCCTTGGGCGTGGCGCGGCGGATGATCTCCTCGACGCCGGACCGCTTCCAGTCCTCGCTGTCGGTGTTGTTGACGAGCGTGAGGTAGCCCCGCTGTGCGACATACCGGGTGACCGGCCAGGACTTGTTGTCGAAGGCGTCCGGGAACGACGAGTACGGCGGCCGGAACAGCGAGGTGCGGATACCGGCGGCACCGGCGAGCGCGAGCTGGTTCTGCGACAGCTCCCAGTCGATACGGCTCTTGGACTGGTAGGAGAGATCGGGGTGGTTGAAGGTGTGCAGCCCGACCTCGTGGCCCTCGTCCACCATGCGCTGGACCAGCCCCGGGTAGCGGGACGCCATGGTGCCGGTGACGAAGAACACGGCGTGGGCGTGGTGCCGCTTGAGGGTGTCGAGGACCTTCGGCGTCCAGACCGGGTCGGGCCCGTCGTCGAAGGTGAGGACCAGTTTGTGGTGCGGGATGCGCACGGTGTTGATGCGTCCCGCGCGCGCGTCGATGACGGGTCCGCCGCCGAGGACGCGGTGCGGGACCTTGTCGGTCGCGGCGGGCGGTGCGATGCGGTGATCGGCGAGGATCTCGCTGTGCACATAGCCGCGCAGCATGAGCATCGCCATCAGCGCGGCCAGCAGGGTGACCGGCAGCAGATAGCGCAGGGGGAGCCGGCGCCGGCGGGCGGTGCGGTGTCGCCGGGCGCCGGTGGAGCGGGGTGTCATTACTGAGCGCCCTCCGGGGCGATGGGCACCTGGCCGCCGCCGGCCGTGGACGGTGACGGGTCGGCGGTCGAAGGACCGGGGTCCGACGGTTCCGTGCTGGGCTCGCCGGGGCCGGGGTCGGTGCTGGGGTCGCCGCCGGGCGGGGACGCGACGCCGCCGCCGGGCTGATTGGGCCTGGTCCCGCCGCCGTTCCTCGTCGGCTGCACGCCGGGCGACGTACCGGGGTCGGCACCGGGGCTTGCCTGGTCCGACGGGTCGGCGGTGGCGCCGGGCGCGGCGCTGTCGCCGGGGGACGGTGTGGTGCCGTCGCCGGTGGACGGCGTGGCGCCGGGGCTCTCGCCGGGGGAACCGGAGGACGAGCCGGAGACGGCGGGCAGCGGCGGGGTGTCGACCTTGCCGGCGGGCTGCTCGGCGGCGGGGTCCGGTATCGGCAGCCAGGGCGCGCTGGAGTTCCCGGAGACGACGGTGGCCACGATCACCGCCGCGTACACCGCGCAGGCGAGGCCGACGACGACACCGAGCGTGCGATAGCGGCGGCTGCGGCGGCCCGTCTCGTCCACGAACACCGGTCCGTCGGATCCGGCGGCGTCCTGAGCCTTGCCCTGGGCGGTGAGTTCGGCCAGTTGACGGCCTATGCCGTCGATCTGGATCGTGACCTCGTTCGGGTCATGTGTCTGCCCTGGTTGGGCGTCTTCTCGCCAAATTTCCACGCGTACGCACATCCCCCCACGGGATTTCTTCCGGAGTGCGCGCGCGACCTCGGCACGTGTCGTTCGAACCTGGCCCCCACCCGGTCCGAGCGCCCCCTTTTATCACCTTGTGCCAAGACGACGAATGTAGCGCACCGGAGTGACCCGGGTGGTTCGCTGTCAGAACCGGGCCGTCATGACACGTGCATCGATGGCCGGAATCCAACTGTCGGCAGGCCGTTGAAGCCAGCCTTCCGCCTCGGCGAGCGCGGCAGCCGCCTCACGAAGGGCAGTAATCCCGGGATGAACTCGCCCTTTCCGCCACACAAGAGACAGCGGTGACAGTGGCACGGGGTCGACCAGCGGACGCAGCACCGAATCGGGCATGGCCGGAAAACTACCGGCGACGAGAACAGGAGTACGGGTCTTGGCCATGATCCGCCGGAACTCCTCCTCCCCGATGGCGAGCGGCGCGGGAGCCGCGACCTCGATCCCGCGCCCTTCGAAAAGCAGCTCCGCGAGAGCCGTCCACTCACGGGTGCGGGGGTTCCCGGCACCGGCATAGATCCGCTCACCGGCCAGTGTGTCCAGGGGGACTTCGGCCAAATTGGCCAGCCGGTGATCCTCGGGAAGGATCACCGCCATCGGCTCGTACCGCACCGGCTGCTGGTCGAGCCGGGCCCGGACCGCCGGGTCGAGACCCGCGTACCGGCCGAAGGAGGCGTCGAGGCGGCCCGCGAGCAGTTCGGTGGCGGCGCCCGTCAGTCCGCTCTCGAAACGGGCCATCAGCTCGTGGTCCGGGACGCGTTCACGGGCGAGTTCCAGGATGCGTCCGGAGATCAGCCCGGGACTGTTGACGTCCACGAGGACGGGCCGGGACACCTGCCCGCGCGCGAAGGCGGCCGTCAGCTCGTCCTGCGCGTCCAGGACCCGGCGCGCGTACGGGAGCAGCCGCTCGCCGTCGGCGGTCGGGGTGACCTGCCGGGTGGTGCGGACGAACAGCTCGGCGCCCAGGATGCGTTCGAGGCGCCGGATGTCACGGCTGAGGGCCTGCTGGGCGACGTAGAGCCGGGCGGCGGCGCGGGTGAAGTGCAGCTCCTCGGCGACGGCGACGAAGGCGCGCAGGAGCCGGGGGTCGATGCCGGGGCTCACCGGTTCATGGGAATCGCGGGACACTCCGGGAATTTACAACAGGGATGCGTCAATCGGAACCGAACAGGTGTTGGACCCCACGCGGGGCGACGGGCGACGGTTTCCCCATGCCGCAGGACACCGCCGCTCCACGAGCCCGCAACCCGTACCGCCGCCTCTTCGCCGTCCCCGGCGCCCGCGCCTTCACGCTCGGCAATCTCGTCGCCCGGCTGCCGATGGGCATGTTCAGCATCAGCGCGGTGATGATGATCGCGGGCTCCCGGGGCTCGTACGCGCTCGCCGGCGCCGTCACCGCGACGGGCCTCGCCGCGACGGCGGTCGTCGCCCCCTGGACCGCACGGCTCGTCGACCGCTACGGCCAGGCCCGCATCGCCGTGCCCGCCACGCTCATCGCCGCCCTCGGCTCCGTCGCCCTGCTGCTGTGCGTGCGGTACGGGGCACCGGACTGGACCCTGTTCGCGGCCTACGCGGCGACCTCCACGACGCCCAACACGGGCGGCATGTCCCGCGCCCGCTGGGCGTATCTGCTGCGCGACGAACCGGCCGCCGTGCACACCGCCAACTCCTTCGAGCAGGCGGCCGACGAACTCTGCTTCATGCTGGGCCCGGTCCTCGCGGCGTTCCTCTGCGGAACGCTGTTCCCGGAAGCGGGCACGCTCGTCGGTGTGGTGCTCCTGGTGACGGGTGTGCTGCTGTTCGCGGCGCAGCGCTCCACCGAACCGCCCGTCGACCGCCGCCCCCGCGTGAAGTCGCCCCTTCGCGCGCGCGGGATGCCCACGCTGCTGCTCGGATTCGTCGCCACGGGCGCGGTGTTCGGGTCGATGGAGGTGGTGACGGTCGCGTTCGCGGACGCACGCGGGCACCAGGCGGCCGGGGGCGCGGTCCTCGCGCTCCAGGCGGCCGGTTCGGGCGCGGCGGGGCTCCTCTACGGGATGCTCCGGCCCGCGGACCGCGTGGAGCGCCGGTTCCTGCTCTGTGTGGCCGCGATGACGGTCCTGATGGCGCTGCCGCTGGTCGCGGCGGCCGTGTCGGGTTCGCTGGTGGCGCTGGCGGGCGCCCTGCTGTGCGCGGGGATGGCGACCGCGCCGACGATGGTCACCGGCATGACGCTGGTCCAACGGTGGACCCCCGAGGGCCAGTTGAACGAGGGCATGACCCTCGCCGTGACCGGCATCCTCGGGGGCATCGCGTGCGGCGCGGCGGCGGGCGGCCGGCTGGTGGAGCAGGCGGGCCCGACGACGGCGTACGCGGTCCCCGTCGCCGCGGCGGCCTGCGCCCTGCTCCCGGCGCTGTACGGGGCCCTGCGGACGCCGCCGCCCGCCGCTAAGGGGTACGCCTCATAGGGGGGCGTCTCATAGGCGGCGTCTCAGCAGAGGGCGGGCTTGCGCCATGAGCACTCCAGGTCGCCGTCCCGCTCGGCGCCCCGCGCGGCGCCGGGCCGCACCGCCACGGCCCGCTCCGCGTCGGACCGCGCCAGAGTCACCACAAGGGCGTCCTCCAGGCTCTTCACGGACGACGCGAGGTAGTTGTTGAGGACGACGCTGTACACGAGTTCACGGCCGCCCGCGTCGGTCACGTACCCCGACAGCGCGGAGGCGCCGGTCAGCGAACCCGTCTTCCCGCGCGCGTTGAGCGCCGCCGGGGTCCCGCACATCCGTGACCGCAGGGTGCCGCCGACGAACCGGTCCGGATCGCAGGCCACCGGCAGGGACCGGTACCAGTCCGCGTACCAGGGCTCCGAGCGCACCGAGACGAGCAGCCGGGCGAGTTGGTCGGCGGGGAAGTTGTTCATCCGCGAGAGCCCCGAGCCGTCCACCTGCCGCAGCGTGCCCGTGTCGACGCCCGCGCGCTTCAGGTAGCCGCCGACGGCGGCGAGTCCGGCGCTCCAGGTACCGCGCCGGGCCGTCCCGTACCCCATGGCCTTGACGAGGATTTCGGCGTGCATGTTGTTCGACAGCTTCACGAAGGGGATCAGGAGGTCCCTCAGGGGCATCGACTCGTGGGAGGCGATGCCGCGCGCCTCCCCGGGCGTCGCCCGGCCGAGCCGGGTCGGCCCGGCGACCTGGACGCCGTGTGCGGTGAGGGCGTCGCGGAAGACGGCCGCCGCGTATCCGGTGGGCTCCCAGACGCTCACCCACTCCTTGGTGACCGCTCCGCCGACGGGCACGGTGCCGCTGACGGTGACGGTGTTGGTGCCGTGCCGCCGCTCGACGGTGAGGGTGTCGGCGCCCCCCGGCGGGACGGTGGTGGCGGTGACATCGAGGTCGACGTAACCGGTCCTGGGCGTCAGCGTGATCCGGGGCTTGTCCCCGGCGGCGGCACCGGGGGCGGCTTCGACGATCACCGTGCCGGTGTCGTAGTCGGTGTCCGGGGCGACGCTGAGCGCGGATATCTGGGCGGAGTAGTACGCGGACTCGTCGTCGGCGGCCCAGGACCTGCCCAACCGCTCGCTGTCGAACCGGGTGTCGTCGGCGACGAGCCGCCCGGTGACCCGCCGCACACCGGAGGCGGCGACCTGGGCGGCGAGCCGGTCGTAGTCGGCGGCGAGCAGGGTCGGGTCGCCGGTGCCGCGCAGATACAGATCCCCGGCGAGCACCCGGCCGTGCCGCGTACCGGTGGTGAGGACGTCGGTCGTGAAGCGGTGGCCGGGGCCGAGGACGTCGAGCGCCGCGGCCGAGGTGGCGAGCTTGGTGTTGGACGCGGGCATCAGCCGCCCGGTGGGCAGATGCCGGTACAGGATGTCGCCGGACTCCGCGTCGGCGACCACGACGCTCGCGGCGCCCCCTGCCATCAGGGGGTCGCCGAGTACGGTGTCGATGGCCTCGGGCAGTCCGCTCCGGTCGGAGTCGGCACCGGCCGGGGCGCTCCAGGTGAGGGTGGCCGCCGCGACGGCGGCGACGGCGGGCCAGATCCAGTGGCGCAGACGCGGCACACCGCGTCTCACAGGTCTACTCATGCCACCGCAGCATCCCGGACCGTGCCCAAGGACGACAGAGGGCATCGACCGGCCGGCCCGGAACACAAAACGGCGCCCTCCCGAAGGAAGGCGCCGCTCAACAAGGGGTACCGGTCGCGTTCCCTCACGGGGAGGGGCGCGTAAGGGGGTGCGGGTGGCGGAGCCCCCGCTACGCGCGGCGCAGCCGCGCACAAACGACGAAGGCGACGCGGCCCGCGCTGTTCGCGGGCACACGTCGCCTAACGCCTTCGTGGAGATGGCGGGAATCGAACCCGCGTCCAACGGTGCGGAATCAGGGCTTCTCCGTGTGCAGATCGCTGCGATTTTCTCGGCCCCGGCGATCACGCGAACAAGTCGCCGACGGGCCCAGCCACTGTTTGATTTCCTCCCAGACCCCGTGACCGGGCCTGGAAGTTTAGTTCCCTAGCTGATGCCAGGATCCGGGTCGGGAACAGCCCCGGGCTGACACTTCGCAAGTCGCTACTTAGGCAGCGAGGGCGAAGGAATCGCGCTTGGTATTGGCGATTATTTTTTGCGACATATGGTTTACGAGATCATTGCCGCTTCCTCGACACGCTTCCCCTGCTTCGACAGCCGCTGTCGAAACCGATCATCCCCATGTTGTTTTTTCAAGGTGGTACCGCACCCTCTGTGGGGCGCATGGCCATCGTACGTGACTGGCGAGTGACGGGGCCAGTCCATTTGTTACCGGAGGCTGGCCCGCTCCTTCCGCTTCACCGCCGAGATCGCCCGGTCGGCCTCGCGCCGGTCCTGCTTCTCGCGGAGCGTCTGCCGCTTGTCGTACTCCTTCTTGCCCTTCGCCAGCGCGATCTCGACCTTGGCGCGGCCGTCCTTGAAGTACAGGGCGAGCGGCACGATGGTGTGGCCGGTCTCCTGGGACTTCGACACCAGCTTCTCGATCTCGGCGCGGTGCAGCAGCAGCTTCCGCCGGCGCCGCGCGCTGTGGTTGGTCCAGGTGCCCTGGCTGTACTCCGGTACGTGCACGTTGTGCAGCCATGCCTCACCGCCGTCGAGCTGGACGAAACCGTCCACCAGTGAGGCCCGCCCCTGGCGCAGCGACTTCACCTCGGTCCCCGTGAGGACGAGTCCGGCCTCATAGGTGTCGATGATGGTGTAGTCGTGCCGCGCCTTCTTGTTCTGCGCGATCAGCTTGCGCCCTTTTTCCTTAGCCATAGTGCGGCCATTTTCGCACTACGAGGGGGCCGCCAGGCCAGCCGTTTACCGCGCCGGACGCCCGTATCACCGAAGAGTGGGCGTTACGGAGCGTCGCCGAGGCCGCTGAGAACGGTCTCGGCCTGCTTCTCGCTGCCCGATCCGGCCTCCAGGTCGGGTGTGATGCCCTGGCCGTCGACGCTGTGGCCCGAGGGGGTGCGGTAGTGCCCGACGGTCAGCTCGGCGACGGAGCCGCCGGGCAGCCGGCTCGGCATCTGCACCGAGCCCTTGCCGAAGGTGCGGGAGCCCACCACGACCGCACGGCCGCGGTCCTGGAGCGCCCCGGTGAGCAGTTCGGCCGCGCTCATCGTGCCGCCGTCGACGAGCGCGACCACGGGCCGTTCGGTGTCGCCGCCGGGACGGGCGTGCAGGGCGCGCTGCTCACCCCGGACGTCGTACGTGGCGACCAGGCCGCCGTCGAGGAACGCGGAGGCCGCCGTGGTGGCCTCGGTGACCAGGCCGCCGGAGTTGCCGCGCAGGTCGAGCAGGATGCCGGCGCCGGGCGGCGCGGCGCGGACCGCGGACCGCACCCGCTCGCCCGAGCCCTTGGTGAAGGCGGCGACCTTGATCAGGACGGCGCCCGATGTGCCGTCGCCGAGCTGTTCGACGGTGACGGAGTCGGTGGACAGGACGGCGCGGCGCAGGGTCTCGGTCCAGCGGTGGGCGCCGCGTGAGAGACCTAGTTCGACGGGGGTGCCGGTGGCGGAGCCGACCCCTTCACCACGCTCACCGCCATCACCCTCAGTAACGGTCTTGTCGCGGGAGGAGTTCCCGCCGCGCAGGAGGGCGACGACCTCGGTGACGGGCCGGTCCTCGACGCGCTGTCCGTCGATGGTCAGCAGCCGGTCGCCCGCACGGATGCCGGCCCGCTCGGCGGGTCCGCCGCGCTGCACGCGCGCGACCTCGATCCGGCCGTCCTTGGCGCGCCGCGCCCAGAGGCCCACGCCCGTGTACTCGCCGTCGAGTGCCTGCGCGAACTCCGCGTACTCGCCCTCGGAGTAGACGGCGCCCCAGCGGTCGCCGCTGCGGCTGACGGCACGTTCGGCGGCCTCCGTGGGGGACTTTCCCTCGGCCATGGCGTCGGCAGCCGCCTTGGCGACGTCCTGCTCATGGGCGGCGGACACCGTGCCCGCGCGCGCGGGAGGCGCCTCCGGCTTCTCGTCGGCACCGTCGGTCCAGGACCCCGTCGCGGCACCCGTCACGAGAACACTCGTGAACACCAAGGTCAGGGCGGCCCCGCGGCGAATGCGGCGGGGCACGGCGAACAGGTCGGGACCTGACATGCCGGTGAGTCTAGGACAACGCGGAGCGCCGTACGGGCGGTTGCCACGCACGGCGCCCCGGTCATGTGTCACACCTTGAGGTACTTGCGCAGCGCGAAGAAAGCGGCAAGGGAAGGCATCAGCACACTGGTCGCGAGGATCAGCGGCAGCTTGGTCAGGACGGCGTCCCAGCCGATGAAGTTGATCAGGTTCAGCTTCTCGGAGAGCGCCAGGCCGTGGTCGATGAAGAAGTACCGGCCGATCACCAGGAAGGCGCAGGCGACACCGCCGCCGATCAGTCCGGCGACCGCGGCCTCCATGATGAACGGCGCCTGGATGTAGAAGCCGGACGCGCCGACGAGCCGCATGATGCCGGTCTCGCGTCTGCGGCTGAAGGCGGAGACGCGGACGGTGTTGACGATCAGCATCAGCGCCACGACGAGCATCAGGGACATCACCGCGATGGCGGCCCAGTTCATGACGTTGAGGAGCCCGAAGAGGTTCTCCAGGATGCCCTTCTGGTCCTGCACCGACTGGACCCCGTCACGGCCGTCGAAGGCGGTGGCGATGATCTGGTACTTCTCGGGGTCCTTCAGCTTGATGCGGAAGGACTCCTGCATCTGGTCCGGGGTCAGCGAACTGGCCAGGGGCGAGTCGCCGAACTGCTCCTTGTAGTGCTTGTACGCCTCGTCGCTGGTCTCGTACGACACCTTGTCGACGACCGGCATCTTCTTGAGTTCGGTCTCGATCTGGTTCCGCTGCTCGGCCGTGACGGCGCCCTTGGGGCACTTCGGGTCGGACGCGCCGTCGCTCTTGTTGCAGAGGAAGATCGAGACGTTGACCTTGTCGTACCAGTAGCCCTTCATGACGCTCACCTGGTCACGCATGAGCAGGGAGCCGCCGAACAGGGCGAGCGAGAGGGCGACCGAGACGACGACCGCGAAGGTCATCGTCAGATTGCGGCGGAGACCGACGCCGATCTCCGACAGGACGAACTGGGCGCGCATCGCGTGCTTTCTGCCTTTCGGTACGTACGCCGGGTCAGTGCTGGTAGCCGTAGACGCCGCGTGCCTGGTCGCGGACGAGACGGCCCTTCTCCAGCTCGATGACGCGCTTGCGCATCTGGTCCACGATGTTCTGGTCGTGGGTCGCCATCACGACGGTCGTACCCGTCCGGTTGATGCGGTCGAGGAGCTTCATGATGCCGACCGACGTCTGCGGGTCGAGGTTGCCCGTAGGCTCGTCGGCGATCAGCAGCTTGGGCCGGTTCACGAAGGCCCGCGCGATGGCCACGCGCTGCTGCTCACCACCGGACAGCTCACCGGGCATCCGCTCCTCCTTGCCGCCCAGACCGACGAGGTCGAGCACCTGGGGCACGGACTTGCGGATCTCGCCACGGGACTTCCCGATGACCTCCTGCGCGAAGGCGACGTTCTCCGCGACCGTCTTGTTCGGCAGCAGGCGGAAGTCCTGGAAGACGGTTCCCAGCTGGCGGCGCATCTGCGGCACCTTCCAGTTGGACAGCCGCGCGACGTCCTTGCCGAGGATGTGCACCTGACCGTGGCTGGCCCGCTCCTCGCGGAGGATCAGCCGGAGAAAGGTGGACTTCCCGGAGCCGGAGGACCCCACGAGGAACACGAACTCACCGCGCTCGACCTCCAGGGAGACTTCCCTGAGAGCGGGGCGGGTCTGCTTGGGGTAGACCTTGGAGACACTGTCGAATCGGATCACGGATGCACCACGGGTCGCCGGGGGTAGGTGAGCGTGACCATACGCGACCCGGACGGGCGAGCGCAGTCGGCGGCCGGGGTTCCGTACCGGTTGCGCTGTTTGTCACGGAACGGAACGGCTCGAATCCGTCAGGACCGGGCAGGATACGGCGGGCCGCGCCGAAATCCGCGGAAGCTGGCACAGTGGGAGGGGAACGGTTGCGTTTCCCTGAGCGTTGTGCGGAGAGACAGTCGTTGCGGCAGGGCTCCGCCGCGCGGGAGGAGGAGTGCGCATGACCTATGACCGACTGGTGTGCGCGAACTGCGCGTCCCCGGTCAGCGAGGGCCGGTGCCCCGTCTGCCGGGCCAGCCGTCAGCGCCTTGAGCAGGACGACAACAACAACTTCTGGGCGGGTATGAACCCGACGATGCTGATCGCGCTCCTCGCGGTCCTCATCGCGGCAGTGGCCCTCCTGGCCCGCTAGGGGGTTTCGGGCCGTCCGGGTGCGTTGAGGCGTTTCAGGCGCGCAGAGGGGCGTACGGAGGCCGGGAGAGGGCTGTACGGGCCTGGGGACCGGTGGGAGAACGGCCGGAAGGGCCCGGAGCGGGTGCTCCGGGCCCTTCTGTGTGCTCCGGGCGCTCCCAGGTCGTCCCGGGGTCGCCCTGCCGCCTCGGTCAGGCGACGGTGCGGCCACCGCCGACGAAGCGGGGCAGCAGCCGGAAGCCGACGCCACCGGCGATCATCGCGGCGGCCCCGACCAGCAGGAACGTGGTCTGCGCCGCGCCGGTCTCGGCCAGCTCGTCCTGGGCCGCGCCCTGCTCGACGGGCTGCGAGCCGGTGTCGGTCAGGCCGGTCTTGCCCTGGCCCTGCTCGACCGGCTTGGAGCCGCCGTCGGGGTTGGTCCCGCCATTGCCGCCGTTGTTGCCACCGTTGCCGTTGCCGGGCTGGCTCGGCTCACCGGTGGGCTCCGAGGGCTCCTCGGTGGGCTCGGTCGGCTCCTCCGTGGGCTCCGTCGGCTCCTCGGTGGGCTCCGTGGGCGGGTCCGTCGGGTCGGTCGGCGGGTCGGTGGGGTCCGTGGGCGGGTCGGTGGGGATCTCCGTGTTGCCGTCGGTCGGCTCGTCGTTCGGGCCCACGTCGACGCCGATGCCGGTCTCGTCGGCGTGAGCGTTGACACCCACACCGCCGAGGCCGACGTTCACGTCGAGAGCCGAAGCGGCGCCCGCGGCCGTCAGGGACGCGCCGGCGGCGATCAGCGCGCCGGCGGCGATCCGCGCGACGCGGATCCGCGTCTTCTTGGTCATTTGCTGCTACCCCCAGTAGCTGAATCGTGAATGGAGCAGCGCTCGGGGCTTCGTCATCGGAAGTGAATTCTCATCCCCCCGGTCACACGCGCCCCGAAGATACGCATGCCACGCTCAACCCTTCCCAGTTTTCGCAAAGGCGTCAAGGTCGTTGCGTACGCGATGTCTGGAATAAGGGGAGTTGACCGCCATATGTTCTTGTGCCGGTGACGTAAAAGCCCGACACATGCGACAACTGCCGCCCTCGGGACGGCAGTTGCCTTGTCGACAAAGCTGTGACGGGTGAGTTCTGGGGTGGCTTTAGCGATCCTGCTGCTTGCGCCAGCGAATTCCGGCCTCCAGAAAGCCGTCGATCTCACCGTCGAGCACGGACTGCGGATTGCCCACCTCGTACTCCGTACGGAGGTCCTTGACCATCTGGTACGGGTGCAGGACGTACGAACGCATCTGGTTGCCCCAGGAGTTGCCGCCGTCGCCCTTGAGCGCGTTCATCTTCGCCTGCTCCTCCTGGCGGCGGCGTTCGAGCAGCTTCGCCTGGAGGACGTTCATCGCGGTCGCCTTGTTCTGGATCTGCGAGCGCTCGTTCTGGCAGGAGACGACGATGCCGGTCGGGAGGTGGGTCAGCCGGACCGCGGAGTCCGTGGTGTTGACGCCCTGGCCGCCGGGGCCCGACGAGCGGTACACGTCGACGCGCAGCTCGGACTCGTCGATCTCGATGTGGTCGGTCTGCTCGACCACCGGCAGCACCTCGACACCGGCGAACGACGTCTGGCGGCGCCCCTGGTTGTCGAACGGCGAGATCCGGACCAGCCGGTGGGTGCCCTGCTCGACGGAGAGCGTGCCGTAGGCGTACGGGATCTGGACGGCGAAGGTGGTCGACTTGATGCCGGCCTCTTCCGCGTACGACGTCTCGTACACCTCTGTCTTGTAGCCGTGGCGCTCGGCCCAGCGCAGATACATGCGCTGAAGCTGCTCGGCGAAGTCGGCGGCGTCGACCCCGCCGGCCTCGGCGCGGATGTTGACCAGGGCCTCACGGGCGTCGTACTCACCGGAGAGCAGGGTGCGTACTTCCATCTCGTCGAGCGCCTTCTTCACGGCGACGAGTTCGGATTCGGCCTCGGCGAGGGTCTCCGAGTCGTCCTCTGCCTCCGCCAGCTCGAAGAGCACGCTCAGGTCGTCGATGCGGCCCCGCAGTGTCTCCGCCTTGCGTACCTCCGCCTGGAGGTGCGACAGCTTGCTGGTGATCTTCTGCGCCTCGTCCGGGTCGTCCCACAGGGACGGCGCGGCGGCCTGCTCCTCCAGCACGGCGATATCCGCCCTCAGCCTGTCCAGGTCCAGGACGGCCTCGATCGACTCCATGGTCGAGGAGAGGGACTTCAGCTCTTCGGAAACATCGACGACTGCCACGAGTCCAGCCTAACGGTTGACCGGATGATGCCTTACCCGTGTTCCCGCCCGCCCGCCCTCAAGCAACTACCAACCGGCGATCCCACCCACCCACCCAAACAACACCGGCCACCTCCGGCCCCCGTACGCCCCCCGCGACTACCGGCGGCAGCCGGTCGGTGTCGTGCCGAGTGGTCGGGTCAGGGAGCTGCCGGTACCGATTGTCCCGGTCCGCGCGGAGTCGCATCCGCGTCGTTGCCCGAGGTCGCCAGCCATGTGCCCACGCCCGCCGCCGCGAGGACCGCCGCCGCCGCGCCGAGGGCGATCCGGCGGCGGCGGGCCGATGCGGCGCGGTGCCGGGCCGAGCCGGGGCGCGGGGCGCCCGTGGCGCGCGGGACCCGGGCCGTCCCCCGGGCGCCGCCGGCCAGCTCGTCCGCCGCGGGCACCCGCATGCTGGTGTGCGTGTCCCGGTTCGAGTCGGTCGCGTGCCCCGGCACCAGCGGTACGGCCCCGCGCCGGGCGGCCGGCTCCGGAGCGTCGTCGGGCACCGGCTCCTCGTCCGCCGCAGGGCTTCCGTCGCCCGCGCCGGGCTCGTCCACGTCCAGCGGCGGCATCCCGGCGAGCAGCGGCAGCTGCTCCCGCAGCCGGGCGCCCAGCTCGGAGGCGCGCAGCCGGGACGCGGGCGCCTTCGCCAGGCACTGGACGATGAGCTGCCACAGCTCCTCGGGGATGCCGGGCAGCGGTACGACGGTCTCGGTGACATGGCGGCGCAGTACGGCGCCGGGGTGCCCGCCGCCGAAGGGCGTGAACCCGGCGAGAAGCTCGTACAGGACCGTCGCGAGGGCGTAGATGTCGACGGCCGCGCGCGGGGGCAGGCCCTCGACGATCTCGGGCGCGAGGTAGTCCGGGGTGCCGATGATCTTCGTGGCGCGGGTGCGGCGGGGCGAGTCGATGAGTTTCGCCACACCGAAGTCGGTGAGCAGCGCGGGGTGGGCGCCGGCCGGGCCGAGCGGGCCCTGCATGTCGAGCAGGACGTTCTCGGGTTTGACGTCGCGGTGCACGACCCCGGCCGCGTGCGCGGCGGCGAGTCCGTCGGCGACGTCCGCGACGATGGCGACCGCGGCCTCGGGGGCGAGCCTGCGCTCCCGGTCGAGCCGGGTGCGCAGATCGGTGCCGCGGACGAGGTCCATGACGAGGGCGAGGTCGTTGCCGTCGACGACCAGGTCGCGGACGGCGACCACGTGCGGGTGGGCCAGGCCGAGCAGCGCGGTGCGCTCCTGCACGAAGCGGCCGACCAGCTCCTGGTCGGCCGCCAGGTCCTCGCGCAGCAGTTTGATCGCGACGGGCCCCTCGGGTCCCTCGCCGAGCCACACCGTGCCGGCACTGCCGCGGCCCAGGATCTGGTGCGCGGTGTAGCGGCTGCCGATCTTCCGTGCCAAGACTGCTCCTACGGACGCGTGTTGGCGACAAAGCTACGCGTCCGTGGCGGCAACCTTCACATCACCGACGGAAATCACTCGCTGGGTGTCGACAAATCGCCAAGGTCGCGCCCCAGTTGTCCGGTGACCGCTCAGTTACCGCTGCCGGATCCTCCGCCGCTGTTCCCGAGGTCCCCGATCCATCCGGTGACCGTCGTGAACGTGTCGGAGATCTGGGCCCAGTAGCCCTTCGACGTACCGATCCAGTCCTGGAGCGGGCTCAGCTCCCAGATCAGCCAGCCCGCGACGAACAGGATGACGAACGTGAACAGGCAGCCCTTGAGGCAGCCGAGCCCCGGGATCCGCATCGGGTTGGCGCTGCGCTGCCGGGGCTCCCTGGGCGGTCGCGGCGCGGGCTGCTGCGGCGGCGCGTAGTGCTGGGGCTGCCGCTCGGGCACCGGCGCGGGCGCGTACCGCTGCGGCTGCTGCTGATGCTGGGGTGCGTACTGCTGGGGCTGCTGCTGCGGCGGCGGGGCCTGGCGGCGCTGCGGCTCGGGGCGGGCGACCTGCCGCTGGGGGCGGCGGCGGAGCGGGTCCTCGTTCGGGTCGAGGTACTGGACCTGCGTCTGGTCGTTGCGGTCGCGGGCGGCGCGGAGCTGGTTCTGCCAGGGGTGCGGGTCCTCGGGCCCCGCGCCCTGGCCGCCTTCGCCGGGTCCGTACTGCGGTACGGGCGGCAGGACGGCGGTCGGGTCGGGGGCGCCCCGGTGCGGCAGGACGGACGTCGGGTCCGGGCCTGCGCCGCCGCTCGGCAGGAAACTCGTCACGGCATTGGGGTCGTACGAGCCGGCGTTGCCCGGCAGGACCTGGGTCGGGTCGGCGGCGCCCGGGGTGCCGGGGACCTGCGCGGGCGAGGGGTCGGGGGCGAGCAGGGCGCCCACGCCGTCGGCCGCGGCGATCTGCGCGGAGTTCGCGTGCACGCCGATGCCCTCGGCGACCGTGCGCAGCCCGCGCGCGAGGTTCTCGGCGCTGGGGCGGTCGTCCGGGTTCTTGCGCAGGCAGCGCTCGATCACCGTCCACAGCGGGTCGGGCACGGTGGACGGGCGGCGGGGTTCGGCGCTGAGGTGCTGGTGGAGCACTTCGAGCGCGGAGCCGCCGGAGAACGGGGGCCTGCCGGTGACCAGCTCGTACAGCAGGATGCCCGCGCCGTAGATGTCGACGGCGCTGGTCTGCGGGCGGCCCTCGGCGGACTCCGGGGCGACATACGCGGGCGTGCCGACGAACTCGTGGGTGCGGGTGAGGCCCGGGGAGTCCGCGAGGCGTGCGATGCCGAAGTCGGTGAGCATCGGGTGCATCGCGCCGCCGGACTGGTCGAGCAGGACGTTCGCCGGCTTGAGGTCGCGGTGCACGACACCGTCGGCGTGGCTGGCGGCGAGCGCGTCGGCGACCTGCGCGGTGAGCAGCGATGCGGCGACCGGCGAGAACGGGCCGTTGTCGCGCAGATAGCGGTGCAGGTCGGGGCCGTCGATCAGGTCCATGACGAGGGCGAGCAGATCGCCTTCGACGACGAGGTCGCGGACCCGGACGATGTTCGGGTGGGTCAGCCGCAGCAGCACGGACCGCTCGCGCAGGAAGCGCATCACGATGTCCGCGTCGCTCGCCAGCTCCTCCTTGAGGACCTTGATCGCCACGGTCTCGCCGGGCTGGCCCGCTACGGCCGCCTCGGCGCCTGCGGTCTCCCTCTGACGGGCCCGCCACACGGTGCCTGTGGCGCCGCGTCCGAGCGGCTCCTCCAGGAGGTACTTGCTGCCTACCGGCCGCACGTCATGCGCTCCCTGCTGCTCTGGCTACGATCCGGGGGCCCTGGTCGGCGGGCCGGGTACTGCTAGTGGTACGGGTACTGATGTTCCGCCCCACTGTAGTGCCGCCGCACGGGACCCGGTCTGTTGTCGGGCCGCCACCGGGCCCTCTTCGGGGTCCGGCGCCGCTGCGATTTCGTCCCGATTATGTACGGGTTGTACCGGCTGTCCCGTACGAGTCTGCGTCCGGACCGGTGTTCGAGGGGAAGACGCGTGCTCGGGGCGGTTGGTTGCCGGGACCGGTCCCAAGGCGTCCGCGTGGGCACTTTTGCGGGCAGAGCCGACCAATCAAGATCACGAACGGGTGGCCGCCGGGCGTGTTGTCGGTGGCAAGTGCGAGGATGCCTCCCGTACTGGCCGTCGTGCCTGAGTGCGGTGGGGGGAATCACAGCACAGTCCCCGTGCCGGGCACCCGCGCAGAAGGGACCGCTGACGGCGATGCAGATCCGCCTGACCGTCGTCGCCTGGACCGGGGTGCGCCCCGCCGCCCAGGGCCGTACCGCCGCGCGTGAAGCCGTCGCGCGTGACGTGCTGGTCACCGCGCCCGCCGGGACCGCGCTCGCGGCGGTCGCCTCGGGCCTCGCCACGGCTGTGGCGGGCGGTGACGGACCGGTCGTGGTGTACGCGGGGGCGGACCGGCTCGACGCGCAGCGCTGCACCCTCGGCGAGCCGCCGCTGATCGACGGCGCCGTGGTGTCCCTGGGCGCGCCCGCCGACCCCGGACCCGATCCGTCGGGGGGCGCGGCGCAGTTGCAGGTCGTCGCGGGGCCCGACGCGGGCGGGGTGCACCTGCTGCACGGCGGACAGGTCCGCGTCGGGCGGTCGTCGGGGGCGGACGTGCCGCTGGACGACCCGGACGTCTCGCGGCTGCACTGCGCGGTGACGGTGGCCCCGGACGGCGCGGTCACGGTCCAGGACCTGGGCTCGACGAACGGCACGACGCTCGACGGCACCCCCCTCACCGACCACCCGGTCCCGCTGCGCCCCGGCGCCCTGCTGCGCATCGGCGAGTCCACACTCCGCCTCGCCGCTCCCCACGAGACGGCCCGTCCGGTGCCGACGACACCGGACGGCGAGGGACATGTACGGGTGCCTTCGCACGACAGCGGCGCATCGGGCGGGGGGCGTACGGGCGAGGTGGGCGGGGGTCCCGTGGCCGGAACGCATCACGCGTACGGGGCGGCGGGCTGGGGTGCGCCCGGGAGCGGTTCCCGGGACGGCGGGGGGCCCGGCGCGGTGGACGAGGGCTCGGGACGGCTGCCCGACGGCCCGTACCGCGAGGGACCCGGGCACCGGGGCGCACCAGGGCCGCGCGGTGCCGACGGGCCCTCCGCGCGCGGGAGCCATCCCTTGGTGCCCGAACAGGGCGGCGCCCCGCAGGCCGAGCGCACGGCGTCGCAGGGCGACACGGCGCAGCATCCCGTACGGAATGCCGGTGGGGCGCGTAAGCGGGGCGGGTTGTCGGCGTGGGCGCGGCGGTTCGGTGCGGGTGGGCGGGGCGAGGGTGACGGTGGCGGTGAGCGGGACGGCGCGGACCCGCGTGGGCACGCGCGCGAAGCGGCTGCCGGGGGTGCGGGCGCCGCGCCCCCTGCCGATGTCTGGCCGGATCCGGCCGCCCTGCTGCTCACCGCGATCGGCCCGGGGCCCCGGCTGTGGGAGCGCGGCGCCGGGCACCCCGAGGCCCTGACGGTGCGCCTCGGGACCACCGAGCGGCGCGCGCCCGACGGCGCCGGACCGCTGCCCGCCGTGCCCGTGACTGTCGGGCTCCGCGAGGTCGGCGGGCTCGGACTCGCCGGGCCCCGCGCGCGGCTCGCCGGACTGGCCCGTTCCGTCCTCGCCCAACTGACCGCGCTGCACGCGCCGGAGGCCCTGGACCTCGTCCTGATCAGCACGGACCGGTCGCGGACCGCCGAAGCGCGGGCCGCCGAGTGGTCCTGGCTCGGCTGGCTCCCGCATCTGCGGCCGACGCACGGCCAGGACTGCCGGCTGCTTCTCGCGTACGACCGGGAGCAGGCGGCGGCCCGTACGGCGGAGCTGCTGCGGCTCCTCGACGAGCGCTCCGAGACCGCCGCCCCCACCTCGCCCGCCGCCCCCACCTCGTACACCGTGCTCGTCGTGGACGGCGACCCCGGTTCCGCCTCGCTGCGGGAGGCCGTCGGGCGGCTGTGCGCCGAGGGGGGCGCGGTCGGGATCCATGTGGTGTGTCTGGCCGAGACCGACCCGGCGACGGCGACCTCGTCCGTCGAGCAGACGTACGAGACGGCGTGTGCCGTGTCGCCGGTGTTCCGGGACTGCGGGGCCGCCGCGCTGCTCAGCGGGGACGTGGCCACCGCACTGCGGCTGCTGCGCGTCGCGCGCGGGAGGGTCGCCGGGCAGTCCACGCTCGCCTCGGTGGACGCGGTGTCGGCGGCCTGGGCGGAGCGGTTCGCGCGGGCGCTCGCGCCGCTGCGCACCGAGGGCTCCGGCGCCGAGCGCCACCCGCGCGCGTCGACGCCGCTGCCCCAAGTGGCGCGGCTCCTGGACGAGTTGGGGCTCGCGCGGGCCACCCCGGCGTCGCTGATGGCGCGCTGGGCGGCGGCGGCCGACGACACCGAGGCGCTGGGCGGCCGGGCCTGGACGGTCCTGGGCGCCGGACCGCGCGGCCCGGTCTGCGTCGACCTGGCGCACGAGGGTCCGCATCTGCTGGCCGAGGGTCCGACGGGCAGCGGGCGTACGGAGTTACTGCGATCGGTTGCCGCGTCGCTCGCCGCCGCCGAGCGGCCCGACCGGCTCGCGGTCGTCCTGATCGACGGCCGGGACACGGCGGGCGGCGCGAGCGGGAGTACGGGCGCGCTGGCGTCCGGCGGTACGGGCGGCGCGGGGTCCGGGCCCGGCGACGGGCTCGGCGTGTGCACGGAGCTGCCGCACGTCACGACACATCTGACGGCCAACGACCCGGTGCGCATGCGGGAGTTCGCGCAGTCCCTGACCGCCGAGCTGAAGCGCCGCGCCGAACTCCTCGGCCGGCTCGGCTTCGCCGAGTGGCACACGCAGCGCGAGGTCGCGGACCGGATGGTCGCGCAGCGCGCGCAGCCGGGCGGCGCCGGGGATCTCGACCCGCCGCCGAGTGCGACGCTGCGGCTGCGCCCGTCGGCGGCCCGCGCGCGGACGGACCCGGGACCGCCGCTGCCGCGCCTGGTGGTCGTCGTCGACGACTACGACGCGCTGCTCGCGCCGCCGCTGGGCTCCCCCGGGCGCCCGGCGGCCGGTTCCGTCGTGCGCGCCCTGGAGGCCGTCGCGCGGGACGGGGAGCGGCTCGGGGTGCATCTGGTGGCGGCGGCAGGGCGGGGCGAGCGGGTCGCGGGTACGGAGCTGGCGCTGCGCGCCGGGCTGCGGATCGGCCTCGAAGCGCCGGGCGGCGGACCGGAGGACCCGGCGCCGGGGCGGGGCGTACTGCGGGGTGCGGACGGCCGTGTGACGGCGTTCCAGACGGGCCGGGTGACCGGCCGTATCCCCCGGACGGCGACCCAGCGGCCGACGGTCGTGGCCCTCGACTGGGCGCGCATGGGCGACCCGCCGACCCGCCGCCCGGTCAGGGAGCTGGGCAATGGGCCGACGGATCTGGCGCTGCTCGCCAGCGCGCTGGAGCGGGCGGCCCGTTCGGTCCAGGCGTCGGAGGTGCCGTCCCTCCTGTGAACGCCCTCTTGTCGAAGGCCCTCTTGTGAACACGGGCGCCCCTCACGCATCGTGGGGGGCGCCCGCGTTCACCGGGCCCTTCCCGCCGGCCCAACATCCCCGTAACGCCGGGCGTTTGGGGGGTTAATAACGACCCCGTCACGACCCCTCGGTTGAGCCGACCGGCGCCCTTGCCGCCCTTGTCCGGCCACGGCTACACCAGTGCTCACGGGACAGATTTCGCAAGTACGCGCGATCAAGCGCGGGAATCAGGCGGGGCAGTGATGCGCAGGAGCCATTGGCAGCGTAGGGGCAGGGTTCAGGTGGGGGCGGCGGTCGTCGCGGGGGTGCTCGCCTTCACTCTCACCTCATGCGGCGGTGACGGCGGCGACAGTACCGACGACCCCAAGTCCACTCCGAAGGAGAGCAAGGCCTCGGTCCAGCTCCCCAAGCTGGACGGCGAGGAGATCTCGGTGGCCGCCGTGTGGACGGGCGCCGAGCAGGCCAACTTCAAGAAGGTCCTCAAGGAGTTCGAGAAGCGTACGGGCGCGAAGGTGACGTTCGTCCCGGCGCCGGACCCGATCATCAACTTCATCGGGGCGAAGGTCGCGGGCGGCTCACCGCCGGACGTCGCGCTGGTGCCGCAGGTCGGCGCCGTCAAGCAGGCGGTCGACAAGAAGTGGGCCAAGCCGGTCGGCGCGGAGGCGCAGGCGGAGCTGGGCAAGAACTTCGCGCAGGGCTGGCAGGATCTCGGCAAGGTCGACGGCACCCAGTACGCGGTGTACGTCAAGGCCGCCAACAAGTCGCTGATCTGGTACAACACCAAGGTCTTCGAGAACGCGGGCGCGACCGAGCCGAAGACGTGGGACGAGTTCATGACCACCGCGCAGACCGTCTACGACTCCGGTGTGACCCCGGTGTCGATCGGTGGCGCGGACGGCTGGACGCTCACGGACTGGTTCGAGAACATCTACCTCTCGCAGGCGGGCCCGGAGAAGTACGACCAGCTCGCCGCGCACGAGATCAAGTGGACCGACCCGTCCGTGAAGGACGCGCTCACCACGCTCGGTGAACTCTTCGGCAAGAAGGACTTCATCGCGGGCGGCAACGAGGGCGCGCTCCAGGTCGAGTTCCCGCGCTCCGTGGAGCAGACCTTCACCGGGGGCGACCAGCCGAAGGCGGGCATGGTCTTCGAGGGCGACTTCGTCGGCGTCAACGTGGCCGAGGCGAAGGCCGAGGTCGGCGTGGACGCGAAGGTGTTCCCGTTCCCGGCCGTCGGTGACAAGGCGCCCGCGGTCAGCGGCGGTGAGGCGGCGATGCTGCTGAAGGAGTCCAAGGCGGGCCAGGCCCTGCTGACGTTCCTGGCCTCGTCCGACGCGGCGGAGCTGTGGGCGAAGCAGGGCGGCTATCTGTCGCCGAACAAGAACGCCGATCTGGCGGCCTACCCCAACGACGTGCAGCGCGCCATCGCGAAGGCGCTCATCGCCGCGGGCGACGACTTCCGCTTCGACATGTCGGACCAGGCTCCGCAGTCGTTCGGCGGCACGCCCGGCAAGGGCGAGTGGAAGGCGCTCCAGGACTTCCTGCGCAACCCGAAGGACGTCGCGAAGATCCAGGCGCAGCTTGAGGCCGACGCGGCCAAGGCGTACAAGGACTGATCCGGCGATGACGTCGGTCTCCGCGGGGGATGTCGCCGGTCGTCCGGCGCCTCCCCCGCCCTCCAGCAAACGCAAGAGCGTGACGGGTACGCGTAAGACGGTGGCGGTGCTGTTCCTGCTGCCCGCCGTGGTGCTCCTGGGCGCGCTCGTGGTCTACCCGATCGGGTACTCACTGGTCCGCAGTTTCCTCTCGGACTCCGCCGGCGGCGGTTTCGCCGGATTCGACAACTACACAGAGGTGTTCAGCGACGACGGCATCCGCACGGCCCTCAAGAACAACGTGTTCTGGATCGTGTTCGCGCCGACCGTCGCGACCGCGCTCGGTCTGGTCTTCGCGGTCCTGACCGAACGGGTCCGCTGGGGCACGGCGTTCAAGCTGGTCATCTTCATGCCGATGGCCATCTCGATGCTCGCGGCCGGGATCATCTTCCGGCTGGTGTACGACCAGGACCCGGAGCGGGGCGTCGCCAACGCCGTGTGGGTGGGCGTGCACGACACGTTCGCCGACGCGTCGGCCTTCCCGAAGGCGCATCCGGGGCGCGAGTCGCCGCTGCAGAGCGCGGGCGGCGGCGCGTTCATCACGAAGGAACCGGTACGGGCCGGCGTACCGGTGGCGCTGCCGCTGGTCGGGGTCGCCCCGGACCTGATGCCGGGCGGCACCAAGGCGGCGAAGGTCCCGGTGGCCGAGCCCGGCAAGGTGACCGGGACGACCTGGCAGGACTTCACGCGCGGCAAGGGCGTGGGCAAGCTCGGCGAGGTCGACGCCTCGGAGCTGGGCTACCCCGGGATGCGGATCGAGGCCGTCAAGGACGGCAAGGTCGTGGAGTCGGTGAAGGCCGCGGACGACGGCTCCTTCACGCTCTCCGCGAAGGCGGACGGCGCGCAACTGCGGCTGCCCGGCTCGAACTTCCGCGAACCGTACAACGGCGTCGACTGGCTCGGCCCGAACCTGGTGACGCCGTCGATCATCGTGTCGTACGTCTGGATGTGGGCGGGCTTCGCGATGGTGCTGATCGCGGCGGGGCTCGCCGCGGTGCCCAGGGAACTCCTGGAGGCGGCGCGGGTGGACGGCGCGTCGGAGTGGCAGGTGTTCCGCAAGGTCACCGTGCCGCTGCTCGCACCGGTCCTCGCGGTGGTCCTGGTCACGTTGATGATCAATGTGCTGAAGATCTTCGACCTGGTCTTCATCATCGCTCCGGGCTCGTCGCAGGACGACGCGAACGTGCTGGCGCTCCAGCTCTACCGGTCGGCGTTCAACGACGGGAGACCGGGCGTCGCGAGTGCGATCTCCGTGATCCTGCTGCTGCTCGTCATTCCGGTGATGCTGTTCAACATCCGGCGGTTGAGGCGGGAGGGGCGGCGATGACCACGCATAGTGATGCCGCACGGGGCGCCGGGGGCGCGGGTGGCGGAGGCGGCGCAGGTGGCGCGGGTGGCGCGGGTGGCGGGGGTGGCGCGGGTGGCGTGCTGAAGACCTCGCCCGATCCGGCCGGTCCGGTCACGGCGAAGGAGTCCCTCGGCTCGCGGATCGCGCAGTGGACCAGCGGTGGGCTCGTCCGGGTCTTCCTGATCGTGGTCGGCCTGTTCTGGCTGGTGCCGACGATCGGGCTGCTGCTCTCGTCGCTGCGCGCGCCGGACGATCTCGCGTCCACGGGCTGGTGGACGGTGTTCAGCGAGCCGTCGAAGCTCACCTTCGAGAGCTACGCGACGCTGCTCGACAACCCGGCGATCACGGACTCCCTGTGGAACACGATCCTGATCACGGTCCCGACGACCGTCCTGGTGGTGGTGATCGGCTCCCTCGCGGGCTACGCCTTCGCCTGGATGGAGTTCCCGGGCCGCGACTGGTGGTTCCTCGGGGTCGTGGGTCTGCTGGTGGTGCCGGTGCAGGTGGCGCTGCTGCCGATCGCGAAGCTCTTCGGCGATATCGGGCTGTTCGGCTCGATCATGGGTGTGGTGCTGTTCCATGTCGGGTTCGGGCTGCCGTTCGCGGTGTTCCTGCTGCGGAACTTCTTCGCGGAGATCCCCCGGGAACTCCTGGAGGCCGCCCGTCTGGACGGCGCGGGTGAGCTGCGCTTGTTCTTCCGTGTGGTGATGCCGCTCGGCGGGCCCGCCATCGCCTCGCTCGGCATCTTCCAGTTCCTGTGGGTGTGGAACGACATGCTGGTCGCGCTGATCTTCGCGGACGCCGCGAACCAGCCGATCACGGTGGCGCTCCAGACCCAGGTACGGCAGTTCGGCAACAACATCGACGTACTGGCGCCCGGCGCCTTCATCTCGATGGTGATTCCCCTGGCCGTGTTCTTCGCGTTCCAGCGGCAGTTCGTGTCCGGGGTGATGGCCGGAGCGGTCAAGTAACACGCTGATCAGGGGGAGGGGCGCGCCCATGGGGTGCGCCCCTCCTTCGCTGTCGTCCCGGGTGCCGGTCGTTTCAGGGGCCGGCCGTTTCCTCGCCCAGGAACACGCGGCGCACCACGCGTTCGGCGGCGCGTCCGTCGTCGTACGGGCAGAAGCGGGCGCGGAACGCCTCGCGGAGCTTGGTGGTGGCGGGGGTGTTCCAGGCGCCCTGGCGGAACAGGTCGACGAGTTCGTCCTCGGAGGTGGCGACGGCTCCGGGGGTGTCGCCGGGGTGTCCGGAGAGCAGGTCGAAGTAGGTGCCGCGGGCGAGGCGGTACGCCTGCCAGTCGGGCGCGTAGGTGACGATCGGGCGGTCCAGGCAGGCGTAGTCGAACATCAGCGACGAGTAGTCCGTGACCAGGGCGTCGGCGGCGACGCAGAGGTCCTCGACGCTCGGGTGGTCGGTGACGTCGAGCAGCCCCGGGTGGTCGTCCAGGCCCGTGTCGGAGCCGTAGAAGTAGTGCGCGCGGACCAGGACGACATGGCCGGGGCCGAGGGCGCGGACGAAGCGTTCGAGGTCGATCCGGGGCAGGAAACCCTTCTGGTAGTCGCGGTGGGTCGGCGCGTAGAGCAGGGCCGTGTGGTCGGGAGGGATGCCGAGGGCGGCGCGGACGCGGTCGCGGTGGTCGGCGCCGGCAGTGAAGTAGACGTCGTTGCGGGGGTAGCCGAGTTCCAGGGCGCGGTACGACGTAGAGGGGTAGACGCGCTCCCAGACCTCGGTGGAGTGCGGGTTGGAGGAGAGGCTGTAGTCCCACTGGTCGGTGTGGTCCAGGACCTTCTGGAAGCTGATGCCGTGGGTGCCGGCCGGGTAGCGCCGCTGGTCGAGGCCCATTTTCTTGAGCGGTGTGCCGTGGTGGGTCTGGAGGTAGATCTGGCCGGGGCGTTTGGTGAAGCCGCCGGGGAAGCTGGAGTTGTTCACGAGGTACGTGGCGCGGGCCATGGTCTGCCAGTAGCGGCGGGAGCCCTCGACGACGTACTCGACACCCTCGGGCACCCGCTCCCGGTGCCGTCCCGACACCACCCACACGCCCCGGATGTGCGGGGCGAGTTCGCGGGCCTTGGCGTGGATGGCGGCCGGATTGCAGGAGATGCCGCGGTTCCAGTAGGCGCCGTAGACGGCGAGGTGGGGGTCCAGGCCGCGGCGCAGGTCGGCGCGGTAGGCGACGCGCATGACCTGGCCGCGCAGTTGCTTCCGGTGGCGCGTCAGCCGGGCGGCCATCCGCCGGCGCCGGGTGTCGGCCTTGCGGAGCTTGTCGTACGCGGTGTAGGAACCGGCGGCCAGGGCGCGGGCCTCGGCGGTGGCGGGGGTGTGGCCTGCGGGGGCGTGGGCGCGGTGCAGCCGGGCGGCCTCGCGGAAGAAGTCGCGCCGGTCGGCGGGGCGGACCCGGCCGGTGTCGCCGAGTACGGCGAGCAGGCGGTCGGCGAGGTACGGGAAGAGGCGGGCGCGGTCACCGGCGCCGACGCCGGTGAGCAGGGTCTCGTACCGCTCGAAGAGGGCGAAGTGGGCGCGGCCCGGGGTGGTGGAGACGCTGCCGCCTCGGCGCTGCCGCCAGCGCACGCACACCCGGTCGAGTACGGCGACGCGCTCGCCCGCGAGGAGGACGGCGCGGTGCACGGGGACGATGTCCTCGTAGGGGGCGTGGTCGGCGAAGCGCAGGGCGTGGGCGGTCCAGAAGGCGCGGCGGACGGTGCGGTTCCAGGCGGCGGGGGTGATGGCGAGGGGGTCGGCGGTGAGGTCGTCGGCGGCGGGGCGCACGGTCTCCCACCAGTCGACGGTGTCGTGGGCGAAGAGCAGGACGTCCGGCGGGGTGCCGTGGTCGGCGGCTCGGGTGAGCGCCCGGTCGAGTGCGGCGAGGGCGCCGGGCAGCAGGAGGTCGTCGCCGTCGAGGAAGAGGAGGTAGTCGCCGCGGGCGCGGTCGGCTCCGGCGTTCCGGGCGGCGCCGGTACCGGAGTGCCGGTCGAGGCGGACGAGTTGCACCCTCGGGTCGCGCTCCGCATACTCCGCGGCGATCGCGGCGTCCGCGTCGGGCGAGGCGTCGTCCACGACGATCACTTCGATGTCGGCGGCGCCGGTTCCGGTTCCGGATCCGGTCCCGGAGAGGCGGGGGGCCACGGTCTGGCCGAGCACGGATTCGAGGCACTCCCTCAGATACCCCTGGACACGGTGGGCGGGGACGACAACGGAGAAACGGCACATATCTCCCGAAGGTAGTCAGAGAGGTCGAAGGTGTCGAAGACCTTCCGTCACCCGGAGGGGTGATCGGAGGCAAAGAAAGTGACAGAAACGGGAAAAGGCGACAAATGCCTACTGTCACCGCGCAGCCCCGTCTCACCGTCGTCGTACCCGTCTACAACGTCGAGGAATATCTGACGGAGTGCCTGGAGTCGATCGCCGGGCAGACCTTCCCCGACTTCGAGTGCCTGTTGGTGGACGACGGATCCACCGACGACAGCCCCCGTATCGCGCAGGAGTTCGCCGCCCGCGACCCGCGCTTCCGCTATCTGCGCCAGGAGAACGCCGGGCTGAGCGCCGCGCGCAACACCGGCGTCCGGGAGTCCTCGCGCGCCACCGCCTTCCTCACCTTCGTCGACAGCGACGACATCGTGGTGCACGACGCCTACGAGCGGATGATCACCAGCCTGGACGCGACCGGCTCCGACTTCGCGACGGGCAATGTCTGGCGGCTCGGTGAGCGCGGCCGGTACCAGGCGTGGCAGTACACCTGGCTGACCGCGCCGCGCGAGTCCACCCATGTCACCCGGGATCTGGATCTGCTCGCCGACCGGGTCGCCTGGAACAAGGTGTTCCGCCGGAAGTTCTGGGACCGGCACGGGCTGACCTTCCCCGAGGGCAGGCTCTACGAGGACACCCCGGTGATGATCCCGGCGCACTTCCTGTCCGGCGCGGTGGACGTCCTCGCGGACCACGTCTACTACTGGCGGGTGCGCGAGGGCTCGATCACCCGGCGGCGCACCGACGTCAAGGGCGTCCGCGACCGGATCGCCGCCTGCGACCACGTCAGCCGCTTCCTGTCGGTGCACGCGCCCGCGCACAAGAAGACGTACGACGCGTCCTGTCTGCGCGACGACTTCCTGTACTTCCTCGACGGTCTGCCGATGGGCGGCCCCGAGTACCGCGGCGCCTTCCTCGACGGCACCGCCGAGTTCCTGCGCCGGGCCGCCCCCGACGTGGTCGCGGACCTGCCCGTCGACCTGCGGGTGAAGTGGCAGCTCGTACGGGAGCGCCGGCTGAGCGAACTCGTCGAGCTGCTGGCGGCGGGGCAGCGCGGCGGGGACGCCTTCCGGGTGCGCGGGTCGGTGCGGCGCCGCGCCGAGTACCCGGGCGTCGGGCCCGTACCGGAGAAGGCCGCGCGGCTGCGGCGGGGCGATCTGCCGGTGGTGGCGCGGGTGCGGGACGCCGGCTGGCAGGACGACGGGACGCTGCGCGTCAGCGGCTACGCCTATGTCCGCAACCTGGAGACGGGCAAGCCCGGAGCCTCCGGCACGGACGGGCGCTCCGGCAGCGGCGGGCACGTCGTCAGGACCGGGCTGCTGCGGCACACGCGCAGCCGTACGCAGATGCGGCGGGTGCCCGTACGGACCGTGATCGACCCGTTGGCGACCGAGAACTCCCGGCAGCGGCTGCACTGTTACGACGCCTCCGGCTTCGAGATGGTGATCGACCCGGAGCGGCTGAAGATCCGGGGCCGCTGGCGGCCCGGCACCTGGCTGCTCGGCATGGTCGTCGCCGGGCACGGTGGAGTCCGCCGCTCCGCCGTCCGCGCGATCGACGGCGCCGCGGCCCGGTCCGTGGTCCGCGAACTCGGCGACGGCATGCGCATGACCGTCGGCTACAGCCGGGGCCGCCTCGTCGTGCGGATCTCCGCCTACGCGGCCCTCGTCCAGGAGCACCGGCGGGACGGGGACGACCTGGTGCTCGGCGGCCGGGTCCGCGGGATCGCGCCGACCGCGCTGCGGCTGACCCATCCGCGCGCCGGGACCGAGTTCGACTACCCGGTCACCCTGAACGGGGAGCGCTTCGAGGTACGGCTGCCGGTGACCGATCTGGAAGCCGTACCTCCGGCGCCGCACCTGGCGCCCAAGGAGGTCGAACCGCCGCACGGCGACCGCTGGCAGGTCAACCTCGTACTCCCCGACGAGACCCTGAAGTCCGTCGCCGCCGCCCTCGCCCTGCCGCCCGGCCGGTACGCGACCCGCCCGGGGCGCGAGGTCTGCGCGATGGCCAACGACCGGGGTCAGCTCGTCGTCGAACTCACCCGGCAGCCCTTTGCCTCCGCGCTGACCTGGGCGGACGACGGCACCGTCACGCTGTCCGGGCCGGTCGCCGACGAGAGTTGGGGCCCCGCCGAACTCGTCCTGCGGCACAGCGGCCTCGGTGAGGAGATCACCGTGCCGCTCGAACGGGAGCCCGGCCGCTACTCGGCCCGCTTCACACCCGGGGGCGGCGCGCTGTTCGAGGGGCGCTGGTACGTGTTTCTGCGGGAGACGGGGGTGCGGGGCGGGGAAGGTTCCTTGCCGGGGCGGGCGGAGGACGGGGTTCCGGTGCGGCTCCTCGCACCGGTCGCGGCGGGGCTGCCGGTGCGGCGGGCGAGCGGCGGACGGGCCGGCGGTGGCGGGCGGGAGTTCACGCTCGACGTGCGGTTCGGCGACCGGCTCGTGATCCTCGCCGGTTCGGTCCTGGCGCCCGAGGAGCGCGGCGCCTACCGGAGCCACCGCCTGCGGACCCTGCACTACCCCGCGCAGCGCGCCCTCCCGCTGCGCGACGCCGTCCTCTACTTCGACGGGGACTCGCCGCGCGCGGTCCACGACGAACTGGTCCGGCGCGGCACCGAGGTCGACCACCTGTGGGTGACCCGCGACCGCCGCACCCCCGTACCGCCCGCCGCACGGGGCGTCGAGGAGCACAGCACCGCCTGGTACGAGGCGCTGGCCCGCTGCCGCCGTATCGTCACCGCCAGACATCTGCCGGACTGGTTCGAACGGCGCACCGGGCAGACCGTCGTCCAGACCTGGCACGGCGCGCCCCTCAAGCGGGTCGGCGCCGACCTCACCGACACGCTGTACGCCGACCACGCGCACCTCGACCACCTGCCCTCCCTCTCCCGCCAGTGGGACGTCCTCGTCTCGCCGAACCGGTTCTCGACCCCCCGCCTCGCCCGCGCCCTCGGCTTCGAAGGGGAGGTCCTGGAGGCCGGCTCCCCGCGCAACGACCTGCTGTTCGCCGAGGACCGCGACAAGATCGCCGAGCGGGTCCGCAGGAAGCTCGGCATCGAACCGGGCCGCCGCGTCGTCCTCTACGCGCCCACCTACCGTGACCATCTCCCCCACTCCCAGGGCCGGTTCCGCTACGACGGTGCCTTCGACTTCCGCGCCGCCGAGCAGGCGCTCGGCGAGGACCATCTGCTGCTGGTCCGCAAGCATCCGCTGACGGCGGGCCGACTGACCGGGGCCCGCGCCCCCTTCGTCCGCGACGTGACCGGCCATCCCCGCGCCACGGAACTCCTCCTCGTCGCCGATGTCCTGGTGACGGACTACTCGGCCCTGATGTTCGACTTCGCCCACACCGGCCGCCCGATGCTGTTCCACACCTACGACCTGGCCCACTACCGCGACACCGTCCGGGGCTTCTACCTCGACTTCGAGGCGGGCGCCCCCGGCCCGCTGCTCACCTCCACCGACGAGGTGATCGCGGCCCTGCGCGACCTGGACGGGGTCACCGCCCGGCACGCGGAGGCGTACGCGGCCTTCCGTCAGGCGTACTGCGATCTGGACGACGGTCAGGCCACCGCCCGGGTCGTCGAACGGTTGATGCGTTGACCTCCGGCCTGCTGGAGAAGAGCCGGGCGCGAGGTGCGACGGCCCTGCGGGGCGGCCGGTGGCACCCCTCGCCGTATCTCGTCTTCGGCGCGCTGTTCTGGGTGGTGATGGTGCTCGCCTACTGGCGGGTGCCGATGTGCTGCGACTTCGGCCAGCACGCGGCGGTCGTCGAACGGCTCAAGGCCAATCTGCTGCACCCCCGTCACCCGATGGCGGACCTGCCGGGCGCGGGCAGCCCCTACTACTCGCCGTACGCCGTGGCACAGGGCCTCTTCGCGCGGCTGACCGGACTCGCGGGCTGGGAGGTGGTCAAACTCACCGGCCCCGTGAACCTCCTGATCCTGCTCACCGGCATCGGCCGCTTCGTCCGGACCCTCACCCCGCACCGCTGGGCACCGGTGTTCGCGCTGTACTTGATGGTGGTGCTGTGGGGCACCCGGATGGCCTGGTGGAGCGGCTATCTGGGCCTGATGTCGATGACGGGGAACCTCGCCTACCCTTCGACGTTCGCGATCGGCCTCACCTTCTGGATCTGGGCCTGGACGGCCCGCCTCGTCCGCAGCGAATCAACTCCCCTCCGGCAGTACGCGGGGGTCGGTGCCCTGACGGGCCTGACCCTGCTGATCCACCCGATCACGGCGGTGGGGACAGTGATCGGAATGGCGGCTCTCGCCCTTTCGGGACGCGCCACCCACCCTCAGCCGGACCCCGACACCGGCACCGGCACCCAGACCGGCACCGGCAACAAGTACCGGCACCTCCGGACTTGGGGGTTGGCCCTGGTCACGGCGGCGGTGGTCGCCGCGATCTGGCCGTACTACTCCGTGTTCTCCCTGGTCGGAGACCAGAGCGTGGACGCGATCCACCGTCAGCTCTACCACGAGATGCCGGCCCGCTTCTGGCTCGCGGCGGTCCTCGGCCTCCCCGCCCTCTGCCTCCGCTGGAACCGCGACCACCGCGACCCGCTGGTCCTGATGTTCGCCCTGGACCTGGTCGTCATCGCCTACGGCTGGGTCACCGGCCACTACACCTACGGCAGGATCCTCGGCCTCACCCTCGTGCCGTTGCAGTTCGCGCTGGCCGTGGAGCTGACGGCGGCCCGGCCCTGGTCGAGGGCGCGCCGGACGCTCGGGGTCGCCGCGGTGGCGGGCGCCCTTGTGGGGTTCCTGACCATCCAGGCCGGGGCGGTGGTGCCGCGCGCCCTGGACCCGGTCGGCTTCGACCAGCCGCCGCGCTGGCCGACGTACACCTGGGCGGCGCGGTACATCGCACCCGGCGACGTGGTGCTGACGGACGGCTACCGGCCGACCCGGTCGCTTCCGGCGTACGGTCCGAACCTGGTGGCGCCTGCCTGGCCGGACCCCGCCCTGGACGAACGCGAGCGGTCACGGCGGCTGTCCGCCGTGCACACCTATCTCGCCCCGACGTCGAACCGGGCCCAGCGGGAGGCCATCGCCCGGCTCTATGACGTGCGGTGGCTGCTCCTGACCCGTGGGCAGCGGCTGCCTCCGGAGGCGGTCGTGGTGGCGTGGAGCCGCAGGACGGGTGAGGTGCTGGCGCGGGTCAACGGGGGTGTGCCGAGGAAGGCGTGAGGGCGGGTTCCGCCGCCGGCCGCTACTCGACGACCAGCTCGACGGGGATGTTGCCACGGGTCGCCCGGGAGTAGGGGCAGACCTCGTGGGCCTGCTTGACCAACTGCTGCCCCGTCTCGCCCGCGAGGGATTCGGGCAGCTCGACGCGGAGGGTGACGGCGAGTCCGAAGGCGGTGCCGTCCTTGCCGATGCCGACCTCGGCGGTGACGGACGCCTCGCTGGTGTCGATCTTCGCCTGGCGGCCGACGGCGCCGAGGGCGCTGGCGAAGCACGCGGCGTATCCGGCGGCGAAGAGCTGTTCGGGGTTGGTGCCCTGGCCATTGCCTCCCAGGGCCGGGGGCATGGCCAGGGTCAGGTCCAACTGGCCGTCGGAGCTGACGGCGCGGCCGTCGCGGCCGTTGGCGGTGGCGACGGCGGTGTACAGCGCGTCCATGGGAAACCAGCCCTCTCACTCGGTTCGGCGGCCCGCTCGGACCGCGCTCTCCCTCCAGTAGAGCACACAACTCAGTTGTGCACAACCGAATGGGGCGCGGCGAGCTACACTGGCCGTATGACGTCCTCGATCCCGCACGACATCGACGAAGTGCCCGAGGAGGAGTTCCTCCGCCTCGACCGGCAGATCTGCTTCTCCCTGCACGCGGCGTCGCGTGCGTTCGGCGGCGTGTACCGCGTGCTGCTCAAGGAGTTGGGGCTCACCTATCCGCAGTACCTGGTGATGCTGGTGCTGTGGGAGCACGGGGAGCAGCCTGTGAAGCGGCTCGGGGAGTATCTGCGGCTGGACTCCGGGACGTTGTCGCCGCTGATCAAGCGGTTGGAGGCGGCGGGATTCGTGCGGCGGGAGCGGAGTGCGGCGGACGAGCGGTCGGTGCATGTCCATCTCACCGGCGAGGGGATGGCGCTGCGCGCCCTGGCCGTCCGCGTGCCGCGCCGCATCGCCGAGGCGACGGGTTTCGACCTGGCGGAGATCCAGGACCTCCACACCCGTCTGGACCGTTTGACTGAGGCGTTGGACACGGCGGAGGTGGCGGAGGCGGCGGGCGCCGAGTAGGGCCCGGCCCGGAAAGCCGGTCGACGGGCCTGTGTGACCGAGTTCCCCCTCCGGGGGTTCTGGCGGGGCCGGGGGGTTGGGCCCTGGCGAGGGCGGTCAGGTCGGGGTGGTGCGGGTGTAGAGGCGGAGGACCACCCCGTACCCCCGCCGTTCCGCCGTCACTGTGAAGTCTCTGCTGAGGACGTCTCGTTTGGCGCGTTCCGTGGGGGTCGGGGGGTGCCAGGACCGGCGGTTCGCGTAGGACTCGGTGAGGACCCAGACGCGGGTGAGCGGGGCCATGCGGCGGCGGAGTTCGGCGGGGCCGACCTCCCGGCCGTACAGGGTGCCGGAGGCCGCCGCTCCGGAGCGGAGCGCCAGGTCACGGGTGCCCAGGAAGCCGTCCGGGTACGCCAGTTCGGTGCGGCGCCCGATCGACGGTACGTACAGCACCGCGTCCCCCGCCCGGAGGGCGCCGGCCGCCATCGCCGCCACGGCCGCCGGGTCGTCGGGCCGTTCGGCGGCCAGCCGGTCCGCCCGCAGCAGCGGCACCTGCCACCAGAAGGCGAGCCCCACCACCGCCGCCCCGAGCAGCGCGCCCGCCGCCCGGTGCGGCACCTGCCCCGGCGGCCGGAACCCCCGTACCGCCCCCGCCAGCCGCTCCGCGCCCGCCGCGGCCAGCAGCGGCGCCCCGGCCAGCGAGAACAGCACATAGCGCGCGTCGTACAGCGGCCACACCTGGGAGATCGAGAGCAGGGTCGCCGGGGGGACGACGAGCAGCGGCGCCGCGACCGCCACCAGAGTCGGCCGCCCCGGCCGCCCCCACCGGTCCGACCGCCCACCCCGCGCCCGCCACGCCGCCGCCCCGCTCACCGCGAGCGCCGCCAGGACCAGTTCGACCGCGACCACCAGCGGCGCGGGCCCGGTGAAGTCCCCCAGCAGCGTGAGGGCGTCGCCCCAGTCGGGCGGCCGGAGCCAGGACAGCTGCGCGGACTGTTCGCGCGAGACGAGCACCAGCGGCAGCGCGGCCACGCACACGCCGGCCGCCGCGCACCCCCACCCCCGCCACCGGTCGCCCGCCACGCGCGCGAGGAGCAGCGTCACGGCGTGCGCGCACAGCAGCAGGACGGCCAGTTCGTGCAGCAGGACGGTGCCGCCCAGGACGGCCGCGTACCAGAGCCAGGCGCGGACCGTTCCGGTGCGGACGGCGCGTACCAGGAGGAGGGTCGCCGCCAGGGCGCCCGCGGCGACGAGCGCGTACGAGCGGCCCTCCTGCGCGTAGTGGCCCGTCATCGGTGTGACCGCGTACAGGAGGCCCGCCCACAGGCCCACGCGCGGGCGCGCGAGGTGTGTGCCGAGCGCGCCGACCAGGCCGGCCGCGACGGAGGCGGCCAGCGCCGACGGCAGCCGCAGGACCACCTCGTCGGGGTGGACGGCGAGTACGGCGTGCATGGCGAGGTAGTACACGCCGTGCACCGCGTCGACGGTGTGCAGCAGATGCCAGATCTCCGGCAGGGACCGGCGTGCGACCTGGAAGGTGACGCCCTCGTCGCGCCACATGCCGCCCCGGTCGATGCCCCACAGCGCGAGCGCGAGCATCGTGAGGGCGGGTACGAGCACGGCCGGCGAGCGGGGCGCCGACAGGGTACGGCGCGCCGACAGACCCGCGCCCCGGCGCTTCGCGCGAAGCAACTCAACGACCCGAACCACGACCTGATCCACCATGCGCCCGATTTTCTGCCGATAACGACTCATTGAGGCGTATCGACAGGCTGTCGCACACTTTGTCGGCTTACGCTCCGGTCGATGACGCACGAGACGCTCGCCCCCCAGGACGCCCCCCAGGACGCCGCCGCGGACCCCCGTACCTCCCTGCCCCCGGGAACCCGCCACCGCCTGCTGGCACTCGGCGCCGGATGGCTCGGCACGCGCGCGGTGATGCTGGGGCTCCTCCTGCGGGACGACGCCGGATGGCTCGGCTCCGGCGGTGTGTCGCGCGAGGTGCACCAGCTCTACTTCCACTGGTACGGCGTCCTGAGGCAGGGCGGCTTCCCGGTGGGCGATCCGCTGTGGCAGTACCCACCGGGCGCGGGTCCGGTCCTCCTGTCGCCGGGGCTGCTGCCCTGGCTGACGTACTTCCAGGCGTTCGTCACGCTCACCCTGGTCGCCGACGCGGTCGTCACCGTCGCCCTCGCGCGCGCGGGCACGCGTCCCGGGCGCACACTCGCGGGAGCCCTGATGTGGACGGCCGGCCTCCCGCTGCTGCTCCAGATCCCGCTCGCCCGGTACGACGTCCAGGTCACCGCGTTCGCCGTCCTCGGCCTCCTGGTGATGGCACGCTCCCCGCGCGCGGGAGGTGTGTTCGCGGCGCTCGGCGGGCTGATCAAGGTGTGGCCCGCGCTGATCCTGCTGGGCACACCGCGCGGGCGCGCCACGGGCGCGGCATGGACGGCGGCTGCCGTCGCCGCCGGTGCCTGCCTGACGGTCCTCGCGGTCACCTTCCGCCATCCGCTGGAGTTCCTGGGCGAGCAGGGCGCGCGCGGGGTGCAGATCGAGTCCCTGGGCGGCACGCTCCTGGGCGTGGCCCGGCGCCTGGGCTGGCCGGGCGAGGTGCGCTACCGGTACGGGGCGATGGAGTTCACCGGGCCGTACGTGGACGCCGTCGCGGGCCTCTCGCTGGTCCTCACGGTGGCCACCCTCGTACTGCTGCTCCTGTGGCGGCTGCGGGCGCGGCGCTGGAACGAGGCGACGCCGTTCGACGCGGCGCTCACCGCCGTGCTCCTGTTCACCGTCACGAGCCGGGTGATCAGCCCGCAGTACATGGTGTGGCTGATCGGTCTCGCGGCCGTCTGCCTCACCTCGCGGCACACCACACAGCGACCCGTCGCGCTCCTGCTCGCCGTCGCGACCGCCACCAGCACGGTCGTGTACCCGGTGCTGTACGACGAGGTCATCGCGTCCACCTGGAACGGCTGTCTGCTGATGCTGCTGCGCAACGGGCTGCTGACGGCCGCCGCGGTGCTGTCCTTCCGCCGGCTGTGGCACTCCACCCGGGCGGACCCCCCGTACCCGCACTCCACGCGCGCGGGCGCCTCGTACGCGCACCCCACGCGCGCGGGACAGCCAGCAGCACGCGCGGGACAGCCGACAGAAGAACACGACAACCCGGCATCCCCCGACGGCTCCACGCAACCGGCGGGGCCCCTCGACCGTCCCACAGAAAAAGCGTAGGAATCCTCTCAACCGATACTTACCGGATCACTACTGAACAATTACCCGGATAATTACTCGCACCGTCTAAGGTCTCGCTCCGTGGATCTCTCGCCCCCGCACCCCGCACAGGCCCAGGTCGGCGTCGTCGTGATCGGTCACGACGACGCGGCGCACGTGCTGGACGCGGTGCGTTCGGCGCTCGCCCAGGGCGCGGCCGTCCGCGAGGTCGTCGCCGTGGACGACCGCTCCACGGACGACAGCGCGGACCTGCTGACCCGGCTCGCGGCGGCCGAGCCCCGGCTGCGGGTCGTGCGGCGGGAGACGAACAGCGGCGGCTGCGGCACCCCGCGCAACGACGGTGTCGCGGCCACGACGGCCCCGTACGTGATGTTCCTCGACAGCGACGACGTGCTGCCGCCCGGCGCGGTGGACGCGCTGCTGCGCGGCGCCCTCGCGCACGGCGCCGAGGTCACGTCGGGGCTGTGCGTGCGCCGTGAGCTGCCGTCCGGGCGCGAGGTGCCCTGGCAGCCCCGGCTCTACGCGAAGGAGACCGTCGTCGCGCGTCCCGTGCGGCGCCCCGGCCTGGTACGGGACACGCTCTGCGTCAACAAGCTGTACCGCGCCGACTTCCTGCGCGCACACGGCATCCGTTTCCCCGACGGGCACTTCCCCTACGAGGACTTCGTGTTCACCGCGCGCGTGTACGCCGCCGCGCCGCGCGTCGCGCTGATCCCGGACACCGTCTACGTGTGGCACGTACGACGGGACGCGGACCGGCTGTCGATCTCCCTGGACCGGTCCGGTATCGACAACTGGCGGGCGCGTACGGAGGCCCACCGGCAGGCCGTCGAAACGTTCCTCTCGGCCGGTGAGAAGCGCCTCGCGCGCGCGAGCCGCACGTCGTTCCTGGACCGCGGACTGCGCATGTACGCGCGCGAACTCGACCAGCGCGGCGCCGCGTACCGGCGCGCCTGGTGGGCGCATACGCGCGCGTACCTGTCGACGTTCGACACCGCGGACCTGGAGCGGGCGCCCGCCCCCGGGCGGGTCATCGCGCGCGTGATCCTCGCGTCTCCCGAACCGCGTGACCTGCCCCGCATCAAGGAGATCGCCGCCCGCCCCGCACGCCTGCGCCCGCCCTACGCGCGCGCGGCCGACGGCACCCCCGTCTGGTCCGACGACCTCCCCGAGGTCACCCTCGACCATCTGCTCGTCCGCCCGCTGCACCTGCTGCCCATCGCGGTGGACGCGGAGTTGCGTCCCCGCGCGCGTGCGTCCGTTCTGCGGCTGCGTCTGCACGAGTTGTACGGGCGGGTCGCGCAGGCAGGTCCGGAGGCGGTGGAGGCCGAGTTCACGGACCGGGCGAGCGGGCGGGTGGGGCAGCGGCGGACGGCGGCGTTCGCTCCGGAGGCCGGCGCGCCCGGGGACGGCTCCTGGGTCGCCGAGGCGCCCGTGGACCTGTCGGCGCTCGGCGCGGGCACCTGGGACCTCCGGCTGCGGCTGCGGTTCGCCGACGGCACGAGCCGTGACGCGTCGGCGCACGCGGTGGCGGGACCGGGGCTGCTGCGGCGCACGGCCTTGCCGAGTGTGCGCCGGGGCGTCCTTCTGGTCCAGCCGTACGCGACCCATGCGGGGGCGCTCGCGCTGCGGATCGCGCCCGGCGTGCGGGGCGTCACAGAGGTGGTGCGGCGCCGGGCCGCACGCCTGCTCACGCACGCGAGACGATGACCACGCGCGCGAGAGGATGACCCCGCACGCGGGACGATGACCGCGCGCGAGACGACGACCCCGACCCGAAAAGGTGAGTACGACCCCATGACCTGGCTGATCACCGGCGGCGCCGGCTACATCGGAGCGCATGTCGTCCGCGCGATGACCGAGGCGGGCGAACGGACCGTGGTCTACGACGACCTGTCCACCGGTGTCGCCGAGCGCATCCCCGACGGCGTACCCCTGGTCGTCGGCTCGACCCTGGACCGGGCGCTGGTGACGCGGGCGATCGCCGGGCACGGCATCACGGGCGTGGTGCATCTCGCGGCGAAGAAGCAGGTCGGCGAGTCCGTGGACCTGCCGCTGCACTACTACCACGAGAACGTCGAGGGCCTGCGGGTCCTCCTGGAGGCCGTGGTCGACGCGGGCGTCCCGTCGTTCGTGTTCTCGTCGTCCGCCGCGGTCTACGGCGCGCCGGACGGCGCCCCCGGCACCCTGGTCACGGAGGACACCTCGTGCGTGCCGATGAACCCGTACGGCGAGACCAAGCTGGCGGGCGAGTGGCTGGTACGGGCCGTCGGCCGCGCGCACGGCCTGGCGACCGCGTCCCTGCGGTACTTCAACGTCGCGGGCGCCGCGACCCCCGAACTCGCCGACACGGGCGTCTTCAACCTGGTCCCGATGGTCTTCGAGAAGCTGACGGCGGGCGAACCGCCGCGCATCTTCGGCGCCGACTACCCGACCCCGGACGGCACCTGCGTACGCGACTACATCCACGTGGTCGACCTGGCCGAGGCCCACGTAGCCGCCGCCCACCGCCTCGCCGCGTCCCCCGGCACCGACCTGACCCTCAATATCGGCCGCGGCGAAGGCGTTTCGGTCCGCGAGATGATCGACCGGATCGCCGGGATCACGGGCCACACCCTGCCCCCCACGATCACGGCCCGCCGCCCCGGCGACCCCCCGAGCGTCGTCGCATCGGCGGACCGCATCGCCGACACCCTCCACTGGAAATCCACCCACGACACCCACGACATGATCACCTCGGCCTGGCAGGGCTGGCTCCTGCGGCATCCGACGGCGGCAGGAGGCGCGGCGGGAGGTGCGGCGGGAGGTGCGGCGGGAGCCGAGGGGGCGGACCGAGCCGAGGAGGCGGACCGCTGACGGCGGCCACCCGTCCATGAGGTTGCCCTCAAAGAGACTTCAAGGCCGCCGCCGTCGCGCGGGACAGGGATGCCACGTAGCCCTTCGGGATCGGGTCCCGCATGACGGCCGTGTGCCAGTACAGGGGGCCCGAGATCAGGTCGAGGGCCAGGGATTCGTCGAGGGTCGGGGAGAGTTCGCCTCGGGCCGTGGCGGCGTGGAGGATGCCGCTCGCCACCCCGTGCTGCCCCTCGCGCAGCGCCTTCTGGAGGGCTTCGGCGATCTCCGGGTTGCGGGCCGCCTCGGCCTGGAGGTCGGGCAGGATCTGCGAGGCCAGCGGGTGCCGCAGGGCCCGGGACATCACCTCGTACAGCAGCCGCAGGTCGCCTTCGAGGGAGCCCGTGTCCGGCATGGGCAGACCCTGGACGGCGACCGCCGAGACGACGTCCAGGACGAGGTGGAGCTTGGAGCGCCAGCGCCGGTAGACGGCGGTCTTGCCGACGCCCGCGCGGCGCGCGATGCCCTCGATGGACATCCGGCCGTAGCCGACCGCGGCGAGTTCCCCGAAGACGGCGGCGCGGATCGCCTCGGTCTTGTCCTCGCGCAGCACGGCCGCCCCGGCGGGGGCCCGGCGGCGGCGCGGCGGCTCGTCACGTGCCGTTTCGCTCGTCGTCGACATACGGACAGCATAAAGCGTCACGACGATACGGTTGCGTTCCGACGTGCTAACGGCCTAGTCTCGACGTTGCGACGATACGGGTCCGTTCCGACGGAGCAGTGAACGACGGAGCAGTGCACACGGACAGCCCGCGGGTTCCGGCACGGGATCGCCCCCGGAATCGCCCCCGGAATCGCCCCCGGGACCCCCACCCCACCCCCGTATCCCCCCGCGTCAGCCTCCCCGAGCGAAAGCAACGGTTGTGAGCCAGGTCATCGACGCGCCGCCCGGTCCGGCGGCCACCCCTTCGGGCAGCACCCCCACGGGCACCCCGCCCTCGGACACCACGCCCCACCCCCCGTCCGGCACCCCCTCCCCCGCGGAGCTGGCCGCCCGGCACGGCCTCTCGGTCAGCGGCGCCCGCCCCACACTGCCCGCCTACGTCGCCCAGCTCTGGCGGCGACGGCACTTCATCACCGCGTTCGCCACCGCCAAACTCACCGCGCAGTACAGCCAGGCCAAGCTCGGCCAGGTCTGGCAGGTCATGACCCCGCTGCTGAACGCCGCGGTGTACTACTTCATCTTCGGCGTGCTGATGAACACCCGGCACGGCGTCGAGGACTTCGTCCCGTTCCTCGTCACCGGCGTCTTCGTCTTCACCTTCACGCAGCAGTCCGTGATGGCCGGCACCCGCGCCATCTCCGGCAACCTCGGCCTGGTCAGGGCCCTGCACTTCCCGCGCGCCGCGCTCCCCGTCTCCTTCGCGCTGCAACAGCTCCAGCAACTGCTGTTCTCCATGTGCGCGCTGGTCGTCATCCTGCTCGCCTTCGGCGTGCCGCCCACCCCGGCGTGGGTCCTGGTCGTACCGGTCCTGATCCTCCAGTTCACGTTCAACACCGGCCTCGCGCTGATCATGGCGCGCATGGGCAGCAGGACCCCCGACATCGCCCAGCTCATGCCCTTCGTCCTGCGGACCTGGATGTACACGTCCGGCGTGATGTGGAGCATCGAGAAGGTGGTGGCGGGCCGGGACATCCCGGGCTTCGTCAAGGTCCTCCTGGAGTGCAACCCGGCCGCCCTCTACATCGACCTCATGCGGTTCGCGCTGATCGACAGCTTCCACGCGAGCCAGCTGCCCGACCACGTCTGGGCCTGGGCCCTCGGCTGGGCCCTGCTCGCCGGCGTCGGCGGCTTCATCTACTTCTGGAAGGCAGAGGAGACCTACGGCCGTGGCTGACACCCCCGAAACCTCCAAGACCCCCGGCACCCCCGAACCCGCAAAGGCCCCCGGCACCCCCGAACCGGTCAAAACCCCCGGCACCTCCGAACCCCTCGTCCCCACCGTCATCGTCGACGCCGTGGACATCGTCTACCGCGTCCACGGCACCGGCTCCGGCCGCGGCACCGCCACCGCCGCCCTCAGCCGCATGCTGCGCCGCCGCAGCCGCACGGGCCGCGAGAAGAGCGACCGCGCCCTCGGCGTCCGTACCGTGCACGCCGTCAGGAACGTCTCGTTCACCGCCTACCGCGGCGAGGCGATCGGCCTGATCGGCACCAACGGCTCCGGCAAGTCCACCCTGCTCAAGGCCGTCGCGGGCCTGCTCCCCGTCGAGAACGGCCATATCTACACCGGCGGCCAGCCCTCCCTCCTCGGCGTCAACGCGGCCCTGATGAACGACCTGACCGGCGAGCGCAACGTCCACCTCGGCGGCCTCGCCATGGGCATGTCCCGCGAACAGGTCCGCGAGCGCTACGACGACATCGTCGAGTTCTCCGGCATCAACGAGAAGGGCGACTTCATCTCGCTGCCCATGCGGACCTACTCCTCGGGCATGGCCGCCCGGCTCCGGTTCTCGATCGCCGCCGCCAAGGACCACGACGTCCTGCTCATCGACGAGGCGCTGGCCACCGGCGACCGCTCCTTCCAGCGCCGCTCCGAGGCCCGTATCCGCGAACTGCGCAAGGAGGCCGGCACGGTCTTCCTGGTCAGCCACAGCAACAAGTCCATCCGCGACACCTGCGACCGCGTGCTGTGGCTGGAGCGCGGCGAGCTGCGCATGGACGGCCCCACGGACGACGTACTCAAGGAGTACGAGGCCTTCACCGGCGGCACGGACAAGCCGTCCCCTCCGAAGAAGAAGCCCCAGGAAAAGCCGCAGACGAAGCCCCAGGCGAAGCCCCCGGAGCAGCAGAAGGCGGAGCCGAAGGAAACAAATAAGGAAACAAATAGGGAGAAAGCAGAACCAAAGGCGCCGGACGCGCTTCTTCCCTCCTGAAGAACCAGCTTCCTGACGAACCAGCTCCCCGACGAACCTGACGAATTGCTCCGTTACGGACACTGTGGGAGCGTCGAGCGAGAGGTGAGGGGTGAAGGGTGAGGATGCCGGATCAGCCGCACCTGAGCGTCATCGTCCACGGCCGCAACGTCCAGGGCCATCTGGCCGCCTGCCTGGACGGCATCGCGGACCGGCCCTCCACGGCGACCGAGGTGATCGTCGCCGCGGTCGGCGCCTCGGCCCGCCGCGTCGCCGACACCTACGCCGCCCGCGACCCCCGCTTCACCACGGTGCCCCTCCCCGACGGCACCTCCGACGGCGCGGCCCGCGCGGCCGGTGCTGAGCGGGCGCGCGGCACCTGGCTGCACTTCACGCACGCCAAGGACCGGCTGCCCGCGGGCGCCCTGCGCACCATCGCGGACGCCACGTCGGGCCGGCCCGACGACGTCGACGTCGTCGTCATGGACCACACCCACTCGACCTGGCACACCTCGGGCGTGCCGTCCGACGACGGCCCGGTCCTGGCCCGCGCGGGCCGCTCCCCGCTCGGCCTCGCCGACTTCCCCGACCTGCTGCGCCTCACCCCCCTGCTGGGCAACCGCACCCTCCGCGCCACGTTCTGGCACGGCACCACCCCCGAACACCCCGCGGCGCACACCACCCCCGAACACCCCGCGGCGCACACCACCCCCGAACACCCCGCGGCGCACACCACCCCCGAACACCCTCCGGCACACACCGCCCCCGCCCTCTTCGCCACCCTCGAAGACGAACCCACCCTCGCCTACGCCACCCTCGTCCACGCCCGCCGCATCGCCGCCGCCGACCAGGTCGTCCTCGACGACCGCAGGCTGCGCATCGCGAGCCTGCCGCCGCTCACACCCGCCGAGCAGTTCGCGGTCGTGGAGCGGTACGAGGCCGTGCAGAGCCTGATGGCGGGGCTCGGTACGCCCAGGGCGGCGCGGGCCGTGTTCTACGACGTGATGGTCGCCGCCTGGCTGCGGATCATCGCCCGTGACGCCCTGCCCGCCCCGGTCGCCAAGGAGTTCTTCCACCGGGCGTCGCGCGCCGCCGCCCGCTGGCGCCCCGACGGCCATGTACGCCCCGAAGGGCTCGACGGCATCCGGCACGCCCTGCTGGAACAGGATGCCTTTGACAGGTATCGCGCGTTCCAGACCGTCAACCACAAGCGACGCGAACTGCGGACCGAGTTCGCGCGCCGCAAACGCAAGGTCGGCACCGCACTGCGCGACCACCGCTACCGCAAGGCCCTGGACCAGCCCGTGGACGACAACCTCGCCGTGTTCTCCGCGTACTGGGACCGGGGCATCGCCTGCAATCCGGCGGCCATCGCGGCCAAACTCGGCGAACTCGCCCCGCGCATCCACCCGGTGTGGGTGGTGTCGGCCGCGAACGCGCCGCTGCTGCCCCCCGGCACCGACCACATCGTGCCCGGCACCCGGCGGTACTGGGCCGTGATGGCCCACGCCAAGTACCTCGTCAACAACGTCAACTTCCCCGGCGCGGTCGTCAAACGCCCCGACGCGATCCACCTCCAGACCCACCACGGAACCCCGCTGAAGCGGATGGGCCTGGACCAGCGCGACTATCCGACGGCGTCCAAGGGCCTCAACTTCCAAAGCCTCCTCGCCCGCGTCGACAAATGGGACTACAGCGTCTCCGCGAACACGCACTCCACGGAGATGTGGGAGAGCGCGTACCCCTCCCACTTCGTCTCGCTCGACCACGGCTACCCGCGCAACGACGTCCTCCACCACGCGACCGCCGCCGACATCCTCGCCGTACGCGCACGGCTAGGCGTCGCCCCCGGCCGCACCGCCCTCCTGTACGCGCCGACGCACCGCGACTACGAGGCGAGCTGGACCCCCCGGCTCGACCTCGCCGACCTCGCCGAACGCCTCGGCGACGACACCGTGATCCTGGTCCGCGGCCACTACTTCTACGGCGGTGCCGCGTCCCCGCTCGCCGGTCTGCGGCGCGATGGCCGCATCATCGACGTCTCCGCGTACGACCCGGTCGAGGAGCTGGCGCTCGCCGCCGACGCGCTCGTCACGGACTACTCGTCCATCATGTTCGACTACGCCAATCTGGACCGCCCGATCGTCGTGTACGCCGATGACTGGGAGACGTACGCGAAGACGCGCGGTGTGTACTTCGACCTGATGGAGAGTCCGCCGGGGCAGGTGGTCCGTACGCAGAACGAACTGACCGAGGTGTTCCGTTCCGGGGCGTGGCGCGACGCGTCGGCGGCGAAGGCGAGGGCCGCGTTCCGGCGCCGGTTCTGCGAGTTCGACGACGGGCGGGCGGCCGAGCGGGTGGTGCGCCGGGTCTTCCTCGGCGAGGACGAGTCGGCGCTGCCCCCGGTGATCCCGGTCGACGCGCGCACCCCCGTCCCCACCCCGGAGGAGGCCGCCGCGCGATGAACAGCCATCCGATGACCGGCGGCCGACCTACGAACGGCCGCCCCGCGCCCGATGTCACCGTGACGGTCATCGTCTTCAACGACGCCGAACGGCTGCCGCGCGCCGTGGCGTCGCTGCGCCGCCAGACCCACGCGAACATCGAGATCGTCATCAGCGACGACCACTCCACGGACCACACCCCGGCGGTGGCCCGCGCGCTGGCCGCCGAGGACGACCGGATCACCTATCTGCGGCTCCCCGAGAACAGCGGCGGATGCAGCGCGCCCCGCAACCGCGCACTCGACATCGCCCGCGCCCCGTACGTCATGTTCCTCGACAGCGACGACGAACTCCCGCCCCGGTCGGTCGAGTCGCTGCTCGCCGCGCACCACGAACGGGACATCGACTTCGCGATGGGCGCCGTCGAACGGGTCCGCACCGACACCGGCCGAGTCTCCACCTGGATGCCGCACCTGGTCGCCGAGCGGCGCACGGTCGACGGCATCGACGCCGAACCCCGGCTGCTCTTCGAGCACTTGTCGACCAGCAAGATGTACCGCAAGGACTTCCTCGACCGGCACGCCCTCCGCTTCCCCGAGGGCATCCACTACGAGGACCAGTTGTTCTCGGCCCAGGCGTACTGTCTGGCCCGCTCCTTCACGATCATCCCGGAGCCGGTCTACCGCTGGTACATCGCGCCGTACGCCACCACGGCCGACGCTTCCATATCGAACCAGCGGCACAAACTCGCCAACGTCCGCGACCGCGTCCATGTCCAGCGCCTCATCGACGCCTTCCTCACCGACAGCGGCCACGCGTCGATCCGCGAGGACAAGGACTACAAGTTCCTCAAGCACGACTTCCGGATGTACGCGGGCGACCTCCCGTACCGCGACGACGCCTGGCTTGCCGGCTTCGCCGAGATCATGGACCCGTACCTGGCGACCCTCTCCCCCGCCGCGTACGCCCGGCTGCCGCGCGCGGAACGCGTGGTGATCCAGCTCGTACGGGACCGGCGCTTCGCCGATGTCCGGCTCGCGGCGCGCGGGCTCGGGCAGGGCGTGGCACCCCGCTCCACCGTCACGGACGCGGACGGCCGGATCTACTGGGGCGACCGGGTGCCCGACACGGAGGACGGGCGCACCGCGCTGGACCTCACGGACCAGCGGGTGGACAGCCGCCCGTTCCCGAGCGCGCTGTTCCGGCACGAGATCCTGTCGGTGGAACGGGGTCCCGGCGCGAGCGTCGACCTGACGATCCGGACGTACGACCCGGGGCTGCGGCTGCCGGTCGGGCCGCGTGTGGCGAGCATCGCGGTGGCGCCGGGGCGGCGCCGGCTGACGGTCCCGTTCCGTCTGGACCCGGTACGGCCCGGCGTCTTCGAGGGCCGCGTACGCCTGGATCTGGCGGCGGCCCCACTCCCCCTCCAGGGCTTTGAAGGCACCCGCCACCCAATCCTGATCCTGGAGGAACAGCACCTCCGCAACACGGGCCTCCTCCTGGCCCCCCTGACCTTCCCGAGTCTGACGACAAAAACAGGCCACCACCGCATCACAGTGGAACCGGAAGCCAGAGCAGCGGGCCGCCTACAACTCCACTGGACCCCAACGGGCCTCCCGTCCCTACTCCAGCCAATAACCCACCGCCTGAGCACCCCAAGAACCCGAAAACTGACAGACCTGATAGCAAGCGCCTTGCGATAACCAACACAAAGCCCAACGGCACCCCATCCCACCCCCAACCCGTTAGCACCCCAATCCACCCCAAACCCGTTGTGGGCAGGCGTTCCGCACGGCGGAACGGGTGGGCACAACCCCATGCAACGGCTCCCCGTGAACAGAAACCTCAGCCCCGTACCACCTCATACAGCACCAACCCCTGAGGCCCCGTAGCAACAGCCCGTACCCCACCCCACACAGGCCCCCCAACCACCCACCGCACCCCATACTCCCGAAGCACCCTCCCCCGCTCGGCATCCGAAGCCGAAGGCGAGTAGTACAGATCACGATCCCGCCCCCGCACCCCCTCATCCGCAAGAAACACATCCGGATACCCGGGCGCCACGGTGTACCCCCCGTACGCCGGAATCTGCCGCGCGGGAAACGTCTGAGCCATCACCACATCCCCGTACCGCACCCACGGCACCACCCACCGATACCCCACCCAGGGCGCCCGGTACTTCTCCGCAACAACAGAGGGCAACGCCCGCAACGGCACCACATACCCCAGCGTCCCCGACTGGCTAAACATCCCCACGGCCAGTGCCCCGCACAACACCCCGCCGAAAGCCCGCCGCACGGCGACACCCCGCGCCTCGAACACCTCGACCGCCGCCGCGACCTGCGCCGGGATCAGCGCCGCGGGCAACACCCGCCCCCACGCGTAATGCCCGGTCACCCCACCCGCCGCGAACACCACCGCGCCGATCGCGAAGAAGATCACCAGCGGATCCCGGCGGTCCCGGCGCCACCGCAGGGCGAGCGCGACGACCCCGAGCAGCGCGAGCCCGACGTGCGGCAGTAGTTGCCGGTACAGCGACTGGTGGATCGCGTCGAGGCCCCCACCTGTAGTCAGCAGCCTGAAGAAGAAGTAGTACGGCCATTCGTTGAGCAGCGCGACGCCGAGCGCGAGCCCGGCCGCGAGCCGCAGCCAGACGGCCTCGCCGGGCCACGGCCGCGCGCCGGCGAGCATCGCGAGGACCCCGATGGTCGCGACCACACCGGAGAACTGGTGGCTCAGCAGCACCACAGCCCACAGCAGCCCCAGCCCGAGGAAGACCCACCAGGAGGCCGCGGTCCGCAGCGCGCCGCGCAGCCCGGCCCACAGATGGAAGGCGAGGCCCAGCGCGAACGTACTGGGATACGCGACGGTCAGCGCGAGCGACCCGAGGCCGGGGAAGCCGCTCCAGTCGAACCGCTCGGTCCCCCAGAGCAGCAGCACGCAGAGCACGGCGACGGCGGGCGCGGCCCGGTGCGCGCTCAGGGTCCGTACGAACCGCCACACCCCCGTGACGAGCAGGATCAGCCCGACGGCGGCGGCGATCCGCAGGACAGTGAAGGTCCCGAGCCCGGTCACCTTGGCGAAGGCGCCGAGCAGGACGGTCCAGGGCGAGTAGTACGGGCTCGGCGTGTCCGCGTCGACCAGCGGGTTGCCGGGGGCGGTGAGGCTGTGCCGGAGGCGTTCGATCGTCGCGGCGTGCATGCCGAGGTCGCCGGCCCACGGCAACCGCACGATGACGAGCGCGAGCAGCAGGAGCAGGGCCCCGGCGGCGGTCCAGGCGACGGCGGTCCAGGCGACGGCTGCCGATGCGGCGCCGGACCGGTCAGCCGTTGGCTCCATGGACTCCGCCGCCCCGTTCCGGTTCAAGTCGCCCATCGTGCTGGAAAACCCAGGTGCGGTACACCAGGAAACGGAAGGCGGAGGCGAGGCCGATGGACAACGCCTTGGCGGCGTTGGATTCGAGCGGGCCCGTCATACCCGCGCCGTGGTAGGCAGCGTAGAAGAGGACGGTCTCCATGAAGACGCCGATGCCGCTGAAGACGAAGAACAGCAGGATCTGCTGCCGGGTCCGCGAGGCACGGTCGCGGTAGGCGAAGAAGCGGAAGCCGATGTAGTTGCTCGCCATGGCGACGCAACTCGCCAGGACCGTCGCGGTCATCGGGCCGGACGCCAGGCCGTGCAGCAGCAGGTTGAAGACGACGAAGTTGACCGCGACCCCGCTGCCGCCGACGATCCCGAACTTGACGACTTCCAGCGCGAGACGGCGCAGGCGGGCGAGCGCGGGCCCGGCCGCGGGCAGTTGCCGCGGCGGGCTGTGGGACACATTCACGGTCACGAAGTGGACACCCCTCAAGTCTGACAATCGGGTCCACTTTAGACGGAATGCCGGAATTTTCCCTGAACGCCGACGGGGCGCCCCGCACCGTGTGGTGCCGGACGCCCCGCCTGACGTGCCGCACGTATCAGCTGTGCGTCCGCAGCAGCGTCCGCATGGTCCGCATCGCGACCGACAGATTCGCCAGGTCGAACGCGTCCGAACTCTGGATCTCCTCCAGGGTCGTCCGGGCCCTGCTGAGGATCGGCGCGTTCTTCTCCTCCCATGCCTTGAACCGCTGCTCGGGCGTCGAGGCGCCGTTGCCGACGGCGAGGACGTCCGCGGTGAGCGCCGCGTGCGCCGCGAACAGGTCCTCGCGGATCGAGGCCCGCGCCATCGACTGCCAGCGGTCGGCCCGCGGCAGTTCGATGATCCGGTCCATGAGCTGGGTGATCCGCAGCCGGTCCGCGAGGTCGTAGTACACCTCGGCGACCGCCATCGGGTCCTTGTCCATCCGGTCCGCGATGGCCACGATGTCGAGCGCGGGGAACGCCGACGAGAACCCGGCGACCCGCGTCGCCAGCTCGCCCGGCACCCCGGCGCCCGTCAACTCGTCGTGGATCCGCTGGTACCACTCGACGTCCGCGCCGCGCAGCAGCTTCGGCAGCTCGGACCAGACCTGGGCGACACCTTCGCGGAAGAAGTCGATGGTCTCGGCGAGTTGCAGCGGCTGCGGCCGGTTGTTCAGCAGCCAGCGCGTGCCGCGCTCGACCAGGCGCCGCGAGTGCAGCCGGACCCGGGTCTGGACGTCGGCCGCCACCACGTTGTCGAGGGCCTCGACCGCGTCCCACACCGCGCCGAGCCCGAAGATCTCCCGCGCGGCGAGCTGCGCCCGCACGATCTCCTCCAGGGACGCGCCGGACTCCTCACGCAGCCGGTGCAGGAACGTCGAACCGCCGGTGTTCACGGTGTCGTTGACGAGGACGGTCGTCACGATCTCGCGGTTCAGCGCGTGCCCGTCGACCTGCTCGGGGAACCGGTCGACCAGCGCCTGCGGGAAGTACGCGTGCAGCAGCCGGCGCAGATACGGGTCGTCGGGCAGCCCGGTACCGATCAGCTCCTCGGCGGCCGTGATCTTGGTGTAGGCGAGCAGGACGGCGAGTTCGGGCTGGGTCAGCCCGCGGCCCGCGCTCATCCGCTCCCGGATCTGCCGGTCGGTCGGCAGGAACTCCAGGGCGCGGTCGAGCGCGCCGTCCTTGCCGAGGCGGCGCATGAACCGCTGGTGGGCGTGGAGCAGCGAGGGCGACTGGGCCATTCCGTTGGCGAGGGCCACGTTCTGCGCGTAGTTGTTGCGCAGGACGAGACGGCCGACCTCGTCGGTCATCTCGGCGAGGAACGCGTTGCGCTGCTTGACGGTCATGTCGCCGTCCGCGACGACCGCGTTGAGCAGGATCTTGATGTTCACCTCGTGGTCGGAGGTGTCCACGCCCGCGCTGTTGTCGATGGCGTCGGTGTTGACCCGGCCGCCGTTCGTCGCGAACTCGATCCGGCCGAGCTGGGTCAGCCCCAGGTTGCCGCCCTCGCCGACGACCTTGGCACGCAGATCGGCGCCGTCCACACGGATCGCGTCGTTGGCCTTGTCGCCGACCTCGGCGTTCGACTCCGTTGACGCCTTCACATAGGTGCCGATCCCGCCGTTCCACAGCAGGTCGACGGGTGCCTGGAGGATCGCCCGCATCAGGTCGGCCGGGGTCATCTTGGCGGTACCGGACTCGATGCCGAGGGCTTCACGGATGTGCGAATTGAGCTGGATCGCCTTGGCGGTACGCGGGAAGATCCCGCCGCCCGACGACATCAGCGACTTGTCGTAGTCCGCCCACGAGGAGCGCGGCAGCTCGAACAGGCGGCGCCGCTCGGCGTAGGAGACGGCCGCGTCGGGGCGCGGGTCGATGAAGATGTGCCGGTGGTCGAAGGCCGCGACCAGCCGGATGTGCTCGGACAGCAGCATGCCGTTGCCGAACACGTCACCGGACATGTCGCCGACGCCGACCGCCGTGAAGTCCTCGGTCTGCGTGTCGTGCCCCAGCTCCCGGAAGTGCCGCTTCACGGACTCCCAGGCGCCGCGCGCGGTGATGCCCATGCCCTTGTGGTCGTAGCCCGCGCTGCCGCCGGACGCGAAGGCGTCGCCGAGCCAGAAGTGGTAGCTCTGCGCCACGTCGTTGGCGATGTCCGAGAACGTCGCGGTGCCCTTGTCGGCGGCGACCACGAGATAGGTGTCGTCCTCGTCGTGCCGGACCACGTCGTCGGGCGGCACGACCTCACCGGCCACCATGTTGTCGGTGATGTCGAGCAGCGCCGAGATGAACGTCTTGTACGAGGCGACACCCTCGGCGAGCCACGCGTCCCGGTCGGCGGACGGGTCCGGGAGCTGCTTGGCGACGAAGCCGCCCTTCGCACCGACCGGCACGATGACGGTGTTCTTGACCATCTGCGCCTTGACCAGGCCGAGGATCTCCGTACGGAAGTCCTCCCGCCGGTCCGACCAGCGCAGCCCACCGCGCGCGACCTTCCCGAACCGCAGATGCACACCCTCGACCCGGGGCGAGTACACCCAGATCTCGTACGCGGGCCTCGGCGCCGGCAGGTCCGGGATGGCCTGCGGGTCGAACTTCATCGACACGTACGCGTGCGGGTTGCCGCCCGGGATCTGCTTGCCGCCCTGGGCGTCGGCGCTCTGGAAGAAGTTGGTGCGCAGCGTGGCCTTGATGACGGTGAGGAACGACCGCAGGATGCGGTCCTCGTCGAGCGAGGCGACCTGGTCGAGCGCGCCGTCCAGCTCCTCAAGGAGCCCGTCGATCAGCTCCGTACCGGCGCGCTGCCGCTCGGGCGCCATCCGCGCCTCGAACAGGTTGACGAGCAGCCGGGTGGTGTGGACGTTGTTGCGGAGGGTGTCCTCCATGTAGTCCTGGCTGAATGTCGAACCGGCCTGCCGCAGGTACTTGGCGTAGGCGCGCAGCACCATCGCCTCGCGCCAGTTGAGCCCGGCGCTCAGCACGAGGGCGTTGAAGCCGTCGTTCTCGGCGGCGCCCGTCCAGGTCGCGGCGAACGCCTCCTGGAACCGCTCACGGCCGTCGTCGCCGAGATAGTCGCCGTTGCCGCTGCCGAACCGGGGCATGCGCAGGCCGAAGTCGTAGATCCACGCGGTGGTGCGGTCCGAGCAGCGCAGCTCGTAGGGCCGCTCGTCGGTGACCTCGACGCCGAGCCGGTTGAGTACCGGAAGGACCGCCGACAGGGAGACCTGCGCGCCCGTGCGGTAGATCTTGAAGCGGCGCTCGTCGGGCGCGCTGCCCACCGGCTCGTACAGGCTGAGCGCGAAGTCCTTCTCGGAGTGCGTCAGCGCCTCCATGTGGACCAGGTCGGCGACGGCGGCGCGCGGGGTGTGGTCCGCCTTGTAGCCCTCGGGGAACGCGCCCCCGTAGCGGCGCAGCAGTCCGGCGGCCCGCTCCTCGCCGCACTCGGCGTTCAGCGCCTCCGCGAACCCGTCGGCCCAGGAGCGCGCGGCGTCCACGAGCCGGGCCTCGATACGGTCCTTGTCGGCATCGCTCAGGCGCGGCAGCTCGGTGCCGGGCGCGACCCGGACGACGAAGTGCAGCCGGGACAGGATCGACTCGGTGTTCCAGGCCGTGAAGTCGACGCTGGTGCCGTGCAGCTCCTCCTTGAGGATGTCGATGATCCGCAGCCGCACCCCGGTCGTGTACCGGTCACGCGGCAGATAGACGAGCGCCGAGTAGTAGCGCCCGTACTCGTCCTTGCGCAGGTACAGCCGCAGCCGGCGGCGCTCCTGGAGGTAGAGGACGCTGGTGACGATGGACCGCAGCTCGTCGGCGGGCGTCTGGAACAGCTCGTCGCGCGGGTAGGTCTCCAGGATCTGGAGCAGGTCGCGGCCGTCGTGGCTGTTCGGCGAGAAGCCCGCGCCCTGGAGGACCTCCTCGACCTTCCGCCGGATGACCGGCACGCGCCGCACCGACTCGGTGTACGCGGCCGACGAGAACAGGCCGAGGAAGCGCCGCTCACCGACGACATTGCCGTCGGCGTCGAACTTCTTCACCCCGACGTAGTCCAGGTACGAGGGCCGGTGCACGGTGGCGCGGCTGTTGGCCTTCGTCAGGACGAGCAGCTTGTGCTCGCGGGCCTTGGCGCGGGCGTCGGCGGGCAGCCGGCTGAAGGACGGGCTCACCGGGTGGTGGTCGTCGGTGCCGTGCTGCGGGTCGGAGCGCAGGATGCCGAGCCCGGTGCCGGGCACGGGCGCGAGGGAGTCGTCGTCACGCAGGTCGTACTCGCGGAAGCCGAGGAAGGTGAAGTGGTCGGCGGCGAGCCAGCGCAGCAGCTCACGGGCCTCCTCGACCTCCTGGTCGCGCAGGTCGTCGGCGGTGGGCTCGGTCGGCAGCTCATCGGCGATGCGCAGGGCCGCGTCGCGCATCTTCTCCCAGTCCTCGACGGCCTCACGGGCGTCGGACAGCACCCGCAGCAGATCGGCGGTGATCTGCTTGAGGTCCGCGCGGTCGGTCTCGCGGTCGATCTCCACATGGATCCACGACTCGACGAGGGCGTCGTGCGGCAGGTCCTGCTTGCGCAGCGCGGCGGCCCGCCCGGCGGGCAGCACCTCCAGGAGCTTGCCGGTGAGGTCGCGGCGGACCACGACCTGCGGGTGGATCACCACATGGATGCCGCGGCCCTGCCGGGACAGCTCATTGGTGACGGAGTCCACCAGGAACGGCATGTCGTCGGTGACCACCTCGACCACGGAGTGGCTGCACGTCCAGCCGTTCTCCTCGACGGTCGGGGTGTGCACCCGGACGTTCGCCGTGCCCTGGGGGCGGTTCTCTGCGAGCCGGTAGTGGGAGAAAGCGGCGCCGAAGACGTCGACCGGGTCACGGTCGGCGAGGTCCTCGGGGGCGGTGTGCAGGTAGTAGCGCTGGAGGAACGCGAGCACGGTGTCCTGGTCGGGCATGCCCTCGTCCGTCGTCCCAGTCGGTAGATACCCCCCGACCGGGCTGTTCTCAGCTACCCGGGCGGCCCGTGCGAGCAGCTCGGCCTTGGCTTCGTCCAGCTTGGTCTGCATTGTCCTCTGGCTCCTGTCGCGCGCCGTTGCGTGACGTAGAAGAAAGTGAAGAGACGTAACGCCACGACGCGGGGTGTCCGGTCGCTGTCGACGTTATGCCGGGATGAGAGATACGCGGGGCGGAATCGGCCATTTTCGACCACTCGACCCGGCTGAGAAGATCAACGACCGCCCGTGCACGGATGTCCTCCATGTGCACCGGGCGCAGGGCAGGGGCAACGACGCCCCCGCGAGATATCGCGCTGATCACGGGTCAAGGCTATCGCTCCCCACCCGGGAGCCGTCATGAGCCGTATGTGTACAAAACCAGCGGTCAAACTTTGACACTCTGCACAGCATCTGGGGGGCGCGGGATGTGCGGGCAGAGGCGGTCGGCGCCGGGAGGGGTACGGGTGTCCGACTTGTCTCGGGCCCGGCTCCGGCTCGCCTCCGGCTTGGCATTTCCGGACGGCGGGCGCACGGTGGCAGGAGAGAAGGGCTTCTCAGGGACATACAGGGGAAGACATCGGGGACATACGGGGAACGCGACGGGAGAAGAAGGCCATGCCAGCGAAGATCCTCATCGTGACCGGCGACGCGGCGGAGTCACTCGAAGTCCTCTATCCGTATCAGCGCCTGCGTGAGGAGGGCTACGACGTCGACATCGCCGCCCCCTCCCGCAAAACGCTGCGATTCGTCGTCCACGACTTCGAACCGGGATTCGACACCTACACCGAGAAGCCGGGTTACACCTGGCCCGCCGACCTGGCCTTCTCGGAGGTCGACCCCGGTCAGTACGTCGCCCTGGTCATCCCCGGCGGCCGGGCACCGGAGTATCTGCGGGGCGACGCGGAGCTGCGCAAGATCCTCAAGTCGTTCTTCGACGCGGACAAGCCGGTGGCCCAGATCTGCCACGGACCGCTGCTGACGGCGGCGATCGACACGCTCCGGGGCCGCCGCGTCACGGCCTACCCGGCCCTGGAACCCGACATGGAGCAGGCGGGCGCGGAGTTCCAGGACACGGAAGCGGTGGTCGACGGAGTCCTGGTCTCCTCCCGAGCCTGGCCCGACCACCCGGCCTGGATGAGGGAATTCCTGAAAATCCTCCGCACCACAGCCCCAGCCACCTGACCCACCCAACCACACGGCGCCACATCACCCCCGACCCCGTTGCGGGCAGACGCCCCACACGGCGCCACATCACCCCCGACCTGTTGTGGGCAGGCGTTCCGCACGGCGGAACGGGTGGGCACAACCCCATGCAACCGGCACCCCAAAGGAAACCGTCGAGTAACTACCCGGTCAGCTCACCGGCCAGGGCCACCGCCTCCGCCAAACTGTCCACCACCGGAACCCCCACCCCCTCAAGCGCCCCCCGACTATGGGACCCCCCGGTATAGAGCACGGCCCCCGCCCCCACCCCCACCGCGGCGACGGCGTCATCCACCGCATCCCCGATCACCACAATCCGCTCAACATCCACCCCACCCAACGCCCCCACATGCCGCACCATGTGCTCCACCTTGCTCCCCCCGGACGGCCCCGTCCGCCCATCCACCCGCACAAACCACGGCTCGATCCCGAACCCCCGCACCAACGGCACCAGTTCCTCATGCCCGTACATACTCAGCAGCGACTGACTGTGCCCGGCGTCCTGCCACCCCGTGAGCAGCGACTCGACCCCGTCCGTCAGCCCGCACCCCACCCGCGCCCGCGTGTAGTGCCGATGGAACACATCGTCCATGGCCTGCCACTCGGCGTCGGTCGGCAGCCGGCCCATCACCCGCTCGTAGAACCGGGGTATCGGCACGCAGTACAGCTCGCGATACTGCTCCAGCGTGATCGCCGCGAGCCCGATCTCCGCGAACGCGGCGTTCGTCGCGCCGACGACCGCGTCGATGTCGTGGAACAGCGTTCCGTTCCAGTCCCAGACGATGTGCGCTGCCTTTTTCCCCATGCCCGCAAAGGTACCGGCCACCACTGACAACGGGCCGCCCGCACACTGTTTCCGCAGGTCAGTCCCCGATCCCGAGCAGATGCGGGATCTCCTGGGTCGCGTACCAGAGCAGCTCGTGGTCCTCGGCGCCGTCCACCGTGAACTGCGCGTCGTCGTCGCCCTGGTCGGCGGCCCCGAGTGCGCTCGCCGCGGCGGACACATCGGGCTCGGCACCGTCGGCGTCGACGTGCACGGCGGCGGCCTTGGCGAGCGGTACGGCGTCGGCGATCCGGACCTCGCCGAGCGCACCGGGGTCGAGCCCGCGGTCGGGGTCGGCGACGGCGGCGCTGTCGGGCACGTCGAGGGCGACGACGACACGGCGGCGTACGGCACCGGGGTCGACGGCGAGCAGTCGCAGCGAGGCGACGGCGGCCCGGTTGAGAGCGGCGTACTCCAGCTCCTCGATGTCGTCCGAGACGTACCACTCCCGCAGGGCGGGCGTCACCGCGTACGCCGTGAGGGGGCCGGGGCCCAGTTCACCCGCTTTGTGCGCCTCTGCGAGACCGGGGAGGGTCAAGGGGACGTAGACGCGCATGGCTGGCCGCTTTCCTGGTCGGGGAGGGTGGGCCGAGGGTGCTCCGTCGGGAAGGTCCACTCCTGGGGAAGGTGCCCACAGGATACGTCCGGGAGTCCCCCTTCAGGGCCGCCTCCCCCACCCCGGCACCGTCACCCGGGCGCACCGGACCCCGGCCCCCACAGGCACATCCCGCCGCGCACGGCACCCCCTGATAGGTGAATCCCGCTCCCCGCACCTCCGCCACCCCGCCCCCTTGCACGGCACCCCCGCACCCCATGCAAGATCCACATCACAAGCTACTGCCCGGTATCTTCCATCGGGCCCGGATCGGGGGCGCCACCATGCACAAGGTCATGTCACGAAACCGCCCGACACCACCGAAGTCACCCACATCACCGGCACCACCATCACGGCCGACACGGCCATCACCACCGGCACGCCCGTCACCGACCGCCGGTGGCCCCCGCCGTCCCCCAGGCCGTCGCGACAGCCGCCGTCCGGGCGCCACCCCACCCCGCACCCCCACACCGGCACCGGCACCGGCACCGGCACCGGCAGTAGCCCCTCCGCACCACCGCCACGAACCCCGCCCCACCGACCTCTTCGCCGACCGCCTGCTCGCGGTGCTCAGCGGGCGCCGGCCCGTGCACTGGATACTGCGCCACACCGCCGGCAGCGCCTACGACGAGCTGGCACGGCTCGCGGAACACACCCCGCTGCGTACGCGCGGACCCGCGCCGGTCGTCCGCGACATCGGCTACTTCGTGCCCCGCCCCGACGCCATCGAGGCGTTCGCCCGGATCGCCGCGGGAGAACAGCTCCGCGCGATGGCGTTCCGCCTGGAACGCGGCGTCGACCAGCGCTGGCGCTGCACGGCCGTCGAACTCGGCGGCACCCGGATGCCCCCGACCCGGCACCACCGGGCACCCGGCTGACCGGGCACGGCAAAGGGCCGGACCCCCCGAGAGTCCGGCCCTTCACCTCGTACCTGTCACGGCGTACCGCACGCCTGCGGCACTACTTGCGGCGGCGACGCCCGCCCTTCTGCTGCTTGCGGCGCTCCGCGCGCGTGAGGCCGTCCGACTCGGAGCGGACCTCCTCGCCGCCGTTGTCGAAGTCGCCCTCGACGACACCGCCCTCGCCGTCGACCGTCGGCGCCGAGAAGTGCAGCCGGTCCGGCCGCTGCGGCGCGTCGAGCCCCTTGGCGCGGATCTCCGGACGCCCGCCACCCGCCGGAACGGCGTCCTGCGGGCCCTTCTGCAGGGACGTCGGCGCCGCGTCCTCGACCGGGACCTCCTCGACCTGCTGCTCGACCTGGACCTCCAGGTTGAACAGATAGCCGACGGACTCCTCCTTGATGCCGTCCATCATGGCCGTGAACATGTCGAAGCCCTCGCGCTGGTACTCGACCAGGGGGTCCTTCTGCGCCATGGCACGCAGACCGATGCCCTCCTGGAGGTAGTCCATCTCGTAGAGGTGCTCACGCCACTTGCGGTCCAGGACCGACAGGACGACCCGGCGCTCCAGCTCCCGCATGATCTCCGAGCCGAGCTGCTTCTCCCGCGCCTCGTACTGCTCGTGGATGTCGTCCTTGATGGACTCCGAGATGAACTCGGCTGTGAGGCCCGCGCGGTCGCCCGCGGCCTCCTCCAGCTCGTCGATGGTGACCTTCACCGGGTACAACTGCCGGAAGGCGCCCCACAGCCGATCGAGGTCCCACTCCTCCGCGAACCCCTCGGAGGTCTCCGCCTGGATGTACGCGTCGATGGTGTCGTCCATGAAGTGCTGCACCTGCTCGTGCAGGTCCTCGCCCTCCAGGACACGGCGCCGCTCGCCGTAGATGACCTCACGCTGCCGGTTGAGGACCTCGTCGTACTTGAGGACGTTCTTCCGGGTCTCGAAGTTCTGCTGCTCGACCTGCGACTGGGCCGACGCGATCGCGCGCGTGACCATCTTGTTCTCGATCGGGACGTCGTCCGGGACATTCGCCATCGACATCACACGCTCGACCATCTGCGCCTTGAACAGCCGCATCAGGTCGTCACCGAGCGAGAGATAGAACCGGGACTCGCCGGGGTCGCCCTGACGGCCGGAACGACCACGCAACTGGTTGTCGATACGCCGCGACTCATGCCGCTCCGTGCCCAGCACGTAGAGCCCGCCGAGGTCCTTGACCTCCTCGAACTCCGACTTCACGGCCGCCTCGGCACGCTCCAGCGCGGCGGGCAGCGCCGCGGCCCACTCCTCGACGTGCTCGACGGGGTCAAGGCCGCGCTGCCGCAGCTCCGCCTCGGCGAGGTCGTCCGGGTTGCCGCCGAGCTTGATGTCCGTACCACGGCCGGCCATGTTCGTGGCGACGGTCACGGCGCCCTTGCGGCCGGCCTGGGCGACGATCGTCGCCTCACGGTCGTGCTGCTTGGCGTTCAGCACCTCGTGCTGCACACCGCGCTTGGAGAGCTGCTGCGAGAGGTACTCGGACTTCTCGACCGAGGTGGTGCCGACGAGGATCGGCTGCCCCTTCTCGTGCTTCTCCGCGATGTCGTCCACGACGGCCGCGAACTTGGCGACCTCGGTGCGGTAGATCAGGTCGGACTGGTCCATGCGGATCATGGGCCGGTTCGTCGGGATCGGCACGACGCCCAGCTTGTAGATCTGATGGAACTCGGCGGCCTCCGTCATGGCCGTACCGGTCATACCGGACAGCTTGTCGTAGAGACGGAAGAAGTTCTGCAGGGTGATCGTCGCGAGCGTCTGGTTCTCGTCCTTGATGTCCACCCCTTCCTTCGCCTCGATCGCCTGGTGCATGCCCTCGTTGTAGCGGCGGCCCGCGAGGATACGGCCGGTGTGCTCGTCGACGATCATGACCTCGCCGTCGATGACGACGTAGTCCTTGTCCTTCTTGAACAGTTCCTTCGCCTTGATGGCGTTGTTCAGATAGCCCACGAGCGGGGTGTTCACCGACTCGTAGAGATTGTCGATGCCCAGCCAGTCCTCGACCTTGCTGACACCGGACTCGTGGATGGCGACCGTGCGCTTCTTCTCGTCCACCTCATAGTCACCGGTCTCCTCGATGCCCTTCAGAGGATTACCGGGCTCGCCCTTCTTCAGGCGGGTGACGAGCTTCGCGAAGTCGCTGTACCACTTCGTCGCCTGGTCGGCGGGGCCCGAGATGATCAGCGGCGTACGCGCCTCGTCCACGAGGATCGAGTCCACCTCGTCGACCACCGCGAAGTTGTGGCCGCGCTGCACCAGCTCGTCCTGCGACCACGCCATGTTGTCGCGCAGGTAGTCGAAGCCGAACTCGTTGTTCGTGCCGTACGTGATGTCGCACTGGTACTGCTCGCGGCGCTGCGCCGGCGTCATGTTCGCCAGGATGCAGCCCACGCTCAGGCCGAGGAACTTGTGGACCCGGCCCATCATCTCGGAGTCACGCTCGGCCAGATAGTCGTTCACCGTGATCAGGTGGACGCCCTTGTCGGACAGCGCGTTCAGATACGTGGGCAGCGTGCCCACCAGGGTCTTGCCCTCGCCCGTCTTCATCTCGGCGACATAGCCGAGGTGGAGGGCGGCGCCACCCATGATCTGGACGTCGTAGTGGCGCTGTCCCAGGACGCGCTTGGCGGCCTCACGGACGGTCGCGAACGCTTCGGGCAACAGGTCGTCGAGGCTCTCACCCTCCGCGAACCGCTCCTTGTACTCCTCGGTGAGGGCGCGCAGCTCGGCGTCGGAGAGGGACACGAAGTCCTCTTCGATGGAGTTGACCTGGTCCGCGATGCGGTGCAGCTTGCGCAGGATCTTGCCTTCGCCTGCACGCATGATCTTCTGGAGGACGGACACGGGGGTTGATCTCCTTGCCGGTCGGGCCTGGCACGGTCGGATTCCGTTGAGCAACGGCCATCGTATGCGAGGACCGCACCGCACCGGGAGGTGCGGCCACACGAGAGCCACCAGGACAACGGACGGGAGGCGCGGAAGGTGCCGCACCCCTGCACGAAATGTGACGGTGTGCTCACGCGCGCTTACCCGTAATGCGATGGCGTACGCCTACGCGCGCGAGCAGAATGCGGGCGATGGAGCCCCTCACACTGCGCACCGAACGCCTGCTGCTGCGCCCCTTCACGCCGGGCGACACCGACGAGGTCCTCGCCGCCTGCCAGGACCCCGACATCCAGCGCTGGACGACGATCCCGTCGCCCTACGCGCGCGGGGACGCCAAAGGCTTCACCGGCCGGATGGTCCCGGACGGCTGGCGCAACGACACCGAGTACACCTTCTCGGTGCGCCCACGCGAGGGCGGCCCGCTCCTCGCCGCCGCCAGCCTCCACCACCCCCGCTCCGGCGCCTGGGAGGTCGGCTACTGGACCGCCAAGGAACACCGCGGCCGGGGCTACACGACCGAGTTCGTCCTGGAGCTGGCCCGCTGGGCCTTCCGCGACCTGGCCTGTACACGCCTGGAATGGCGGGCCGAGGTCGGCAACGCGGGCTCCCGCGCGGTCGCCGAGAAGGCCGGTTTCACCGTCGAGGGCGTACTGCGCGCGGGCCTGCCGAACAAGGGCACCCTGCGCGACTGCTGGGTGGGCTCCCTCCTCCCGTCGGACCTGGACCTCCCGTCCCACGAGCCGTACCTGCCCGCACCGGGCTCGAAAGCGGGCATGGGTACGGGGGCGGGGCTGGGTACGGGGACGGGCCTGGCCACGGATGCCGGCCCACGTGCGGGCACCGGCACCGGCACCGGCGATGTCAGTGGCGCCCTCTATCGTTTCGAGGCATGACCACCGTGCCGCGCTCCGCCGTCGACCTCTCCGCCGATGAGGCCCGCCGCATCGCCCTGCGCGCCCAGGGATTCCTGGGCTCCCCCGACCGCAGGGGCGGCGTGCGCGGGGTGCTGCGGCACCTGGGCGCGGTCCAGCTCGACACCATCTCGGTCCTGGCCCGCTCCCACGAACTGATCCCGTACGCACGCCTGGGCGCCGTCGGCCGCACCACGGTGGACCAGGCGTACTGGACCCCGGGCACCGAGGGCGCCGCACCGCACGCCTTCGAGTACTGGTCCCATGCCGCATGCATCCTCCCCGTCGAGGAGTGGCCGCACTTCGCGTTCCGCCGCCGCGCCTACCGCGCGCGTCCGCACTGGAACCACGACCTGCCCGACGGCACCTACGAACAGGTGATCAAACAACTCCGCGCCGAAGGCCCCCTGACGGCGACGGAGTTGGGCGGCGCCAAGAACGGCGGCGAGTGGTGGGACTGGTCCGCCTCGAAGGTCGCCGTGGAGCGGGCGCTGATGTACGGCGAGGTGGTCTGCACGGAGCGCCGGGGCTGGAAGCGGGTCTACGACCTGGCGGAGCGCGCCATCCCGGACGACCTGCTCCACGACGAACTGAGCGACACCGAATGTCTGCGGCGCCTGATCCGGCTGGCGGGCCAGTCCCTGGGCGTCGGCACGCGCGCGGACATCGCCGACTACCACCGGGTGAAGGGCGAGCAGTTCGACGCGGTCGTCGCCGACTCCGGCCTGGTGCCGGTCCGGGTCGAGGGCTGGGACAAGCCCGCCTGGGCAGATCCGGCGGCCCTGGAAACCATCCCGCGCGGCCGGCACCGTACGACCCTGCTGTCCCCGTTCGACTCCCTCATCTGGGAGCGGGCCCGTACCGAGCGGATCTTCGGCTTCACCCACCGCCTGGAGGCGTACGTGCCCCGGCCGAAGCGGATACACGGGTACTACGCGATGCCGCTGCTGTCCGGCGGTCGGCTCCTGGGCCGCGTCGACCCCGCGCGCGACGGCCGGACGCTCGTGGCGAAACAGGTGTCCCTGGACTCGCCGAAGGCGGTGGCCCCGATGGCGCAGGCGCTGCGGGAAGCCGCGGAATGGGTGGGCTGCGACGCCGTACGCGTCGAGCGCGTCGACCACCCGGAGCTGGCCGCCCAACTGGTCACGGCGCTCGCCTGAACGGGGCGGTCACGGTGATCGCCGGAGGGCCGGAAGGCCGGACGGGACTACCTGATCTCCAGGATCTTCTCCCGCATCGCGTAGACCACGGCCTCCATCCTGGAGTGCAGTTGCAGCTTCTCCAGGATGTTGCGGACATGGTTCTTCACGGTGTTCTCGCTGATGAAGAGTTCCTTCGCGATGTCCCGGTTGTTCATCCCGGTGGCGACCAGCTTCAGCACCTCCAGCTCCCGGTCGGTGAGCCGGGGCGCGGGCACAAGCCTGCGCTCGTCGGTGCGCTGGATCATCGACTTGAACTCGGTGAGCAGCTTCGACGCCATCGACGGACTGATCTGCGACTGCCCGTCCGCGACGGCACGGATCGCGGTGGCCACCTCGTCCGTGGAGATCTCCTTGAGGAGATAGCCCGTGGCACCGGCCTTGATCGCGTCGTAGAGATCGGCTTCCTCGTCGCTGATCGTCAGCATGATGATCTTCGCGCTGGGGGCCACCTCCTTGATGGAGGTGCACGCCTCGATACCGCCGCGCTTGGGCATCCGGACATCCATCAGCACGATGTCGGGCAGCAGATCGGCCGCCTTGTCGACGGCCTCCGCCCCGTCGGCCGCCTCGCCGACGACCTGGATGTCCTCCTCGGCGGCGAGGACGATCTCCAGACCGCGGCGGAACAGCGCGTGGTCGTCCACCACGAGGACCCGGATGGGTTCCTTGCGGGGGGCGCCCAACGGGACCACGCCGACAGCGCCGTCGCCGGCGTCCTCGTCACGCATCGGTCCGAAGCTGTCCGCCATCGTTCCTCCCCCTGAAGGCCATGGCCCCTCTTCCGCGCCGCCGGTCGTCTCGCGCCAACCCGGGGCGGCAGCAACCCGGTTGGCGTGGCCGCCATGATTTCATGCCCGGACGTCGACGCGACCACCGTGACGTTCACCGGGGGGTCGCACGCGGGTGCCCCTGGGGGCGCACAGGCGCTCCAGGGGCACCGGTTCATGGTGCGAACGGGGCCTCTCAGCCGCCGAGTGCGCCGCCCGCGCCGGGCGGCGGCGCCTGAGCGACCATGGGGTCGGTCGTGAGGTGGATGACGCCGTAGTCATAGGCGTGGCGGCGATAGACCACGCTGGGTTCCTTCGTCTCGGAGTCGACGAAGAGATAAAAGTCGTGCCCGACCAGCTCCATCTCGTAGAGCGCCTGGTCGAGGCTCATGGGGGACGCGACATGGGTCTTCTCGCGTACGACAAGGGGGCCTTCGCCCTTGACCTCCAGCGGGCCCATCCTCAGGACCGGTACATCGCCGTCGGACTGGTCCTCCTTGGCGATCGAGCCGTCCCCGTTGAGACGCGCGGCGTCCGGAACCCGGTCGGCGACCTCGGCAGCGGAGATCCGCTGGGTGCCGCGGCGGGTGCGCCGCTTGTCGTGCTGCTTGCGCAGCCTTGCCTCAAGTTTGTCCGTCGCCAGATCGAGCGCCGCATACGGGTCACTGGCCGCGGCCTCCGCCCGGATCACCGGACCGCGGGAGCGGAGCGTGATCTCCACTCGGTCACAGCGGTCGGCCTGTCGCGGGTTGGGCTCCTTGGACACCTCCACGTCGAGGCTGATCACCTTGCCGTCGAGCTTCTGGATCTTCTCCAGCTTCAGCTTCTCGGCCACGTGCTTGCGGAACCGCTCGGGCACCTCGGTCTTGCGGCCCTTGACGACGATGTCCACGCAGAACTCCGTTCCCGGATAGCTCCGCTCGACCGGCGGAGCTTCTCCCTTTCGCACCAGACCCCGGTCACCCCGGAGCCTCGGACTCGGTGACTTTCACCTCCTCCTCCCCCGTGGACAAGATCTCCACCCCACCTTCCCGGGTGTTCGTGAAAATCCCGTCAACACTGCGGACAGGGCATCCCGATATACGAGGGTCGGCGTCCGCCATTCCTCACAACCGAACATATCTCGCCCGGCCTGACGCCGTCACCCTCTCTACTGCCTCACCTCTGTTCAGGTGAATTAAACCCCTCACTACCTGCAACGATGCAAGTTCTCAGTCAGTTCCGGTTTATATCGAAGGAATCCGGAGAGGCTGCGATCACGGCTGCACTGATCCTCATTTCGGTGCCCGCAGCACGTAATGCGCGGGCGCCCTCACTCAATGACGCCCCGGTGGTCATCAGATCGTCCACGAGCACGACATGACCGGGTACACGGAGACCACTTCGGAGAGTTAGCGGGTCTCTGTGAGTTCCGGAAGTTCGGGGAGTTCCGGGTTGTCCACGAGATCCGAGGTCTCCACGAGTTCCACGACCCCGGCTTCCGTCCCTACCACTCCCCCGGCCTTCGCCGCCCAGCGTTCCGGCGGCCAACAACCGTGCCCCTCCCGTCGGTACGTGCAACGCGCCCGCCATGTTCACGCGGCGCTCCCGGGAGTTGAGCCCGGCCTGGTCGGCAACGGGCCGCCGCTGGCGCAGCAACGGGATCACCCTCACCGAATGCCCGGCACCCCGCAGCACACGCGCGGCAGCGAGCGCGATCCGCCGCATGGGGTCGTGCCCACGCGCCCGAGTGGCACGCGGTGCCGAGGGGAGGGGGACGAGGATGAGCGGGGCGAAGATCCGGGGGGCGAGGCCGTGGGCGTGGGGGGCATCGGGGGCCCCACCCCCACCCCCTCCCCCACCCACCACTCCCCGCACCGCCCCCGCCAAGCTCTCGCCCAGCGGTCCCGCCAGTCCGAGCGCGCCGCGCTCCTTGTGCGCGAGCAGCAGCGCCCGTACCGCGTCCTGGTACGGCACCGCCGCGCACACCACCGGCAGCCCCCGTGGCGTGGGCGCCGGCCGCACCCGGCGCGGCCCGGCGCCGGTCAGCGCGGCCCGGCACTCGGCGCAGAGCATCGCCCGGGGTGCTCCGCAACCGCCGCACTCGGCCGGCAACACCAGATCGGCGAGGTCCTGCCACCACCTGCGCATACTCACCACTGTGCCCATGTGGACGGGATTCGGCCACCCCTGTGGACAAGGGCTGTGGACAACGGGCACGGGGTGCCGCGGGGGGTGCCCCTTTCGGGGGATCGCACCGCCGCCTAACCGGGATAGACCGGCGCCGTCCCCTTCGGAAGCACCGTCTGCCACGGCTCGCCGGGCGGCAGCCGCACGATGCCGTCGTCCGAGTGCGCGACCACCGGAAGCCGGTCGTCGTCGGATGCCGCTATCTCCCGTACGCCGGTCAGCCCCGGCAGGACAGGCGTCGTGGGTACCGAGCCGTCGCACTGCACATACCGGATCTGCTGCACCCCGCCGGCCTCGCGGCCGACCACGACGAGGCGGCTGCCGCCTGCCCAGGACATGGCGGTGACCTCCTCCATCTGCGGGGCGGCGGCACGCGCTTCGACGACGGCGACGTCCGTCGGCTTGCCCTGTTCGCCGGTACGTTCGACCCGGCCGACGCGGAGGGTCCGCTTTCCGTCCTCCTCGACGAGCAGCGCGATCCGTACGCCGTCGGCCGCGACCCGTACCGCCTCGATGCGGTTGCCTTCCAGACCGGGCGTCTTGACCTCGACGGGTTCGCCCGCGCCCTGGAGGAGCAGCAGCAGGCGCGGGTCCTTCGGGTTGCGGTCGGCCACCCACAGGTCGCCCTGACCGTCCCAACTGGGCGTGCTCAGCCGGTCCTTCTCCAGCGTCGCCTTGCTGCCCAGCACCGGGTCGCCGAGCGAGGCACCGGCGATGAGCGCGCTGACGAACAGCGACTTCCGGTCACTCGACACGCCCGCGGCGCGTCCCTCGTCCCGGGACACGGCGGCGGTACCGAGCGTCTGCGTACCGGCGCCGAGCGGTCCGGGAACGGGCTCCGGTTCGACGCCCGTGCCCTTGCCCGGCAGGCGCACCAGGCGCTGTTTGGCGTCCAGGAAGTACTGGGAGTCGGGGCGCCCCACGGACCGTTGCGGTGCGATGGCCTCGGCGGACTGGTCGCTGAGTACGCACAGTTGGGATCCGTCGGACCGCTGCAGCTCCACCTGGTCGACGCCGTTGGACGGCCAGTCCTGCAAGGTGAAGATCACCTGCGCGGCCATTTTGGTGCACTGCGCCTGCCCGACCCGGTCGGCCGCCGAATTCAACGGCACCTTCAGCACGTTGTGACTGTCGGGGGTGAGCGTGGTGGTGCCCGCCTTGAGCTGCGTACGGGACGGGAAGCTGGAACGGACGACCGGGTCGAGCCACCGGGTCGGGCCGGCCAGGAGCAGTTTCACCGACTGGGTGATCGGATCGATGCGCTGGCGGACGTACACGGGGTCGGCGACGAGCCCTTCCTGGCCTTCGCCGCCGGTGGAGGTGCCGACGGCGAAGTAGTACTTGTTGACGGGCTCGTAGATGCGGTGGAAGTCCGACTCGCCGAGGACGACTCCGGCGGGCGGCTGGTCGATGCGCCATTCCTTGCCGGGGCCGGTGTCGCGGGTGAGGTGGACGGCTTCGTTGTAGGTGCCCTGGGCGGGTTCGTAGGCGTGGCGGTCGTCCACGGTGGCGACGCGGCTTCCGCCGAGGGTGTAGACCCGGCCGCCGTCGCTGTCGTCGCCCGGCCGTTCCGAGGTCGCGTTGGGGCCGTCGGTGAGGACCGTGGTGGTCGACTCCGGGCGCCATTTCTTCGCGGCGTCGTCGGTCAGGTATTTGCGGGCCATGTCGAACTGCGGGTCGTCGCTGGTCAGCGCTTCGAGGAAGCCCTGGACGATCTCCGCGGGGTCGGCGTTCTCACGCGGCGGCATGGCGAACACACGTACCTGTGAGTCGGGTAGCTGGGATGCGTCCACACCGCGTACGTCGCCGTTGTCGGGCATGCCCGCGCACCCGGCGAGCAGCACCGCGCAGCAGCCGAGCACCACTCCGCCGCGCACCGTCCGCGTACGGCGGCCGTTGTCAGCGCCCACGCGATCCGTCCCCTCGCCCGCTCCCACTGTCGCTCCCCACGCTCCCCGCGCTCCCCGCCGTGCTCGGCCGTTTCCCGTACTCAGGGTCCCGCCCGCTCTCCCGCCCGTGCTCCGGCCCGTTCCGGCGCTCGTCCTCACGTACGCCCGCCCGCTCGTCCGCGCCCACGCCCTGATCCACCGGTCCGCCACCAGGCGCCCCCGCACCCGTACCCGTACTCATGCCCGCCCCCACCGCCGTACCGGCGCTCCCCCCGCGCGCCCCCACGCCCTGCGTCTGCGCCTGTGCGTCGGTGCCCGGCCTGGCCACGACCCGCGACCCGCTGCTCGGCAGCGCCGTCGGGTCCACGGTCGGGGCGGATCCGGCGGCCGTCAGCCGGGGTGCGACCGGCGTGCGCGCCGGTATCGGCGGCACCAGGTCCCCGCGCGCCCCGGCCGCCGGTGCCTGTGCCGGTACGGTCGCCAGTTTGCCGCCGCCGCCGAGCGGAAGCCCGGCGTCGCTGAGGCCGCGGTGGCGTCGCGAGTCCTCCGGTTCCAGGGGTATCGGTGAGCCGCGCAGCGGCTCGTCGGCCGTGCGGGGCAGGGTGAGCCGGAACTGTGAGCCGCCGCCCGGTTCGCCCCATGCCTGGAGCCAGCCGCCGTGCAGCCGCGCGTCCTCCAATGCGATGGACAGGCCGAGGCCGGTGCCGCCGGTGGTACGGGCGCGGGCCGGGTCGGCGCGCCAGAAGCGGCTGAAGACGCGGGTGGCCTCGCCGGGTTTCAGGCCGACGCCGTAGTCCCGTACGGCCACGGCGACGGCGCCGCCCGCCGACGCGAGCCGGACGATGACGTCCTTGCCCTCGCCGTGTTCGACGGCGTTGACGACGAGGTTGCGCAGCACGCGCTCCACGCGGCGTGCGTCGGCTTCGGCGACGACGGGCTGCTGGTTGCCGACGATCCGTATGTGGGTGCCTTTGCGCTCGGCGAGCGGTTCGGCGCCGCCGACGACCCTGCGGACGACTTCGCGGAGGTCTATCGCCTCGGCCTCCAGGGCCGCCGCGCCGGCGTCGAAGCGGCTGATCTCCAGCAGGTCGGCGAGCAGTGACTCGAAGCGGTCGAGCTGGTCGGCGAGCAGTTCCGCCGAGCGCGCCGTCACCGGATCGAAGTCGACGCGCGCCTCATGGATGACGTCGGCGGCCATCCGTACGGTCGTCAGCGGTGTCCGCAGTTCGTGCGAGACGTCCGACACGAAGCGGCGCTGCATGCGCGACAGCTCTTCGAGCTGCTGGATCTTGAGCTGGAGGTTCTGCGCCATCTTGTTGAACGCCTCGCCCAGGCGCGCGATGTCGTCCTCGCCGGTGACCTTCATCCGCTCCTGGAGCCGCCCGGCGGACAGCCGCTCGGCGATGCCGGCGGCCATGCGTACGGGGGTGACGACCTGGCGTACGACGAGCCAGGCGATGGCGCCGAGCAGGACGACGACGAAGAGCCCCGCGGTCGCCAGGGTGCCCTTGACGAGGCTGAGGGACTTCTCCTCCTGGGTGAGCGGGAAGAGGTAGTACAGCTCGTAGCGGTCGCTCGTCGGGCTGGTGAGCTGTCGGCCGATGACCAGGCCGGGCTGGGAGGGGCGGCCGTCGCTGTAGACGATGCGGGTGTAGCTCTGGGACGGGCCGGTGTTCTGGTCGACGCGGCTGCGCAGTGGCGCGGGGACGCTCGCGGACGCGTCGACGTATCCGGAGCCGCGCGGGGCCCGCGCGCTGCCCGAGCCGCCTTCGTCGGGGGAGCTGAGGGTGACCACGTTGAACGCGCCCTGGCCGCCGCTGGAGAGCGACTGCACCAGGTCGTTCAGCCACACGGCCGAGTTCTGCGCGATGCGCCCGTCGGCGGTGTTGCCGTCCTGTCCGGCGCGCTGGCCCTCGTCCTTGGCGGACGATTCGGCGACCTTGAAGCCGCCGACCGCCTGGCTCTGCGAGGCCTTTACCTTGGCGTCGAGGAGGCCGTTGCGGACCTGGCCGATGACGACGAAGCCGAGCAGCAGGACGACGCCGAGCGACATCAGCAGGGTCGTCGCGACGACCTTGAGCTGAATGTTGCGGCGCCACAGTCGCAAGGCGGGCAGCAGCGGGCGCCGCACCCAGCGGGTGAACAGCCGCAGCAGCGGACTGCTGCCCTGCACACCGCCCTGGAGCAGCGGCCCGCCGTCCAGGAAACGCGCCACCCGCGCGCGTGCCGTGCTCCGGCCGACAGGCCGCCCCGCGCGCGGCCCCGGCACCCCGGTCGCCGTGGCGGACGCGGCACTGTCGTCCCGGGGCATGTCAGCTCGGTCCGGCCTTGTAGCCGACGCCGCGCACGGTCACCACGATCTCGGGCCGCTCGGGGTCCTTCTCGACCTTGGACCGCAGCCGCTGTACGTGCACATTGACCAGGCGGGTGTCCGCCGCGTGCCGGTAGCCCCAGACCTGTTCGAGGAGGACCTCGCGGGTGAAGACCTGCCACGGCTTGCGGGCGAGCGCGACCAGCAGGTCGAACTCCAGCGGGGTGAGCGCGATCGACTGCCCGTCCCGCTTCACGGAGTGACCGGCCACGTCGATCACCAGATCACCGATCGCGAGCTGTTCCGGAGCGGGCTCCTCCGAGCGGCGCAGGCGGGCCCGGATCCGGGCCACCAGCTCCTTCGGCTTGAACGGCTTCACGATGTAGTCGTCGGCGCCGGACTCCAGGCCCACCACGACATCGACGGTGTCGCTCTTGGCCGTGAGCATCACGATCGGCACCCCGGACTCCGCCCTGATCAGGCGGCACACCTCGATACCGTCGCGGCCCGGCAGCATCAGATCGAGCAGCACCAGGTCGGGCTTGGCCTCCCGAAAGGCGGCCAGCGCCTTGTCGCCGTCCGCGACGAACGACGGCTCGAAACCTTCACCACGCAGCACAATGCCGAGCATCTCGGCCAGCGCCGTGTCGTCGTCGACGACAAGGACTCGTCCCTTCATAAACGACATCATCCCATTAGCTAATCGTTACCTGGCGTGACCTGGCACACAGCTCGCCCAGCGCCTCCGCTGTCACGGGCGATACGGCGCCTTCTTCGGTGACGATGGCGGTCACCAGCTCGGGTGGCGTCACATCGAACGCCGGGTTGTACGCCTGGGTTCCCAGGGGTGCCACCGGGGTCCCGCCCCCCGCTTCCGTCCCGGCCCCCGCCATCCGCGGGGCCGTGACCTCCGTCACCTCGTGTCCGGGCCGCTGTTCGACCTCGATGGACGCGCCGTCCGGGGTGTCCGGATCGACGGTCGTCACCGGCGCCACCACGATGAACGGCACATGGTGGTACCGGGCGAGGACGGCGAGCGGATAGCTCCCCACCTTGTTCGCCACCGAACCGTCGGCGGCGATCCGGTCGGCGCCTATCAGTACCGCGTCGACCTCGCCCGCCGCGAACAGGGACCCTGCGGCATTGTCCGTCAGCAGCGTGTACGCCATCCCTCTGCGGGCGGCTTCCCACGCCGTCAGCCGGGCGCCCTGGAGCAGGGGCCGTGTCTCGTCCACCCACAGCCGTCGCAGCCGCCCTTCCCGGTGCGCGGCCAGTGCCACCGCGAACGCCGTGCCCTCACCGCCCGAGACCAGTGCCCCGGTGTTGCAGTGTGTCAGGATCCGGTGATTCCCGCCGGGCAGCAACTCGTCGAGCAGTGCGAGACCGTGCCGGGCCATCCGCGTACTGGCCTCCGCGTCCTGCGCGTGCAGCTCCCGCGCCGCCGCGAGGGCCGCCGCTGCCGCCTGCTCCGCGTCGCCGCCCGCCTCGGCGCAGGCCCGGTACGCGGCGCGCGCCCTGCGCACCCCGAGGCCGAGGTTCACCGCGGTGGGCCGCGCGTCCGCGAGGGCGTTCGCCGCGTCGTCCACGTCGAATCCGCGCGCCGCCGCCAGCGCCACCCCGTACGCACCCGCGATCCCGAGCAGCGGCGCTCCCCGCACGGCGAGGGTGCGGATCGCCTGGACGAGGGCCGGCGCGTCCGTACAGACCAGCTCGGTTTCCTCGGCCGGGAGCCTGGTCTGGTCGAGAAGGACCACGACGGGGCCTTCGGGGGGGGTCGTCCCAGCGGATCGCCGGAGTCTCCGGTGGTCGTGCGTCCTCGCGCAAGCGCGCGTACTGATCACCCATCCGCCCAGTCTGCCCCGTACCCATGGGACAAAAGAAGGTGCGGATCCGCTGGGAGCACCGGGAGAGTACGGGGTCCGGCCCCCGGAACGCCGGGTCCGCACCCGGGTCCGCGCAGTGCACCCGGTCCACCCGGTCCCCTCGCGCGCGCAGCGTGGCACGATGGCAGCCAACCTGCCGCCGCGACCGCGGACCGGCACCGCGAAGGAGCGACGATGAACGACACTCCGGGCTGGGCCTCGCCCGGATCCGCCCCCTCCGACGGCCAGGAGCCTGGTACGCCCGGCCCCCACACGCCCTCGGACGGCTCGACGGATTCCACCGGACCCGACTCGAAGTGGTCGAAGGAGCAGCCCCCGGCCGCCCAGTGGTCCGCACCGGGCCCTCAAGCGCAGGGTCAGGATCAAGGCCAGGGCCAGGGCCAGGGCCAGGGCCAGGGCCAGGGCCAAGCTGCCGGTCCGGGCCAGGAAGCCGGACAGATTCCTGGTCAGGTACCGGGCCAGGCTCCGCCACCGCCCCCCGCGGGGCCGGGCTGGGGCGGCCAGGCACCGGGCGCCCCCGGCGGCGCCCCCGGCTGGGGCCAGGGCCCCGCAGGACCGGGCTGGGGCGGCCAGGGCCCGACCGGCCCCGGTGGCCCCGGTGGCCCCGGCTGGGGCGCCCCCGGCGGACCCGGCTGGAGCGGCCCTGGTGGCCCCGGAGGCCCCGGCTGGGGCGCCCCCGGCCCCACAGGCCCCGGCTACGGCTGGGGCGGCTGGCAGGGCCCACCCCCCGCCGCCAAGCCCGGCGTCATCCCGCTGCGCCCCCTCGGCGTCGGCGAGATCCTCGACGGCGCCGTGTCCACGATGCGTACGTACTGGCGCACCGTCCTCGGTATCTCGCTCACCGTCGCCGTGGTCACCCAGCTCGCCGTCGTCCTGCTCCAGGGACTCGTCCTCGACGACAGAAGCACCCGCGCCCTCGACGACCCGAGCGCCTCCCTCGACGAGCTGACCCGCGCCCTGGGCACCGCCCTGCTGACGTCCGGCCTCGTCCTGCTGGTCACCCTGCTCGGCACGATCGTCGCGACGGCCCTGCTCACGACGGTCATCAGCCGCGCGGTCATCGGCAAGGAGATCAGCGTCCAGGAGGCATGGCGCGGCGCCCGCCCGCAGCTCCTCGGACTCCTCGGCCTGACCCTGCTGCTGCCGCTGATCGCGGTGGCCGCCATCGGCGTCGGCACGGTGCCCGGCATCCTGATCGCCGTCGTCGGCAGCGCCGATGCCGGCGTCGCCCTGGCCGTGATCGGTGGCATCGCGGGTTTCGTCGTCGCGGTCTGGCTGACAGTCCGCTTCTCGCTGTCCTCGCCCGCGCTGATGCTGGAGAAGCAGGGCGTCGGCAGGGCGATGGGCCGCTCCGCGAAGCTGGTACGCGGCTCCTGGTGGCGCGTCTTCGGCATCCAGCTCCTCGCGGGGATCATCGCGAACGTCCTGGCGTCGATCATCGTCATCCCCTTCACCCTCATCGCGGGGATCGCGAGCGGCGACGGCTTCACCAGCTTCCTCGAAAGCACCACCGCCGCCTACGGCTGGACGTTCCTCATCATCAGCGGCATCGGCTCGGTCATCGCCTCGATGCTGACCTTCCCGATCAGCTCCGGAGTCTCGGTGCTGCTCTACATCGACCAGCGGATCCGCCGCGAGGGCCTCGACCTCGAACTCGCGCGCGCGGCGGGCCTCCCCGGCTACGGCTCCCAGGCGACCGGCGCCACTCCGGGGAGCTGACGGGGTGGGCATCACGGGGGGAACGGTCACGGCGGCACTGCTGCGGGCCCGCACCGGCGACGACGCGCCACCGGTGACGATCCCGCGCGACCCCGCGCGCGAGGCGGCCAAGGACGAACTGTCCAAGCCGATGTACCACGAGAACGACCCGAGCCTGCTCCAGCGCGCCCTGAACCGCTTCTGGGACTGGGTCGACCGCCTGTTCAACGCGGCGTCCGGCGCGGCCCCGGGCGGCACGCTCGGCCTGATCGTCATCGTGCTCGCGGTCGTGGCGCTCGTCCTCGCGCTGTGGTGGCGCCTGGGCACCCCGCGCCGCGCCCCCGTGTCGTCCGCGCCCCTCTTCGACGACCGCCCGCGCAGCGCCGCCGAACACCGCGCCGCCGCCGAAGCGCACGCCGCCCAGGGCCACTTCAACCAGGCCGTCCAGGAACGCATGCGCGCCGTCGTGCGCTCCCTGGAGGAACGGGCCCTGCTCGACCCGCGCCCCGGCCGCACCGCCGACGAGGCCGCCGCCGAAGCGGGCCGCCCCCTGCCGTCCCACGCGGACCGCCTGCGCGCGGCGGCACACGACTTCGACGACGTCACATACGGCGGACGCACCGCCGACAGCCACGCATACGCACGCCTCTCCGACCTGGACCGCGACCTGGACGCCACCAAACCGGTCCTCACCGGCCCGGCCTTCACCCGAGGGGCCGCCGAATGACCGAGGCCACCCTTCCCTCGGCCGAGGCCACCCTCCCGTCGACCTCGGCATCCCCCGGCGCCCGCCAGGTGTGGACACGCGCGCGGGGAGTGCTGTTCGCCGCTGTGATCCTCCTCGCCGCGGCCGTCGTCATCGCCACGGTCCGCTCCGGCGCGCAGCACGGCCGCCTCGACCCGCGCTCCGCCGACCCGTCCGGCAGCCGCGCCGTCAGCGAACTCCTCGCCGACCGGGGCGTGTCCACGCGCGTGGTGACCACCAGCGCCGAAGCCGCCCAGGCCGCTGGCGCCGACACCACCCTCCTGGTCGCCGTGCCCGACCTGCTCACCGCCGACCAGCAGTCCAAGCTCCGCTCCGCGACCGAACGGTCCGGCGGCCGGACCGTCCTGGTCGCCCCCAGCGCGCTCTCCGTCGGCACACTCGCCCCCGGCGTCTCGGCGGACCCCGTCCCGAGCTACGACTCGACGCTCACCCCGGACTGCGCCCTGCCCGACGCGCGCCGCGCGGGCGACGCGGACACCGGGGGCCACCGCTACGACACCACCGTGCCCGGCGCCAACTCCTGCTACCCGAGCGACAACCTGCCCACGCTGGTCCGGATCCCGGCCACCGGCGGACACGACGGCGACACCGTCGTCCTCGGCTCCCCCGACTCGCTGTACAACGACCGTCTCGACCAGCACGGCAACGCCTCGCTCGCCCTGCAACTCCTCGGCTCCCGCCCTCATCTGGTCTGGTACCTCCCCTCGCTCTCCGACGACACGGCCGGCGGCGACCGCAGCTTCTTCGACCTGATCCCGTCCGGCTGGCTCTGGGGCACCCTGCAACTCGCCTTCGCCTGCGTACTCGCCGCCTTCTGGCGGGCACGCCGACTGGGCCCCCTGGTGCCCGAACGTCTCCCCGTCGCGATCCGCGCCTCCGAGTCCGTCGAAGGCCGCGCCCGCCTCTACCGCAAGGCCAACGCGCGCGAACGCGCCGCCTCCGCTCTTCGCTCCGCGACCCGCACCCGGCTCGCCCCCCTCGTCGGTGTCTCCCCCGCCCAGGCCCACGCGCCCGAGTCCCTGATCCCCGCACTCACCGCCCGGCTCCGCACGCCGGGCGGCGACCTGCACCCGCTCCTCTTCGGGCCGCCGCCGGGCGACGACGCGGCCCTGATCGCCCTCGCCGACCAACTCGACGCCCTCGAAAGAGAGGTACGCACTTCATGATGGACCCGACCACTGACAATGCCGGTACCACCGGGGATTCCCGCAGCTCACGGGCCTCTTTGGAGGCTCTGCGCGCGGAGATCGCCAAGGCCGTGGTCGGTCAGGACCCCGCCGTCACGGGCCTCGTCGTCGCGCTCCTGTGCCGAGGCCACGTCCTCCTCGAAGGCGTCCCCGGCGTCGCGAAGACCCTGCTCGTCCGCGCCCTCGCCGCGTCCCTCGAACTCGACACCAAGCGCGTCCAGTTCACCCCCGACCTGATGCCCAGCGACATCACGGGCTCCCTCGTCTACGACACCCGCACGGCCGAGTTCTCCTTCCAGCCCGGCCCGGTCTTCACCAACCTCCTCCTCGCGGACGAGATCAACCGCACCCCTCCGAAGACCCAGTCGTCCCTCCTCGAAGCGATGGAGGAGCGACAGGTCACGGTCGACGGCACCCCCCGCCCGCTCCCCGAGCCGTTCCTCGTCGCCGCGACACAGAACCCCGTCGAGTACGAGGGCACCTACCCGCTCCCCGAAGCCCAACTGGACCGTTTCCTCCTCAAACTGACGGTCCCTCTGCCCACCCGCCAGGATGAGATAAACGTCCTGACGCGCCACGCGGACGGCTTCAACCCACGCGACCTGCGCGCCGCCGGCATACGCCCCGTCGCGGGCCCCGGCGACCTGGAGGCCGCCCGCGCGGCCGTCGCCAAGACGTCCGTCTCGCCCGAGATCACCGGCTACGTCGTCGACATCTGCCGCGCCACCCGCGAATCGCCGTCCCTCACACTCGGCGTCTCCCCGCGCGGCGCGACGGCCCTGCTGTCGACCGCGCGCGCGTGGGCATGGCTCACAGGCCGCGACTACGTCATCCCTGACGACGTGAAAGCGCTCGCGCTGCCCACACTCCGCCACCGCGTCCAGCTCCGCCCCGAAGCGGAGATGGAGGGCGTCACGGCCGATTCCGTCATCAACGCGATCCTCGCCCACGTCCCCGTACCCCGCTGAGCCGAGGATCCATGGCACTCACCGGACGCGCCGCCCTCGTGGCGGCCATCGGCACCCTCCCCGTGGGCCTCTGGGACCCCAGTTGGTCAGGCATCCTCGCCGTCAATGTCCCGCTGGCCCTGGCGTGCGCCTGCGACTTCGCACTCGCCGCCCCCGTACGCCGCCTGGGCCTGACCCGCACCGGCGACACCTCGGTACGCCTCGGAGATCCCGCCGAGGTCACCCTGACGGTCACCAACCCCACCCGCCGCCCGCTGCGCGCCCAGCTGCGCGACGGATGGCCACCGAGCACCTGGCAGCCCGGCACCGAGGTCGAGGCGTCCCGGCACGCCCTGAGGGTCCCGCCGGGCGAACGCCGTCGCGTCACGACCCGCCTGCGCCCGACCCGCCGCGGCGACCGCCAGGCCGACCGCGTCACGATCCGCTCATCCGGCCCTCTGGGCCTGTTCAACCGCCAGGGCACCCATAAGGTGCCGTGGACGGTGCGTGTCCTTCCGCCGTTCCACAGCCGTAAACATCTCCCGTCGAAGCTGGCCCGTCTCCGTGAACTCGACGGCCGTACCAGCGTCCTGACCCGCGGCGAGGGCACCGAGTTCGACAGCCTCCGCGAGTACGTCCCCGGCGACGACACCCGTTCCATCGACTGGCGCGCCACGGCCCGCCACTCCACGGTCGCCGTCCGCACCTGGCGCCCGGAACGCGACCGCCGCATCCTGATCGTCCTCGACACGGGCCGCACCTCAGCCGGCCGCGTCGGCGACGCCCCCCGTCTCGACGCCTCCATGGACGCGGCCCTGCTCCTCGCCGCCCTCGCATCCCGCGCGGGCGACCGCGTCGACCTCCTGGCGTACGACCGCCGGGTACGGGCCCTGGTCCAGGGCCGCGCCGCGGGCGAGGTCCTTCCGGCACTGGTCAACGCGATGGCCCCGCTCGAACCCGAACTGATCGAGACGGATGCCCGAGGACTCACAGCGACAGCCCTCCGCACCGCCGCCCGACGCTCCCTGATCGTCCTCCTGACCAGCCTCGACGCGGCCCCCATCGAGGAGGGCCTGCTCCCGGTCCTGAGCCGCCTCACACAGCGACACACCGTCCTGGTAGCGGCCGTCGCGGACCCTCACATCGAAGCCATGGCGTCCGCCCGGGGAAACACGGACGCGGTGTACGAGGCTGCCGCAGCGGCACAGGCCCAGTCGGAACGCCGTCGCACCGCGGAACAACTGACCCGCCACGGCGTCACCGTCGTCGACGCCACTCCCTCGAACCTGGCCCCAGCACTGGCAGACGCCTATCTATCCCTCAAAGCAGCCGGCCGCCTCTGAAAAGGCGGCCGGGAAAGGCCCGAAGGCCTGAAGGCCCGTAAAACGAAAAAGCCCCCGCACCTGAGGTGCGGGGGCTTTCCCCTAAAAATAGTTCGGCGGTGTCCTACTCTCCCACAGGGTCCCCCCTGCAGTACCATCGGCGCTGTGAGGCTTAGCTTCCGGGTTCGGAATGTAACCGGGCGTTTCCCTCACGCTATGACCACCGAAACACTATGAAACAGTCAACCGGAGCCGTGGCACATGGCTACAACGGTTGTTCGTGGTTTCAGAACCAACACAGTGGACGCGAGCAACTGAGGACAAGCCCTCGGCCTATTAGTACCAGTCACCTCCACCCCTTACAGGGCTTCCAGATCTGGCCTATCAAC